>JAGOUV010000010.1 GCA_018061065.1 Candidatus Altimarinota bacterium | reverse complement strand
ATTGTTGCTTTGCATTAAAGTCTTTTTAATGTAAACTCTTCACGCGGAGTGGAGCAGAGGCAGCTCGCAAGGCTCATAACCTTGAGGTCGCCGGTTCGAATCCGGCCTCCGCAACCAAGACTGTAAGCATGTCAGGGTAGCTCAGTTGGTTAGAGCGTGGGACTCATAAGCCCAAGGTCGGAGGTTCAAATCCTCTCCCTGACACCAGAGAATCCTCATAGAGCTGAATCCCGTTGTTCCACAAATCGTTGCAAGATAATCAAGGCAGCTTGAACATCATCGGCTCCTTTTACTTTGCGATCTCTTTTAAGTGGAATTTTACCCTGTGCTTCACGCGTACTGCCAAATTCATCAACATAATGGAGAATGATGCCTGGAACAACTTGAGCGAGGTGCTGAGCAAAGTTCTCAATCCATTTTGCATGTTCCGTAAGCTCGTTTTCTTCATCGAGTGGAAGTCCCACTACCACATGTAGTACCTTCTCATTGGTAATATAGTCTGCGGTCTTTTGAAGGAGCAGTTTTTCCTCAGAAGATTCTATAACTGTTCGAGGAAAACAAATGGCACCCGTCTCATCAGTAATTGCTATACCAATGCGCCGAGTGCCAATATCGAGTCCAATGATTTTTCCAGATGCCATTATTTTGATACTACCTCAATTGGAAGCGTTGTCTCAATACCCTCGCCCAATTTGATAGTAATCTCGTGCTGACCGACTTGCTTGATAGGTGTCTTCATTACGATTGAATCTGCTGCTACCTCTAACTTTAAATGAGTTTTGATTGCCTCAACGATATCTGAATGTTTAACACCTCCGTAAAGAGTTCCTGCCTTAGTGACCTTTTTCTCGATGCGAATATGGCCGCCTCCAATACGGCGTTTCATTTCTTCAAACTGAGTCTTAAGCTCTTCCTTCTCTATCATAATCTGCTTACGTTTCTCCTCCCACATAGCGAGCATCTTAACTGATGCTAGAACTGCCTTTTTCTTTGGCTGGAGAAAATTACGGTAGTATCCCTCTTTAACATTTTTAATTTCGCCCTTGGATGCTACTCCCGTCACGCTTTCTGTGAATATAACTTTCATAACGAAGTGGTTAATGGTTTTAATAGATACGGTGTGCTGCTAAAACGATCGCTGTGATAGTTTAGAGCATTTGCCTCGAAAGCGCCATATGATTTTGGCAACCAGTATGAGTAGACAGGTATGGACAGGAAGACGACAGGAGCTTCCTCGGCAACAGTTTGAGATAACGACACATACATTTTTTCTTTAGACTCAGTATCACTTTCCTTTCTCAAGGCTTCGGTAAGGGTATCAATTTTAAAGCTCTTAATATTAGAGAGATTTAATCCCGGTTTTTGATCTTCATAATATGCCTGACTTGAATGAAGCAGTGGATAGAGATCAAAGTTATATCCCAGATTCTGCTTATTAATTACAATGTCATAACGGCGCTGCTCTAATAATCGTTGATATTCATCAAGCTCAACATTTTGAATAAGTATTTTAACTCCTGCCTTCTCCCACTGTGATTGCAGTCCAAGCGCAATGCTTTCGGGAATCTTCTTGTGAGTAAGAATCGTGAATTGAAGTAGTTCTCCTGTTGAGGAGCGTCGTATACCATCCTCAGGACTTTTAATGTAACCCAACTCATCAAAGACTTTCCCCGCAGCCACGGTATCTTGAATAAACGCAGGATCAGTTTGCTTATCTTTTAACTCAATTGTATCAATCCTCTTCTCACCCTCAACGACAAGATCATTTTTATTTAGTGTTCTAAATAGTGCACGTCTTATTTTTAATACGTTTAATAGTCGATTGTCAGTATTAAAATATAGAGCAGTAAATTGATTTACTGAATAGGTGTATTCATTCGCATTCAAAACAAAATCTTCATCTGGTTTCGTGAGCGATGTTGTTTTTGCAATTCCGTTACTATACTTAGTATTAGCAAAAAGATCTTCTTCGTTTTTAAAAGTTACAAGTCGAATCCGAGCTATGGTTGGTTTAGTTCCATAGTATCCATCATATGCCTCTAGATCTACATAATCTTCTTTCCCATCAATAGAAGAACTCGTCACTTTATATGGTCCTGTTCCAATTGGGTTTTTATTCAATCCAGATCTTTCTATAGTTGCAAAATCACTTTCTCCAAAAATATGAAATGGAAGAATTCCTACGGTGAGACTAGAAATAAAATATGAGTTTGGCTGGGGCAATTTAAATGCAACTGTTTTATCATCAATTTTCTCCACACTCACACTCGCAAAATCATTTTTCAAAACAGGGTTTCTAAATGACTGGTTCTGTATTATATCTCTGTATGTAAATATGACGTCATCAGTAGACACGGGTACGTTGTCGTGCCATGTCGCGTTTGGGCGAAGCGTAATAATTATTTCTTTGCCGTTATTTTTTCGTTCAATTTTTTCAGCTAGATCGGGGTAGAAATTATGATCTTTTGAGTCATAGCGCATTAGGCCGGAAAATACCAAACGAGAGACATCTCGGTCGGCATCATTGAAGTCGGTAAATAACGGGTTGATCAATTTTATGTCACCCACGAATGCTTCCGTATATATTTCACCGGCTACAGTTAAACCGCGACTTCGATGTTGGTTTATATACTGTGTGGTATTTACGAGAAACACTAAAGAAAGCGCCACTACAAAAATTTTATCTTTTTGAGTCATGGAGGCAAATGCCCTCCATAATTTTGCGATGAAGCGAATCATTTAACAAAAATATAGGCAATGGAAGTTCCAACAAACAAAACTGCCAGTACAACAGTAACTACAAAGAGAACCTTATCGATTCCACGTTTGCTCTTATAAAATTCACCACCTCCACCAAAAGCCATACCTAGGCCTACTCCCTTCTCTTGAATCAAAATAGATACAATGAGGAGAACAGAAACAATTGCTTGAAACAACATTAGAAAGGATTTCATATCTATTTATTATGTATAATCAGGTGCTCTATCCAGTTAATAATACCGAATAAGACACCTGCTAGAAAGTACGATTTTTTGCGGGCTACTGTCAAGGTGATCATATCAATTGCCAAGGTGTCAATAACCTCGTGGAATATCCAAAATATAATGCCATTTAAAACCATCAGTGAAAGTCCAATGGTTATAATCTGAATGGGTAGGCTCAATAGCTTGAGTACAGGTTTTACAAAGGTATTCAAAACACCCATGACGAGGCCACCTATAATAAAAAATGGTATGCCGCCGGTATAGCGTATTTCATCTGGTAGAAAGTAGATAACACCATAGAGGGCAAGGGCATTGAGTAGAACACCAATAATAATTTTTCTCATCATAAATTATTTTCTTATGGCAATAGTTACTTCATGGCCGTCAACTTCAACTTTTTCTTCCTTATCCCAGTCGAAGCTTCCTTTATCTTGTAGCTCATTTGCTAAGGTCTCATCTTTAATAAATTCACTAAAGAGTGTTACTGCATCGTTAATTTCCTTATCACCGTGAATAAATACAGAGATACGATCAGATATATCGTATGCTGCTTTTTTGCGTAACTCTTGTGTGTAACGGACAATATCTCTCACCCAACCCTCTGCTTGAAGTTCTGGAGTTACGACGGTACTTAATGCCACGACCATGCCACTTTCGCTTGCTACCTCCATTCCCTCGGCACCTTTATATCCAACAACAACTTCATCAGCTGACAGGGTATACTGAGCAGCTCCTGATTTAGGAACGACCACAGATCCGTCTGGTTCCACACGGCAGTTACCTGCTTTACATGCTTGGATAATTTCTTGTGTTGTTTTACCAAAACGCGGACCGATCTTGCGTGCATCGGGAGATATCGTCATCTCACCAAGCTCCCCTTCTGAGGCAAAAAACAGTTCCTTTACATTAATTTCTTCTAGTATTACGTCTTGATGGCTCTCTATGACGTTGCGAGGGATGCTACGTGGCAATGCGATGGAAAGTCGCTGCAGAGGTTGTCGTACCTTTATGAGTTGTTTAGAACGCAAACGTAGCGCTAGAGAAACAATGGTTCGTACATAGGCAATTTCTTTGTTCAGCGGTTCATTAATTGCCTTTTTATCAAATTCTGGCCAATCAGTGAGATGTACCGAAGTTTCGCCCGTAAGGTTTTTGTACAGTGAATCTGCAATAAATGGCATGAACGGAGCAATGAGTTTGCTGACCGTTACGAGCACGGTATATAGGGTTTGATAAGCGCTATCTTTATCTCCATCATTTTCACTCTTCCAGAATCTACGTCGACTGCGGCGCACATACCAGTTTGAAAGTGCATCCACAAAACCAATAAGTGGGCGTGTGGCACGGGATAAATTATATCCATCCATCTGCTCGGTCATTTCTTTGATCAATGTATTAAGCTCAGACAAAATCCACGCATCCAACTTGTTTTCTATCTTTCCTTTTTTCTCTTTTTCTGGCTTCCAACCATCGATATTTGCGTAGGTGATAAAGAAGCTATAAGCATTCCACAACGTGAGAGTGAACTTTTTTACCAGCTCCTCCACATGTTTTTCTGAAAAACGAACGTCCTCTGCAAGTGGTGCCGTCGAGGTGTAGAGGAAAAGACGCGTCGTATCTACGCCGTGCGTCTCAAATAGTACACTTGGATCAGGATAATTCTTTTTGCGTTTGGAAAGTTTTTCACCGTCAGCAGCAAGCAAAATTCCGTTTACGATAATGTTTTTGAAAGCAGGCTCGTTAAAGAGCATGGTGGAAATTACGTGAAGCGTGTAGAACCAGCCACGAGTTTGATCCAATCCTTCAGCAATAAAATTAGCGGGGAAATTATTTTCAAATTCCTTTTTATTCTCAAAAGGATAGTGAAGTTGGGCGTACGGCATAGCACCGCTCTCAAACCAGCAATCCATGACTTCTGAAATGCGAAGCATGTTTTTGCCGCAGTCAGGACAGCCTAAAATGACATTATCTATGTAGGGTTTGTGGAGATCGAGGTGCTCATCACGTAAGGGAAGCTCACCAAATTCATGAGTTGTTACTTCAGCATAGGCAGGTTTAAACTTAAATGTTTCATCTATAGTGAGCCCTTTTGCATACCGTGCAATAGCGCGAACCACGTCCCCATGAGTGACAAAAAGAATTTCTTTTCCTGGGTGTTTTTTAATCGCATCATTTACCGCTTGATGAACGCGCTTTTCCATATCATGGAATGATTCACTTCCGCCGACATGTTTCCAGTAGCGTTCTTGCGTATCATCAAACTGTTCTAGATATTGGTCGACTTCTACTCCAGTGAATGAGCCCATGTTGTGTTCGCTCAAGCGCTCATCTACAACAATTTCTGCAGTCACTCCCAATTCTTTTGCGATTAACTCTGCTGTCTCACGAGTCCTCATAAATGGCGAGCATACGATCACAGAAAGCTCGGCCTTTTTTAATTTTTTGGCAGCATCGATCACTTCTTTTTTACCTTTTTCTGTCAGGTGAATAGGCACAGCCACGTCGCTATTGAGAATTTTATTTACATTATTTTCTGCTTCACCATGTCTGAGCGTATGAAGTGTCGTACGCACGCGTGTATACGATTGAAGCTCTTTAAGCGAAGAAATGCATACTTGCTTGCCACATTCACATTGCCAAATTGGTATAGGACAGCCCCAGAAACGGTTACGAGAGATATTCCAGTCACGCGCACCCTCAAGCCATTTTCCAAAACGTCCATCCTGTATATGACTCGGTACCCAGTGGATTTTCTTATTATTTTTTAACAATTTATCCTTAATATCAGTCACTTTTATAAACCATGATCGGGTCGCATAGTTGAGTAGCGGAGTGTCACAGCGCCAGCAATGCGGATAGCTATGACGAATGGGGTCTTTTCTTAGCAGTAAGCCTTTTTCTGCAAGTTCCTTTGCGATGATTTTTTCTGCATCTTTTACATACATGCCGGCATATGAACCAGTTTCTTTTGTAAATGTTCCATCTGAATTCACGTTAACAATAATTGGCAATTCATGTTTTTTTGCTGCTTCAAAGTCAATTTCACCAAATGCACCATTGATTGTTACGATTCCCGTACCATCATCAACGCTCACGTAGTCAGTACCGACGATATGAAATGCATTTTTGCTGGCCTTAATTTCCGGGCTATCATTATAGAAATCAAAGACGTGTTTATAGCGTTTTCCTGCGAGTTCTTTTCCCTTAATTTTTCCAACTATTTTATAGTCACCGAGTCCGTCAAAGGTGACTGCAAGCCGATTTTCAGCGATGTAATAATGCGCACCTTCCAGCTCAACTTTTACATAATCAAAATCGGGTCCAATGGCCAATCCCGTGACGCTCAATAAACTCCAAGGCGTTGTTGTCCAGGCCACAACGTAGCTTCCCGGCTCGTCTTCCAACTCAAATTTTACCGTCACGCTCAAGTCATTTACTTCTTTATATCCGAGCGTTACCTCAAAGTTAGAAAGTGAAGTCTCACAGCGTGGACAGATATGCATTGGTTTATGCCCCTGATAGACCAGTCCCTTTTTCCAAATTTCAGAAAATACCCACCAAATCGACTCCATATAGTCGTTTTGAAGCGTTGCATACTCTTGTTCAAAATCCACCCATCGCGCAATGCGCCTAAGCATGACTTGCCAGTCTTTTGTGTAACGAAAAACACTTTCGCGGCAGGCATTATTGAAAACCTCTACTCCCATTTTTTCGATGTCTTTACGCCCAGAGAGTTTAAGCTCCTTTTCAATTTCGTATTCAACGGGCAAACCATGACAATCCCAACCATTTACACGAGGCACATAGTATCCTTTCATCGTCCAGTAGCGGGTCACGGCGTCTTTCAATGAGCTCGCTAAAATATGCCCGTAGTGAGGCAATCCATTGGCAAAAGGAGGACCATCGAAAAAGACGAATTTAGGCTTCCCCTTCCGGTTTTTGACCGACTTCTCGAATATATTTTCTTTCTCCCAAAAGGCGAGGATCTCGTGTTCTAATTCTGGAAATGATTGCTTAGTAGTGACGGGAGCAAATGACTGATCTTTCATAAAAAACTTGTAGAAAAATAAATTGCTACAAGGATCCTATATAAGGACGGTGCCACCTTGTTTCCCTCCTCTCTTATTTAGATTAAGAGGAAGGGCTACTTGGACGTTTGTTTCGCGGGCTGCCGCGGAGGAATCTACATTCGTGATCACTGAGTGAGTCTCGAATTTCTCTCCCCTTCCGTCTGCAATTTAGTAAATTGCAATCAAAGAGTGATGGCTCTTTTAAAACGGAACATTTGTAATTTTAAGATATTGCAATAGATTTGTCTATCTCAATTTTGCTATTAGCTACATGACGCTGCTTACGCTCTGCTGCAATAAGTTTAAATTCTGGGTCGGTGTAAATGCGGCTGTCTTGAGGCAAAAATTGACCCTGGTATTTAGATGTCTTTTTCTTTGAATAAGGTACTGTTGCTGCAGAACTCATCTCCTCAAAGGCAAGTTGGCACACACGCATACCAGGATATAACGCTACAGGCATACGATTAATATTTGTGATCTCTAAGGTGATTGTTCCCTCAAATCCTGCATCTATGAATCCCGCTGTTGAATGAATAATAATCCCCAATCTTCCCAGTGAGCTGCGGCCTTCTACGCGGGCTACCAAATCATCAGAAATTTTAATCTTTTCCATAGTCACACCCAAAATGAACTCTCCTGGCTGTACGATAAATGCATCGCCCGGAAGTACCTCAATAAGGCTCGTGGAACCCTCAAAACTCGCTGAATCAAGGGGGTCGAGAATTGCGCGTTGATTATGGTTATAGACTTTAAACGAACCTCCTAAGCGCAAGTCCATTGATGAAGCATTAACATTAGTATTATGGCCTCCATCAGCGGAAACGATCTCAATATCTCCGGCTTTAATTCTGGCTGTAATTTCGTTATCTGCAAGTATCATAGTGTGTTGTCGAGCTTATAAGAATCTACAAGTTTCTCGGCCAACCCAGTGTAATCTGCGGGAGTAAGTTCAAGCAAATATTTCTTGTCGTCAGGCGGAAGTTTTAGTTGCTTGAGAAATGCAGTAGTGGTCTCTTGTGTAACTTTTTTACCACGAGAAAGTTCTTTGAGCTTTTCGTAGGCTCCTGAAACCCCATTTTTTCTCAGCACCGTCTGGATGGGCTCTGCTAAGACTTCCCAATTACTATCAAGTTCAAGCGCGAGTTTTTCTTTATTTACTTCAATTTTTCCAAGACCCTTTGCGAGACTTTGAATCGCTAGGGTGGTATATCCATGAGCAACTCCCAGGTTGCGTAGTACTGTTGAATCCGACAAATCGCGCTGCATACGTGAGATGGGCAGTTTTTCTGAAAAATGTGAATAAAGGGCATTAGCAAGGCCTAAATTCCCTTCAGCATTTTCGAAATCGATAGGATTTACTTTGTGGGGCATCGTAGATGAACCTACCTCCCCTTCTTTCGTGCGTTGTTTAAATACCCCACGTGAAATATACATCCACATGTCACGGCAAAAATCGATCAATATAGTGTTAATTCGCTTTTGTGCATCAAAAAGTTCTGCAAATGAATCGTGAGGTTCAATTTGAGTTGTGTATAAATACGGAACGAGGCCAAGTGTTTTTATAAATTGCGCAGAAATAGTTGGCCAATCTAGATCTCTATACGCACTAACGTGAGCGTTGAAGTTTCCCACTGCACCGCTCCATTTTGCAGTAAATCGGACATTCTTAACTGTTCGCAGCTGCATCTCTAAACGCACCACCACATTAATAAATTCTTTACCCACCGTCGTGGGACTTGCTGATTGACCATGCGTTAAAGCAAGCATAGGGAGACCCTTATGCTCCTTTGCCATACCATAGAGCTGTTTTATGAGCGATCTCATTACGGGCAAATACTCGTGCATTAAAAAATCCAGCGACATCAAGTTATATGCCGTGTTATTTATATCCTCTGAAGTGCATCCAAAGTGTACAAACTCAGCAATATCTTTGCAGGTGGGCGGGAGTGATTCTTTTATAAAATACTCAAGTGCCTTTACGTCGTGATTGGTCGTTGATTCTATTGTTTTCACACGCGCCGCATCTTTTTCGGAAAATTCACTTATTAATTTTTCGAGTGCAGCAACCTCGTTTTTTTTGAGCAAACGTGTACCAGGCAGTTTTACTGTATTGCAAAGGAATATCAGCCAATTAATTTCCGCTTTAAGACGGTAAAAAATAAGTCCAAATTCAGAAAAATACGCGCCAAGTTGTTTTGTCTTCTCGTAATACCTTCCATCTAAAGGTGATAGTGCCTTCAGCAAACTCATGTCTATACCATATCTGAGTTTCTATATTCCGCAAAGTCATTTTGTTATACACTTCTGACCATGAGAAAAATGCTGCTGCTTTTGGTGATGGTTTCCTCGCTCTTATATTTTCAACAGGCAGATGCACTGGGTGTAAGCCCTTCAACAATAAAAGTGGGGCCACTCCTTCCGCATATGGAAATCACGCGAAAGTTTGTTATGTCACGTGCTGAGATTCAAGATCCACTTGAAATTACTATTACACCTGACCCCGAAATTGCCCCTTACGTACATTTCCCTGAAGGTAATGTATTTATTTTTTCACCAGGATCCCAAACGCACGAAGTTAGTTTTACTCTTAAGGCTCCCGCAGAAGTTCCCCTTACCGCAAGCGGCATATTTCACATTTCATCGCGCATTATTAATCCGGAAAGCACGGTGAGTGTCGTCTATGACTACGGTATTGGCGTAAAGATTCTTTTTTCTGCGGATACTAAAATGATTGCTGATACTAAAACTACGATTAGTCAGCTTGAGTACGACAAAAAAAACAATCATCTCTTTCTTCATTATTTGATAAAAAATAGCGGTAATTCAACCCCTATTTTTACACGTGCTGAACTCAAACTACTAAATAGTAATGAGCAGTCTTTCGATATTCCCTTAGACGATCCAATTGTGCTCGCACCTTTTTCAAATAGTGAAAATAAGCTGCGATTATCTCTGCCCCTTTTAAGTGGAACCTATCGATACACACTACATTTTTATGATGAAAAAGGCGTGCTTCTTAATACCCCATTGGAAAATACTATTACGCTTTCTCATGCACAGTTTCTACCGTATCTTCTCAGTAATTGGTCAGCTGTAGCGTTTTTTCTTATGGGCATGAGCGTCGTTAGTTACCTGCTACGGCGGTAAAAACTATTTGAGCAGTGCATGTTCCTCCTATCGGGCCTGATGGTATTTGTAACATGCCATAAAGATTTCCCGTATTATTATGGGAACCTTTCGGAATATTCGCATCGACTTTTTTAGAGCTGCTCGTAAGTGCGGTCATGCCATCGTTATAATTGTGCGTATTTTTAGTGGAATATTTAAGTGCGGAGATAGGAAAGGTTCCTTTGTCACATTTCCATATATCGGGAGTAGGGCCACCTGATTTTATATAATAATCGATATCTCGATTTCCTTTATTTGCTATTGAAATCACGGTTTCTGAATATTTTTCACCGACATTAATTTTAGTATATTGTGCATTTTTTGATTCAACTCGTAGTGCAATTAAGGTATTAACTTCAAATTCAAAGGTATCACTCGCTGCCCCAGGTCTTGAATTTACATCTTCCACCATTACATAGGCGATCCAGTTGAGTACTGAATAGGTGGGGGTATCTTCATCGGTGGGAGTCATGTAATAGGGAACAGTGCTTGTGAATAAAAATTCAACGTCGCTGTCCGAATTTTCTATAATGTCATTATCGTGCTCAATAAAATCCACACAATCGCCATTCGTGATAGCAGAACCACCGCAGTTTGAGTCCAAATCACTTCTAAATAATTTGGCAGTCCACTTGCCACTAGGTCCGTCAGCATCGCTGATATCTTTGTAGCCATTTGGATCTGTTGCAGTACCCCAAATAACCACTGGTATAGAGGTGGATCCTTCTATTAAATTTACACAGCTATCAATGCTGCAATCGGTGTTTTTAGTTGACTCACTTAGTGCGACGGAGTTAACAATGACGGATGTTATTTCAACACTTGGGGAAAGATTATTTATATTCGTTGACTGAGTGCTTTGATCTCCCTGTCCTCTTGAATTTAAAAGTATAAGTGTTGCTAACGCGATAAACGAAATAACCCCTAATCCACTGGCAGCGATAAGATCGAGAGTTGAATCGCGCTTTTGCATGAGGGCAGTATAAACTAAAAAAGGCCCGAGTCTAAGTGACCCGAGCCTTTTTGAATAGTACTTACTATTATCAGCTTCCTGCAATACCAGTGAACGTAAGTGTAGCAGTACATGTACCACCAACTCCGTTTGCTGGAAGTTTTAGTTTACCGTAAACATTTGTTGTAGAATTTGGACCCTTTGTTAAGTTAGCATCAACAGCTGCGTTACTTGTTGTAACTGCAGTCATATCAGCCCATGCTTGGCTTGCTGAAGTTGAATATTTAAGCTGTCCAATCGCGAATGAACCGCTCGATGCGCCAGTGCTGTTATCAACACATGACCATGTTGAGCCATTTCCCTTAATATTGAAATCGATATCACGGTTACCTCCGTTAGTAACTACGATAGTTGCATCATCAGATGTTCCACCCAATGTAAGATTACCACCTGAAGTAGTATAAGAAGTTGTTCCACTTACGCTAATACCTACTAATGTGTTTACCTCAAATCCAAAAGTATCGCTGCCACTTGCTGTTGCTGAATCAATATCCTCAGCGCTTACATATGCAACCCAAGAAAGAGCTGAATTTGTAGGAGCATTAGGATCAGTTGGAGTCATGTAAAAAGGTACTGTGCTGCTGAATGAGAAGTTAATTGAAGTTCCAGATCCTCCCGTAAGGTTGCTGTCTGCTTCTGTGAAATCCACACAGTTACCATTAGTAATGTCTGTAGCTGTACATGTTGCATTCAAATCACTTCGATACAACTTTGCTGTCCAACTACCAGAAGTACCATCTGCATCAGCAATATCCTGGTATCCGTTATCATCACTTGCTGAACCTGCAATAACTACTGGAATTGTCGTTGAACCTTCAACGAGAGTGGCACAAGTATCAACACCACAGTCTGAACTACCTGTTGTCTCAGTCAATGAGATTGAGTTAAGGGTAACTGAACTAATGCTTACGCTTGGTGTTGCGTTTGCAGCACCTGCTGTCTGTTCCTGTGTATTTTCATCAGCCTGAGAACCTGAGTTCATGCTAATAAGACCTACAAGAGCTACTACTGCGATAATCGTAAAACCAGCTGCATAGACCAAATTGCTGTTGGTCTCACCCTTCTTATTCAAGAGGGAGGATATGAGTTTTTTCATATTTGTTGTTATAAATAAATAATGTGACTATTAAGTAAACTTATTCTGCTACTGTTACTGACTGAACAGATTCGTGAATAGGTATAAATACCCTTTGTTCAGAAACGTTACTTACCTTTTCTGAAGTTTTCTCGGAAGATTGCGATATCGAACTTACCTGAATTTGCGTATCCCTGCTTGAGACAAGGTTTACTGCAAATGCAACAGTAAGCGTGACCGCAACCAGCGCTGCAACTATCGTGTATGCTTTCATAGCATTGATTTTGGTTAAAAATAAGTATGACTAAGTTCTATTATTTTAAAGACCTGCACCTGTGTTCAATATTTGTTTTCCTTCACTTGCGATAAATAGTGTATCATGTATCCATGCGGAGATCAACAGGTTATTTCTTTATTTTTCTTGGTGTAACTTTTTTATTGGTTGTCGGGACTTATTTGCGACAAAATTCCGTTTTATTAGTAGAAAAAAATGCTAAAACCATTCCTTTACTTTTTTCATCTTCAGAAAATACGGTGATTGGTTATCCGCCGTATGTTACGTATCAAAAAATTCCCCTTGGAGTATATAATTATATTTCTCCTCAAAAAAATGTCTATGTTCTTGATGAAAAAGGAAAATTATACGTTACAAAACCTGGTGACGATAAGGTATACACTGCATCAGTTACAGGTACTTCAGCAGTAATTGAGCAAATTGAAGAAAGTCCGGATGGCAATTTTTTCTTTATCAAAACACCCGCTCAACACGCCACCACTTTCTGTATTTTTAAATCGATAAACACGGGAGATTTCCGTTGTGCGATTATGAATATGCCCTTTGTAGATGGCATTGGTACGTGGGATTCTGCAGAACCACACACATTATTAATTTACCGCTCGGATGATACGTTTATTGAATGGAATTTGGATGAAAAAAATAGTGCACAGATAAAAAAAGACGAGAAAAAAGACGAATATGATCGACTCATTGCACTATTCAAGTCTCATTTTGCTCCTCTACCCACCGCAACGCATTTTTTGAATATCTTGAGTTATACACCGAGTAATAATCAGCCTAGTTTACGCATGAGGCTCCCCTTTTTGATAAAAGATCAGCGCGTTGTTGATAACAATACAATACTGATAAAAGCCAATCAGGGTATTTTTCTGCTTGATCCTCTGACTCGTGAGATGAGTAAATTGCTTACTGACGATTCGCTTGATGGTTTTTCTTTTGTTCATCCCGATATACTACCTTCAATGAAGGTTCGGGAGCAGGTGAAACCTTTGCAATTACCTTTCCTAAAATAAGGGTGCGTGTAGCGGGACCAAAATCACGAGAATCAGTGCTAAACGTCCTGTTATCCCCCATTACATAGTAGGTACCATCGGGAATATAGATGGTGGCAGGTTTATCGATTCTTCCTGCATTTACCACGTCATTCTTTAGGTAGGGCTCATCAATTTCTTTTATTGTTCCATCGGGTGAGATAATCGAAACTTTGTTTTCTGTAAATTGAAGTGTCTCATTGGGAAGTCCAATAACACGTTTCACTAAGAGCTTATTTTTATCAACAGGATCGTAAAGTTGAACAATATCAAAGCGTTTAGGTTCTTGGAATAAGTACTTAAATTTATTAATGGCAAATTGTTGTTCATCGTGGAGAGTGGGCTCCATTGAATTGCCATTAACTACACTGATTGATAGAAAAAAAGTATTGGCAGTAAGTACTATTGCGCCAAGAATAAGTCCTAGTTTTAATGTTTTTTTAAGGTATTCTTGATTAGTCAGCAGTGCCATGGGACAATCGAATTATTATGGAATCTATCGCAAGTGCTTGGTTGGGATTTACCCACACTATCTCGGTTCTTGTTCACCACCAAGCGACTATAGGATTTTTTCTTGGTTTTATTGTCTCAACGATTATTCATCTCGTTATTATGAGCGATAATCCAGGACGTATACCGCATCTCGTGACCAAATCCTTAGAAGATTCATACGAACATCTCAATCCTTTAGATCCTACACATCCTGATCACAAACCCCTACATCAGTTCAAACATGAGTACCATCGGGTAAGGTTTTCTGTTTTCGGGATACTCTTATTTATTTTGATTGGGGCGGTACTATATTTTCTGTAGATAGGTTTTTGTTTTTCCTATGTTGTCTAATAAACAATGTGAGTAGTGCAATTGTTGCAAGACTCATAAAGCCCAAGATCATAAAAATATATGAGTCTTTTATAGCTCCTATGCCAAAGTTAACTTCTTTCGGCTCTGTTCGCGTAATGCCATAGGTATAGTAACTTACGGCACGATATGAACCGCCTTCGCGGACGGTGAACTCATTTTCGAGGTCGGCTACTGCACCTGCTGTAATTAAGCTGATTTCCTTCTTAAGTAAATCAATTCTCTTAGTATCTTTATAAATTTCAATAACCCATGTTGGGCGCAAAATAACGGGCCCCGTATTTTTAAACGTACTTAGAAATTTGATGATTTCTCCTGTTTCATATTCGCCATTTGTCTTGTCCATTTCAAAGGTAACCTGTTCTCCTTTTTGGGCAAGTGTACCCTCGGGAACAACTTGTAATAGTTTTGAGTCGCTCTTATACACAATTTTAGTTTTGTTGTAGACCGTGATGGAGTAATAGTAAAAACCTACTGGTAGTTTAATTTTAGTGACCACAGGTATTTCTGCATGTGTGAATGCGGGAATAGGCTTAATATCTTTAAATGATATTGTTTCTGTGTAGGTCTTTTTTCTGTTTTTGCGCTCGGATAAAGTAATAACTGTTTTTGTAGGCTTTGTTGCTGCGTTTCCTTCATTGCTGAAAAGAAGAGAAAAATTCACTGGTTGTTTCTCCTCTACTTGATTCATTGTAGAACTGTCGATTTTCCATTTTACTAATTGTTTATTAGAAACACGTAATATAACAACTGCCTCGGCTGCAGATTTCGTGATACTTCCACTTTTTGCGGCTCCCGTTTTTACCCGTGCCTCCCCTTCTTGTACATCATGTACATCTTTATCGCTTACCTCTTCGATTTGTTCAACAACAATAGTTCCAGAGTATTCTCCGTCTGCTACATTTCCGGGCTTTATATTGAAAAAGTATTGGAATGTTTGTACTCCTTTCTCAAGTTTAACTTTTGTTCCCATTAATGAGGTATCTATCATGTCGCCGATTTCACCTTTTACGGTGATTTGGAGGTATTCTTCTTCTGCCGCGTCAGAGCGCACAAAAGAAAGACTTCTTTTCACCACACTAGATGGAAGGATGTTTTTGAATACGATTTTACTAGGAGTTATTCCGACAGCCTGTGTTATTGGTATGCTGCTTAAAAAGAAAATCGCTACCAGGGTCATCGATAGCATTCTAAAAACGAGTGCTCTTTTTTGTTTATTTTTTTGCTTTTGCATCACCTAATACTACACTTTTTCTGCCTTTTTATCAAGACACAGACCTTAAAACGATAGCGTGTCATTTATCATCATTTCTCCATCAGCTAATACGCGGACAGCAAAGGTAATCGCCTCTTTTTCTCCAAATTGTTCATCTGCAATATAGGGACGAACATATACGCGAACTTTGTAATCACCAGCGGGCGTTGCAGCTGGTACGGCAATAGTTACATAGATATTGTAATCGCTTGATCCCGGTATTATTGGACTGCGCTCATTTAATCCCACCCAGCTTGATGTTTGCGAAAACTCGCTTTCAGCAGCTTCCACATAGGAAAAAACGTCATATGTATGTTCTTCTGGTGTTGTATTTGTGAGTTGGACTTTCGTTTTAATAATGCCACCGGGTGCAACAGAATAGGTCGGTGTAAGGGTTCCCTGGGCAGTAGTAATCCTCAAATCACGAGGGGTACCACATCCGGTAAGTCCCAAAGTAAGCAATACAAGTACCGTAAGTAATTTTTTCATAGTTAGAAAGTGGCTTTTATATCTTCAATCCGCTGAGCGACTTTTGCTGCAATGGCAGGATCTTGCATGGCAAAAATACGTGCAATCGCAAGCGCGCAATTTTGAGTATCAAGAACTGCTAATACAGGCGTGTCGCTGGGCATTTGAAGCGTAGAGTGAATATTAATGCTGTAATCGTCCTTATCTTTGAATGGTGGGCAGGCAATGACTGGATGAACGCTTGAGCCTGCGGTAACACCTGAAAGACCATTTGAACGTCCAGCAATTGTTACAAAAACGATATTCTTCTGCTTATTCATCTCTTGTATGTAGGCAAAAAGCTTTTCAGGAACTTTGTGTGCTGACATTACCTTTATCTCATGTGGTATACCGAACTGTTCTAGCCAACCACCAATTTTCTGTGCGTGATCTTTGTCTGATTCAGAACCTAATAGAATGGGTACTAACATAGTGCGCTTATTATACGGAATTATTGGGGAAAATAAAGTTGAGCAGTACTGTCTTGATACGGATACGTTGATTCATAAAGCCATTTTCCGTATAAACCAGCGGATTTCAATTCATCTTTAATCTCTTCGACTTTCTTGAAATAATCTTCTTTTGAGTACTTAACATTTAATATTTCATACTCTGCGTGGCTCCTTGATATGCAGCCAAAACAGTCATGTGAGTTAAAAACAAGTTCGCAATATTCTAAATTAGAATTGTGCCAGCAGGCATTACAAAAATTGCAGTTATAATTTCCCGAGTTTCCAATGCACTCATACAGTAATTCACAAGGATCGTAGCCAATGCAGTCGCAATCAACAGAGGTTTTGCAGTAGTTCCCGTTGGTGGCTACATAGATACACTCTTCTAAATCGGTACCGTTAAAGCAAAAATAGCATTCTTTGCAGTTTTCTAAATTAGAACCCATAGATGATTCGCAGTTTTTTTGGATCCAACCGACATGAGGAATAGTGCGACGAACCTCTTCTAATTTCTGAGCTAATTCTCGAACTGAATACTGTTTTTTAAGGCGCGCAACTTCTTTAAAATATTCATCTTTTTGGTAGCGTTTGTTGGCGATGAAAAACTCTCCCGTTCGTAATCCCGCAGACAAAAAACAATTGCGGCAGTTTACTAGATCATATCCAAACTCGCAGTCGCTTGAGCTGAATGAGTTCAGTAGATAATTGCAATTGTAGAGTTTACTTCCAAAGGTACATTCATAGCACAATTCACTGCGTTCAACTTTATCGCAATCGACACAGTTTTTATTTGCATAACAATACTGTGTATACATGTCATCCTCGTTGTAGTGACCTCCAAAAACGAGATAACAGTTCTTATTTTTATAGGCGTAATTGGTATACGCGCTATTTTCTGAGTCAGATGAAACCAGTGCTATGCGCGGCTGGCTCATCTGTAACTTTTTAAATTCCTCCAGGAAATGTGTTGTCATAACTCTTGATTTCTGGTCTTATTCGATGGCGCTAACCTTATCCTACATAACTAACGAGATTTTTCTCAATGCGCGTAGCAACAGGACCAACCTCACCTTTAAATGTTTGTCCGGTAATGAGTTCATAGGCTTCTATGTACCGGCGTGCGGTCTCTACACGAACCTCATCAGGAATTGCCGGAATGTTTCCTTCTCCGCGGAATCCTTGAGCCGCAAGCCATTCGCGAAGATATTCTTTATCAATTTTTTTCTGCTCTTCGCCCGTTGCTAATCGTTGTTCATACTCATCTGCAAACCAGAAGCGTGAGGAGTCAGGCGTATGCATTTCATCTATGAGTACAATTTGGCCATTTGGTGCAATGCCAAACTCATACTTTGTATCTACGAGAATAATTCCTTGTTTTGCGGCAATTTCAACACCACGTTGATATAATTTTAATGATGCTTCTGCGATGGTGTTCCACTGGTCTTGAGTTAATAACCCACTCGCTAAAATATCTGCTGGAGAGATAGATTCATCATGGTCGCCATGAGCTGCTTTTGTAGAAGGTGTGATGATAGGTTGAGCGAATTTCTGATTCTTTTTCATTCCTTCAGGAAGCTGATTACCACAGAAGTTACGGACGCCTTTTTCATAGTTGTACCAGGCTGAAGTTGTCGTTACACCCGTGATATAGCCACGAACTACCATTTCAACGGGTAATGGTTTACACATAACGCCAACCATCGCTTGTGGATCGGGATATGCCTGGACGTGATTGGGGATAATATCTTGTGACTGTTCAAACCAAAATCGAGACATTTGAGTGAGTACTTCGCCTTTAAATGGAATTGTCGTGATAACACGATCAAATGCCGATAATCGGTCTGAAGCGATCAGAATTCTGCGATCGCCTTTTGTGTAGTTGTCGCGAACTTTTCCCTCATAGAGTTCGCCAAGATTAGTGAATTTTGTTCCCTCAAGTGTGTGAGGAAGTTGTGCCTGTAGTTGTTCATTTGTAATCATGGCCCGAGTATACCAGGCGAGAATGTAGGTTGCCTAATGCCCGCTCGCTATGTTATTACTACGCCGTGCAATCAATCGTTAAGAAACTAGGTCCCGTTGCTGCAATTATTGGCGGTCAATGGGGAGATGAAGGCAAGGGAAAGCTCGTCGATATTTTGGCTGAGGAATACGATATTGTTGGTCGCGCAACGGGTGGTGCAAATGCAGGTCATACAATCTACGTAGGAAAGAAAAAATTCGTTTTTCATCTCATTCCTGCGGGAATGTTGCATCCTAAGAAAATCTGCGTGATGGGCAATGGTATGGTTATTAATTTGCCTAGCTTAGCTGAGGAAGCCGATGCACTTGAGAAAAGTGGAATTCGCATTGGTAAGCGTTTATTGATCTCGGATCGCGCTCATATTGTTTTTGAGTACCATAAAATAATCGACCGACTTCAGGAAGAAATGAAGGGTGGTAAAAAAGTCGGTACAACAGGACGCGGAATTGGGCCTTCTTATAGCGATAAAATCGCACGTTCAGGGTTTAGGATGGGTGATCTTCGCAATTTTGATGCGTTCCGTGAAAGATTTTTGGCGCATATTGAGATGCTCAAAAAAATGTATGGAATTTCGTATGATGTTGAAAAGGAATTAAAAGAAATTAAGGCTTATGCAAAGCGTTTTTTACCTTTTGTAACTGATACTTCCCTCTTCCTTGCTCAGCAGCGCACAAAACGAAAAACTATCTTGATGGAAGGAGCGAATGGAACACTTTTGGATGTCGATCATGGCACGTATCCTTTTGTTACTTCTTCAAATGCCTCAATTGGTGGGGTGATTTCTGGTGCGGGTATAGCTCCGCGTGAAATAAAATCAGTCATTGCGATCGTGAAAGCCTATACAACGCGTGTAGGAAGTGGCCCATTCCCTACAGAATTAAACGATGCACTCGGTGAAGAAATTCGAAAAATTGGAAATGAATATGGTGCAACTACGGGACGTCCACGTCGCTGCGGATGGTTTGATGCGGTTGCAGTTCGCTACGCGGTGCGTATTAATGGCTGTACGGATATTAATCTTACTAAAGTTGATGTGCTTAACTCTCTGCCAAAGATTAAGATTGCGGTGGCATATGAATATAAAGGCAAGCGCTATACTGAATTCCCGAGTGATTTGACGGTCTTAGAAAATGCAAAAGTTATATACAAAGAAGTGCCTGGTTGGAAGCAAGATATTTCTAAAGCACGCACTTTTAAGCAACTGCCGAAAGCGTGTCAAAATTACATTCGTTTACTGGAAAAAATGGTCGGTTGTCCGATGACGTTTATTGGGACTGGCATTGAGCGGACAGCACTGATTACACGTTAATGTAATTATCAGGATGGGCAGTTTTATCTGCTGCAACATCTGATTGGCGAGCTTTAAGTGCGCGTACTTCAAGCAACGTGCATTCTTTTTCTAGTGTCGCTTCAGCTTTTTTTCTAAATACCTGGGCAGTCACACAATGTGCGTCGAGCTGTAAAATTTCATCGCATGCTTGAATGACTTTTTCATACTCATTTGTTTTAAAAAGTTCTTTCATACGAGCGATACTTTCATTTAAATTAATTTTTGAAGCGAGAATTTTTTTTTCTGAAAGATGCGATTGAGTTTGCTGAAGAAGTCGTCTCGTGCGGGTGTGTTCAGGATATATTGCGAGAAGTTGCTGATATAAATTAACCGCACGCTCAAAATCCGATCCCTCGATGACATTGCGGTTTTTTTCTAATTGGCCCTCTACATAGCCGTTTTTTGCTTCTAGTAAGAGCTTTTCGGACTTCGCGTCTCCAGGCGCACGCTGTAGTAATTCATTTGATGCCTGTATTGCGTCGCTCCATTTTTCTTCACGAATAAGTTGTGAAATAGCATCATATGCTTTCTGCAAAAAATCTTTATATGTATTTTTCTGTGCATCGGTCATGGAGTGCTGCAACTTCTCAATCATTTTTTTGAGACGTTGGTGCTGCGGAGCAAATTGATAAAGACGTGTATAGATGGTAGCCAAATCATCGTAGCGATGCTCGTCCCAAAGATGCATCGTTGCATCTATATCTTTATCTACCTTTGCTGCATTTTGACTCACTATTGTTTCCTGGAGGTGCTGAATATACTTCTGCACTTTCAAATGATAGGGATTCACACGCAATAATTCTTCGCATGCCCTAAGTGCCGCAGGCACATTTCCCTGTTTTTCTAGGTCGCTAACTACCTTGAGTCCATTTTGTATGTATTTTTCTGGGTCGACGATCATCGTATTATTATACCATGATTGCGACTTTAGCGCATCTGCTCTAGCTGTTCTCCAATTTTAGAGTACTTTTCCTTAGCTGCAGCCAAACGCTCGGTATCTGCTTGAATGATATGTGCCGGTGCACGGCCAGTGAAGTTGGGATTTTTAAGCTTTGTATCAAGGCCATTAATGTAATTTTGCAGCTGGTCTTTTTCAGCCAGCAGACGAGCGCGTTCTTTATCCAAATCCACTAACTCAGAAAGCGGAAGTACCACTTCAATATCATTAGTAAATTGGCTGAGTACCGGACCTTGTACTGATTTAGTTGCCGCAATGTTAAACTCGCTCAGACGAGCCATGCGCATGATAGATTCACGCTGTTCATGTAATACTTTTTTCCATTTAGTACTTACAAATGTCGCACCGATTTTTTTAGTCACATCAATATTGTTTTCCTGACGAAGCGTACGTACGGCGGTAATACTCGCCACCACGGCATTCATTGCATCGGCTTCTTTTTTGAAAATAAATTTCTTATCAACTTTTGGCCACGGCGCATTCATAATAAAGTCATTCTTTCCGCCCTTGCCGAGTTCTTTCCAGATAACCTCAGTTACATAGGGCACAAAAGGATGTAAGAGCTTCAGCAAGGTCTCGAGCACATGCATGAGTACACTAATATTTTGTTGATCGCCCTTTGAAAATTCCAAATACCAAGCGCAGTATTCATTCCACGTAAAATCATAAATTTTCGTACCGGCCTCTGAAAAACGGAACGCTTCAATATCATCAGTAGTTTCTTTTACCAGGAGCTGTAGGCGCGTAAGAATCCACTTATCAGCTGCAGTTTTGGGCTTTACAATAAGCTTTTTTGGCAATTTTTTATTCTCAGTTTGAAGCAAGGCAAATCGTGTCGCATTCCATATTTTATTTACGAAGTTTCTAAAGCCCGCAATTTTTTCCTCATATAAACGTACGTCATTTCCTGGTGCACCACCAATTACCATGGATAGGCGCAGCGCATCAGCTCCGTATTTTTCAATCATATCGAGAGGATCGATGCATGTTTCCGGATGAGATTTGCTCATCTTTGCACCGTCGCGGGTTCGTACCAATCCGTGAAGATACACATGTTTAAACGGCACCGTATCTAATGCATACGTGGTCATGAGAATCATGCGTGCCACCCAGAAGAATAGAATATCGTAACCAGTTTCTAGTACACTCGTGGGATGAAAATATTCCAAATCCTTCGTTTTTTTAGGCCAGCCCAACGTGGAAAACGTCCAAAGACCGGATGAGAACCAGGTATCGAGCGTGTCAGGATCTTGATGCAGCTTTTTACCTCCACAGTGAGGACATTTTTTTGGTGCTTTTACCTCTACGATAGGCTCTTTGCAGCCGCTATCACAGTACCAAACGGGGATCTCATGACCAAACCAAATTTGTCTTGAGATACACCAGTCGTGAAGATTTTCCATCCACTGGAAATATGTTTTCTCAAATCTCTCAGGAACAATGGTAACTTCTTTTTTTCGAACAACCTCAAGCGCCATTTGCTTGAGCGTCTTTTTCTTTTTTCCAAAAGGTCGATCTACTGAGATAAACCACTGTCTGCTCACGAGCGGCTCGATCGCCGTCCCGCATCGATAACAAATCGATAGATTATGCGTGTAATTTTCATCGATGCGTTCCACGAGTCCCTTTTCTTCCATCTTTTTAATCAAATCCTCGCGCGCCTCACGAGCGTTCCTTCCAGCAAACTGACCCGCGTGAGCAGTCAGATTTCCCTTCTCATCGATAATCTGTACGATCTCAAGCTTGTTGCGTTGCGCAATTTCGAAATCAATAAAATCATGCGCTGGTGTAATCGTCATTGCACCCGATCCGAACTTTGGATCCGCGCTTTTATCAGCAATAATTTTCGCTTTCACCTGGCCATCAATCCACGGAACCATGACCTCTTTTCCAATCCACTGTTTATAACGCTCATCGTCAGGATGCACCACAATTACTTTATCCAAAAACTTTGTTTCAGGACGTGCCGTACCAATAGTAAAAGGCCCATATTTCAAATAATAAAATTTCGTTTTTTGCTCTTTATAGGTCACCTCATCATCAGCAAGCGTTGAGGTGCAACGCGGACACCAGTTCACAATACGATTACCGCGATAAATAAGTCCATCGTTATACATGCGAACAAAAATCTCGCGCACTGCCTCTGATAATTGTGGATCAAGCGTATAGCGTTCACGGCTCCAATCACATGACGAACCCATTTTCCGCACTTGATTTCTTATGGTGCTCTGAGAACCCTTTACAAACTTTTCCACACGTTTCAAGAAAGGCTTTCTGCCCATGCTGTGACGCGTAAGTCCTTCACCTGCAATTATTTTTTCAACTTTATTCTGAGTCGCAATGGAAGCATGATCCGTTCCTGGCAGCCACAATGTGGGGTCACCCTTCATGCGATGATAGCGAATCATAATATCCTGCAGTGCCAACATCGTAGCGTGTCCCAGGTGCAGCGTACCCGTCGCATTTGGCGGCGGCATCATAATCGTAAAAGGTTTTTTGCCCTTCACCATCTTAGGCATAAAAGCTTTTGCTTTTTCCCAAGCACTATAAATGCCGTTCTCGTACTTCTTTGCGCTATATGCTTTTGGCAACTTCATGGATGCATTCTACCTTACCTCATCGTTTGTTCAACAGAAGCTTTTATCGTGCCCACTACTCCAATGGTATCACTCCCTCTTACGAAATCGGATATGAACGTTTCGTATCGCACATACCATTGATCTGGATGTGCTTCTACTGTCTGATCAATACTTGCATATCCATGATCACGCAAAAACGCATTCATTTGTTCTGGATAAACGACCTGACCAGTAATACTATTTTCAAGGCCTCTCTCTAAAACGACAGAGCTACCCGCAAGTTTCATCGCAGCAGCCGATGGTTTAGGCGCAATTACGCTGCCATCAGGACGACGTACAAGTGGCAATAGGCGTGTATGTCCGCCTACTTTGTGTTGGCGCAGCTGGCGCGCCGATGGATTTCGATCTTCTTCGTCGTCTACGTCTGAATCATTTTGTGAAGTTCGTTCACTTGGCACAATACGCGTAGCACTCACGCGGTCTCGCACATGTTGGCTCACGCTACCCGGGTCTCTTGGCTGTCCTTTGCCATGACCTTCGCGATGTTTATATTCAATACCGAAAATTTCTTCAACATCTTCTTTCCTACAAATAAGATGAGCCAAATACCAAAGAATATTTTTTCGCAATAATTCATAATGTGCGGATTTTCCCGCAATGAGTCGTAGACCTTCAGGTCCTAATACAGGATCCATAAGTTCGCCTCGCGCACGACTTACAAAAAATGATGGAAGGGAGCCTAAAACGGGCACCGCATCGGCAACCGATCCCACTGCCTTGGACTGCAAAGCGCGTTGCAACTCTTCATTATCTGCAACTTGAGTACCTAGTTCAGATTCAAATAGAGAAACTTGGGCATTACATGCGCTCGTTTGATTGAGCGATGGATCCATTGGAGCGAATTGCATTATCAGCGGTTTGTCTTTCAATAAGGACGTATCTTCAACAGTGCACAGAGGCAATGTTTTTCTTGCACGTGCAAAAATTTCTTGAGCTATGCGATCATTTTCTTTTCGTACTACTTCTCTATTCGTCTCATCGTCTTTAAATTCGCCAAAGCGGTTTTCCCTTAGTAGTGGCATCCAGTATTGTTGTGTCAAATTAAATGGATCTATGATCTTCTTGGCAGTTCTTAATAATTCAGGATCTGTATTAAGTAAATGATTGATCTGCCCATCGATAAGCGCAAAAAATGAGCCGTGAGTTGGCTTCGAAGTTTGCATTCCCTTTTTTCGCTCGGTAGTTATTTTACTTCTATGAGCTTTTTCGTTTAGTGCAATATATGCAACAAAATATGAAACAACTCTTCCCACTACTTCATTGAGTACATACGCTTCCCCAAATGCTGCATCAGTCATGTTTTCAGGATATTTGCGACCAATACCCATTCCAAATTCAATTACTAAATCATTTGGATCAATTTCTAAAAGACCGTTACGTCCAATAAACTTCATGGATATATGCCTGATAGTCTGTTCAATTGCCTCCTCTATGTGTGTATCCGCCTCAGCTCGTCTACGTATATGCAGCTCACTATCTTTACTTAGATCTCCGGTGGTATGAGGAGCAAAGATCGCCAATGCTTTTTCTAAAGATGCAATGCCTTTAGGGGAAGTATATTCCCGCAATTTGTTGCCCCAGGGTGCTCTTTCTGAGGGACGTTGTGGCGAATTTGGATTAGAATCAAGTGCCATAGTATCTCTCCTTATTGTAAAACTTATTGAGATTATGTCAATATTGTCTTATTCAAGGGCTTACCTGTATAGTTCACTCACTTTATATCTAGCTTCCAACCTGATTGCTGATATCCTGTCCCCTTCCTTATTACTAAGAGAAGCGGATCACTCAGCAAAATGACGGTCGGTAAGCGCAACCCCAAGGATCTATGACTACTCCTACAGTAGACAAGAAGATGGTCGAGCAAATGCTCGCAAGTGGCTGTCATTTCGGTCACCGTGTACAAAAGTGGAACCCAAAGATGCGTCCCTATATTTTTGGTAGCCGCGACGGAATTCATATCTTCGATCTTACGAAGACACAACAGATGCTTACTAAAGCTATGGGAATTCTCAAGGAAATGCGTGAACAGGGTAAGTCAGTTCTTCTTGTTTCTACTAAACTTCAGGCAACCAAAATGGTTGAAGAGGCTGGTCACGAAGTTCGCTGTGCTTATGTAACACGCAAATGGATTCCTGGTTTATTGACGAATTTTGATACGATCAAACGCCGCATCAAGCATTTTAAGGATCTTAAGCAAATGCGTGAGACGGGTGGATGGGACAAGTATACAAAGAAAGAGCGTGTTGAGTTCCAGAAAGAGTTAGCTAAATTGGAAATTGCCTTTGGAGGTGTTCAGGACATGCTTAAGCTTCCAGATGCAGTAGTGGTTTTGGATGCGCTTCGTGATGCAAATACATTACGTGAGGCAAAACGTCTTAGAATCCCAACATTTGCTATCTGTGATTCAAACTCAGATCCAGCATTGGTTACCTACCCTATTCCGGGTAATGACGATGCCATGAAGTCACTTACATTCTTTTTGGATCAGATCAAAGAGGCCTTGAGATAGTCTGCTTAGGTCGAAATTATAGAGGTATCATTTGCCCCAGGTGGTTGAACTTCACCTGGGGCATGTTTATAATACAATCCATATGGATCAAATACCTTCGTCAACAGCTCCTACTCCTCAAACAGTCCCTCCCGCAATTCCCAATCCCCCGACGACCTCTGATGAGCGTTTTTTTGCTGCACTTGCATACTTCGGTCCCCTCTTTGTTTTTACGTTAGTGGTAAAACCAAAAAGCGAATTTTGCCGTTACCATGCACGACAAAGCATGGTGTTATTTTTGATTACATTTTTTGTTTTAGTAATGCTGTTGAGCATTAGTTGGTTGGGCTCATTGCTGACGTTGTCACTCTTTGCCGTCTACGTACTTTCTATTTATAAGGCGTATCACGGAGAGATTTGGAAGGTACCGTTTGTCTCAGGTTATGCAGAAAAAATTAATATTGAATCCCTCTACGGTAAGGCCGGGGTTGCTCTGTCTGCAGTGTCTGACCTAAAAGATAAAGCAGCCGATGTAGCCTCACAAGCAGGTCAAAACGTCCAAAATATGACGAAAAATGAAGAGGAGAAGAAGCAATAGTGGTTAGTATATTGACTTATAACGCCTGACTCTTTAGAATTCCCGAGCTATGGAAATTACACTCGATCAAATCAAATCTCTTCGCGTTAAGACAGGCGTATCAATGCAAATGTGCAAACGTGCATTGGAAGAAACGGCAGGTAATGAGGAAAAAGCAGTCGAATTACTTCGCAAAAAAGGCGAGGCTAAAGCTGCTGAACGTGGAGACCGCGCTACAGGCGAGGGATATATTGGTTCATACATACACTCAAACGGCAAAATCGGCGTTTTGGTACAGCTTGGCTGTGAGACGGATTTTGTGGCATTGAGCACGGATTTTCAGGCGTTAGCAAAAGACATAGCAATGCACGTAGCTGGTTTGTGTCCGGTTTATGTTGGTCCAGAGGATGTTCCAGCTGAGGCTATTGAGAAGGAAAAAGAAATCTGGCGCGCACAGTTAGCTCAGGAAGGAAAGCCTGCAGCTATGCATGATAAAATTATGGAAGGCAAAGAAAAGAAGTTCCGCGAAGAAGTTTCTCTCATGAAACAAGCTTTTGTTAAAAATCCAGATATCACTATTGAAAAATTGATATCTGATGCAGTTTTGAAACTAGGTGAAAATATCCGCGTAGTACGCTTCACGCGCTATTCCTTCTAACAACGTAGTTCAGCGTTACGTTATAACTCTACATTATGACGAAACTTGATAAGGTGCTTGCCGATTTACGGGCAGGAAAGATAATTGTGCTTGTCGATGATCCCACACGAGAAAATGAGGCTGATTTAGTGTGTGCGGCGCAAACCATCACAGCTGAGTCAATTAACTTCATGGCAAAATTCGGCCGTGGACTTATCTGTGCGCCGATCTCTAAACAGCGTGCAGATGATTTGGCACTTACCCTAATGGATAAGCGCAATAGCGGTCGTCTACAACAATGCAACTTTACCGTATCAGTAGATGCGAGTAATGGTATTTCTACCGGGATTTCAGCCTACGATCGCGCGCAAACGGTTAAGGTGCTCGTAGATAAGAAATCAAAGCCGAGCGATCTCAGTACCCCCGGTCATATTTTTCCTTTGATCGCTAATGATGGCGGCGTACTGGTGAGAGCAGGACACACAGAGGGCACCATTGATCTCTTGAAAATGGCAGGCATGCAACCAGCTGGTGTGTTATGTGAAATCATGGGAGATGATGGAAAGATGGTTGAGGGAAAGGCGCTTCACGCATTTGCTCGTAAGCATAAGTTGTCTATTTATAGTATTTCTGAGCTTATAGCCCATAGAAAAGCCAATGAATCTCCTATCAACGAAGTAGTGGAAGCAAATTTGCCCACTAGATTTGGAAAAGCTAAGGCCTACGCATTTACTACCGCCCAAGATCATAAAGAGCATATGGCAGTCGTCTATGGGAAACTTACCGCTACTTCTGTTCCGCTCGTGCGTATTCACTCAGAATGTCTCACGGGTGATGTATTTAATTCTGAACGATGTGATTGTAATGCGCAATTATACGATGCACTTGAGAAAATGAAGGGAATTGATGCAGGAATTATTATTTATCTACGCAATGAAGGGCGAGGAATTGGTTTGTTAAATAAGCTTCGCGCGTATCAGTTGCAAGACAAAGGACGCGATACGGTTCAAGCAAATTTAGATCTTGGATTTAAAGCGGACGAGCGTGAATTTACGGTGGCGGCTCACCTGCTTAAGCGTTTAGGAGTTGCAAAAATTCGCCTTATTACGAACAATCCTCAGAAAATTAAGGAGATGGAACAGTCAGGTATTAGTGTACAGGAGCGTGTACCAAGTTTGCCGTATTCAGGCACACTCGCAGGGAAATATTTAAAAACGAAGCAGAAAAAAATGGGTCATTTACTCCCCTAGTTTGTACCTCACATGAATGCACGAGCTACCAAACAAGATGAGCACTACATGAAAAAGGCGCTTATATTAGCGGAAAAAGGCCGTAGTATAGTTTCGCCAAATCCGGTAGTGGGCGCGGTTGTGGTAAAAAATGGGAAAGTACTTTCGCAGGGATATCATCATTATTTTGGAGGGCCTCACGCAGAAGTAGAGGCACTGAAAGGTAGTGAAGAAAAATATAAAGGCGCAACGCTCTATGTAACGCTTGAGCCATGTTGTCATGAAGATAAAAAAACGCCGCCCTGTGTTCCTTTAATTATTAAAAAAGGAATTGCACGAGTAGTAGTGGCTCATCAAGATGCAAATCCAAAAGTCAGTGGACGAGGCATACAACTTCTAAAAAAAGCAGGCATAACGGTTGATGTCGGGTGTATGGAGAAAGAGGCGCACTTCCAAAATGAGTTTTTCTTTTATAGTCAGCACCATAAAAAGCCCTATGTAAGCCTTAAAATAGCCTCTACGCTGGATGGTAGAATTGCGGCAGAGTCTGGTGACGCTCGATGGGTGACCGGTGAGCAATCCCGCGCGTTTGTTAAAAAACTTCGGGATCGTTTTGACGCAATTTTAGTTGGGAAAAATACGGCGCTTTTGGATAATCCGCACTTGGCCGGCGAGCGAAGCGAGCCGTGGCGTGTTATTCTTGATCATTCACTTGAGGTACGTCCAACAGCTGATGTATTTCGTGACAGTCATGCAATCGTCATTGCCTCAACTCATGCATCTTCTAAAAAAATCCAAGCACTTCAGAAGAAAAATGTAACCGTCATTATCTTGAAAAAAAATAGCACGATGAAAGACATTGTTGCTCAGCTGTATAAAAAAGGTATCAACTCGGTATTAGTTGAAGGGGGTGGACAGATTTTCGGCTCTTTTATTAAAGAAAAAGCTTTTAATGATCTCTATTGGTTTACTGCACCTAAAATTATTGGAGATAGCGGACGAGCAAGTATAGCCTCGGTTCGCATTGCTAAAATGGCACAGGCGTTATCCCTTGAGCCTATTACGCTTGAGAAATACGGAAATGACATTCTCCAGCACTTTAGACTTCCTCGCTCTTCTTAGCAGGTTCTAGCGAAGAGGGCGTCTCCATCTTGTGAATGTGCATGAGAGATACAAGACTGGCGAGCACCATAGGTGCAATAATAGCGCCTTTTAATCCAAATACGATCAATCCACCGATCACTACAAGAAATGTCGCAAGCGGCGAGAGGTTTGTTTGCTTTGAGATAACGAGCGGTTTGATGAGATTATCTACAAAAGCGACAATCAAAGCTCCCCACAACAACAGTCCCACGCCGGCAAAATAATGATTTTCGATTATCAGAATGACCGCGGCAGGAAGCCAAACAATTCCCGTTCCTCCAATGGGTAACATCCCCAGCAATGCCATAAGCGTTCCCCAGAAAATAGGATTATGAATTCCGGCAACCCATAATCCAATACCTCCTAAAATACCCTGAATAATAGCGGTGAGGAAAATGCCATAGAGCATGGCAAGTGAAACTTGTTTGAATTTATGGAAAATTTCTTTTGCATGTTGGTGAGGAAGCGGAATTACTCGCTGCAAAAACTCCACCGTGCTTTTTCCATCTTTGAAGAAAAAATACATAGTAAAAACTAACACGAAGAAATTTAAGAAGAGCCATGCTAAACTTGCGATTAAATCTTTGCCTTGTGTCACTAAAATAGTAGAGAAATTTTGAGCCGCTTGTGTAATTGAACTTAAAATATCAGATGGGTTTATACTCAGGAATTTGCTTAGCTTATCTACTAAATCACTAATATTAAAGTATCCCTCGCGCAGAAGTTGTTCGAAGCTTTGATATATAGAAACTGCTTCTTGAGAAAGCAAAATAATAAAAAGGAAGAATGTAATACTAAAAATAATGCCGATTGAAAGTGACATAATTACAGCGGCAACGATTTTTCTACCATGCACTTTTCTCAATACCCAATCATGGATAGGCATTGTTCCCGTTACCAAAATAGCCGCCAATATTAGCGTCGTGAGAAAAGGAGAAATGACCAATGCCAAGAACAAGAATGATACAAAGATCGCGATCTGCAGAAAGGTAATTTGATTCTTTTTCATAACTATATTTGAATACTAGCACAAAAAAAGCCCTCACTTGGAATGTTAAAAGTCCAAGGTGGAGGGCATCCCCTATATTAATTATCTGTTCTTGAGAGTCAAGATTTTCTTTAGATAACGAGATCCTGTTATTTTAAGGACAATAAAATGGCTTGCAAAAGCACCTATCGTCACTATGGTGAGTTCTCCTATAAGAGAGATTTTGCTTGACTCAATTGGCCAATTATTTCTAATTATCATTGCTATGGCGAAAGCAATCACAGTTGCAACGAGTGCTTTTGATAGTTCTTTTAGATCCAATGGATCGTGGGAAAGTTCTTTTTTAAGAAATACATAAAAGAGCATCATTGAAAAAATATTCATGATGACAACACTGTATCCCAAGCTCATGGCACTTTTTATTTCGAGCAAATAAATACTCGTTATTGCCGCAGCAAGATACATTACTACGCTGACGATACTAATGCGCAGAGGTGTGTGTGTATTTTTTAAAGCAAAAAAGCAACGACTCATAAATAACACGCAGCTGGTAGGAATCATTCCCAGTGCAAGTACGCCGAGTACATTTCCCGTGCTGATAACATGATCATGAGTGAATGCGCCACGTTCAAATAAGAGTGATACAATTTCGTAGCGCATAAGCCATGAAATAATGGTCACTGGTAGCAAAATAAAAATCATCATCGTCAGACGACTTTGAATAGCATTTCTAAATGCTTCCATATTTCCTGCCGCCTTCATTAACGAAAGCTCGCCAAAGCTTGCTACGGATGCAGAAAGACCGATTATTCCAATAGGAACATACTGAATGTTAGTTGCATAGGTGCTGATCGTAAGTGAACCAATGGGCAATGCAGTGGCAAATACTGCTTCAAGCACGAGGGCAACTTGTTGAATGGAAAGCGTAAGTATACGGGGAATAGAAAGGCGAATTAATTCACGAATGTCATTGCCCCATAATTTCACGCCACGTACAAAAGTGAAGCCATTTATAAACACTTCCGGTAGTTGGATGAGAAGTTGTAGTACCGCACCCACGATAATACTTATCGCAACACCTGCAATGCCGAGGCTGTCATGGAATAGTATTACTCCTGCTATTGCGGCGCCGTTATAGATGATGGGTGCTAGTGAATACCCCAGAAAAGCTCGGTGTACGTTGTTTATGCCGCTAATAACGCTCGTAATACCAAAGAATATGGGGGAAATGATCAAAATACGAGCTACATCGACGGTAAAAAGACGATGTTCAAGCTGCATATGGGGGAAAAGAAGCCCAACAACGAGCGGCATAATAATAAAGAGCACCAAACACACTCCCGTCAGGACATATCCGGTAAGTGCTAAAACACGCTGAGCAAAGAGATTTCCATCCGCTTCATTCTTCTGAAATCGTTCAGCGTACAAAGGAATAAAAGCGGCGGAAAGAACTCCTGCGGTGAGAAGCTGATAAATGGCATCAGGAATACGGAAAGCCGCGTAATACACGTCCAAATTCAGTGTTGGATCGCTATTTCCTGCTCCAAAGTAGCGGGCAAGTAAAATATCCCTAATAAGTCCAAATAATTTGCTTCCTAAAAATGAGATGCCAAGAAGTAAGAGTGAGCGCCTCATAACTGTTTACGAAACTACTAAAATAATGTATAATTCAGAGATAAACAAAAAGACAAAATGACAAATAAAAACTTACTTTCGACGCTAGCGTATCACCCTGTTTCTTTTCTGAGCAAGCTTTTTAATATCGTACCTAGTCAGTGGCCGCGTGTTTTAGAGTGCTGGTTTGTTACATTTTTCTTTAAAATGGGTGCTGCAATCGGTTGGATCATATTGACCGCTGCTTTCATTGGTAAATACGGCATCTTGCTATTACCCATCTTGTTTATTGTGAACGCTGTTTTAACGATGATCAGCACCGTGTTTTTTGAGCAACTCATCATGCGTGTAAAGCGTGAGCTTTTAATGGTCATGATGCTTTTTGCAGGTGCTCTCATGATTTTTAGCGCAACATTTTTCTATACGACATCACCTCTGTTATTTTTTACGTTTGCACTTATAGGCGAATCATTCTTTTTGGCTCAGTTTAATATCTTTATCCCGATTTTAGTGGGTGATCGTTTTACCCCACTCGAGAGCCAGAATACATTTCCATTTGTAGAAACGGGCGAAACAATCGGAGGTATCGTTGGTGGATTAATCGTGAGTTTATTGGGTCTTTCATTGGCTGTTATCGGATTCATGTACATCTGGATAGCGATTCTTATTTGTGTGATCGCTGTGTTTGTTATCACGAGTTATATACACGGAAAAAGACTTCCTGCTTTGCCCGTTCATGCACATACGTCAAAAAAATATACAGGAATTTCCGAGCTACGCTTGGTGTTACATAGTGCACGAAAAATTCCTTTTCTTAAGGCATTAGTTACCATTGTTATTTTGCAGTGGATTTTTATGAATGTCCTTGAATTTCAATTTACTAAATCGGTTGAACAGACAATTACTAACACATCGGAAGCTACACTTGCACGCACTACGGAAAAGTCGCCTCGCACCTTCCATGCTTCAGCGCTTGGTACTGCAGAAAAACAGGCAGATGAGCTCATTAAAGCTGAGAGCTCCGCATCAGTATCACGTCCTTTAACTGCAGAAGAAGAGTCAAAACTTTCGCATAAATTGGGTTCATTGAAAAGTGGATTCCATACGGCCGCATTGATTATTCAAGCCTTGATCGCAACACGTCTTATCAGTGCGCTGGGAGTTGTCGGAAGTATGCTTCTGCATCCTATTATTATGCTTATGAGTTTAGTGGGAATGTTTCTGAAATTTGGAATGACCTCATCTACTATTACTCGTGTAAATTTCGAGATGACGAATGTTGTATTTAAAAATGCATATTTTACTTCTCACTATGCGCTAACTAAGGAAATTAGAGATCAAGCAGCAGAGTTTCTTGAGGGTATCGTACGACCTTTTGGAACGGTCATCGGTATGTCGATGGTTCTCTTATTACAGGTATTTCTAACGGGGAAAGATCTCAGTATGTGGATTCATATCTTTATGGTAATTACGATGTTTGCCGTGTTATTTGCAACGATCCGCCTTCAAACTAAATATACCGCCACTACAAGCGAGCAATTATTTAATCCTCTTCCCTATCCCGAACAGCTCAACGCAATTGAAATTCTTGCACAGCGCGGTCATAACAATGCGCCTGAAATACTTGCTCAAAAACTTCGTGACAATACATCTGAAAAAAACTTTCCCATTCCCGTTAAAATTAAGCTATTAAACGCACTGGGCGAATATGCCGATTACAACACGTTGCCGGACATTATTGCCGCATTATATGATAAGAGTCCTGATGTACGACTTGAAGCAGCACATGCATTATTAAAATTTAATGCGGTTGGTGAACAGTTTTATTCACAAGCATTCTCTCGTTATCGTGTTGTTGAAACATTAAAAGAAACTTTCAGAAAGGAAAAATCTACAACAGTTCGTCGTGCAATGATTCGCGTATTTTCAATTTTAAGACAAACAGAGATGGTTCCGTTCTTGCTTGAGTGCCTTAATGATAAGGATCCTATAACGCGGGCTGATTGTATTCATACGCTTGGTCTGTTTAAAGATCCCAATGCTGCGTATTATATAAGCCCTTATTTACTTGATAATAATGCTCGTGTCCGTGCAAATGCTATCGTTGCCATGTGGCAGTATGCTAATTATCGTGTGCAACTCATGAAGCAAATACAGCAAATGATAGAAAGCAAAATAGTCGAGGAAATAAAAGAAGGTATTTACGTACTTGGTGAAATTGAGGCGCCGTATGAAGAGCTCTTACTTGAGTATTTAAAAAATAAAAAAAGTGAGTTGCGCTTAGAAGCTGCGTTTGCCTTAGCAAAAAATAACTATATTCAAGGTATCATGTATCTTGTTCAGCACTATATAAATGAATCAGATGCTCAATTTGATATTCTTAGACGTTTTATTGCCCGTCTTCCTGAGGCACGTCAAAAAACAGCACACCATGTTCTCATGCAAATGATTGGACAGGCGATTGCGCAATTGGGACATGATTGGGATAAGTCACCTACTAAAGAAGATATTCCTCGTCTTACCCACCTTGCGCGGCTCTATGAGCTTATAGATGAACATGAAGAGCTCCACGTGCTTGAGTCACTTATCATCGAATTAAAAGCCCCTAAAACTCATAAAAATGGAATTCATCACTAGAAGTATTTATCACCGAGCAGTCGCAGGTATGAGTTTGGCTCTACTCATCGGAGCATTAGCGGCTATTATCCTCAACAAGCTTGGATATACCTCAACACTCTTTATAGCTGCTCCTTTTTTAGTGTTGATCATTGTTGTCGTGGTCATGCTGTATACACTATTGCATGCGCCACTTAAAAAGATTTTCACTCAAATTCGTGCACTTCTTACCGGTCATCCTTATAAAAAGATTTTCACCTCACGCATTGATGAAATTGGAGTGCTCGCACATTTTTTTAATGAAGTTACGAAAAGTTTTGAGCGTTTATCAGTTGATGCCGAAGAAGGTAAACGTATGTCAAAGGAGCTTTCCGTAGGAAGCGATATTCAAAAAAAGATTTTGCCGGTGAATATGCCTTCACTCCCGGGAGTAGATCTTTTTGGTAAAACACGCCCAGCTTCTGAAGTTGGTGGTGACAGTTTTGACGTTATTGAAACTCCCTCAAAAAATACGTTTATATATGTCGGCGATGTAACGGGTCACGGCCTCCCAGCAGGCCTCATTATGGTAATGGTAAATACTCTTATTCGCACGTTGAGTGAATTTCTCACCAGTGGTTACGATGTGATGGTGCAGACGAATCGTATTCTAAAGCAGCGTATAGAGCAGAGACGTTTTATGACGGCGGTACTCTTGAGATGGAATGGTAATGAACAGAAGTTGTACTACACAGGTTGTGGACACGAACACATTGTTATATATCGTGCTAATCAACATATATGTGAAGTCCGAAAAACGGGTGGAATTGCATTGGGAATGGTTCCGGATATATCACGCATTATAAAAGAAGAACAAGTTGAACTGGCAACTGGCGACAGTATCGTTTTGTATTCAGATGGCATAGTTGAAGCAAAAAATATGAGTGGCGAAATGTTCGGCGTTGAACGCCTTAAGCAAAGCGTAGAACGATATGCGGGAACGTGTACTTCTGAAGAGTTATTTACCAATATTTCTAAAGACTTTGGACTTTTCGTAGGTGAACAGACTCAAAATGATGATATTACGCTCATTGTTTTGAAAAAGACCTAATATACCCTATAATTTTGATAAGAAAGACGTATGGCAACTGACTCAAAGGAACAGCTTAGTTCCCAGCCTCATTTAGAGACGACTGAAAAAAATTCTTCACATAAGAGTGAGTTAGCTGAGTCAAAAAATATTCAAAAGGGAGCTTCAGATGTTTTGGGCAGTGCAGATTCAAATGAGTCACAAGAAGCTGGCGAAAATGCAGATGGACGTGTTTCTGAAACGGCAGGTGAGGATAAATCAAAAGCTAGCCAAGGCGGTGGTAAAAAACAGTATACCGATGATGAAATAGAGGCAATTCGGGCTAAACTATTAGCGTCTGCTCCTCCACAAGAAACAATGGTGCGGGAAATTAAACGAAAGTTGTTAAAACAAGAGCATCAACTAGAAAAAGAATACAAAAAACTCTTTAATAAGGCTCAAAAAAATCCTTATCAGTTTGCTGAAGTAGTACGTAAAATTCGTAAAATTAAGGTGTATTTTTCAGTTATAGCCCGTGCAACCTATGAGATGGTAAAGCACCTCTGGCTAAAAATTGTACATGGTGTGTAATTCTGCTAGTATGCATCTACCGTGCTACTTACCCCGCAGCAGCAAGAGCAGATAGAAAAGATTAAAAAGCTCAAGTCCGAGAAAGGAGCGATTATTTTGTGTCACAACTATCAGCGACCCGAGATATTTGAAGTAGCTGATTTTGTTGGTGATTCATTGGAGCTTTGTCGCAAGGCACAAGCAGTCAACGCCCGTTTGATTGTATTTAGTGGAGTTTATTTTATGGCTGAAAGTGCGGCGATTTTAAACCCTCATAGTAAAGTAGTCGTACCGGCAAAAGATGCGGGCTGTGCGCTTTCCGATATGATTACGGCAAAAGCCCTTCAGGATCGTAAAAAACTCTATCCTGATGCAGCAGTAGTTTGTTATGTGAACTGTACGGCTACGGTCAAAGCAGAGTCAGATGTGTGTTGTACTTCCGCCAATGCAGTACAAATCATCCGTTCATTACCTCAAAAACAGATTCTTTTCGTTCCTGATAAAAACTTAGCATCATTTGTGGCAAAACAAGTTCCTGAAAAAGAAATTATTCCATGGGAAGGATATTGTCCTATTCATGAACGACTTACGCCAGAGTATTTGTTACAGGCAAAACAACTTCATCCCGGCGCAAAAATAATTGCTCATCCTGAGTGTACGGAGGATGTACGGGCGGTTTCTGATTATGTTGTCTCTACGAGCGGCATGATGAAAATTGCACTTGAAAGTGACGCGACTGAATTTATTTGTACCACGGAATGCGGCATGATCCAGCGTATGAAAAAAGAGATTCCACACAAGAAATTTTATACCGTATGCAGTGTTTGTTTCGATATGAAAAAAAATACGCTTGAAAATATTATTCAAGCACTTGAAACAGAACAATCAGAGGTAATTATACCGGAGGACGTTAAGGTACGCGCCCGTGCAGCATTTGATCGTATGTTTGAGATAATGTCACACCATGCACCAGCACAGAAAATTGAAAACTCATCACTACCCTCTCCTACTCTCGCCCTCAAATAAGCGCTATCGCGCCTGTATTGATCGCTATCTTAAGGGTTTTTTAATTGATGATAATTTTCAGCGTGACGTAACCGCAAGAAGTTTATTCACAAAACCCACTCTAGCAACGGCGCGTATTATTGCTAAGCAAAAGGGCATTTTAGCTGGTATGGAGGAAGTTACTGCAGTGATAAAAACGATTCCAGGAATTAATATTAAAAAAGCTCTTAAAGATGGAAGTGAGCTCAACTCCAATGCGGTACTATGTGAACTCACCGGTGATGTACGATTAATTTTGGCAGTAGAGCGTATGGTGCTCAATGCGTTGGGACGCTTGTCGGGTATTGCTACCTATACTCATTTTCTCGCTGAAAAATTAAAGCGACATTTTCCGGATGCGCCTCCCCTGCTTGCCTCAACGCGAAAGACCCTCTGGGGAATGTTGGATAAGCGTGCATGTGTCGTAGGCGGCGGGGTAACCCATCGTGTGACTCTAGAGGATGCAGTGATTATTAAACATCCACATATCCGCGCATCTGGCCTTACCATTTCCCAGGCTATTGAGAGCGTTGCGCGACGAGCGCAGAATACGTATTTTTTCGAGGTAGAAGTTACTACTGGAGCTGAAGCTTTTGAGGCACTCGATTGCATGAAAAAACTTTGGTTCCAAAAAATAATCCGTGTCCCCATGACCATAATGCTGGATAATTTTGCGCCGCATCACATGGCGGTAACCGTTAAGAAAATAAGGTCAATTTTGAAATTGTCGCCTACATCTTTCCCCCTTTATATAGAAGCATCGGGCGGAATTACTGAAAAAAATCTTATCAGTTACGCAAAAACGGGGGTCGATATTATTTCAATGGGAGCACTCACCCATAGTGCGCCATTTTTTGATGTCAGTTTGCGGATCAATTAAAACTTCACCCCCTAATTCCCCATGAGGTGCATGTGGATGTGAAAAACCTCCTGTCCCGCTTCTTTGCCTACGTTATACAACAGTTGGTAGCCTTTACATGCGTGTTCTTTTGCTAATTTATTGGCAACTTTTACTAAATGTCCCATAATTTTCTCGTCACCTTCTTCTATATCAGCGACGGTAGGAATATGTTTTTTAGGAACAATTAGAATATGCACACGCTTTTTGGGATGAATATCATTAAAGGCAAAAGACCATTCATCTTCATGATGGATGGTTGCCGGAATTTCTTTGTTTATAATCTTACAGAAAATGCAGTCGTTATCAGTCATACCACTAGCCTACTACGCCTTCTTGCTCTCATCAAGCGCATACACTGCACGACCTACACGTACAAACTGTGGGTTCTTCTGTAAATTAAGCGAGATCGTTCCTTTCTTTACGTGACGTTGTTTCAATACACCTGCCATGATCTCTTGTTTAGTAAGAGGGCTCTTTTTGCGGAGCAAGTCCTCGATAATATCAGCAACGGTACCACGGCGGTAACCCCATTCTTTCAAACCATACAAACCACGACCCACGAGTACAAAGTGCTCATCGCGGATCAATTCATTATGTACTGCTTGAGTAGTAACTACCTTGCGATCAAAAGCTGATTCAGTAATTCTATTTGCAATCTCAACGAAGTGAAGTGGCTTAGCCTCACGCTTAAGGACGATATATGCCTTATCGCGGATAGACTTTGGATTAATGTGTCTCCACATTACCAAGCCAATACCTTCAGGAACACGCTTGAAACGAACATCCACACGAAGTGCAGAAATAATCGCCTCACGAGAAAGATTCACTGGTGCGTTGCGCTCTTTTACATCTGATTCAACTTCGTTAACCACCTCAGCAATTGAAACGACTTCTTTTTTCTTCAATAAAATTTCATGCACGAGTCCACATACCATTGCGATCGATTCGTCTGAAATACCTTTGATCTTCCAGAAAGCATGATAGACACCGTTCTTTTCTACACGAATCAATTCAGGGTGAATAGCGAGAGCCAATTTTACAATATGCCCATCTGGCTCTGAAGTTGAGGCGATCTCCTGGAGTATTTCACTTGTTAACTGCTCTTCTTCACATAATCCACCATGAGTAGTGGTTAACTCTTTTGCAACACGGGCAACTTCTGAAAGTTTTGAATTTTCCAGAGTGCGGCGAAGCTTTCCAAGGGCAATCTTTTCAATTTGACGAACGCGTTCACGAGTTACTGAAAACTGTTGGCCAATTTTTTCGAGCGTCTGTTTAGGCTCATTATTAAGTGAAAAACGCTTGATGATAACTTCTTTTTCTTTCGGGCTTAGTACGAGAAAAATGTCCTCGAGAATCTTAGTGAGGTCGAGTAACGGCTGCTGGTGTGTTCCGATTGAGGTATCCATAAGAATTAAAAGTATTAAACGTGCTATAAAGAGCTATACAAAGGCAAAATTTCATTCTTTTCACTCATTCCTTATTCACCATATTCATTTTACCTAATCGCGTCAAGCCAGAAAATTGAAATAAACGCAATCTTATAGTTTTACGCTATAAGGTGTTTATTATAGTTATTAATATAAATATGTCAACTACTTCCTACGCATTGTGAGCAATGATGCTCTTTTTATTATACCTAAGCCATATTTACCCTGTAACTGATCGAGGGAATGAAACAAAGTATCATTATCTATCTGTTTTTGAGGCTCGTTAAAGAGAGAAAGTTGTTTTTCCTGAATTAAAAAAAGAGTGGGCATAATAATGCCCGCTTTACGATATATAACTCCTTCCTCGAAACATTCTTGAAATTGTCCTTTAAAAGTATCGATTAATATATGTTCATCATTGGTAGGAAGTAAAAAGTTACGCTCACTCGTAATTACCTTGAAATCTTTTTTGCCCAAAAAGAAACGCATCTCTTTTGTTTCCATGCCGTAGGAACGTAAACGATGAGTTGCCTTTAATAAAAGTGACAGTGAAAATTGGTATATATACTTTTTATCTGCAGTGAATTGTGGAAATGTTCGCGTGCATGAGAGCGACTGTGGAGGAGCATAGATATGTTCAATGGGATCTGTTTCTATTCCGCATAATGCATCTTGAATTTCTTTAAGGTGCTTTCCCATTACACGAGGTATATAGGTAGCGGTAGCAATATCATACGCATAGTGCATCCCCAGTTTTTTTAAGTAAGCGGTTGTATTAGGTCCTACTCCGGAGATCGTATTAATCGGCATTTTTCTTAAAAATTCTTCGCGCTCGCGTTCTCTTATAATAAGGAGTCCATTGGGCTTAGAGGCATCCGATGCCATCTTGGCGAGTAATTTACTGCTGGCAATACCTATAGATACATTAACTCCCACTTCTTTTTTTACCGCAGCTTTAATAGCAGAGCCGATCCCCAAATAGGTGGTTTTATATAGAATGCGTAAGCCGGTAATATCGATAAATGCCTCATCTATAGAACAGGGCTGCACATGAGGAGTGAAGCGACGCAGAATGCGCATTATATGATGAGAACTTTCTTGATAGTGTTCAAAGCGCCCCGGAATATAAATTCCCTCGGGGCACAGCGGACGAGCTTTGAAAAGCGGTGTTCCTGCGCGTATCCCCGGCCGACGTGCCTCATAACTGGCTGCAAGAACAATCCCCCGCTCATCCACACGGCTGCAGACTAAGACTGGTTTTCCTTGTAACTCCGGTCGCAGTGCAATTTCTACGGAGGCAAAAAAACAATCGGCATCAACATGCGCAATGGCTCTGTGTAAAGAAGTCATATATGAGTGTGTGCTCATACATTACTCCTCTGTTGTTGAATTTCAAGTGACAGCGGTACAATCCAATGGTGAGAACTTCCGCGCTAGAAAAACAGTTATATAGTGAAGGCCATTTTATTGTTGGAGTTGATGAAGTCGGATGTGGATGTGTTGCCGGGCCGGTCGTTGCGGCGGCGGTTATATTGCCGTTGGGCTGTCGTATTGGAAATATTGCTGATTCTAAATCATTGAGTGGAGCAAAACGGAAAACTATATTATTACAAATGTTAGAGGCGAATATCTCAATCTCATGGGGAGTTTCAACTGTAGAAGAAGTAGAGCGTTTTAATGTACGTCAGGCGAGTATCATGGCCATGAAGCGCGCATTGGATTTATTACCGCAAGCTACCTATGCCCTTATTGATGCGTGGAATGTTCCCGGCCTTGAGATACCGCAGAAAGGAATTATAAAAGGCGATGCGATCATTCGTTGTATTGGCGCGGCCTCAATTGCCGCAAAAGTCGTGCGCGATCATCTTATGTGTGAATACGGACGTGAGTTTCCCCAATATGAATTTGAAAGACATAAAGGATATGGAACCGCATTGCACATGGCGAATATAAAAAAACATGGCTTGTCTACCCACCATAGACCTAGCTTTTTACGTTCGGTGATTTCTGACAACGCAAATTAGATGCATTAGGTTATTTAAGAAAATGTATTATAATTCACCGGTCGCACGAATTTTTCATTACTATGCCCAGGTGGTGGAATTGGTAGACACGCTAGCCTTAGGAGCTAGTACCGCAAGGTGTAAGAGTTCGAGTCTCTTCCTGGGCACCATAAAAACATAAGAAAGGATAATATGGCGCATGCCTGTCCAAGGTGTTAAAGTGACATTGTATGTGGCCACTGAAACGTAAGAAAAAAACCGAAGAAGATAAGCGTGATGAACGAATTGAAAAATTCGAGCGAGATCACGTTAAAGAATATAACGATTATTTAAGCCGTCCCGGCCGTATTTTCTGGGCAAATTTTCTTGCGGGAGTTGGTCGCGGACTGGGTCTTTTACTAGGCGCTGCATTTGTCATTGCAGGTGTGAGCTACCTACTCGGAAGTGTGTTAAGTCAGATACCTTTTGTCGGAGATTTTTTTACCGCTATCAATGTCTGGATTCAGCAAACTTTGCATACAACGCCTCAATTAAAGTAGAAAATAAGCAGAATGTCTTTTGTTCATCTTCACAATCACACTCACTACTCGCTTCTTGATGGTTTAACGCGTCCAAAAGACGCTATTAAAATTGCCAAGGCTCAGGGAAGTCCCGCTATCGCCATGACTGATCACGGCGTGATGTATGGTGCAGTGGAATTTTATAAGGCGGGAAAGGAGGAAGGTATAAATCCTATTATTGGCTGTGAGATCTATGTGGCGCCGCAAGGCATGTTAAAAAAAGAGGCGAATACGCCGATTTGTCATCTCACCCTTTTGGCTGAAACGACTGAGGGATATCATAATTTAATTGAGCTCGTGACGCGCGCAAATCTAGAAGGCTTTTATTATAAGCCACGCGTAGATCATTCGTTGCTTAAACATTTTGGCAAAGGGTTGATCGCTCTTTCAGGTTGTTTGGCGAGTGAGTCATCTCAAGCTGTCCTTGATGGGAATATGGATAAGGCGGTAGAGGCAATTCATCGCTATCAAGATATTTTTGGCAGTGAGAATTTTTTTTTAGAGGTTCAAGACCATCCGGAATTAGCTGAGCAAATTATAGTAAATAATGCCATGTATGAGTTGGCGAATCGTCTCAAGGTTCCCCTCGTTGCGACAAACGACAATCACTACGGGCGAAAAGAAGATAAAGATGTGCACGATATTTTGCTCTGCATCCAAACGGGGAAAACAGTGGGAGAAACGAACCGCATGAAATATGAGGGTGATTTTTGGATACGCGATCCACAGGATATGATTCAGGTTTTTAAAGATCATCCCGAGGCTATTACCAATACGCTTGAAATTGCTAAACGCTGCAATGTTGAGATTAAATTTGGCAAAAACCTTATTCCGCAATTTCATCCTCCCTATAATGTAAAACAAACGGATTACCTCCGTGAACTGTGTGATAAGGGCATGACCGAGCGTTATGGTGAGACACCTGATCAAGTTGCAAAAGATCGTTTAGATTACGAACTACAAGTGATTCATGACTCGGGTTTTGATAACTATTTTTTGATTGTGCATGATTTTGTGAAATATGCGAAAGAAAGTGGCGTTATTGTGGGTCCCGGTCGTGGTTCGGCAGCAGGCTCTCTGGTGGCTTATGTACTGCATATAACCGACATCGATCCCCTGCCCTATGGTTTACTCTTTGAACGTTTTTTGAATCCTGCGCGTGTCTCAATGCCTGATATTGATATTGATTTTGATGATGAACGACGCGGTGACGTATTGCAGTATGTGGTGGAAAAATATGGTCGCAATAACGTGGCTCAAATTATTACGTTTGGAACCATGGCAGCGCGTGCTGCAGTGCGTGATGTAGGCCGTGCGATGGGATATCCCTATTCTGAGGTAGATAAGATTGCAAAGATGGTACCGCCACCTATTCAGGGAAAACATATTCCGCTCCTTAAATCTGTTCAAGAAGATCAGATGCTTAAGCATCTCTATGACACTGATGAGCGTGCCAAACAATTATTGGAAAAAGCAATTCGTCTGGAAGGAACCGTGCGTCATGCGGGAACACATGCATGCGCCGTTGTGTTGTCTGAGGAGCCGTTAACGCAGTACACGCCGCTGCAAAGAGCGACGGGTGATGGCGATGGAGTTATTACGCAGTTTTCGATGAAACCTTTGGAAGAACTCGGTCTTCTGAAGGTTGATTTTCTGGGTCTAAAAAATCTTACGATTATTCGTGAGGCACTCATTATTATTAAACGCACCAAGGAAGTTGATATTGTATTAACAAAGCTTCCCTTAGACGATAAAAAATCGTTTGAATTATTAGCAAAAGGAGAAACAACGGGCGTCTTCCAGCTTGAGTCTGCGGGTATGCGTCGTTATCTGAAACAGCTTAAGCCCACTGAGTTTAACGATATTATCGCGATGGTTTCGTTGTACCGTCCGGGTCCTATGCCGTGGATTCCGATGTACATTAAAGGAAAACACGACCCTAAGAGCGTAAAATATTTGCATCCCACATTTGAGCAAATATTAAAGGAAACATACGGTGTGGCCGTGTATCAGGAACAGATTTTATTTATCGCGCGACAATTTGCAGGATTTAGCTTAGGAGAGGCGGATATTTTGCGTAAGGCAGTGGGTAAAAAAGATCCCAAATTACTTGCGGGTGAGCAGGAAAAATTTATTAATGGAGCCGTTCAAAAAGGATACAAAAAATCGTTTGCCGAAGATGTTTTTGAAAAAGTGATTAAGCCATTTGCTGCCTATGGTTTTAATAAATCTCACGCGACGTGTTATGCGATGATTGCCTATCAAACGGCATATTTAAAAGCTCATTATCCCGCTGAGTTTATGGCGGCTTTAATGACGGCAGATGCCGATAATGAAGACCGTATCGCACTAGAGGCAAACGAGTGTCGTGCTATGGGAATTGATGTGTTACCGCCTTCTATTAATCAGTCACTTGATAATTTTACGGTGGTAGATGACAAGACGATTCGTTTTGGATTGAGTGCCATCAAGGGTTTGGGAACTCAGCCGATTGCGGCGATTATCGCCGCTCGTGAGAAAAAGGGTTCATTCACGAATATTGCCGATGTATTCTCACGCGTACCGTCTGAAGTGGTAAATAAAAAAGTAGTTGAGGCACTGGGACTCAGCGGAGCCTTTGACGATATTGCTGAACGCAATCAGATTGTGCAGTCAGTAGATGAAATTCTCGCCTTTGCACGTTCACATAAAACGAAAGCAGTCGATGACTCTCAGACAGATATTTTCGGATTGATGACGGCAGAAGATTCTTCCAGCGCTGCGATGCATCTTAATTTAAAGAAGACAAAACCGGCGACGAAAATTGAAAAACTACGTTGGGAAAAACAGCTTTTGGGACTTTTTGTATCCGGCCACCCACTACAAGGATTAAAGAAATATTTAACTAAAAAAGCATTTCCGATTGGGACGCTCACGGCAAAATATCTTGGTAAAAAAGTTAAGCTCTGCGGCATTATTGCCCAAAGTAAGCGCGTAGTTACAAAGACCGGATTATCGATGGCATATATCGTACTTGAAGATCTTACGGGAAGAATCGAGATGATTGCCTTTCCTAAAACGTATCAAGCATATGCTCAATATATGGATGAAGGCATGGTGGTTTTATTGGAGGGTACTTATGATAAACGTAGTGGGCAGCCTCAAGTCATCCTCGATTCAATAAAAGAAGTTTCGCTCGATTCTATGATTGCAAATGCTCAAAAAGATGGACTCTTTGATGAAAACGAAAAATTTGTTGCGGTCGTACAAGTTCAAGAGGAAGAAGATATAGTCGAAGCCAAGCCAGTCGATGATACGTATACGATTAATTTAACGGACAAAATGGAAAGTGCGGGCATGGAATATCTTAAGAAACTTTTGGCTGCAAATAAAGGAGATCGCAAGGTTATTATCAATCTAAGTATTAAGGGGAAAAAGCAGCAGATTTTGCTCCCGTTTGGAATTGAGCTGACTCCCGAACTCAAACAGCAGATTGGAGAAATTGCAAAATAACCTCAAAAAGATTACAGTAGTCCCTGTTATGTATCGCTCCCACACCTGTAATCAGCTTCGAAAAAAAGACACCGGAACAAAAGTAACGCTTGCCGGTTGGGTAAAGACGCGCCGTGATCATGGTGGTTTGATTTTTATTGATCTGCGTGACCGTTATGGGTTTACTCAAATCGTAAGTGATCCTGAGCGTTTTCCTGAAGCACACAAGATATTAGAGGGAGTGAGATCCGAGTATGTTTTGCAGATAACGGGTGTTGTTCGTGAGAGACCTCAAGGTCAGTACAACGAAAAAGTGACGACGGGTGAAATTGAAATTGTTGTTGAGAATACGGTTATTTTAAATGAGTCTAAAACTCCTCCGTTTCCTATAGATAGTGATAGTTCAGTCAATGAAGAGATGCGCTTAAAGTATCGTTATTTGGATTTACGTGGTGAGCGTCTTAAACACAATATGGAGATGCGTCACAACGTGATTAAATTTATCCGCGACTTTTTGTCACAAGAAGAATTTTTAGAAATTGAAACGCCGATTTTAATTAAAGGAACCCCTGAAGGAAGCCGTGAATTTTTAGTGCCCTCACGTCTGCATCCAGGTACGTTTTATGTTTTGCCACAGTCACCTCAACAGCTCAAACAGCTCAGCATGGTGGCCGGATTAGATCGTTATTTCCAAATCGCACGTTGTTTCCGCGACGAAGATCAGCGTGGTGACCGTCAGCCAGAATTCACACAGTTAGATATGGAGATGTCTTTTGTGGATGAGGAAGATGTGATGTCCGTGAATGAGCGATTGATGATTGCATTATGTGAAGCATTGGCAAAAGATAAAAAATTATTGAACAAGCCATTTCCCCGTATGACATGGCATGAAGCTATGAGCCGTTATGGCTCTGATAAGCCAGATATTCGCTTTGAAATGGAGATTCAGGACGCCTCAGATATTGTTAAAGAAAGTGGTTTTAAAGTGTTTAAAGACGTTGTTGCAAAAGGCGGTGTAGTAAAAATGTTGCGTGTTCCCGGTGCTGCTGCAAAGTTCAGTCGTAGTAAAATTGATGAACTCGAGGCAAAGGCAAAAACCTATGGAGCAAAAGGCCTCGCATATATAGTAGTAGAGGAACAGGGACTCAAATCCCCTATTTTGAAATTTCTGAGTGAGACCGAGCAGAAACAACTCATTGAAAAAAGTGGTGCGCAGGTTGGCGATATCGTATTTTTCACCGCTGATGAGTTTGTAACCGCGTGCACGAGCTTGGGAAATGTTCGTCTTGCCTGTGCTGATGAGTTTAACTTACGCGATCCCAATATATTTGCGTTCCTATGGGTTATTGATTTCCCCATGTTTGAGTGGAGCAAGGAAGATAATGCGCTAACTGCAGCGCATCACCCGTTCTGCAGTATTAAGTTGGAAGATGTTCATTATTTAGAAAAAGAGCCGATGAAAGCCCGCGCAAAAGCATATGACTTTGTCTTGAATGGTGTAGAAGTTGGTGGTGGATCAATTCGTATTCACAAACCTGAACTTCAGGCACAGATTTTCAATATTCTCGGCATTAGCCAGGAAGATGCCCAGCGTCGTTTTGGCCATATGCTTGAGGCATTTACGTACGGTGCACCGCCACACGGTGGTATCGCATGGGGACTTGATCGCTTGGTGATGATCTTCTGCAACGAGCCGAATATTCGCGAGGTAATTGCTTTCCCAAAAGATCAAAAAGCGCGTGACCTGATGCTCGATGCGCCTTCCACTATTCCCGAAAAGCAGATTGAGGAAATGAATATTCGTGTATTTTTGCCAAAAAAATAAGTAAGGTACTACCTTCAAACCTGTTTTTCAGGTATACTTTGTAGTAGTTATATGGTTTTGCAAACGATCTTATTAGGGGTGCTTGTCGCAGGAGTCGCCTTTCTTCTTATATGGTGGCGGATTCGTGTTCAGGCAAACCATCGTCGTTATTTTGAAATGGCATTTTTGCGCGTATTGATTCCTAAAAAAGAGTCAAAGGAAGATCGTGAAAAAGAAGGCGGTAACTATGGAGGCGAAAAAGATTTTAAAGAAACGATTGGAGTGATGACGCACTTTTTTGAGGCGATTCATGCTGTGTATGAAGAAGATTTGAAGGTAAAAATAATGGGACAGGATTTTTTCTCTTTGGAATATGCAGTGGTAAATAATCAGATTTATTTGTTTGTGGTAGCACCTCACGGACGTCTTCCCCTTTTTGAAAAACAAATCACTGGTTTCTATCCCGATGCATATATTGAAGAAGTTGAGGACTATAATATTTTCAAGCCAAACTCAAAAGTTGCGGGATGCTACATGAAATTTACCGATCATCCCTGGATGCCGCTCAAAACGTATCAGCGTATGGGATCCGATCCTCTTAATGCGCTCAGTAATAGCCTCTCAAAAATTACTGGTGAAGAGGGTGCTGCAATTCAAATTGTCGTTCAGCCCGAGGGCGATGGATGGCAGGAAGAAGGGCGTAAACATGCGGAGAGTATCTTTAAACAAGAGGAGAAAAAAGGGAGTTGGTGGAATCCATTTAAGTTTCTGGGAACAATATTTGGCATTGGTGTACGAGGTGCTGACGATTTAAAAGAGAATATAGATCAGTCGAAAGGAATGACACGTACTACTCCTATGACTGATGACCAAGTGAAGGCCATTGAAGAAAAAAATACGAAAGTAGGATTTTCTACCGTAATTCGTATTCTCACGGCTGCTCCTACCTACCGCGCCGCAAAAGAACACATGATGAATATGCGCAGTGCGTTTGGACAGTTTGCAACAACCGATAATAACGCGCTGGTTAGAACAAAACATCACAGCATGAAAGCGTTGATTAGAAACTATATTTTGCGATCAATGCATCCCCCTCTTTACATGAGATTATTTGCTCACGAGATGATTTTGAGTTCAGAAGAATTGGCAACGCTCTTTCACTTTCCGAACATTCGCTATAACCGTGGTTCAGCTATTGCATGGCAGAATTTTAAGATCTCTCCTCCCCCTGTTAATCTACCAGACGAAGGTATTTTACTTGGTCACAATATCTATCGTGGTGAAAAAACTGAGGTTCGTCTTAAGAGAAACGATCGCTTCCGTCACTTTTACGTTATTGGACAAACGGGTACAGGTAAATCTTCCATTTTGCAGGTAATGATCCGTCAGGATCTCAAAAACGGTGATGGTCTATGTGTTATTGATCCTCACGGATCGCTTATTGAAGATATTTTGCCCTTTATACCGCGTGAACGTGCCGATGATGTCATTTACTTTAATCCTGCAGACCTCGAGCGTCCAATGGGCTTAAATTTGCTTGAGGCGAATACTGAAGAGGAAAAAGATCTCGTGGCGCTCGATGCCATGAACATCATGATTAAAATGTTCGATGAAGAAGTATTCGGTCCACGTATCCAGGACTACTTCCGCAACGGTTGTCTTACTCTTATGGATGATCCCGATGGGGGCGCGTTAACCGATATCGTGCGTCTATTTACCGATGATGATTTCCAGCGTTATAAAGTTACTAAAGTTAAAAATCCGATTGTAAAATCCTTCTGGATACATCAGATGGCTAAAACGGGGGCTCGTGAAAAACAAGAAATGATTCCGTACTTTGCCGCTAAATTTGGTGCGTTTGTTACCAATACCATGATGCGTAATATCATCGGTCAGACAAAATCTGCCTTTGATTTTTTTGATATTATGCAAAACCGCAAGATTCTCCTTATGAACCTAGCTAAAGGAGAAACCGGTGAAATCAACAGTCGTCTGCTCGGTTTGATTATTGTAAGTAAAATTCAAATGGCGGCTCTTGCGCGTCAGAAAATTGATACAAAAGACCGCAGCGACTTCTTCCTCTATATTGATGAGTTCCAAAACTACGTGACGGATAGTATCGAAGTGATCTTGTCTGAAGCTCGTAAGTACCGCTTGGGACTTAATATGGCACATCAATACCTAGCTCAATTGGAGGGTGCTGATGCAAAGAAAGGTTCTAAAAAAGTGAGTTTGAAAGATGCGATTTTTGGTAACGTCGGTAGTATCATGTCCTATAAGATTGGTGCTCAGGACTCTGAGTATATGGCAAAAGAAATGGCACCGGTGTTTAGCGATCAAGATTTAGTGAATTTGGATAAATTTAAGGCGGTGATGAAGCTATCCATCGATACGCAACCGAGTCGTCCGTTCAGTATTATCCCGCTCAATCCGTATACAGAAACGGGCGATAAGAACCTGGGACAGGCGCTCAAACAGCTTTCTCGCTTGAAATATGGCAAGCCTCGTGAGTTCATTAGTCGTGAGATCATAAGGAGAATAGGAGCAGAAGTATAAGATATCGCAAGTATAGTTACCCTTAGAGAGTGGCTTTTTGTGATATAATTTTGTGATTTAAAAAATTCGGCAAAATAAAAGAAACACACATACATATGAATACAAACATACTTTTTACGTCCTTAGGTAAGTCTAAGTACAAACTTATTTTTTGGATCATCGTTGCAATCCTCGCATTGTTTACGATCACTCCACGCGGATATGCACAATCGCCGGAGGTAACCTATCCCTATAAGAAGGTATTTGTGATCTCTGCGTATTACTCTCCGCTCGAGAATCAAAGTAAATACGCTACGGGAAGCTATGCAGGTGACATACGATTAAATGGAGGCGGTGTTCACGGCGCAGATGGAACTCCGGTCTACCCAGGTATGGCAGCAGCAGGAAGAATGTATAGCTATGGAACAAAACTAAAGATACCCGGATTTGGCACGGTTGCGGTACATGATCGCGGAGGTGCTATTCACGACAATCGCATCGACCTATGGCTTGGATTTGGAGATGAGGGGCTCGCACGCGCATTAGCATGGGGTAAACGAAGCGTAGAGGTCACTGTCTACGGAGTAGATAAAACACTTTTAGAAGATGTTGATTTTAATTCAATGCCAAAGGCTAATCTCGCATTTTTGCGTGTTCCCTCTGCAACGACTGCAGTCACTCCTGCTGTCGTGACCATTCAAGAACCTGAAATTATTCAAGGCACCGAGGGAGAACATGTCCGTGTCATCCAATATTATTTAAAGAAAACAGGATACTTTGGTGGCGATCTTAACGGAAAGTTCGATGAGGTAACAAAAAATGCTATTTTATTATTCCAGAAAGATCGTGAGTTAATTGAGAATGAAAGCAACTCGGGTGCAGGAGTCTTTGGCCCACGGACTCAAAATGCGCTCATTGAAACAGTTAATTTAGCACAAGAACAACAGCTTCATAGCCTACCCTCACAGACCCTCTTGAAAGGCTCAAAAGGCAATGAGGTAACGGCACTCCAGAGTGTATTGGAAGATTTTGGATATATAGCTGAAGTAAATGGAATATTTGATAGTGCAACCGTAGATGGACTGACACGTCTGCAACTTGATCTAGATGTGGTTACCTCCACAACTGCGTATGGAGCAGGAGTCTATGGCGCAAAAACACAAAGTGCGATGCGTGATTTGATTATTAAATCATGGGCAGTTCCCACCAAGTCACAGCTCACCAGCGCCCGTCCCATAAGTGCTACGGTTGGCGAGTCGTTGAGCTTTGCAGAGAGTTCTCCGGAAGTATATAAGCTCCAAGAATTTTTATATAAAACAAATTTCTTGCGTGTGACACCTACCGGGTTTTATGGAAAAACAACAGAACACGC
>JAGOUV010000009.1:5308-54463 GCA_018061065.1 Candidatus Altimarinota bacterium | reverse complement strand
GTTCCTAGTCGCGCAACTCCGGATATTGGAAATCCAGTTATAGACGAGATTGACGAGACAGACACACCAACGCCTGTTCATACTTTATAACCCAATCGTTATGACATTAAACTTACGCGAAGCAGACGCATTCCAACATGAAGGAGTTAATTATACGCGTCCCGCGGGCTCTGGAGTTTTTCAGCGACAGTATAAGACCTTAGGTCTTAAAACTGATGAGGTACTACAAATGTTAGTAGAAGCAGATGTCGGCCAACTCCAATGGAGTGCACGTGGAGCAGTGGTACCTACGCCAAAAGCTCGCATTGCAACGGGCGATTCAGTAAGTATTTATGGCGAAGGCCGAGATAGTGTATTTCTCGAACTTACTCCGTCAAACTTAAGTCAAACGGGCAGACCAGGACAGTTAACTGCTGCTTTTGCACATCGCGTGCATAGAAATTTAGCAGATCTATTGTCGTAATTTTTTTGTAACTATTCGTACCTAAGAGCCTCAATGGGGCTCTTTCGTGCTGCCTGGCGCGCGGGATATAGGCCAAAGATCAATCCTATTCCTCCAGAAACTCCAATACCTATTACCGCTGCACTGATGGGAAATTGGAAACTCCAATCCAATCCAACTACTTGCGAAAGCACCACGGCAATCAAAAGCGAAAACAGCGCCCCAAGTAAAATTCCCACAATTCCTCCCAGTCCCGTAAGTGCCACCGCCTCCATGAGAAACTGCGTGAGAATGTCTTTGTACCGGGCACCCACAGCTTTTCGCAGACCGATTTCAGGCGTGCGCTCGGAGACCGACACCAACATGATATTCATAATGCCAATGCCGCCCACGATAAGTGAAATCGCAGCAACCGACACAAGCAATGCGGTCAAGATCCCTGTAATTAATCCTACGCGTTCCACCGCATCCTCCTGTGTGTTTACATGAAAATCATCCTTAGTAGGATCTTCAATATTGTGCAGTTCGCGCAACGTGGCCTGTATGCGTTTTTTTACCAAACTCGCATCTTCACCATCTTTTGCACGCATCAAAAATGCGTTGAAATAATTTATTCCCAACAAATATTCCTGTGCGGTAGAGTAGGGAATCAAGACTAATTCATCAAAGTTAAAAAACACAACTTGGCCTTTTTGGGGCAGCACACCAATAATACGGAAAACCTGATTTTTAATTTTAATACGCTCGCCTAATGCCGGCGATTCTCCAAATAATTTTTTCTTAACTTCAGAACCAATAATCGCCACGCGCGATTTCTGCGTTACATCATCCTCAGAAAAATACGTTCCTTGTTCGGGATAAATTTCAAACACATCAAGATAGTTAGGACCTGTTCCAAAAACACTTTTACGAATTGTTTCTGTTTCATACGATATGGGTGCAACTTGGAACACTGATGGCGAAATATCGCTTAATCCAAGGGATTCTTTGCGTGCAACCAATGTATTATAATCGCGGGTTTTTAACGAGTCGCTAAACACTTCCGTAAAATCTGACGGGCCCGTGGGCTCCTTGCCCGGCTCCATATATAACGTCTGCGCACCAAGTCCTTCAATCTGATTCAAAATCAATGTCTGTGCTCCTTGCCCAATCGACATCACGATAATAATCGAGGTAATACCGATAACAATTCCCAGGATCGTCAACATCGTACGCGCCTTGTTTGAGCGCAACGCGTGAACCGCTGTCTTAATCGTATAACTTAATTTCATATATTATTTCTCAAATGAGGTCGCTTTTCTGCGCTTCGTTACCTGCTGATCACTCTCTACTTCTCCATCTTTTACGCGGATGATTCGGTTCGCATGTTCAGCTGTCGTGGTCTCGTGAGTAATAAGAATAATCGTGTGACCTTTTTTTTCGTTGAGTGTCTGCAATTTTTCCATGACCGCCTGGCCCGACTTTGAGTCCAAATTTCCCGTAGGCTCATCAGCAAAAATCACTTCTGGAGTACATACCAGCGCACGCGCAATTGCCACACGTTGCTTCTCTCCACCGGAAAGCTGCGATGGCTCGTGATGTATACGATGCTGCAATCCCACTACCTCAATCGCTTTCTGTATCCTTTCATCCCACTCAGTATCGGGAACCTCTGAATAAATAAGCGGAAGTTTCACATTTTCATACACCGGCGTGCGTGGCAGCAAATTAAATGCCTGGAAAACAAATCCCATTTTTTCGTTACGCACTTTTGCAATCTCGTCATCCGTATAAGCGCGACTATCTTTCCCATCAAACAAATACGTTCCATGCGTAGGACGCTCAAGAAAACCAAGCAGATGAAGCATCGTTGATTTTCCTGATCCTGATGGGCCCATAATCGCCACGAACTCTCCTTTTTTTATAGAAAAAGTAACACCGCGTAGCGCATGAGTTTTCACGCCCAACGCGGACTCATATGTTTTCTGCAAATTGTTTACTTCAATAATCATTTTTGTGGCGGCTTACAAACTCAGCACAATATCTTCCCCCTCACCCAACCCTTCTTTAATTTCAATCATGCCGTTAGAGCCACGCAAGCCCGTCACTACTGGCTTATCGATAATCTGCTCATTTTTCTGCCCCTTATTAACAATTACTTTTACTGTTTTTACGCCTGCAGTATTAATCACTGCGCGCTGAGGAATCATCAATGCATTTTCAACCTGCGCTGTTTGCACATCGACATTTGCCGTCATACCCAAGCGGATTCGTTCATCATCTTTATCAAATTGAAAGGTTGTCTTATAGGTAGAAACGCCGTCGATCACCGTTTCAGCCGGATCTATCTTCGTAATTTTTGCATCAAAATTCACATCATTTCCATAGGCATCAAGAGTCACGCGTGCAGTCATCCCCACCTGCAATTTAGGCACATCTACCTCTGCAATGTTCGATTCAATTTCAAAACTCACCTTAGAAAGCACTCCTACCACGGGAACATTCGGCGATGCGGTTTCGCCCACTTTAATATCAAGCTTAGTAATTGATCCACTGAAAGGCGCGCGAATTATCGTCTTCTCGAACTGTGCCTGCGCACTTTCTACGCGCGCTTGCGCCGCAGCGATTTGTGCACGTTGAGCCTCCAGTGAGGCCTTCGCCTGATTCACTTTTGCCTCTTGAATTGCAATCTGCTCCGGTGTTGCCGAAGCTTTCTTTAACTCCAGCTGGCTCTGCGCATTAGACAAAGCGTTTTGGGCTTCAGTAAAAGCACTTTGCGCAGTCTGCAATGTCGTCTCATTCGATTTTCTCTGCGCCTCAATTGTCTGACGAACACTATTTACCGCGGTGACCGCTGCGTTTGCCAACGCCATACCCGCATTATTTTCCGTGGCATAGCTTGAACTAATTTCCGCATGATCCGCACAGCGTTGATTTACCATCGTGCCGATCGAGCTAAATAATTTTTGTGCGCGCTCGGTATATATATGTGCATCCGCTACTGCCTTATCTAAGTCGTCCGTCGAAGAATTGGCATTAAGTGCCTGAACTTGCGCCTGCCACTGGGGCAAAATCTTATCAAATTCATACCGTTCACTAAGGGTAAACGACTCCAATTCCTGACTGCAGGGATTAAAAGATAATTCATAGAAAAGCGTATTCCCTCTGCGAAAAACCACCGTTGTATCGGTATTGATTGCCTGATTTACCTTTGAGTACGCATCACTGACCACATCGGGGACATCGGAATAAACATTCGCCAAATCCGTCTGCGTTTTTTCCGTTACTTTATTTACATTTTGCTGTGCATTTGCCAACGAACGTGAGGCGTTATCCACCTGCGTCTGGGAAAGGGTAATTTCTTCATTGCGTGCACCTTTTTTTATTTCCGTAAGTCGTACGCGTTCGGCATCAAGTGCGGCCTGATACTGTCCTACCTGAGCTTGCGCCAATGCCACAGAAGCCCGCTGCTCATTTACCGAAGCGTTCACATCCCTATTATCCAAAGAAACAATGACCTCACCCGCTTCTATTGTATCTCCCACTTCTGCATTCACTGCCGCAACACGGCCCGATTTTTCAAATCCCATTTCTACACGACCGGCGGATTGCACTTTCCCCGTAGCACTCACTTCTTGTTTAATTGTTCCTCGTGTCACGGTTGCAACCTCCGCAGTACCTTTTTTAGCCCCACTTCCAAACGCGATGGCCGCCATAACCACCACCGCTACTCCACCTAATATATACCAATATGTTCGCTTCATTTTCATAATAATGTTCTCGTTAAAGGCAGGAATTATAGCATAAACTTGACCACTCTCAAGCTACCGCTCTATACTTAGGTTGTCAAATAGTTTGAGACTCTAACTAATCGTCCGCAACATGCAAAAAGATATCCACCATCTCATCAACCTCTTTTTTAGAATGGGACGGCTTATACACGAGACGATCAGCAAAAACCACCGCGTCGACCCTGTCACCATGCAGCGCATGCGCTGTCTTAAGTTTATCTCAGAGGTAGGGAAGCCAACCATGAAAGAGATCGCTGATTTTATGTGTGTGACACCTCCTTCCACCACTGCTCTTATTAATAGTCTCGTAAAAAGTAAGCACATTAAGCGTGTTACCGATACGGGTGATCGTCGCATAATCCGTCTTTCCCTTACGCCCACGGGCAGCCGTGCGCTGGAGGCTGGTTTTAAAAAATTCACTACCCACCTGGAGCGAATTCTAGGGAAGCTCAACGAAACCGAGCAGGCGCAGCTGGCGGAGATATTGGAAAAACTCACTTTATAATGTTCTAATGGCGGTCCGGACGGGACTCGAACCCGCGGTCTCCTCCGTGACAGGGAGGCGCTTTAGCCAGCTAAGCTACCGGACCACAACCTATAAAACCTCAAAGCCATGGCATTCTACCGCCTGAATGGGTTTTTGAAAATAGCTAATTTGGGGTACCATTCGACCATGATCTCCTGGAGTGACTTCGAAAAAGTAGAAATGCGTGTGGGTAAAGTGATCGATGTTCAAGATTTTCCCGAGGCGCGCAAGCCCGCCTACCAACTCAAGATTGATTTTGGGCCAGAGATCGGCATTAAAAAATCTTCCGCACAGATTACCAAACTCTATACAAAAGAGCAGATGCTCAATCGCCTTATTGTTTGCGTTACCAATTTTCCACCTAAACAAATTGGCCCGTTTATTTCCGAAGTACTTACCTGCGGCACCGCAAATGCAGAAGGGGATATCGTACTTTTAAGTTTTGAAAGTTCCAACATCCCCCTCGGCTCAAAAATATACTAAAAAATTAGCCGTTATATTAGTTTGGTGGTAACATAATTACCTAATGAAAGTTACTTTTTCTCGCACACCAAAAAACGAAGCATTACTCATCTATCCACTTTTTGAAAAAGAAGATGTTCGCGATGCTGAACTGAAGAAAATTCTACGCGACCTTGCGAGCAGTCATGAGTTTGAGGCTAAGGCATGCCAATCGTTCTACCTTGTTACTCCTACTCCAAAACTATCTAAACGCATTTTATTAGTTGGCTGTGGCGATGAGAAAAAATTAAACGTCACAAATGTGATGAGTATTTTTGGGAGCGCAATTCAAGCCGCACAAAGACAAAACGGCACAGAGATTTCGATTATTTTGCACCCGCTTCTTCATGACTATGCACAATCGATTATGGAGGCGATCATGTTGGCGAATCATCAACCGGGACGTCTTTATAAAACGGGCGAAAATTTGAAAAAAATTCAGCTGCAATCGCTCGAAGAAGTAGAATTTGTAGGAATTGAGAGTAATAAAAAAGTAAAAGCGGCAATTGAGAAAGCCGTTATCGTGGCCGACACTGAAAATATGGTTCGTGATTGGGTGAACTCTCCGCCAAATATTGCGCATGTAGAATTTTTTGAAGAAAAGGCACGCCAAATTGCAAAACAAACGGGCTCTAAATTAACCATTCTCAAAAAGAAAGATATGGAGCGATTGGGAATGGGCGCGCTATTGGCTGTAAATCGCGGAAGTGCTCACGAGGCGCGCCTCATCTGCATAGACTACGCACCCGATGCAAAAACCGCAAAAGAAGCACCGATTGTATTAGTAGGTAAGGGAATTATTTTTGATACGGGTGGATATAACATGAAACCAAGCGGCGCAATTATGGATATGCATTTGGATAAATCGGGCGCTGCCGCAGTTATCGCTACCATCTTACTCGCGCATAAACTGGGCATTAAAAAACATATCGTGGCCGTGGCACCTATGACCGACAATGTGGTGGGGCCTAACTCATATATGCCATCAGATGTAATCAAGACATACTCGGGAAAGACCGTTGAGATTACAAATACCGATGCTGAAGGCCGCTTAGTTCTCTGTGATGCCATCGCTTACGCGGTAGATATGTACCATCCTAAATATTTGATTGATATCGCGACACTTACCGGCGCATGCATGGTGGCTTTAGGTGAGCGCTATGCGGGGCTCTTTGGAAACGACACGGAATTAAAAGAAAAAATTCGCGCAGCAGGCGAGGCAACTGATGAACTTATGTGGGAGCTGCCGATCCATGATGACTTTGCTGAAAAAATGAAAGGCCGCTACACCGACTTACAAAACGCAGAAATTTCCACGGAAAAATTTGGCGGTGCTTCAAAAGGCGCAGCTTTTATACGATATTTTGTGGGCGATACGAAATGGGCACATATCGATATTGCAGGTCCTGCATTCGTAAGCGATCCAAAAAAATACGAGCATCGCGGTGCAACGGGCTTCCCGATACGTGCTTTGGCGCATTTTTTAGAGCAATAACAGATTAGCGACAACTCATAGTTGACTATATAGCAAACCAAGTTTAGTGTGCGCTCTTAAGTAAATAATTGATATCTATATATATCTATGGGAATCGAAACTAGACCAATTAAAACTGCTCATGTTGCACGCGACGTAAGACCCATGCTCCCTTTTAGCTTTGCACAGGCATTAAAAAATGCTACTTCTCGTGGAACCAGTGAACGCATTCAAGCCGCATTTAGAGCAATCGATAGCAACCCCACTATGCCAAACCTTCCGGATCAGCGTTTAAGTTCATCAACACTCGATGCAGCTGAGGATGCTGCCGCAAACCTACTACCTCCGGAAACTGACGACGACGCATCTATACTCGCAGCCATAACGGACCGCCGAGTTGGTACAGTCGCATTGCTCAATAAGGTACTAGCAATGTATGAAAAAAATCAACATGGCCCGACTGTTCTCAACAATTTAGCAGTGCTAGGTGGACGAGTTCCAACAAGCCAATCGCGTTACCCTCTCAACAAATTGGCTTGGGATAGAAATACAGCTACAGGTATACCTTCACGCAAACAGATACTAGAAAGACGCGCGACTAATCTAGATGAGGTTGAGCTACAAAGCAAAATACTTATTTTACGCGAGAGAATACTTGATTACTCCAAGATGGATTTCTGCGGCAACCTTTACGATAACGTAAATTTAGCTACTGGACGCGTTACTGCAAGTAGCGATAATAATATGGAAAAACTAGCTCTTGAGGAACGTCTCCTTAGATTTGCAGTAGAGAAAATGAAACTGGGAGCTGGAAATAAAGATGCAATATCTGATCTGAACACTATGATCACTAGCATCATGACCGCTGAAGACATCCAGGGACTCGACTTACAAGAAGCATAGTATAAAATAATAGTTTAACAGATCGCCCGATCGATTACATCGACCCGGGTGATTTTGCTATATAATTGCCGTATGAGAATCGGCATCGACGCACGTTTTTACTCCTCACACTTCACCGGCATCGGCCGCTACGTTTTTGAACTAATAAAAAATTTAGCCCAGATCGATAAGAAAAATGAGTATGTTATTTTTTTGAATGAGCCGCAGTTTTCGGAATTCGAATTACCCAACCATCGTTTTAAAAAAGTTCTCGCTGACGCGCATCACTATTCTATAAGCGAGCAGTGGGGATTTTGGAGAAAGCTTGAAAAAGAAAAATTGGATCTCATGCATTTCACGCACTTCAACGCGCCGCTTCTCTATAGAAAGCGCAGCGTAGTGACGATTCATGACCTCACGCTCAGTCTTTTCCCCGGCGCAAAGATGACCTCGTTTATACATCGCGTGGCATATCACCTCATCATCAATTCGATCGCCAAGCGCGCAAAATCGGTTATCGCCGTTTCTCAAAATACAAAAAAGGATATTGAGAAATTCCTCAAAACTCCTAAAGAAAAAATTCACACTATTTACGAGGCAGCGGGGGAGGAATTTCGGCTTATTACAGACCACACTGCGCGTCAAAAATTTCTACAAAAGTACGAACTAACGCGGCCATATTTGTTATATACCGGCGTCTGGCGCAGCCACAAGAATCTTCCTAACTTGCTACGAAGTTTTGCGCTTCTTAGAAATCGCTACGACCTCGATATTGATTTAGTTATGACCGGTCGCCCCGATCCCCACTATCCAGAAGTTATCGATACGATTCAAGACAATCAGCTCTCACCATACGTGCGCATGCCCGGCCTCGTGCCTGAAGAAGATCTTATTATGTTTTACAACTGTGCAGCGAGCTTTGTAATGCCGTCTCTGTATGAAGGCTTTGGCCTACCTCTGTTAGAAGCATTCGCCTGTGGAGCACCCGTCTGCAGCTCCAACGCTTCGTGTTTACCGGAAGTTGCAGGAGAGGGGAACGCGATATTTTTTGATCCACATAATCCAGAAGATATGGCGGAAAAAATTGCCGATCTTCTCCGCTCTCCAGAAAAACAAGCAGAGCTCCGTGCACGTGGACTCAAACGCACGCATGACTTCTCCTGGGATAAAATGGCTCACGAAACACTGAAGATTTATACTAATCACTAATTACTACCCCCCGTGTTCACCCCTCTCGCCAAAATTCTCCCCGCCGCAATGGTCGCAAAAAAGATGATGCGTCAGGTCACCGCCGCTGTTGTGTGTGAAAAATTCCGCCAAGCGGCACCACAAATCATCCATCCGGAAATTCTTACCTATGTCCGCCCGCTGCATTACAAAGGGAAAACACTCACTATCGGCGTAGAGAGTTCTTCCTGGGCACATAAAATTATTGAAAAAAAAGATCTGCTCATGAGAAAAATAAACGATCTTTTAAGAGCAGATAGCGTTACTACTATTAAGACAAAACCCGTGGGCGCAAAAGAAGAGGAATCTTAGATCGATTGACTGACATAGGCATCCGGAACACCAACACTGGCACATCGCCCCGCATAATGGGGATTACCCCATGAAACGTCGGCAATATCTTCAACGACTATGTTTCTTTGGCATATAACTGCCTCACATATATCGCCTTTTATATTTGGTAAATTAATTGCCATGCCGTAGTCGCCCCCGCAATCATCTATGTTCGGAGCAACTTCAAAAGTAGTAGTGATATTTTCGTCAGGGAAAAATCCCTTTTCAGCGCACGAATTCAGCAAAGCGGCTTTTGCCGCATTACCCTGAAGAGAAGGAAGTACGGAAAACTCCAATTCAGGAGCATGATCTGCTTCACGGGAAACATCACAGGTTGTCGTTAACAAAGGACCAAGATTCCTTACCCCGGTAGTAAGCGTGGGGCCATCTTGAGAAAAAATAATCATCTCCATGGGGACTTCGCTCCCCAATTCTCTGGCTATCCGCGCCCTCATAAAACTTGTAAGATCCTGAACTTCTTCCCTTTTTAAATCTTCGATTATGTCTTGCATCGTAATCGGTGCCTCGGGATCCTCCCGATCTTCTGTGGTACCTACAAACTGACGTGCCACCCCAGAAACAAGCCCAAGGACAATTGCACCCTTAACTGCATAGCCGAGTCGTTCAGTAAATTTCATGGGTCTATTTTAATATAAATTACTTTTCTGTCAAGAGCCGACTACTTATTTATTTGACGACCTCTAGGTTGGGACGTACAATCCCCCTGCTATGCTAAGAATCAGATTCTCCCGTACCGGTAAGGTCGGCCAACCAAGTTTCCGTATTGTCGTCGCAGAAAACAGATCTCCTATCAAGGGTAAACACCTTGAAATCGTAGGAACATATCTTCCTGCTATGAAGCCAAAGTCAGTTACCCTCCAACAGGATCGTATTTTATACTGGATCTCAAAGGGTGCTGTTCCTACAGATACTGTAGCTGGTTTGCTGAAAAGAAATGGCATGGAGGGTATGGACAAATACATCGGCCCTCGCAACCACAAGCGTACAAAGAAGGGCGAAGAGAAGGCTGCTTAGGCTTACAATTCCCGTACCTATATCCTAACCCCTTTCCGTATGATGAACGATCCTTCCATGGGACCAGATAAGGATTTTGTAGAATTTATCGTTAAGCAGATCGTCTCAAACCCTGACGCTGTTGAGGTTACACGCGCCGTAGATGAGATGGGTGTTTTGTTGACGCTTAAGGTCGACAAGGAAGACATGGGTCGCATCATTGGTAAAAATGGTCAGACGGCAAAGGCAATTCGCGTCTTGATTCGCATCATTGGATCTAAGAACAATGCACGCGTGAACTTGAAGATCGTCGAACCAGATGGCCGCGAGGTCATGATCGGCAACGGCGAGGTAAACGACGCGTTGTAAGAAATTAGTCACACAGGCAAAAAGGTCGCTGTAACAAGCGGCCTTTTTTAGTTCTCTTAGGTAAATAATACGACGATCAACGGCACGTAGAAAACCGCAAAAACCGTACTCAAAAACACTGCGGTCGCCGCTTTTTCTGGCTGAACCTTCAGCTGCGTAGCGAAAATTACCGTGTTTGCAGCAAGCGGGACACTGCACATTACCAACACGATATGGTGAATGATCGGTTCATAGAGGTGAAAAATAGTCTCGTCCAAGTAAACAAGAACGAGTCCGATGGCCGGCCAGATGATAAATTTCGTGAAGTAGCTGTAGGCGATCAGTTTTTTATCGATGCTCCAGGTTTTGTCATGCGCCGCTATCCCAAGCCCTAAAATCATCATTCCCAAAATAAGATACGCACCACGGAACTGCGCCGCAAAATCCGTATACAATGCGCCGAGATGCAGCCCACTTATATTACAAATAAGACCCAGGAAAAATGCGTATATCGCCGGCAACCGTATGAGCTTTTGCAAACTCTGACGCGGAGTAAAATTTCCGCGCGCCATAATATAGTAGCCGTAGGTATTCTCGTAAAAAATAAACGCCAAATTAATAATGATAGAAATATTCACGCCCGTCTCGCCGTAGAGCGCGTAGAGAACAGGAATCGCAAAATATCCGGTATTCCCCGTGCCCGCCACATATGAAAACAACGCCCGCACCTCATCTTTCCATACGTTCCGCGTGAGCCGCGTCATCAGAATAGAAACCGTCACACCGACAACATAAAAAATAACTGGTAGAGCAAGTAGGGCAGGAGTGAGCTGGGTCGTGTAGACACCATTAAAGACCACCACCGGTACGATCAGATAAATCAGCAGATTCGCGATACTCTCGCGCTGCAGCTTAAGGAATTTCCCTCCTACATATCCCAGAGCCATGAGTATATAGAGAGGTATGAGCTTGTAGAGAAGGACGAGGAAAATCTCCATTGCAAGGCTAGTATAACACCTATACTATAAGTACATATGGCAACATCAGGCTCACTTATTTCGGACACAGAAAATGTCGAGTTAATCGACTTAGTTAATAAAGGTATCGCATACGCAATTATCATCGCTGGTTTCCTATCAGTGGTTTTTATCTTCGTTGGTGGAATCTCATTTATTTTATCGGGAGGACAGGAGGATAAAATCAAACAAGCGGTTTCCACTATTCGTTACGCAATTATCGGTTTAGTTATTACTGTTTTGGCGGTTATCATCGTCAACGCACTGGGCAAAATTTTGGGTATCGGCACTACCGAGTATCTCAACTTTGCTCAGATCGTCCAGATTATCAAAGATATTTCAGACAGCATTAAGAGCTCCGCCGGAGGCGGGGGAAGCCCACAGAGCTTGAGATAAAGGCTCACCTGTACCTTCTACTTTTTGTCCCTCCTGGCACTCTCTAGAAGTATCTTCATATCGCGTACCACAGCATGGGCCGCTCTTCGCATATCATCAATAACTATCCTATAAATTGGTATGGAGGGAGGGCTGATTTCTCTCATATTTTTAGGATTCCCAAAGGCCAAGGCAATAAGATTAAATAATTCCGTGCCAGGCTGCGCCGTCTTATGAGCAACCGCATCAACAAAACCATCGGCTTCCATAGGCCAATTACTATTAAATAAGATGTCGGCATTCTCATTTAGCAATTTCTGCAAAGCAGTCCGGTCATAGACAAAAACAATATTAGGTACGATTTTTTGGGGCAATTTTTTATATAAAACTACCTGCAAACCTCTATCCTTCAGGCCGTTCATCACGTCATCTGCCGAAACTCTACAGACCGATTCTATATCGCCACAAGCAAGATATCCCATTGGCTTATTGACCCCCACATTTAATAGATCTGCCAAAAAATCTATATTCTCAATAGAAGGGGCACCTCCCTGAGCAATTGCACGCCGAAGATGCTCATCCCCAGAAGGGATCTTTTCTTGAAGTGGGGGATAGTCGTCACGATGATACATGCTGTATTATTGCTTTTTCTTCATTGCCTTCACTACATTGTCCCAATCGTAGGGGAATTTGTAGGTTTCTAGTGCGCGCACAATTGCGGCAAAAACTTCCCACTTATTATCTCTCTTAAAATAAAATCCGTTTCCTTTCTCGGCTAACGGATTATAGTCCACCGTGCTTGCGCCATTTTGCTGTGCCACCGGCACTGCCGCTGCCTCGCGTGCAGCCTCGAGCATCTTCTTACTAAAGACAACTGCCACATCACTTGCCTTGAGCTCATCGCCTGGAGTTTTTTCTGCAACGACATCAACTCCCAATTCTTTTACCGCATCCATAAGCTCATGAACGATACCTGCTTCTTTATTATCTAACTCAAAAAACACGAGTGCTGTTCGCGCACTCGCAGTAGCTACAGCTTTATCAGAGCCTTTAGTGATCTGCTCTTTTAGTTTTTGTTTTTCCGTCGGTGCTTTTGTATCTGAAGACATCTAATAATAATACCATTTTTGGGAACTTTTTTCCAGGCAAATTACTGTCCAAGACCAAGGTTTATATCAGGATGAAGTCTATTTAGCCTAGCTTCAACCTCATCAGCTAATTTATTAAAAGTTCCCATGGCAGACCTAATTGGCTGCGTTTGTGCTACCTCTGGCCGTGAACAATTCAGGGAAATTGCCGGTACCGTGCTCATCATAGCGTCGACAAACCGCCGACCTATATCATTAGAGACTTCTGTAATTCCCCTCTGTTCTTCTACAATCAATACTTGGTTAACACCAATAAGTGCTGTACGAGCTGAATCAATAGCCCGTGTGCAGTCCTCTATTTTTCCACTAACATCATGAGGAGTAGCCGGCTTGTCACTACAGCCACCCGTTGCTATCAAAGTCGCTGCTACTGTTGTCTGAGACCATTCTTTTAATCCCATATTTCTAAAATTAATTATTAAACCGAGGACTGATATTAAATACAAAGTGCTAATATGTCAAGATTGCCGTGCCTATACCTTATTTCAATATAGTTTGCCATAATAGCCCCAATGAAAAAACTCCTCATCGTTGATGGAACTGGCCTTATATATAGAGGCTTCTACGCGATCCCGCCTTTTATGAAGAGTCCCACGGGGGTTCAGACGAACGCGGTTTTTGGCTTTGTATCAATACTTTTCAATATGATTGATGCACATAAGCCAACCCATATTGCCGTCGCTTTTGATAAAAAAGGCCCTACCTTCCGCCATGAACAATATAAAGAGTATAAAGCCACGCGCGTGAAGGCGCCGGATGGACTCTATGCCCAAATGCCGCTGGCAAAAGATTTTATGGCAAAAAGCTCGCTGCCTCTCTATGAGCTGGCGGGATTCGAGGCCGACGATATTATCGCAACGGTATGCGATACGTTAAAAACCAACGCCGATACCGAGATACTCGTGGCAACGGGGGATTTTGATCTGTTCCAGGTGGTGCGTCCAGGGGTGAAGATCGTCTATCCTACTAAGGGATTCCGCGAAGCTGAACTCTTTGGCGAGCAAGAAATCATCGCTAAATACGGTATACGAGCAGACCAGATTCCCGATTATAAAGGTATTGCGGGCGATAGTTCAGATAACATCCCCGGGGTGCGTGGAATAGGGGATAAAGGGGCGCTTAAGCTCTTAAGCCAGTACGGAACCCTAGAGGGAGTTTATGAGCATATTAGTGAGATCACCGGCGCAACTCTTACAAAACTAGAGGCCGCAAGAGAAATGGCGTTACTCAGTAAATCGCTCGCTACTCTACGAAGAGACGTTCCCGTTGAGTTCGTCATGAACCACTGTGATTTGAAAACGATAACACCTGAGGGGGTCACGGAAGCATGCATGATTTTAGGGTTTAATAGCATCGTAAAAAAATTACCGGGCATCTTCCCCAACTTTGTCCTGAATCGCGCTGTAGAAAAAAATGAGCCAAAAGTCGTCCAAGACTCTCTTTTTTAGGCCGGATTTAACTTGCCTAAATGGCGGTTAAAGTGTTGTAGTATACTTGTCTACCTCTGTCTATGCCATAAGAGGTACTTTTGCCTTTATAGTAAAGTAAAAGTGGCTATTTTGACGTTTTTTGGCATTTGAAAAGAATCGGCTATAAAACAGTGGGTAAATAAGTGGCATAGTTCACTTTTTGTGTTCTTAATATTGGCTCTAATAAAAGCTAAAGTGGATGAGTGTCAAAAATACTCGACTTCCATTTTTTGATGTATACTTTTTTTGAACAGGTAGCTGCGGAATTCTCGCCGATTTATTGAACTAATTTTTTATCTCTACGACATAAAATTTCTCCGGTCAAATAACGAGTTTTGGCCTTGTACAAAAGGAAATGCTGTATAAAAAAATGGAACGAATGGCTATTCTAAGCCAAAAAAGTACGCATTGCATTTGCTTTCGCCTAAAAGCTGCATTATTGTTGCATCGCTTTAGTCGCTAACAGGCCTCGGTCACATATCATTATGTCAAAAGTTCGCATCCTCGTTGGTTTAGACGTCGGCTCTTCAAAAATTCGCGTAGTAGTGGGTACATTGGATGAAAAGACCAATATCCCCAATGTTATTGGTGTTGGTATCGCCCCATCCACGGGCATGAGAAAAGGACAGGTGATTGATGTGGAAGAGACAATTGGTAACATTACGGCTTCATTGGAAGACGCAGAACGTATGGCAGGTGAGCCTATTCATCACGTATTTTTGGGTATTTCAGGCAATCATATCGAGTCATTTAACTCTAAGGGGGTTATCGCTATTTCGGCTCCAGGCAGCGAAATAACTGAAGACGATGTAGATCGTGTATTAGAGGCTGCTCAGGCAGTGGCAATTCCAAACAATCGCCGTATTTTACGTATTATTCCTAAGTCATTTACTGTTGATGAACAGAAGGGCATTAAGTATCCAGTGGGTATGACCGGCATTCGCCTTGAGGTGGATGCACATATCGTCACGGGCATTGTTCCTTCAGTCCGCAATATTGAAAAATGTGTGCTCCAGGCTGGTGTCGATATCAACGATATCGTTCCGGGTGGATTGGCCGCATGTGAGGCAGTACTTTCTAAGAGACAAAAAGAATTGGGTGTCGTGGTGGTAGATATTGGTTCTGGCGGAACTTCGATCGCGGTTTTTGAAGAGGGAACTATCTTGCAAACTGCAGTTATCCCCGTTGGTGGCGAAAGCGTCACGAGTGACATTGCTATCGGATTACGTATGTCAGTCGATGCAGCCGAGAAGATTAAAATTGAATACGGTTCATGTGTCCCTGATGACGTCTCAGATCGCGATGCGATTGATTTGGGTACGATCAGCAAGATCGACCAACAGAAAGTCTCTAAGCGTCAGTTGGTGGAGATTATCGAGGCACGTTATGGTGAAATTTTCATGTTAGTAAAAGAAGAGCTCGCTAAGATTCATCGCGATGGCATGTTGCCCGCAGGTGTTGTCTTGACTGGTGCTGCTTCTAAAATCCCGGGCATCATTGAGTTGGCTCGCGAGACACTTAACCTACCAGTCCAAATCGGCTTCCCACAAAATTTCGAGGGAGTTGTCGATAAAATCGAAGATCCTGCTTATGCAACGGCGATCGGACTTTTGGTCTGGGCAACGCGCTTTGATGCTCGTCCTTTCGGCGGCTCATCATTCAAAGGCGTCGGTATTAAAAAAGCTTTTTCTGGGCTCAAAAACTGGGCCAAAAATTTACTTCCCTAAATAAATAACGTATTTCCTAATTTTTTTATATGGATCACTCATCCTCATCATCGTCATCGGGATCATCCTCATCATCATCAGGATTCCAGAGAGACGCGCTTCGAAATCTGTTTGCAGGCAAACAGTCGACATTCAAGAAACGCCAAGTTTCAGTCGAAATGGTAACCCCGGAAATCACACCGGTCGCATCACTCAAAGTAGTTGGTGTGGGTGGTGGTGGTTGTAACGCCGTTTCACGCATGATGAAGGCGGGAGTGAAGGGTATCGAATTTATCGCTTTAAATACAGACGCACAGGCTCTTTACCACTGTGAGGCACCTACCAAGATTAACATTGGTAAGGCTTCAACTCGTGGATTGGGCGCTGGCTCAAATCCAGATGTTGGCCGTCAGGCAGCAGAGGAGAGCTCAGAAGAAATCAAGGCAGCTATCGAAGGCGCAGACATGGTTTTCATCACTTGTGGTTTGGGTGGTGGTACAGGAACCGGTGGTGCACCAGTCGTAGCTGAAATTGCACGTGAATTGGGAATCTTGACGGTCGCTGTAGTGACTAAGCCATTTACTTTTGAGGGAATGAAGCGCAAGTCTCAGAGCGAAGATGGTCTTGAGAACTTGAAGGGAAAAGTCGACACACTTATCACAATTCCAAACGATCGTATTCTTTCTATCATCGACAAGAAAACTCCTCTTATGGATGCTTTCACGGTGGTGGATGATGTATTACGCCAGGGTGTTCAGGGTATCGCTGATATCATCACGGTACACGGTATGATCAACGTAGATTTCGCTGATGTACGTACAGTTATGTCATCATCAGGATCTGCATTGATGGGTATCGGTTATGGAAGCGGAGAAAACCGTGCTCAGGATGCAGCTCGTGCGGCAGTCGAGTCACCTCTCTTGGAGATGGATATCGGCGGCGCAAAGGGTATCTTGTTCAATGTTACAGGTGGAAATGATCTTTCAATGTTTGAGGTCGACGAGGCAGCACGCATTATCACTGAGGCAGCTGATCCAGATGCAACGGTGATCTTTGGTGCAGTCATCAACGACTCTTATACGGGTGAGATGAAGGTAACAGTTATCGCAACTGGCTTTGATGAGCAGAAGCGCGAGCGTCCTTCATTCTTCCAGCGTGAGCACTCAAGCCTTCAGCAGCAAGCTCCTTCACGCTCAGTAGAGAGCGAGTTGGACATCCCTGCTTTCATTAGAAAGAAGGTAAGCTAACACTGCGTAGGCCTTCGGGCCGGAGCAGTTTGAATTTCGCATTTGAAACTTAAAAGCCCCGGGAGATTCTCGGGGCTTTTTTCGTTCGATATACTAATTGTTATTTATCGATAATACTGTTCGCATGCTACTCTTGGGTTGAAGCCAGGTGCAGTATACCTCGTATCATAGCTAAGTTGTATTGGACGAGTACCAATATGAGCCCCTAGAGGATCTTGACCCTTAAACCAAGGTGTCATTTTCATCTCAAACCATGAACTTTGAATATTTTCGTAGGGATGTGGAACCCGTCTTCCAAATATATTTTTAATATCTCCTCTTATCTCTATATTAACCGTACTATTTGGACCTATAACCAGTGGATGGTTGGCTGAGAGAATATTACTTTCATAGCGAACACCAAACACGTTACACATTATATTTGGCTGTGCCGAAAAAGTAGTATCTCGTGCCGCAGCGTAGATATTATCTATTATCACATCTGCATAAGCTCCAGAGTATCCAAGAGTCAATTTATTGAGCTCTAATATGCAGTTTTTAACAGTTACTGTATATGTTGCCAAAAGAGCATTGTTGAAATTGGCGGGCAAGGGCACACCTCTATCATTGTCGGGACGATTCCCCGAAACCGTTATCATATTATTAGACAGAACTCTACCTCCGGACTCCATTGGAATAGGCCCATATGCACCAGGACCAAATGTAAGATTTCTAGTATCGCAAGCTGGCCATCCAATTTGTGCTTGTTGTTTAATGGGACCAACGAGGGCTGTTGGATTTCGCGTAGCAGTTATCGCCTCATTTAGAGAACCTTTATTAAGTCCTCCCTTGCCGGCAAAGAGTAAAATGCCGACTACGGCTACCGCAATTAATCCGCCCAATGCTAATTTTATTTTTATATTCATATATGCATATTATACAATAATATACGCAAATGGGCAATCAGGTATAATCTATGCACGTGCACACCAATTCATTTTTTCTATCGGAGGAGTTCTCTCAGCTACAAGAAAGCCTGGCATACCGCGGTAAAATCTATCGCATAGAGGTGGCTGGCGTGCGTGCGCTCGTGGTTCGTATGAAGCGGCGCTTTGGGCTGCGCTGGCTGTGGGTGTTGGCAGAGGGGACTAATGACAAGGGCTGGGGAGATATGGATATGGAGTTTGCCCACGAGTTATACAAAATTGCGAAAAAAGAAAAGGCGATCTATGCACGCGTCGAGCCGGTGAATAATGTTATGTCGGAGTTTTGGCCGGGTCTAAAGAGGGCCACAAAACGCTACACCCCCGACTGTACGTTAGTGGTAGATTTAAGCCTGAGCGAAACCGAGATACTGTCTCAAATGAAACCAAAGGGACGCTATAATATAAAGATTGCACAAAAGCATGGCGTGGAAGTAAAACGTTTTGATGAATTTGAAAAAATTCCGGCAGCAGATTTTGAGGCCTTTTATACTATCTTGCGCACGACCGGCGAGCGCGATGGATTTGGCATTAATCCTAAATTTTATTATGAACAACTTCTAAAAATATTTGGCGCAAAGAAAAAATCGAGCCTCTTTTTGGCCTACCATAATGAACATGTGCTTGGGGGAATTATCGTTGTGTATGAAGGAAAAACCGCTACCTATTACTATGGTGCCTCTTCAAATGAATCGAGAAATACTATGGCAAACTACGCGCTACAATGGGAGGCGATGCGACACGCAAAAACGCGCGGCATGACGTCCTACGATTTTCTAGGCATCGCACCCAACGACGAACCTAATCATCCATGGCAGGGGATTACTGACTTCAAGAAAAAATTCGGAGGCACAGAAAAAAAATATCCGGCCGCGATACAGATAGTCTATCGACCTTTTTTACATACCCTCACCAGACTCTCCCGCTAGATCGAATTCAAGACGTACATCATCCGTTGGTGTCCCGCGAGTCCTGGGGAGCCTAGGTTCGAGGTGTAATTGTGGACGCACTGTTTCCACAATCTGAGCACCAAGGGCATCCTGTAGAGCGAGCCATTCATCCAGGTCGGCGGGTACATAGTCTGTGTGACGAGGCAGGGCGGGAGGTGACACACGTAAATGGCTAAGAGTTACATTAATCAATAAATCAGACGTGCCTGCGCTCTGAAGATAGCTGTGTATAAGCCGCACTGACTGTGGATTGCTCGGGGCAACTGCCAAATCATTAATACCTAAAAATACATACATATCATCCGTGGTGAGACCCTGACGACTTGAAATAGCGCGTTTTACATCTGCCCATAACTGCCTTTCTTTTGGAGAAAGTGCCCCCGAATCTACCGCGTCAAGTTGTGCACGCACCTCTCCTGCAATATCGAACTCTTCGCCACTTTCGCCCAAACCAAAATCTGGTGTCTCCACACTTTGGGGAGGAGATGAATTTTCTCCTACTATGCGTAGCCCTCTGGGATACATATCATCTGGTCTATCGAGTCTCATGTGCTGATTAATACAAGTTAAACAAAAAAATCGTTACAGATTTCTCTTAAAATACCGCGGAATATTACTTTTTATTTTGATTTTCGTCGAGCCACTTTCAGGGGCTCTTCATCGGCCTCTTCAATCATTTTATCCGCAATTAATGTAGCATTTAAATGATCGGTCTCGTGCTGCATGATGCGTGCATTGAGCCCTTTTAAATTAAGCGTGATCCACTTGCCCTTAACATCCATATAACGAATCGTGACTTCTGTGTGGCGTCGTACGGTGCCAAAGCGTTTTGGGATACTAAGGCATCCTTCCTCTGCATCGTTCATATCTTCGGACATATGCAAAAACTCTGCATTAATCATAGGAACATTCATCTCGTGATCGGTATTAAAATTCAGTCGCGCAATATAAATACGAAGATTCACGCCCACTTGTGGCGCTGCAATCCCCAGACCTTCGGCATCCTCCATCGTATCAATCATATCGTCGATAAGTTTTTTAATTTTCTTATCGATTTTTTTGACCGGCTTACTCACGGTGCGCAGAATCTCATGATCAACCCCTTTTGTAATTGGTAAGACTGACATACGGAAAATGTAGCGGGGAATAGGAAAAGTGGCAAGAAACTTTGGGCGCTAGCGAATAATAGTTCGCAGTTTTGGCATGAGTGCGGTGATGCCTAACTTCGCCTCAATTTGTCCAAGAAAGTCAAAAAGGTAAGTGCGGAAACCGTTTACCACAGCATCAAACTCGCTATCCGTGACATTATCGGGCACGGTATCAAAGTCCTGACTTGCAATGCGGTAGAGCTCACGGCGTCTTTGCAGAGCTGGTGCATGCGCAGCTGCTACCCCTTGATTAATCTCCCGGAAGGCAGGGAATCCTCTTGCGAGTCTTTCCCGTCCGTTATCCAACGCAGTACCGATTTGCTCACTTGAAAAACAAAAACCGCCTCGATTCATCCCTTCAATTTCTTCTTCCAAAACTTTTCTTAACCTTACTTCATGACCGATGACCTGAAAGGGGACAATGCCTTGCTGTACAGGGCTCAGGCCTGGAAACACATTTTCGGCCTCCCAGTGCACATGAAGCTGATCAATTTCATCCCGTGTGAGCTCATTTTTATAATCTAATTCGTTTCCCATAACGTACAGTTAAAAGAAGAGCATAAATTAAACTATTTATACATTTTCGTCAATTTACTACTTCTTGCGTGCCATCCACTCCAGCTCAGCCTCGATAAATCCTTCTAAATCGCCATCCAACACCTTATCCACCTGCGACGTTTCATAATCCGTGCGGTGGTCTTTTACCATCGTGTAAGGATGCAACACATACGAACGGATCTGATTCCCCCAGGCGATCTGCACGGGGCCACCCTTAATTTGCGCCATTTCTTGTGCATGCTGATCTTCCATAAGCTGCGCCAACTTTGCACGCAACACACCCATAGCCTGCTCACGATTCTGAATCTGCGAACGCTCACTCTGACACGTCACCACCAGCCCCGTGGGAAGATGTTTTATTCTCACCGCGCTGCTCACCTTATTCACATTTTGTCCGCCCTTGCCTCCCGCACGAAACGCCTCAAACTCAATATCTTCCGGCTTAATGTCTAACTCGTCTGATGCGGTAACTTCTGGCAAAATTTCTATCAACGCGAACGAGGTCTCGCGTGAATTTTTCGCATTGAAAGGGGACATGCGCACCAGGCGATGTACTCCTTTTTCGCCTTTCAAATATGCATACGCGTAGATGCCTTTTATGCTGATTGTAGCGCTCTTGAGACCCACTTCTTCTCCGTATGACTCGTCGATCACCTCAACATCGTAGCCCACGCGTTCGGCGTAGCGAACATACATGCGCATGAGAATCTCGGCCCAGTCTTGGGCATCTTTGCCGCCCGTGCCCGCGTGAATATTGATAATGGCATTATTTTTATCGTACTTTCCTGCAAAAAATGACTCGCGATTTAATTTATCAAAACGCTTTTGCAATTCTTTTACCATGCCGCGAAATTCTTCTGCGGATGCAGCATCTTCTTCTGGATGCATATTGGGAAGCAGCTCAAGCAACTCAGACGCATCTTTCTTTGCCTTTTCCCAATCTTCTACAAGTGTCTGTGAATGTTTTAATTCTTGATTGATGGCTTTTGCCTGATTCTGATTGGACCAAAAATCCGGCGCGCTCGTAATATCTTCCAGCTCTTTAATGCGCACTTTTAGTTTGTCTATATTAAGCACCTCAATCCCACGGTTAAGCTGGGAGAGGATCTCTTCAAGTATTGGTTTTAGTTCTTGCACGGCCTAATTATACACTATACCCTGTGTGGGTATGTCGATCGCTCGGAAGATTCTCTCGAACACACTCTGGCAGGTCATTGGAAAAGTCATCTGGTCACTCATGGGAGTAGTGAGTATCAAGTTAGTGACCAACTACCTCGATCGCTCTACCTATGGTGAATATACAACGATTTATGATTTCACTGCGCTTTTTGCGATTGTGGCGGATTTAGGGTTATTTACCATCGCGGTGCGTGAGATGGCGAAAGAAAATGGGAAGGAGCATATTGAAAAAATTATTGGAAATGTCTTGACCGTGCGCGGCCTCACTGCGCTTATTTCCCTGGCTATTGGAACAGCGGTCGCGTATCTCATACCTGCGTATAATGGGACCCATATCCCGATGGGAATTTTGGTGATTTCTGTGGCTACAGTCATTGGACTTTTGGCGGGCACCGTTTCTTCGGTGCTGCAGTTTTATCTGCGCATGGCATGGTCGTCATTTGCCTTAATTATTGGGAAATTGGTAACGGTGCTTTATATCGCTGCGACGGTATTCTGGTGGTTTCCCACTAATCCAAATGAAGGCTTCGTGCATTTATTGGCGGCATGGATTTTTGGCACCACTATTACCATTGTGATTACGTACTTTGCAGCGCGTCAGCATATAAAAATTAGATTCCGATTTGATCGGGTTTTTATGAAGCATTTGGTAGTTAAGGCACTTCCGTATGGGCTTGCGCTGATGCTGGGAACGATCTACTTCCGAACGGGAACAATCATAATGTCATTTTACGGGATGAAGGAGCAGGTCGCGTATTTTGGCGTGCCTATGCGCGTGGTGGAAATTCTACAAATCGTACCGCACTATTTTATGAACTCGGTGTTGCCCACACTCACGGTCGCGCTCATGGCAGACCGCGCACGCGCGGGACGTATTGGAAAATATTCACTTTATTTTATGACGGCGATCGCGCTGCCCACACTGGTCGGCGGATATTTTGTCGCATGGCCGCTGACGGCGCTCGTGAGTAGTCCTCAATTTTTATCGCACCGATTGGCGGATGGAACCTTTATTCCCGGCTCTGAAATTGGTCTGCAAATTTTACTGGGTGCGGTCATGTTTAATTATTTATATGCCGTGCTCAGCTACACATTTGTGGCTATGGGCAAACAAAAAGAAGTTCTCAAGGCAAATGCGGTGGGCGTCGTAATCAATATTTTCTGCAATATTATCTTGGCTCCGAGGTATGGATTTATCGGCGCGGCAATAAGCAGCGTTGTTACGGAAATTATTATTTTTAGTATTTTGCAGTATCGTATGTCAAAAGAAGGCCTGCATATATTTGATGGCTTATTTTTTATTAAGACACTTGTTTCATCATTGGTCATGGGTGGCGTTTTGTATTTTGCCGAGCCCTTTGCAAGCGGATTATTACAATCCAAGAGCGTTATCATATTACTTCCGCTGGGCGCGATCGTCTTCGCCGCAATGATGTTTTTCACCAAGGCACTCGACAAAGAACTCATCTCTAAATTTAGAAACGAGTCAAAAATTAAAAGCGAGCAGTCCACAATGGACGCGCCGCTCTAGCATTTATAATTCCTTAACGAACGCCTGGAAAAGATCGCCGCGCTCTTTGTAGTTCTTAAACATATCGAAGCTCGCGCAGGCAGGGGAGAGCACCACCGTATCTCCGGGCTGCGCAAGTAAGTGCCCCACCATGAATGCCTCCTGATATGTATCCGCCATGACCAAGTCCAGCGGCGTCTCGCGCACGCGCATACCCAGTGACTCATTGCGTGCAACGGCAGCTTCAATAGCCGTACTGATTTTTTCGCGCGTCTGACCCATAAGCACCACCGCCTTCACGTTTTTTTGCAGTGCAAGTTTATTCCCCAGCTCGGCAAAGTCCACATTTTTTTCCGATCCACCAACAATCAAAATCGTGGGATTGGGGAATGCCGCTCCCGCCGCCATGCACGCGTCGGGTGTCGTGCTCGCTGAGTCGTCATAGTAACGCACGCCCTTCACTTCTTTTATAAATTCCAGTCGATGCGGCAAGCCGCGACACTCTCGTATCGCTTTCGCAATCTGCTCTACGGGGCATCCGAGCACATGTGCCGTAAGTGCCGCCGCCAAAATATTATGTTCGTTGTGTGCGCCTGTCAGCTGCACCTCGCCGCGCGTTCCCACCATCACGCCACTTTTGCCGTCTTTGATGAGGAAGCGACCTACTTTTATCATCGCATCTACGTCACTCGTTTTTTTAGTTGAGAATATCTTTACCGCGCTTTTTGCAATTTCCCCAAATGAGGCACTCGTCTCGTTGTCTCCATCTAAAATCGCAACATCATCCGCCTTTTGAAATCGAACAATATTCTTTTTTGCTTCCACGTATTCTTCGTGGTTTTTGTGTTGATCCATATGATCATTCGTAATTCCCAAGACCACCGCCACTTGCGGGCCACGATGCAGATCTTGCAGCTGAAAACTCGAGAGCTCCAGAATCACTACGTCATCTTTTTTTAACTCATCTAAAAATTCAATCGGTGCCACGCCAATATTGCCGCCGAGATACGCCCTGGGCATCATCGCATGCAGGAGCGTTGCCGTAGTCCCTTTGCCCTTAGTCCCTGTAATGCCGACGATCTTAGCCGGACATTTTTCAAAAAAATAGTTAATCTGACTCGTCAGCTTTTTACCGAGCTTTTGCAGTTGAGGAAGCGTAAAGGGCACGCCGGGACTTCTAAAAACCAAATCATATTTTTCAAGTCCTTCCAAATAATTCACGCCCGTCACATACGAAACTCCCGCGATTTTTTGTCCTCCCTTCGCAACCTCAGGATTTTTATCGTGTATCGTCACCGACTCATTTTTATTCACAAAATACTCCGCCATCGCACGCCCCTCCACGCCGGCACCAATTATACAAATGTTCATTCGTAACGATTATATCAACATCCTCGTGATATAATCCAACCATGCCATCAAAAAGCGACTATGTATTCGTGCCAAAAGTTGACCTAAATGAGGGAATTAGCGCGGGAAAAATCACTGCAGCTGCTCTCATTGGAACGAAAGATCAATTGTTTTTTGTGCCATTACGATCTCAGCAGTACCTGGGCAGCGCACCCACCACGGAAACATTCCCAGAAAATGAAACGTATATAGCTGAATTACAAAACCGCATAGCAAATCTCTCTTCATCAGAGCTCTCAACGGAGCTCGCGGAAAAAGTAGGGGAAACGTATTCGTATCGTCTCGCCGGATTGAAAAAATTCACGATCAAAGTAGGGTTCTGGATTTTTGGCGGCATGTGGCTTCAAAAAGAAAGCGGCCAGCTGCACTCTATAAATGTTCAGCCCAAGTCTGCGCGTGAAGAATTGCGCGCTTTCTACGCTATGTATTTTTCATAGCTGCGTAACCGCTACTTTACGAGTGACTGAGCGAGTTTAATAGTGACATTTCTTTTACTGATCAGCTCGCAAAGCTTCGTCGTATTTTTTGTGGGCAGTAAGGAGCGTAACGCAATGTCGCCAGGTGTTTTGGCATCTCTTGGAACTCCGCTGCCATCGTCTTTGTGACACTTTCTCCCTGACACAACAGAAATAAAATCTGAATAATAGACATCGAGTTTTTGCTTTGTCTGCTCATCAACATTGAGCTCCTTAAGCTCATTTAGGGTAAATTTCCTCTCAAATAAGAGCGTTCTGCCATAGGATTTGAAAGGGTCTTCGAGCTTGCGAATAAACTCTACCGTTGCGGTAAGTTCCCCTTTAGTAAGCGTTTTTTTCTTGAGAATAAATTGTATGGTCTCCAGCCCCGCTGTCTCATTTGCCTGTCCCATCAAGTGGGGCAGTATCGAGATACTGTTCGCCTGTCGGCGATTCCCCAAAAGAGTCAGTGCACGAGCATCTTCAAGTGACAGTGTCTGTAGTGCCTTAACTTGTAGCGCATAGAAGAGATTAATTTGTGCGCCCATATTGACCACCTTCACTATATTAGAAACGCGCATGCCGTCGATATCTTCAACCGATGAATCTACGTAGACCGGCGTAGCCGCAGCTTTTTTCATCATCTCAAATAGGGCCTTATTTGTGGCAAGAAAATCGTTAATCGTTTTTTGATCAACCGCATTTGTCCCTTTCAGTAAGCTATCGCGCATCTCTTTTACCGATGGCTTGCGGGGATCCACAAAAAGTCCCTGTGCTTTTCTGAGATAGGTATCGGCATTTTGTTCGGCAGTTATCTGGGGCAGTTTGGGGAGTGTGAAATTTTGAGCAACAGGTGCGGTGATAGACTTTGCTGGATTTTGCTTTACCGGCGGGGTAGTAACGGGCTCAGGCGAAGAACCACACCCACTCAACAATAAAAATAGGCCGCTCGCGCACAGTATTTTTTTCATGTTCACTATGCTACCACCCGTGGGCGAACTTGCCTAATTGGCTCTACGCGTGCTATACTTGGGTGAATTTGCGTTACTTGCCTGGGTACGCGTTTATATACTTTATTTAAGAGATTAGACAATATGGGTGATAAAATGGATGAAAAGCTCAAGGAGCTTGATAAGTGGTTAGAGGCGACTCTAGAGCCACGCTTAGCTGTGGCCGCTTCAAACGCTCCCGCAGCACCGACACCTGTTCCTGCTACACCAGCAGCGGGACGGGGAGATCAACAACATCGCGGCCAACATGACCGCAACGGAGGACGTGGGGGGCATCAGTTGCCACCCTCAAATCGCAACAGCCAACGCCTTGCGACAGAAAAAAAAGTAAAGGCTCCGCTTAGACCTACACGGGGATTGCTTCGCTGCATTCCGCTTGGTGGTTTGGATGAAGTCGGAAAAAACATGATGGTGTTCGAATATGAAAACGACATCGTCATCGTCGATATGGGATTTCAATTCCCGGAGGAGGACATGCTTGGCGTGGACTATGTAATTCCGGATGTGAGTTATCTTATGGATAAACTTCATAAGATTCGCGCGATTTTAATTACGCACGGACATTTGGATCACATCGGTGCCATTCCCTATTTGCTTCCTAAGCTCGGCTTTCCGCCCGTCTATGGTTCAAAACTAGCAATGGGATTGGTTAAAAAAAGAGTTGAAGAATTCAACATCGAAAAACAATCAAAACTAGTTACGATTGATCCGGACAAAACACTTCGTTTTGGCCATTTCACCATCGACTGGTTCCGCGTGAATCACAGCATCCCCGATTCGTTGGGCATCGTGCTGCGCACTCCCGCTGGTACCTGCGTGCACACGGGTGACTTCAAATTTGATCAGACACCGGTATTCCAGGCGCCTGCTGACTTTGCAAAAATTGCATCGTTTGGCATGCAAAATATCACGGCCCTGTTTTCAGATAGTACCAATGCACTCAAACCGGGGAACACGATGTCCGAGAAAAAAATCGGCGAGACGCTCGACGGCATTATTAAAAATGCTCGTGGACGCGTGATTATCGCTTCATTTTCTTCATTGGTGGGACGCATTCAGCACATCATTAATTGTGCACAGAAATACGGCCGCAAGGTGTATGTTTCGGGACGCTCGATGGCAGATACAATCGCTATTTCGCAGGAGTTGCAGTTTATCAAAGCACCTCCACACCTCATTATCCCGATCAACAAAATCGGCAATGTAAAAGATGAGCATGCGCTTATTTTAACAACCGGTGCACAGGGCGAAGATGTCTCAGCGCTCACACGTATGTCGCTGGGAGATCATCCGCATATTACGATTAAAAGAGGGGACACGATCGTCCTTTCTTCATCGCCGATTCCTGGTAATGAACGCTCGGTATACTCAGTTATTAATAACTTAGTCCGACTGGGTGCAAACGTTATCTTCAATCAAGTGATGGACGTACATACGTCTGGTCACGCACAACGCGAGGATCTTAAGTTGATGATCAATTTGGTAAAGCCGCGCTATTTGGTTCCCATTCATGGTGAGCTCTATATGCGCCAAGGACACGCAGAAATTGGTCGCGAGCTAGGCATGCCAGAGAAACAAACGGTCGTTGTAGAAAATGGATCGGTACTTGAAATCATGAATGGCGAGATGCGTGTTTCTAAGCAGACCGTACCCGCTAATTATATTATGATTGATGGAAAAGGAGTGGGAGACGTGGGCGCTCAAATTATTATGGAGCGTCAGGTCATGGCCGAAAACGGCGTGCTCGCCGTGCTCTACACCGTTGATGCAAAGACTAAAAAACTCATTCGTGATCCAGAGGTTATTACCCGCGGATTTATCTATATGAGTGAGTCTGAAGAGATCGTAAAAGAAGCCGTGAGCGTTGCACGAAAATCTTATGAAGAAGCAGTAAGCCGCTTGAAAGAGTGGAAGCGTGGCGAGATCAAAAACATGGTCCGCTCCGCACTCGACCGCTTTACTCATCGCAAGATCGACCGCCATCCGCTCATACTTCCGATCATTCTCGAGGCATAAAAAACATTTGGTATACTTCGGCTATTATCTTTTAAACTAATGGCCGATTTATGAAATCTACATTTTTAGCTTCAGCAGCTGGTCTGATTTTAGTTGTTGGATTAAGTGCGTGTGAGATGCCGGGAGCAACTACTCCTGCTTCTACGGAAGTGTCTACTACTACCGCCGCACCAAAGGGCATCATGGATTATTACAACGCGCGCGGCGAAACTCCCATGACGCTGGGCGAAGGCTACATTGCAGCTACTGCAAAAGGCGTCTTGTCTCCATGTACGCCAACCTCCGATGGCCCCTGTGGCTTTGATATTGCAGTTTTCGTTCCCGACAAGGCGGATCTGACTAGCACCGAAGACCAGCCATTTGTCCTTGGGGAGCTAGGTCAGCAGGGTTATGTATATTGGGGCCCATTTATGGGCAATCTTAAATACTTAGTTGAAGATGCTGCAAAGATTTCAGTTAAGTAAAAACTAACCTAGATAATCATCTCAAAAGCCGTACGTTGACGAAACCGCGGCTTTTGTTATAGTGCACTTCACTATGACAGAACAAGCCGCGGATCATTTTTGGGGAGAAACTCAGGCTCACAAAGCGTTTCCCATAGGAATAACCGACCTCAAAAGTAGCCGTAGCGGAGAAACCTATGCTGCGCTTTCGCAAGCACTCAGCTGGGCAACGGCGGAAGCGGAAACACTCACGGCGACACAGCTGGCTAGAGCTCCGCGCAAACCTCTGACCAAAAACACCCTATGGAACGGCGCATTAGAAAATGTAGCTCCGTATTTGATGGACACGCATTTTCAGGGCAGACGCACGCCGGAATCAATCACAAAAGGCCCTGGCGGGATTGGAGTCGACGTTTGTAGTATACGGGGAATGGAGACGTCTGGATTGGCTGGTATCCGTATTAGACCTTATAAAAATGCTGATTGCGATGCTGCTCCATTAAGTAAGAATGGCCAACCACTCTATAATGAGCATCCATTTCTTATATATGTAGCCGGACACGACCCCTCTCATTCCGAGGAGGGATTTTATGGCTATGTTCCCCAATTGCCGTCAGCCGAGGGATATACCGTACAGCGCGTCTCGGGAAGTGCACCGTGCTGGACTATGGACAATGAGGGATATGCGGCAAGATCACGCTTTACCTCGCCATCGGTTCTTAAACAACCGAGCTTTCACCATTTCAGGCGGAACGAACGAGAACTAATGATTGGCGCTCCGGGGCGAGAATCTGATTTTTCAGCCTCTGACCATGCGATACATGACCTTACTCAGCGAGTTTCTGATGTTGAGTTAGTGCGAAGACCCTCTCTCCTTGTCGTGCGTGCGTTAACTGCCGAAGGGATAGCAAAAGCGGTGCAAATCTAGTTTTTATATTCAAAAGGCGTTCTAAAGTAGTGCCTGTGTTTCAAAGATTGTTCAAAACTAGTGCCTAACTTTCTTAGGCGTTTTAAACATAGCCCGTATTCTTTTTTAAAGAAGGGGATTATTTTACAGGTTTAAATATAGTTTTGAACAAGTTATAGTAAAGTTTTGATAGAGTTATGAACATTGAATGAACAAGTTATGAACGTATTTAATATACTATTGTTCAATTTTATTGTTCGGGCGTCAAGATTTTCAAGTAAAGGATTCTTCCTCTAGTTGACTAGACCAAAATATTATTGCTATGGCTTTGCACAGCAAAACTCCCTGTTCAAAGTCAATTAACAGGTTAAAAGACGAATACAAAACTAACTCGCTACCCGAGGATCTGCTCTATATAGAGAGGTAAAGGGGCGCTAAAAAATACAAAGTATGTTTCTACAATATTCATACCGTTATTGCAAACCCCTATAACAGCGACAGTTATATATTTATTAATATATTTCTTATTGTTTTGAATTAGCTTTTACGTATAATTGCCTCAAGTTTATGCGAGTAATTTGTTCTCAGAAAAATTTGAAGGGTGCACTGGATATTGTAAGTTTGGCAGTTAATAACTCATCTACACTGCCTGTTTTGAATAATATTCTTGTTAAAGCCGAGAATAAGCGGGTATTTTTCTATGCAACTAATTTGGAGATTGCGATTAGTTATTCCATTGCTGCTGAGGTAAAAAACGAAGGTTCGATCACTATCCCGGCTAAATTAATTACGAATTACATCAGTCTTTTGAATGATGATGAGGTTGAGTTGAAGGTTGAAGATGGGATGACGTTGCACGCTAAATCAGCGAGTTCACAGACTAAAATTAAGGGTATTTCACCCGATGAATTTCCCCTTATCCCAAAAGTTGAAAAGGAAGCCGGTTTTGAGATATCAGTACCTGCTTTTGCTGATGCAATAGAGCAAACAGTCTTCTCTGCGTCATCGACAAATATCAGACCAATCCTGGCTGGTGTATACATGCACGGAGAAAAAGACTTATTGAAAATGGTTGCGACTGATAGTTTTAGACTCGCTGAAAAACGTGTGAAACTAGAGGGAAAAGTCGATGGAACAGTGGAGTGTGTGGTTCCTATGCGCACACTATTGGAGCTCTCGAGAATCTTGAAAGCGCAGGGTGAAAAGGAAAAAGTAACAATATCTGTTTCAAAGAACCAGGTATTATTTTCAGTAGGCGGGGTCGAGTTGATTTCTCGCTTAATTGAAGGTAAATTCCCTGATTACGAAAAGATTATTCCCCGCGAACACCGCACACGATTAGAAGTATCTTCAAGTGCATTAACCCTTGCTACAAAGCGTGTAAGCCTCTTTGCTAAGGAAAACAACAATAGCATTAAATTGACCGCAACTAATGACGGACGGCTCCAGGTAGCCACCGACGAGACAAGTGTGGGTGAGGAAAAATCAGAGGTAGATATCAAAATGACTGGCGAAAATAATAAGATAGCGGTAAACTCCCAATACTTGCTCGATGTGCTCAATCATATGGGTGAGGATGTTTTGATTGAAATGAACGAGAAACTCACGCCAGTCGTCGTGAAGTCAGCCAAGAAAGACGACTATCTGTATATCATCATGCCTTTAAAAGTTTAGTAGCTAAACGACCCGGTCGAATGTATGGCCCAAATTAAGGAGCTCATCAACCTTTTTAATGAGCTTCAAAATGTTTCTGTATTTCAGGCACTAGAACGGTTTTCAAGCATTACCGTTTCGGGTGCCGGAAGCTTCGCATCCAAAGCATTTATACTTGCTGATATTTTGCGCTATACGGATAACGGGCCAGTTTTGTGGCTGGTAAATGATACGGCTGAGCAGGAAAATGTGTATCAAGCATGCCGCGAGTGGGTGACTGGTTCGATAGGCGTGGAGAAGTTGGATTTTACATCTGAGTGCGAAGAAGAACGCACGATTAAAATACTATCCACACTTACCGCAGCTATCGAAAAAGAGAGGAAAATATTGATTTTGCCCTATCAGCAAGCACTTATCGAGGTGCCTACCCTGCACGACATCACTAAAGACATGATCACCTTTTCCGTGGGCGAAGAGGTTTCCGCGGTTGGTGTTTTTGAAGAGTTGATCGCCAAGGGGTATACGGTCTCAGATGATGAATACCTCGTTCCGGGAACGTATTTGGGTAAGGGGGACGTGTTGAGTGTCTTCCCGGTTAATATGGCGCATCCGGTGCGTATTGAGTTTGAGTTTGATAAAATTGTCGATATTTTTTCGTATTCCCAGGAGGAGGGGGCGGTGATTGACCACTTCAAGTCGGCAACGGTGTATCCGCTCAATGTCGAGATGAAAGAAAAAGTGTTTTTCCAGTATTTTGGTGAAGGCAGTCTTATTATCGATGACGAACTCGAGATTACGGATGAGTTTTTTGAGGAGTGGGAAGATATTTTTTCCAAGAGAAATCAAGAAACTAAACTCATTACCTATTCTTCGTTCCCCGAGGATGCCGAGCATCACCGGAATCTGCGCTATTTGTCCGTGCTGAAGTTTCAAGATCTATTAGACCTTTCCCACGACTTGAAGGAAAAGAGTTTGACCGGCTGGCGCGTGGTATTTTTTACCAAACACGGCGATACCATCCGCGAATTGTTGAAAGATAAAAATGTAGAGCTGGGAGATGAGACGACGATTTTTGGCGATGATAGTGCCGATATTCGCGTGGTGGATGTAAATAAAGAAGACCCACTACCGCACTCTTTCCAGTCTGGTGACATGAAATTGTTCGTGGCATCTGACCGTGAAATTGCGAATCTGCGTGAGGAGAAAAAGCGAAAGATCTCAGAACGTATTTTCTGGGAGTTTCTGACGACGCTTAAACCAAATGACCTCGTAGTTCATATTAATCATGGAGTGGCACGATTTGAGGGGCTGGAGCGACGCACGGTGGATACGGTGACCCGTGAGTATATGAAGTTGGGATATGCCGAGAACGATAAATTATTTGTGCCGATTGATCAGGCGGACAAAGTTAATAAGTTTGTAGGGTCAGAAGATGAGGCTCCTAAGCTAACGCGATTGGGTTCTGCAGAATGGGCAACGCTTACTAAGAAAGTACGAAAAGAGACTGAGTCGATTGCACGCGAGCTGCTTACTCTCTACGCAGAGCGCAAAAAAGCACACCGCCCGCCGCTATCACCAGAGGAAAAACAGCAGCGCGAGTTTGAGAAGAGTTTTATATATGAAGAAACTCCGGGTCAGCGTAAGGCGATTGCTGATGTATATGCGGATTTAGAGCGCACGCAGCCGATGGATCGCTTGGTGTGTGGAGATGTGGGTTTTGGAAAAACTGAGGTAGCCATGCGCGCGGCATTCAAAGTAATTCAAAGTGGCCAGCAAGTTGCGCTGATCTCGCCGATTACGATTCTTGCGGATCAACATTATCGTTCGTTCAAAAAACGCATGGAGGAATTCCATATTCGCGTGGATGTGCTGTCTCGCTTCCGCACACAGAAGGAGCAGACGGAGGTTTTGAAGAAAATGAAAAATGGAGAGGTGGATATCGTGGTGGGAACGCATCGCTTATTGCAAAAAGATATCGTCTTCAAAAATCTTGGATTGGTGGTGGTGGATGAAGAGCAGCGTTTTGGCGTGAAGCAAAAAGAGCAGTTCAAAAAAATGCGTACGGAAGTAAATATTCTTACCCTCACCGCGACGCCGATTCCACGTACATTGAATATTTGTTTAAATAAATTGCGTGATATTTCTACGATTACCACACCACCACCGGGACGCTTGCCGGTGATCACGGAGGTGCGCCGCTATTCCAATGAATTGATTCGAGAGGCTATTTTGCGCGAGCTTAAGCGCGGTGGCCAGATTTACTTCTTGCATAATCGTGTACAGACCATCGATGCAGTAGCGGAACGATTGAGACAGCTTATTCCCGAGGCACGTTTCTGCGTGGCGCACGGAAAATTAAATAGCCATGAACTTGAGGAGCGCATCATGGATTTTAAAGAGCACAAGTTTGATGTGTTAGTGAGCTCCACAATTATTGAAAATGGAATTGATTTGGCGAATGCAAACACGCTCATTGTGAACAACGCGGATAAGTTTGGTTTGGCACAGCTGTATCAGTTGCGTGGACGTGTCGGTCGTTCTAAGAATCAGGCGTACGCGTACTTCCTTTATCACACACAGCGATTGAGACTTGATGCGAAGAAGCGTTTGCGCGCTATTGTGGAAGCTTCGGAGCTGGGCGCAGGATTCCAGATTGCCATGAAGGATTTGGAAATTCGTGGTGCGGGAGATATTTTGGGCGTTAATCAGCACGGCGTCATTAATGTAGTGGGAGTGAGTCACTTTATCCGCATGTTAAATAAAGCGGTGGAAGATTTGCAGGCAGGCAGACAAGCTGCAGCAGTGGGTGAGGAGCCAGAGGTAGCGATCGAATTGCCGCTTACATCATATATTCCGGATGATTATATTGTGAATTCCAAAGAAAAAATTAACGTGTACCAGCGCATGGCCGCAGCGGATAGTTTGGATTATTTGGATGAGGTGAAAGAAGATGTGATTGAGGATTTTGGAAAATTGCCGCGCGAAGTTTCTAATCTATTCCGTGTCATTGAGTTGAAAATATTGGCCAAGAGAGCTGCAATTACCGTGGTGAAGGCGGAGAATGTCCACATGCAGACGGGCAAGTATATCGTTATGTATATGAGCAAACATGTGAAGCCGGAGAATATTGTGTATATGTTATCGCACAACGCTAAGTGGGAGGTGAGTGGAACGAAATTGCGCATTAATATTGAGAATCTGGGGTTGAGTTGGTTTGACGAGTTGAAGACGTGCGTAAAAATGCTCGGCGAAAAAATAGATAAAGATAAGATGGCGAGCGATAACCAGGCGGCGGGATCAGTAGCCGTGTAGTAAAATTGTGTAACACAATAGGGTAATATCTGTATTAGCTAGGCATGACACCTAGATTATCAGATAGATTTGCTTTGGAAATAGGCAGTGATGGAGTAGTTATTGCTCCGCCTGAAGGAGTACCAAAAGGCACTCCGCTTCGGCTTGCGCCCCTTACTCCTGTACCGGTTCCAAGGGCTCCGATCTTTGACGCACATGCAATACGGGCGTTAACCGCACGAGCTTCAGGTTCAGCAGTTGATCTAGATGCGCAGGGTGAACCACTCATAAATTGGAATGAAGTACGTCCTATTGGGGATTTACCTAAGCCCGATACCACCGCAATACCTCAGCGTCAGCGAGGACTTAGGTCATACGTACTGAGCGTGTTGGGGCTGGCTGACTGATCATAAAACGGCTATAATCATAGAACGGGGATGCCACGGCATTCGACAGAGATCTTTAAAAGTATGGTTTTGCGTTCACGGGATTGCACCGTCTCCCGTCATATCCGTCGGTGCACAATAACTGCAAATAATGCAGAGGAAACAGCATTTGTTAACCGACTTCGGTTGGTTCCAGCTTTTGCTTAACCAAATCTCTTCCCTTAATTGAGGAAGACGTCGTATGGTGCGAGGCTTCGTAACATCACTACGGCGTAACTTTCGAGGCTCGGGGTACTGTGCCGCCAGTACACTTAAACTTTGGCTCAAGCTGTGTGAGTTTTTTGGCTCTTTTATATTCACACGGACGAAAATTCAAAACCGCCTACGAACGTAGACGATCCATGCTTTTGTTTCTGCACGGGGGTTCGACTCCCCCCATCTCCACCAAATTTATAGCCGTTTTTCCATTAATACTCGTGTTTGGCCGTCAACATATTTGTTAGCGACTTTTTTGACGAACACATACCCAAGCGATTCGTAAAAACTAATCGCGCTTGTATTTTTTTCATGAGTAAAAATAATACTTTTCTTTTTATCTTTAAGAAGACCCAGATAATAGTCCATCATTTTCCCTCCGTAGCCTTGTCCTTGAAAAGTCGGTAGCACGACAATGAGTAGCAGTTCGTCCGATTCGCGTTCGCCCGGCACATCGCAGTGCACAAAGAAGCCAACGGTGTCACCCACGTCATTATTCCAAATATAAATGGTGCAGTGATGGTCAACCGTTAGACACTGAATAAACTCTTCAATCGAACTGAATTGATATAAGTAAACACTATGAGACATAACAATTTTTTCTATTTCAAAAAGCTCATGTGCGTACGTAGCAATATCGACTATATGCGGGCCCGGTGTTGTAGGTAGGGAATTCACGGAGATAGTGTATCAAGGTTATTCACAGGCTTCGCGGCCACCATCCAGCTCGTACGTCATTTTGAGCCAGCTGAATTTTTTGCGTTTTGCTTGTGGGCAAAAATCTTTTGGATCTAGTTCATATTCCACGCCGAGCACGGCTTTATTTTTTTCAATAAAGGAATTGTATTGATTGCATTCGTAAAATTCAAAACACTGTTCAACGATAGCAAAATCAAATTGTCCGGATAGTGAATGAGCCTGAGTCCCATTGTTTTTTAGTGCGATGGCAAGTCCGCGTCGATGAGCCTGCCGCGCGAGCCAGCGATTGTATTGTAGCTGCTGTTTATTCGTGATGGTGAAGCCCGTGTATTGCAGGTAAGCATCGATATTATCCGGCTCAACGCCGTCACAGTTTTTCTTCACCGCTAGGTCTAATCGTGCGCGCATAATTTTTGAAAACTTTTGATAGTGAGCGACATCTAACCAATTTTCATCGGGCCAACCATCTAATGATTTCCCAATTATTTCTTTAGGAAACTCTTTTGCGTCCGCACGATCTTTTTCCACACTGCCGGCAGAAAAATAACAAATAACCTTGCTGCCTTGTGCATGGAGTTCATCGATTGTTTTTTGTGGCGTCTCGACTAAATCAACATCGTATAGATCTACCTTATATGATGTATCAATAGGGCCGGATAGCTGCCATTGCCACGATATGCCCGGCTCGGGATGATACCAATTGTGATGTGCCGGTATCGCGGGAGCGACGGATAAAAGTGAGACAAGCAGTGTTGAAATAATCATAAAAGTTTGCCTATATAATATCCCGAAAGTAATTCATTCGCAGTTGAAGTGGCATTTTGTGCCCTGTGGCTGCGCTCGCTGGCATATGCAGCAGTCGCATCTGTGCCACAGAACGAAGTGATCTCACCGGCACCGCCCGGGTGAATGGCAGAAAAACGGGTGACATCATATACCTTGCCGGAGACGATGAACCAGCAATCTCCCGGCGTGTTGTGCGTCGCAACAACAGTCGAGGAAAAGTTTTTTTCCGTGGTTAGGGGCGTGGTGGGGGACGCCACCGGCGTGGCAGTGGTGGTTGTTTGCTGCGAGGCGATGTATCCGCCGGCAAGTGCCGACAGTCCCATAAAAAATATAACAAGCGCAATAGTAACAATTTTTTTTGTCATATATTTTTAAGTTAGTTGAAATTCTTCAGTGTGGATTCTGCCACGGCGTACCCCCAGAGCAGTACACTGATTTGCCAGTGCACGCATCATGGGCACGGGTCCGCAGATATAAATATCTGCCCCCTTTAAATCTCCGGCTAGTTCTGTAACAGCGGCCGCCGTGATCCGCCCCTTTTCTTCAGTTGGCCATAGATGCAGACGAAACTGCGATGATGCGGCTGCCTCCAGCTCAGTTTTATAAATAACCTCATCGGCTTTCTGTGTTGTGTAGAAAAAATCTATTGAATAATCCGGGCCAGGTACGCAACGCACCATACTTAAAAACGGAGTAACTCCCACTCCTCCCGCAATCCAGATTTGGCGTTTTGAGCGCGCACGAGTATATATGAATCCACCAAAAGGCCCTTCGACTTTTGCCTTGCTGCCTACGCAGGCGTATTGCACTTTTTTGGTGTAATCGCCGAGTGATTTTATTGCAAATCGCAGACGTGGATCGGCGGGTGCTGAAGATATTGAAAAAGGATGTACTTCAGATATTCTGCCCCCACAATTGAGCTCAACAAAGGCGAATTGTCCGGGTTGGAAAGAAATAGAATTACTCATCGGTTTTAAAACTATTTCGGTAACGTCACCATTGAGCGGATTAACCTCATCAACACTAAATTCCGTGCGCCGCACGAAAAATCTATAAAAAAGTGAATGGCAGAAGAATACGACGATGCCGACAATACTCAAAGTAAGCAGGTACCAAAAAAGCATTGGATCGCGCGAGACTTCATTTTCATTAAACAATCCATGGATGGCGCCCAGAAAAAAAGCGAGTCCGAGAAATTTGTGTGACAGTCGCCATAACTCATATGGCAGTTTGGTGTAAAAAGTAAGGCTCAGCGCGCCGATCATAATGATCAGAGAAAAAATCCCCGCATCACCGACAAAATTTCCCGAGGGGAGCAGAATTAAAAATGCGGTTTTAATAGAGGTAAACGCGTATTGGAAAGACAAAAATAAAGGATGGAAGAGAAGCAGAATAAATGATATCCCACCAAATGCGTGATGTGCCACATACAACTTATCGAGTCCGCCAAAATATTTTTCGAGTACCTTATATCGGCCACTTAATATAAGCGTAAGCGCGAACATTGCCGTGCCCACGAGTGCAGTTGCGTCACCTAAATTTCCAAGAGAAATAGGTAGGCTTGAAAAACGTTCGGAAAGGGGACGTATACCAACCCAAAAAATGAGAGGTAGAAGTGACAGTATGGCAACCGTAGCAATGCCCAATCTTGAAATTACGCGGTTCACGCGCATATAGTAGCACTAAATAGAGAGAGTGATACAATAGGCATATATGGGTTACATGATGAGTCAATTCGGCGTTGGATATGGTGGGTTTGCTGCATTTGCGCCTTTCATGATTATTTTGGCGCTATGGAGTCTTTTCTGGAAAGGTCTTGCTTTGTGGCATGCTGCACATCGCAATGAGCCATGGTGGTTTGTTGCCTTATTGGTAATAAACACCGCCGGTATTTTGGAGTTGGTGTATTTGTTTGGAGTTGCAAAAATTCCTTCAGATAAACTCTTCCACAAGTCTCGTTAATTCCTTTAGAGAATCATATTTTCTCTGTGCCACTTCCCCCAGGTGTTTTGTCGTTGCTTAAGAAAAGGAGTAAGCGTTGGCACAACACTATCGATAAGATTTCCTTCATCTCGAATAGGATTGCTTCCATTTAAATTCCGCAGTTTCGCATATTTTCCTACGGAGCCGCCCATAACAAAACATCTACCATCTAGTTGAGTTTCGGCTAAGTGTGGCTCAATAGAAACGCCGCGTGCATCGCAGATTTTCTGAAGCGGGCTGGAGGTTCTCATTCCCGGAAGTATAGTCCACATGTCCATGACCCCCACGCGTGCCATTACGCCGCCATTGAGATTAATATACGCAACACCGCCGGGCGCTAGTTGGGCTGCGCATCGATCAATAAATTCTACAGTTCGATCCGCTTTTGTGTCGGCATAATAGTCTGCAACTTGTTGAGACCAAATTACATCGGCGGGCGGAAGGTCCCCGGGTTTTATATTAAATAAGTCCTCGCGAACAATATCAGCTGGTCCATCCCATACAGGCGTATCCGCAGGAAGGGGGCCAAATATTTTTTGGCTTGGGGAAAAACCTCGCTGCAGATGTTCTATCGGCGTACGATCCGGCTCGTCTTTGGCCGTAATGTCCAGATTTGTTGCGCGTACTTTATTTTCGAATAAAGGATGCCCCGCTACGCCACGGGCGTAGGCAGATTCAGGGCCACCGCCAATATCAAGAAATTGGATAACGCGTCCTGCTGCACGTCGAACCTGATACGCCAAAACGGCCAACATACGATCGTTTATCAGGGTATCTATGTGGTCAAATGGGCGATTTGCGACAAGGATATATCTGTCTGATTCGGCGTGTTTTACTGCATCCGCCCCCATACAATCCTTGGGAAGGTACTCCCATCCCGGAGCCACTTTATTATCACTCATGCCTTATTTATAACACATTATTGTATTTTTTCAAGGTTACACTATATCTAATTTTAGCTCCCGGGTGATGCCTATTTTGTCGATGAAGTATTGGTCGTGCGAGATGATGCACATGGCGATTTCTTGCTCGAGTAAAAAGCGTTCCAAATCTTCACGGAGGAAAATATCGAGGTGATTGGTGGGTTCATCTAAAAGTAAAATATGAGGTTCATTCGCAAGCAAAATGGCGAGCTCCAGACGACGCTGCTGACCATAGCTAAGGTCTTTTACTTTTGAATCGAGTAGATCCGCGGGGAATAAATATGAGGCCAACATTGCGCGACCCTGTGTGTATGCCATGGAGGTGCTGCGCCCGAATTCATCGAGCACGGTGAAGTTTGGATTGAGTGTAGAGAATTGTTGGAGGTAGCCGATTTTCGTATCGTCACGCAGACGAATTTCTCCAGAAAATTCTTTTTCTTTCCCACTCATAATATTTAAGAGCGTTGTTTTCCCCGAACCGTTGGGGCCACTAATTAAAATACGTTCGCCGTTTGCGATTTTTAAATATACTTTTCCCAGCACTTGTTTATCGCCAAATGATTTTTCTGAAATATTTATTGTTGCGATCGTGCCCTTATCTTGTTTTCCCAAATGTCTCATGCGCACGCGTGGATCCGCAATCGGTTCAGGGGGAACTTTTTTCTCCATTCGTTCAAGTGCTTTTTTCTTCTGCGCTACGGTCGCGGTAAATTTATACTTGGGGTGATTCGCGTTTTCTGCAAGCCATTCTTCCAGTTCAGTAACTTCTCGCTGGCTAAAGTTAAATGCCTCAAGTGCTTTTTGATAACGCTGATAGCGCTCCAATAAAAATTGATCGTAATTGCACGTATAGACCTCTATTTTTTTTGCTGCCGTAATTTCCCAAATTTGATTCACCACCGCATTAATAAAATTACGATCGTGAGAAACAAACGCCACCGTTCCCGTAAAATCCTGTACGAATTTTTTCAGCCATTCAATACTTTCTTTATCCAAATGATTTGTCGGCTCATCTAAAAGTAATACAGTTGGTTCTTGTAAGAGCAGCTCCGCCAATCCAATTCTCACGCGCTGACCACCACTTAATAATTTTAATTCTTTCAACGCAATTTCCTGCGGAAGCCCCACTTCTTGAAGCACCATCTCAACTTTATACGTCATCCAATCTTCCTCAAGTTTGCTCTCTAAATATTCACCCACTAATTTTGATTCATCGGGAAATTCAATCTGCTGCGGCATTTGCGCAATCAACTCATGAGAAATACTCACGCTCCCGCCCGTTGGCTCCAACTCACCGCGAATAATTTTCAAGAGTGATGTTTTCCCACAACCGTTTTTTCCCACAATGGCGATACGTTTTTTTGCCGCTCCATCCAGTGAAATATTCACGTCTTCAAATAGCTGGCCGTTAGGGGAGTCGTAGGAAAGATTTCGAGTAATGAGCATAGTTCGCGCCTTCTTAACTGAAGAGCGAACCGATTATATACGTTCCGCCGGCTGCAATCACGCCAATTGTCAGAGTTTCAAGGGCGCTTAACCAGGGGTTTCGTTTGGTGAATTTTGTTTTATAGGCGCCAACGATCAATAATCCAATTATTGAGGCCGCCAGTGATATGAGGAAATTATGCGTCATTCCAAATGTTTTACCCAGCGCCGGTAAGAAATATGCGAAGGTTGCGAGCATCGAGCCCACGGTAAAAGAGAGCGACATGATTACGCCATTGATGCCGGGGCGTGGGGGTGCATCGGCAAATCCTAGCTCTTCTTTCATCATCACCTCGATCCAGATTTTTTTATCACTCGTAATTTGCGTCACGACATCCTCCAGTAATTTTCCGCTGAATCCTTTCGCTGCGTAGATGTCTCGTATTTCCTGGCGCTCGGCCTCCGGCATGTACTCCACTTCGTATTTTTCACGGGCAAGTTCACCTTCATAGTGTTCTTTCTCTGCCTTGGAGCCGATGTATGTTCCCAGCCCCATTGAAAACGCACCCGCAAAAAGCGTGGCCAATGCCGCAAGCAAAACCGTGCTGTGCTCAATTGAACCACCACTTAATCCCGCTATCACGGCGAAGGTGGATACAATTCCATCATTGAATCCAAAGACCGCTTCTTTCAAAAAACCGCCGACAAGTACGTGAGGTTCTCCGTGAGGTGAGTTTTCCATATAGCCTATAGTATAGCCCTCAATCCTCAATTGTCACTTTTTTCCCGTCGATAACAATGCTTGCAGGAAAAGAAAATCCCGAGGCTTTTTTGTGTCCGCCACCGCCGAACACTCCCGCCAATTCTGACAAATTTATATCGTCGCGCCGCGTGCGCAGTGAACCTTTTAACATGCCTTTACGATCCTCATACACCAGACAGCAAAATTTTCCTTCCGGTATGGAATTCAGATAATCAATGACGCCCGTTGTGTCGTCTGGCTCGGCACCAGTGGTGTCGAAATCCTCTTGTGTAAGGGCAGAAACGGCGATGCCTTTTTCATTCACATGAGCGCGCTCCAAGATAGTTCCGTACAATTTCAGCTGCTGAACCGGCATGGTGTGGAACTGCGCTCGCGCGATCGATTTGAAGTCCGCACCTTTCCACATCAGCTGGCTGGCCACGCCCAACACTTCTTCATTTACATTTGAGTGCATGAACGAGCCGGTGTCGAAGTACATTCCATGCAACAGTGCCGTTGCGATCGCCGGAGTTATTTGAAATCCGCAGTATTTTATAAAGTGATAGACAATCTGGCAGGCAGCCGCAGCATTCGCATCGACTATATTAATAGTGCCGTAGTTGTCATTGCTCGGGTGGTGATCGATATTTATCACCGGAGGTTTTCCAGAAAAAAGCGTCGGCTTAACTTTGTGGAAATTCGTCATATAATGCGCACCGGCATCCACACATACGATCACATCGGGCCATGCGATATCAAAATCATTCACGTATAAAGACGCGTCCTCAAGAATCAATGACGAGGCCGCAATCGGGTCTACGCAGGCCGAAATAACTTCCTTGCCCCACTGCTTGGTAAGGGCGTACCGCAGCGCTAAATTGGCACCCACCGTATCTCCATCTGGACTTTTGTGAGACAGAATTACGATGCGTTTTGCGTCCTGTAATAATTGTTTAGCGGCACTAAATTCTCGATCAAAATACATAAGATTTTATACTACCAAAAAAAACACGGACGAGCTGAAAAATCCGTTGCGCAATTATCGGGTTGTTCCCTGAGCTACTCTACTTAATCTCGCCAGTTACTTTCTTGTCTCTATTAAACGTATAAGTTTTACCGATTTTATCGTCGCCAATACTAATAGTAATGCCAACGGAGTATGAGCCATCTCCTACTTTTCTATAACTAGTAAGCGTATGTATATATGTTTCTCCAGTCAAAATGGGCTCTCCTACGAAATCCATACTTGCGCCACTCTTGATAACAAGATCTGCACGTTTGCTCTCCGGTGATCCCGGTATGTTGATAACTGATTGGATCATCTCTTTGTTGAATACAGCGTCAAATGTTTGTTTGAGAATCTCATGATTCCTCTCTGATTGATCCGGAATATCGAGCGGATTTCTTGCGCCCCTATCGTCGTTGCGATCACCAAGATCTTCCACTGCTACAAAGCCAACTCTTCCCTGTGGATCGGTGATAAAGCGATACATGTTAACTGTTTTTCCATCCATCTGACGCTCAGTTGCGCCATTGTCCAAAAGGTATACTTTTGTATCGGAATTCATTTTTCCATTCAGGCGGCCCGTGCCCCCACCCATACGACTCCATATAATATTTGTCCCCGCTGAGATGCGTTTTTCTATGTGATTTGGATTTTTTTCTTCATTTTCTAACCAGAGCAAATTGCCGTAGATGGATGAGTCGTTTACTTCTTGTGACTTTTGTTTTTCACGCGCGTCGTTGTTGTGGCTTTCCATTCGCTTGGCGATAAACCGCTGTGATTGCTCTTCAGTGGCCACCTCGTTATTAGTAATTTTTGTATTCTCAAGAGGCACATGTTTGCCATTTTCATCGATAAGATATTTAGGACTTGATGTTGGCTGGCCTTTTGGAACTATGCCCACCAATCCATTATTTATATAACGAATGCGCTTCTCGGTTTTTGCTGCATTCAAACGAACATACAAATCTTCCGTTTCTGGTGCACGGCCGTAGCGACGCTCCTTGTACTGCAAAATATCTTTTTCATCTGCTGGCTCAACTTCTTCCTGCTTTAATTCAATTTTATCTCCATGAGCATTTTCCGCCTGGAATTTAAATAACTTCAGATTTGGTGCGAATATTTTTGTGTGTTCATATTCCTCGCCCAGTTCAGTGACGTATATAACTGTGCCTTCTTTAAAATTGCCCGTAGGATCGTTGGGCTGATCTTCTTTGAGTCGGTAGAAGTTTCCTTTTTTCAATTCGGGAACGTATTCTCTGTTTTCCGTTGGTACATTTACGTCGCCGCCCTGTGGCCTGTCCGTACGTCCGGGTGGTGTTTCTCCGCCTGCGCCACTTCTATCGAGGCCTGCCGGTGGGGTGAGGGGAGCTGCGCTCGGTGGTTTAGGAAGATCTTCCGCACGTCCGTCAGCGGGTTTCTCTCCGGCACCTGCACCACTCGCACCATTTCCACTTGTGAGGTGATCCACAAAGACATAGCCAGTTTTGTTCGTGTCGAAAGTAACTTTTGCAAAATCCGCACCATTAACATTTCTCATACTTCCCGTGTAGGCAAAAGTATCGGTGTCGCTTACCGAACGCAGCTTTTTACCATCGGCGTTGCGCAGCTGGAGTGGCCAGCTATCGCCGGGTATTTTTCTGAGTGTTGTATTTTCTGGGAAGCGAGCATCGGCAACATCGTTACCGCTGCCCCAGGCTGAACCATACTCATCGACTACTGCATCGGTAAATTTTTCACCCGTGTAACGACTGCCGTCTCCCGAACCGCCGCCACCACCACCACCTCCTCCTCCGCGTACGCGCGGTGGGTTCATCTGTTTTTTAATATCTTCCAGAGTATCACGCATTTCATTAAGTATCCGTAGTTTTTCCTGGTCATCGCCGGAGAGTTCTTCGTCAGGGGCAGGTATCATGCTAGCGATAGCATAGTCAGCAGCCGTTATGAGAGCTTTTAATTTTTCTTTAGTTGGCTCTTTCAAGAAATCTCTCGCTCCGTCAAAGGCGGGAACTGCTGCAAATGGCGCGATAATTTTTGCTAACGCATCCAGTGATTTTTGAAGCTCAGGATCGCGTCTCACCTCGAGTGGTTTTGAGAGTATGGTGTTCACCATATTTCGTGCAGCTAATCCCAGATCTGTGCCTGCATCCTTGCCTGCTTTGAGCACGGCGGTAAGCGTATCTTTCACCGCTTTGTGAGCGGGGTCAGTAAGTTTACCGCTTATTGAGATGAGGCTGATATACATTAAATTACCAAGAGCATCTGCATTTTTTGGATTACCAATATTGTTCGCCAACGCACTCATTTCTGCTTCTCCCGGCGTTCCCTTCAACCCATTCCCCAGGAGCTTAAGCGCCTGTATCGCATCGGCTCTCAATGCTTTAAATTGTTCTACCTTAGCGGCCTCTACCGCCGGGTCACCACCCACCGGCTTCTCGGGGGCTGGGTGTGTGTCTCCCGCGGCTGCCAGTTTCCCATCCAGTTTGACGACGGTAGGTTTGTCTTCTCTGATTTGTGCAATACGCAAAACATTCTGTAAGCCGGGCACGCTGTCCACCATCTCCTGGCGCACGCTTGGATCCACGGCTTCGAGCAATTCTTTTACCGCCTTCATTACTTCCTGGTTATCTGCCAAAGGTTTTGAGTCAGTCCTATACGGTCTCAAAACTTCAGTGGCAAGGATAGAAAATCCTTGAGGCTTACTCTGGCTATTAGAAATATTATTAACAAAACTTTGTAACATCTTAAGTCGGCCTTTTGCTAAGGCCTCTTTCCCGTCGATAGATTTCTCCAGTGGGATAATGGGATCTTCACCTCCGGTAAGATTGAATTGAGAGCCGAAGTTACGCAGTGCCCACGTGCGCGTCTTTTCATTTCTGCCCGAAAACATTTCTTTCAAAACACTATGAACCGTTTTCTCATCGGCAAATGCGAGAACACTGCTAGCAGGAGCCTTATTTATAACCGTATCGATATTCATATCCGCATTGGCAATATCCCGCAAATGAAGGTTCATCCTTGCAGTATTGAGATCAATTTCATCGCTGCTTCCACCACTCGTATAACTACTGAAGCCGGTATAATCCTTTACATCTTTATTCCCTTTGGCTGCCGCCTCTATAATTGCACGAATTTTAGTGATATTTGAAATCGCAGTTTGTAATTTCTCTGCAGTGCTTCCGGCTCTTTCTTTGGCTCCATCCTTAGTGGCACCAAGAGCTCTTGCGACTGCTGCATCTGCATCATACGCAGAATCATCTGCGGCACTTTCTGCCGCTGCATGACCCGCTTCCGGAGTTGTAGCCCGAGGCGCAGCCGTTGCGGCTGGTGTGTCGATCAATTTTTGTATGTCACCCAATTTGGCTAATTCTGCTTTTGCTGCAGGAGTTGCATCTTGGAACATTCTCAACATTTGATATAAACCATCACGGAACCCCGCATCTTTGTTGAAATTCGGTTCGTGGATGTTAGTTAGAGTGTCAACTACGTTTTCGGTATCATCGCCCATTACCTTATGTTTTGTCGCAAGCTCTCCTAATTTTTGGAAGAGTTCTTTTCGCTCAGTCTCGCTCATTTTTGCGATGGGCTTCATGCCTTCAGGGGCCCCGCTCGCTGCTTCAGCGCCAGCGTTCTGGAATACCAATCGCTGAACGCCAAAAACATTCGCGCGAGGCGCGGAGGTATAAAACAGCGGACAAAGATTTTGTTTGTTTACCATTTTGTTTGTTTTTGTATCCGCTAATTATACCATTTTTAGCCCCAAAACTCAAACGCGGCTCTCTAAGTACTCATTCCGTTCCTGCACCAGCACGTATCTGCCGACGTGAACCAATGTAGGGAATGCGGAGCGTTTCACGGCCATCGTGACACCCAATTTGTGCTTCTCCGTGAGTGAGTGGGCTAACTCGCCCTAGGCTCGTTAGGCGTTGTGCGTGTTTTCTAAAAGCATCAGCCTGTGCCTCTCCGCACCCTGACATGCTATCGGTAATTTCTCCAAATAATACAGTCGGTTTAGTTGCGCGTCCTTCTAATCCAGAAGCAAAAAGTTCGGTAGGCAGAACCGTTCCATTCGCCTGCGCCATGCCAATACCAATATGTGTAAAACCGGGTTTCAAAATATTCTTGCTATGAAGGGGGCTTCCCATCAGGCCCACATGTGCTTCGGGAACGCTGTATGATCTTGCAACATTTTCTCCGTCGGCGTATGAAACCGTGGGGTCGAATTTAATATGAGCGGCCGCCATGCGGTCAGTCGGCCCTCGCTGAAGGGGGTCGTTTGGATTAACATGAGCAACATAATCTTTCGCCGCCATGTCATTGGAGTGTCCTTGTGCAACTCGTGCAAGTTCACAGTCATAGGCGAGTGCAGGAACACCAGCTTCGTAACGTGCAGCATTTATCAATGTAAAAAGTTGGTCTGATAATCGCGCCATTTTTTGATCTTCAATGCAGGTGAGGGGATCATCGCTGATAAATTCCATGTCACTAGATGGAGTATCTGACACCGGTGGAGCTACTACTCCGTCTTTAGGTGTTGCGGGTTTCGCGGCAGCCTGGGGGTTTCCGGACGGCGCTGCGGTTGCAGCTGCAGCCGGTTTAGGGTTCTCTTCTTCCCGATGTTTTTTGTGGCGCTGACATCCCGTTGAGACAAGTGCGGTAATCAGTGCGATTGTCTGTACTGATGGAGCAGTACGCAGTTTCTCGAATAGTGAGGGGTTTGTCTCTGCTGAATTGGTGCGAATTTCAGTACTCATAGAATTAGTGGTTAGGCTCAGTGATAATTGGTTTGCTAGCTTCACTGGGGTCTTTAACGCGAACGCCGCCTTTCTTATCCCAGCCATGGCCACGAACATTACCTACGCTACACGTTACCCCATCTTCAGTAGTAATCGTTCCCGCGCCACCGATATAGCGGAAAGTTTTTGTAAAATGCATCCACTGTCTTGTATGAGCTTCACGATCAGTGAGTAGTAGTTCTGCCCTCCCTTGCTCATCTACACTTTCTTCCCATCCAGCACGGAAGCGTGCGTCAGCTCTACAGCAAGCAATTCTCGTTGTTGTTTCACCTGCGTATAATTCACTCGACACTAAGTTATTCTTTACGTCTCCGTCACCACCAGTTCGGGCGACATATTCACCCGAGATGTTACACGCCTCATCAATGTTAATCGGCGTGGGATCTTTCGGCATTATTTTTTTTGGAGCAGACCCCGGCCTCGGTCTAAATGTAGGTACAGTTCCTGGAGGGCAAATGCCTTCGTCGGGGGTAACCGCCTTTAGCCACGCTGGAGATATGGATAGATCAGGAGCATCGCTCAATTGTTCGGGCGTATCGATGTCAGCCTGAGTATCGATCGAGGGGTCTCCTTGAGCTTGAGGGGGAGCTGCTACAACTTCTTCAGATGTTTTTTCTCCTTCGGGCATTTTATTGCCGTGGAGTGTAAGTGAATTTTCCGGTGAGACAGCAATCTGAGGAGCCGTAATCATCGCTGATTTTCCGGCCTGCACCTTAGATGGGTCGGTTGAGACGGTATCTGCGTCAGGGGAGTCCGCGCGTTTTTCTTCCGGATGGAAGTCGATACGCTGACATGCGCCGACGACTAGTGCACTCATAAGTGCAATTGCTTGTACTGCTCTACCGGTACGCGCATTAGTGCGGGTATCTTGAGTAGATTCTCCTAGTTGGTCGCGGTCTATGTTCATAAAATATTATTCAGGAAGTTGTATAGTTGGCTTATTTGAAGCCTTGGATGTGTCTGGGAGGGGAAGCGTGGCGCACATTACGCGTCCAGTAGTTCCAAATGCAACTTGTCTCTGTGCATCTACGGGAGCTTCACATGTTGATTTATCCGGTGTCGTAATAGTCACCATTTTCACCCGATCAATATTGAGAAGTTCACGTTTTGTATCAGCTTCTGCAAATACAGGATTTTGTTCTGCACATACTGCTTGCCCTGCGGCAATTGCCGCGGTAGAACGCACG
>JAGOUV010000009.1:0-5208 GCA_018061065.1 Candidatus Altimarinota bacterium | reverse complement strand
CGTAATAGTCACCATTTTCACCCGATCAATATTGAGAAGTTCACGTTTTGTATCAGCTTCTGCAAATACAGGATTTTGTTCTGCACATACTGCTTGCCCTGCGGCAATTGCCGCGGTAGAACGCACGGCGTCTTTATAAATTGTAGGAACTTCTTTTGCTCCCGATGTCCGTAAATCTCTATCTACATAGGCACATGCACCGGCCTCTTTTCCTACTACAACGCCCTTAGTGGGATCAGCATCTGCTGAGACCTCACCGGCAAACATTGAGGTAAGTTGAGCGCGCATTTCAGCAAGGATTGCATCGCTGAGCGGCGGTTGCGTTGCGGGTGCGGGTGGCGTTGACTCGCCGTTGAGCACGTTCAGTTTAAGTGCTGCACTGAATCCATCGTTTGTAGTTGGCTCATCTGCGGCGGCATCATGTGCACCACTTAGTGAGAGTCCAACAGTCATTGCGCCAGTGAGAAGTCGTGAATTCATAAAAATGAGTTAGAAAAGATAGTTAGTTATTGGAAAAGTGGGCGATAGCCGCCTCAAGTCCCTCGGGGTCCGCACCGATTATACGGGCGACCTCTTTGCCATCTTTAAATATGGCGAATTGCGGGATGCCTTGCCCCTTTTTTATAAGAGCACTAGATGCAGCATGTTGAGTGTCCGTATCTACTTTTCCTGCACGCAATGTGCCCGCATATCGTTTTGCCAGTTCATCAACTTTTGGTGCCATGTATTTGCATGGTCCACACCACTCAGCGTATAGGTCGACGAGTACGAGTCCACGGCGGATAAAGTTTCTATAGGTTGCGTCGGTAAGTTCAACTACAGTAGCATCGACGGCTTCGCGCTGTTCTGGGGGTGGAGTTTTTACTTGCACTACAGTGCCAACAAATCGGATATCCGCTAAGTCGGCCTCAGCTGGTTCTTTTTTTGGTGCAACAGGAGCCTGGGTGGCCGGAGCTGGTGCCTCTGTCTGCGGAGCAGGTGCAGTCTCGGGCTGGGCAGCAGAAACCGGAGCGCTGATCACCGCTTCGTGCTTACCTTCTTTAGGAGGATGCAATTTATGACGCTGACATCCTGCCGCAACCGTAGCGGCAATTAATCCTATCGCAACGGGCAGTTTCCCTAGGCGATGGGTTGCTGGGCTCACAGTTTCTTCGGATTGTAGTTGTTCGTGTGACATAGATAGTTTGCTCGTTTAAGAGCTCGTTATTGTATAACTATATCAAGAAAAGTCAAGCCCCCGTTATTTCGGCTTGATTAAGCGCACTAAGCTGTAGTACAATCATTTCAGAATCACGACGAAAAGAGCCCTTTAAGGTTCCGTCCTTATCGGGTGCTTTTCATTTTACGCGGATATTTTTTATTGCGTCCGCCTGGCGGCGGCACTACTCCTGGCACGGTAGGCGCTGTGCTTGGACGAGGGTCATGTGACGTGTGCGGCTTGTATGACAATTTATTTTTCAAATGATTTAAGAAGTCCAAGTATTCCTCGGCGGCAGCTTTTTTTAGCAGTGCGGAGTAGGCTTTCATATTAGGCACCAGCACTTTTTTCAATTTACCTTTTTTCTTAAAGTGCCTTACCAGACAGGCGAAATCGCCATCGCCCGTGACAATCACCGCTTTCTCATATTTATCGTAATCAATCATCGCTTGCAGCACTAATTCTGCGTCGCAGTTGCCCTTCACTTTTCCGTCCTTGTGCATGAGCGTTTCTTTGAAAATCAAAATGTAGCCGGCCTTCTGAAGCGACTGATATAAATCCTGATTTTCTTCGATATATCCGATGAATAAATAGGCCAATTCGACGCCGTATTTTTCTCTTAGGTAGACGCGCAATTTTCTCCAGTCTAGCTGCCAATTGCAGTCTCTAACGGCTAAATTCACGTTTTGTGCATCGATAAATGCGTAATTTTTTAATGGTTTTTTCATGGTAGTAATGTGTAATGTGTGCCGCGGCCTAGACCTCGGCGCTCGATTTTGCGCAAACGTAGAAGTTTGCTGAGAATTTGGTTAATAGTTGGACGGGCGATTCCCGTATTTTGTGCCATTTGTTGAGGCGTGCTGTTGCCCGCTTTTTTAATGTACTCCCAGACAGTGATTTGTTTAAGGGAAAGCAGTTTTTCAACCTCTTCTTTTGAGAGTAAGGCTATGGCCTTTTGAGACTGTTGGAGGAAGGTGCGACAGAAAGTGCCAAGCCATGTAGGGAAGTTTTCTTTTTGATCTAATTCCGTGAGGTAATGGGCGGGAACATAAGGTACGTAGGCGTATCCTGCCTGAAGGAGAAGGAGATTAATAAGAATTTCAGATAGGGGAGCATTACTGTCTTTGAATGGGCGAATCTGCAGCAATTCAAAGGTGAAATTGCCGATAATCAGGAGAGGATGCTGTTTTTTCTCCTGAAGACGGACGTGGGTCCAGGAGATGAGCTCTTGCATGCTTTTGGGCATCAAATAATCGGGAGTGCTATAGCCACAAAGCTGTTGGTGGAGCAATTTTATGGTGTTTTCAGAGAGATGGAGCGAACGCCAACGTTCAAAGACCGCCTTGAGGACTGCTGCGTTTGGGCCAGTTAGAGTAGTTTTTTTGAGCCGACCCAGCTGCTGCGGATCAAGTTTTGCGCCGTTCATCCATTGGCTTTTGCATGCGTCAATCGAGGATATGAGCGTGCGGATTTCCGAGGGAATTGTCTTAAGGCGTTTATCGAGCTTCAGAATCATATTATTTCAACTATATAAGATTATATATGATTTGCTAAGAAATAGCTAGGGGCTAGTAAAAGAATGGGACATAGAGGGTATTGACACATATACCCCTATATGCTACAGTAACCAGCTGTGAAGGTTGCTTTTGACCACCCTCCTCTACCTGTTGGGTCAAATGGCGTCCATCCGGCCGTTCTTTGACAACTGGTAGGATATATACGTTTCAATTCAAAAGGTTACGAATTGTTTCGGGCTTCTGGCATGGAAAATGTCTCGGTGGCAATGGTGCCCCCGCGATGTTTCGCAGAAAAGGAGTTTTACTCCATGCCGGTCTGTCTGAGACATAGGTTTCTATAAAAACGATCCCGCCGCTAATGGGGGATCTACATACGTTTTGTTTTCGGTACTGGTTTCTGGTCCCTGAATCTGCGGTGGCTGGCTCAAAGTCGACCGAGCACCATCGCATCACGCACGTTGCGGCTTACGCTCACGCCGAGCGAACCGCATCCCCCCACGACTGCCGGGCACCCCCCGGCACGGAGAAATGACATGAGCGGTTCCCTGACCCCTCCCAACGGTCTCCCCCCCCTGGACGATGACGACATGGGCGCTTCGGCACCCGCGCGTCCCACCACGACGGCCCGCCTCATCGGGCTCTGGGCCTGGCTGAACGCCAAGCTCGGCGATCACTGGTTCCGGAATGGATCGATCCTGGCGGGCATCGCCTTCGTGCTCACGTACCTCCTGCCCATCGAGCTGGAGGTCGTGGAGCAGATCGGCATCATCGCGGGTTCCTTCCTGTTCGGTGCCATCTTCGACCGCGGGCTCGCGCCCATGGCGATCGGTGTCTGCAAGAGCTGTTACTCGGGCATCGGCGCCTTCGTCGCCTGGCTGGAGAAGCGGGGTCGGATCTTCTGGATCGGCCTCGTCCTGGTCATCGACATCGGTGGCATCCTGGCCTACCGTTACGGTTTCCTCTTCGACGCCCACCCCGAGATCTCCCTCCTCCTGTCGATCTTCCAGGGTCTCCTCGTGGCCGTGTACCTCATCTTCCTCGGCGAGTTCATCGTCCGTGAAGACCTGCAGGGCCGCAAGCGCATCATTGCTCTGATCACGATGGTCGGCATCGCGCTTGGTGCCCTCTGGGGCGGCTACACCCACTACCTGGCAGCTCTCCGGGACATTGGCGACGACACCTTCCACCTCACCACCAACATCTTCAGCATCTGCGTCGGTGGTTTTCTGGGCGGCGTCGTCACCTTCGTCCTCGTTCTCATGTTCATCTGGGCCGCCGGCAAAGCCGCCCAGAAGGCCGTCAAGGATGACAGCCTCCAGGCTTACGCCTGGTACCCCACGTACATTCGCCTTCGAATGCTCGCCGCCGCCATCCACACCGTGGACGGCGCCGCCTGCGTTGGAGGTATGATCGTCGGGGGTTTCAATGGCTCGTGGTGGATGATCGCGTTCGCCATCGGGGCGGGCCTGGTCCTCATCGCGCTTCCGGTCTGGGTTGAATCCGCACTGTTGCGGCAGATCCTCTCCGGGCAGACGAAAGGACCCAAGGGCTCGTTCATCTGGTTCTCCCAGATGCCGATGGCGATCGCGCCGATTACGATGGCCGCCTTCGCGTCGCTCGCACTCTTCCACCAGACCTTCACCAAAGAGGGAGTCATGGAAGACGCCCGAACGGAACTGGTGTCCTCGGTCACGAAGTTCTATGGGAAGGCTCAGGAGGCGATCAGCCTCAGTGAGAGCATGGGTAACGTGGTCACCTCGGAGCGTGCCGCTCTTGAGGAGGTTCACACCGCCCTCCAGTCGGCTCAGACCTGTGCCGACTTCCCCTGCCTCCAGGAGAACTTCGGTGCCGTTCAGAAGAGCGGCGCACCCCTGGCCGCGCTTGCCGGAAAGCAGCTCGCGGCCATCACCCAGCCCACCGTGCGTGAGGGGTTCGACAACCTCATGCACGATCTCTATAGGTTGTTCAACGGTCAGCTTCCGGGAGAGACCACGGCGAAGCTCTTCACGGCCTTCATCGTCGTCTTCGGCCTCTCGTACGGCATGCTCATCCTCCTCCTGAAGATGTTCGTCGCCAGCAAGCTCCGTCGTCCCGAGACGGCCGACGAGCAGGCCATCCACGGCACGACCGTCGCCGCCCCGAAGGCCTTCGACCCGGCCGCGTTCAACGCCCTCAAGGGAACGATGAAAGACCTCAACCAGCGGCTCAGCAGCCGTCGGGACGAGGATGCCTTCCGGCCCCTGGTCGCCCGGGCGTTCATCATCTCGCAGGAGATGACGCTCATCAACCGGTGGCACAAGGAGTCTCTCCCGGGTCCGCAGCCCGGGCGCACCGTCGACCAGCTCGACGCCGCCATCGCTCAGCTCCTCTCCGACTACCGAGCCCTCACCGTCGCTTCGCCCTCCACGTAACCCGCAACATTCCCCGCATCCCCCCACACCAAAAGAACCGAGGCGATCATCGCTGTTCCCATCTTCATCGATTGGGTTCAGC
>JAGOUV010000008.1 GCA_018061065.1 Candidatus Altimarinota bacterium | reverse complement strand
ACCGTTACCATAACCTCTTTTTCGATCTTAGAGGTGTCGTAGGTGCCGTAGTCTGAAATATCGGTAGAATTTGGTGCCAAGACTTGTACGACCCCCACACTTGCAGATTGAAGTGAGCCGACTTCTTGGTTATCACTCTCCGCGATTTTTGCGGCACGCACACGGGCATCTTTTATTGCCTCGCCAAGTAACTCAACCCGCAACTCAGGAAGTTTAGAATAAAAATAATCGAGAGATTGGGTGCTCAACTGAACTCCTTTCTGAGTGAGCGGATCTATATTTTTTGCCACTTTAGTTACTTTTCCAATATCTGATGACTCAATTTCAAATGTTTGGCGGAAGTTGTATTGAGTGAAATTCTTTCCGTCCGTTTGTCCCCGGTTGTAGTCGGTGTAGTGATCCATAAAAGTAGGGGAGACCTCGATATCTTTTTCCGCAAAACCACTTTCTTTTAAGAATGCGATGACGGCTGCTTTATCCTTTTGCATAAGGGTATTTCCCTCCTGTAGATTTTCCGTACTGTGAGAAAGTTCTGTAGTCCACTTTACCGTATCGGAGGTCACTTGTTTTCGTGCAGAACCCGTCACGGAAAGTGAATTATCCAGCGAGCGTACTTTATAAAAACTATACGCGCCAATACCTGCGCTCAACATTAAACTTAGACCCAAAATTACGCCCATAACTACTAACGGATTGTTTTTTTCAATTGCCATACCCTGAATTATAGACCTACTTTATGCGGCACTCAAATACGAAGCGCGCTCAACGTTATATTGTGTTCGATGTCGGATTACATCTGCATCGTCTGGCCACCGGGTGACTAAACATTTCCAAACTCGCAGCTGCTGTAAGATGGCTTCATCTGCATCTTCCCAAAGTGAATTTTTCCGTCCGTCCGTTTCTTCACTTTTGAACCGCTCGTATTCTCTATGGGTAATATCAATTAATCGCGGAAGGGTATTATAGAGTGGTGCCGCGTCGTGATTCCAATCCATCATGCCGTAAGCAATAAGACGCGTTACGGTGGCACGCAACATTTTTCTTTGTTTTTCAGGTTTGATAAAACCGCATGTTTTCATGTTATTGGATCGATCAAGAAGTTTTACCATGAAAATAGCCTGCTTATCTTCAAGTCGATCCCGTGCAATCGCATTCATTTTTACCAGCATACAATCAACCTCTGTATCATAACTCTCTGGGAATAATTTTCCTGTTTCCGAAGTTGGTTTGTCATGGCTGATTCCTTGTCGAGGTTCTTTTTCAGTTTGCAAAAGTTCCCTTGTTTTTGTTCTTCCAAATAAATTCTGCTTGAATGCGACGTTTTTTTCTTCCTCAGTCAGTCCGCTGTTTTTTGACAGGGCACGTAATGCATCAGCCAAAAGTTGATAGACATTTTTTGCATTTTTACCCTTTCCATAAGGTTCATCGCTCAATATGTGTATGCGTTTTTTTATAAATCGATCCTGCGTAACGTGAGGTTCATAGGAACTGCGCGCATGAGAAGCAATACTGGAATCTAAATACTGAACGCGATTTTCGATCAAGTCTTGTACATACTCGATGGTAATTTTTGTATCTTCACCAACGTCATGCAGAGCCGCGAGTAGGATCGTAAAAACAAATTTGAATCCTTTCAAGGTAGGTTCTTTTCTCGAAAATTGGAGAACGTCAGTAAATAGTGTCTCAACCACTTCTTTCTCATGTGTGACATAAGCCGCAGGTGGTTCTTTGGGGTCTTCATTGTGATTTCGCATTCGTTTGCCCGGTTGTTTGTGATGACTTCCTTTTGCCTGTCCAATTCCTAAGTCGGCTGCACGCAGCTCCTTCATTTGTCTGTTGAGCAGAATTATATGTCCTCGACGTGGGTCATCAAGTGGCACTGCAGGAGGTTTCTCCACTCCCTCAGGCGGGACTTCCAGAAGTTTTTCAAAGTAGTTATTAAATGCTGCGAGCATATTATTGTATGCATCCTGATAACCTTTTCTATTATTTTTTTCATCATTAATCCATAGTTCTAATGCGGGACTCTCTGTTGGATTCGTGAAGTCAGGCAATTCGCCTGTTTTTCGCTTTGGTCGTGCAAAAATAGTACGCACGACACCCCTGAAACGCTCTCTGATTTGTGTAGCCACATTTCTCAGTGCCGGATCGATTTGTTCATCAAGAACTGCGGGTGGTTTCTTCCACTTTTCATTTAACATTCTTTTTTGCGTGTGCCATGTTCTTACCGAATCAACAGCTATTAACCAGCATTGTTCTATCTCATCGCAAAATTCAGGACTCACCACGCTTTTGAGCGCATTAAAATGCAAGTCACTGGGGACGCGCAGCGTTTTATTTTGTTGTCGCACGAAGTTGGCTGCCTCAAATGTAGTAAACTCACCTTCATGTTGATTTTCGAGTGCGCCTGCCTGGGTGAGCATGCGCCAGTAGCTTGCCGCAAGCTTTCGATCTTCAACTTCTCGAGATGTTAATCTACCCTCGCTAGGGGTTAATTGGGCTTCTGCCATAGCCATAAAAAATGTACAAAAGGCATTATTTTATCACCCTTTGTGGAACTTGTCATGGACTTCCCGTAGCCGCTGGTTAGTGAGGTGGGTATAGATTTGGGTCGTTGTTATTGAGGAGTGTCCCAGCATCTCCTGAACGGCGCGAATATCAGCACCATTTTGCAGAAGGGTTGTGGCAAAAGAATGTCTTAGCGTATGTGGAGTGACTTTTTTTGTGATCCCCGCGAGCATGGCGAACTTCCGAACCATTGACTCAATAGACACCGTGCTCAATCTGCGATGTTCACCTTTTGTGATATCGAGTGCGGCGCGACTGCGCCCAGCATTAATAAACAATGGTTCAAACGCATCTTCACGGCTTTTGATATATGCCTGAATACGCTCAACTGCTTTTTCCGTAAGAAAGACGATGCGCGGCTTGCGGCCTTTACCACGTACCATAAATTCGCGGCGCTTGAGATCGACTTGCTGACGGTTGAGGTTTGCCAATTCACTGACACGCAGACCGGTGGAGTAAAGCGTCTCGAGAATCGCGATATCACGCAGACGGCTTGGGGAATCTTCGGGAACCGCCTCAAATAATCGCACAACCTCTTCTTGATTGAGAAATTCCACCGTGCGCTCGGGAATCTTTCCCAACTCAATTTTTTCTGGAGCCAGTGTTGTATGGTCACGCTTAATTAAATATTTCAAAAACGCACGCAGCGCAATAATGTGATAGTTCTGGGTTTTTCGTGCGAGCGTATCTCCCGTTTTTTCATTGGGTCTGTTTAATTGAATGCGGTATTTTTGAACTAAATCCAACGTAATGGTCTCAACAGAAATATCCCCCGCAAATTTTTCGAATCGTTTTAAATAGCGGCTATAATTATCAATCGTTTTGAGCGACTGATTTTTTTCAATCTCACAATGCTCCAGAAATTGATCAATCAAAGCAGAAAGCTTCATAGTGGTATAATACATTTCCCCACCTTATGAAACTAGCGCCTTACGCCGTTCCGTACAATAAAACGCTTGGTCGTGAGTATCCGGATGTGATAGATCCCATGAGAACTCATTTTCAGCGCGATCGAGACAGGATTATTCATTCTAAGGCGTTTCGACGTTTAGCAGGGAAGACACAGGTGTTTTTGGCACATCATGCGGATCATACGCGTGATCGACTTACTCATTCTATGGAGGTGGCACAGGTTGGCCGCGATATGGCACGTTCGTTGAACTTAAATGAAGATTTATGTGAGGGGATTGCACTGGCTCACGATCTTGGGCATACGCCATTTGCACACAGTGGTCAGGATACGATGAATGAAATTATGCAGGAGTATGGAAGCCATTTTGAGCATAACGAGCAGAGCAAGCGTATTGTGGAAGTGCTGGAGAAATATTTTCCGCACTGCGATGGACTTAATCTTACTTGGGAAGTGCGCGAGGGCTTGGCAAAACACCAGACGCTCTATGATCAGCGAACTAAGCAGATTAAAGGCAAGACACTCGAGGCGCAGGTGGTGGATATAGCCGATGAAATCGCCTATCACAATCACGACATTGAAGACGCGTTGCGTGAAGAACTATTTGAATTGGATGAGTTGCTTGAGCTTCCGCTTATGAAGCAGGCATATGAAGAGGCGCTCGCGCATTTTGGAAGTTTGGACGAGTTTGTTTTAAAAGAACGTTTGGCCGGGCGAAGCATGATGTTGATGATTCAGGATTGTTTAGCCAATACCGCACTACAAATTTCAAAAGCAAAATTGAAAACGATGGAAGATGTTATTTCGCAGGCCACTGATGTCGTTGGTTTCTCGGCGAATTTTCAACCAAAAGTTCAGCAGCTACGCGATTTTCTGTGGGAGCGCATGTATAACGCACCTCAATTAGTGCCGATTTTAGAAAAGGGTCAGGGAATTATTCGTCAGGTGTTTGCCCATATGTATAAGCATCCTGAGCTCTTACCTCCGCGGTTTGTGGTGCGTCGTGAGGCGGGTGATCCGCTCTATGTAGTGGTAAAAGATTACGTGGCGGGCATGACGGATAGCTACATCACGGAAATTGCGCGTATGTTATAATCTCTTCCTATGAATTGTCCTCGTTGCAAACATGAAGATACTAAGGTCGTTGACTCGCGTGAGACTACGGAGGGCAATGAAATTCGTCGTCGCCGTTCATGTGAAAAATGCGATTTTAGGTTTACGACTTTTGAGCATATTGAGATTGCCAGCTTTATCGTTATTAAAAAAGATGGCAGCCGTGAGCCGTATCTCCGCGATAAGTTGGAGAAGGGAATTTGGATTGCCTGTGGAAAACGCCCCGTGACTCAGGAGCAGGTGCGTCACTTGATCGATAATATGGAAAGCCGATGGATGGGATTAAATAAAGAAATTTCGAGCCAAACTATTGGAGGTGACGTGATGGAAGAACTAAAAAAGCTCGATGAAGTAGCCTATATTCGTTTTGCCTCTGTGTATCGACAATTTAAGGACTTGGAAACGTTTAAGAAAGAGCTCTCTAAACTGCTTTCTTGACGGCTTTTGCCACTGTCTCAGCAACGCCTTTATCGAAAACCCCAGGTATGATTTTTTCTGCAGTTGGTTTCTTTACCATGCCAGCTAGAGCGTAGGCCGCGGCCACTTTCATCTTGTCGGTGATATAGCGTGCGCGGCAGTCCAAAACGCCTCGGAAGATACCAGGGAAGGCGAGTACGTTATTAATTTGATTGGGATAGTCACTGCGTCCTGTGGCAATGATTCGTGCACCACCCGCGAGTGCCTCTTCCGGCATAATTTCTGGAGTTGGATTTGCCATAGGGAAGACGATTGCATCTTTGTTCATGGTCTTAATCATGTGGCGATCAGCAATATGCGCATGCGACACGCCAATAAATACATCCGCTCCTTTTAGTGCATCAGCTAGTGTGCCGATAACTCGCTCTTTATTCGTAAATTTCGCAATTTTTTCTTTATATAAATTAAGGTCGTCGCGTCCTTCGTAAATCGTGCCTTTGCGATCCGTGAGAATAATATCTCCCGCTCCCTCATGAATGAGCAGTCGAGCTGTTGCGATTCCTGCCGCTCCCGCACCTGCAATCACGATTTTGGCACTCTTAAGCTCTTTTTTTACCACTTTTAATGCATTGAAAAGCCCGGCCAAAATAACAATCGCCGTGCCATGCTGATCATCGTGGAAGACGGGAATGTCGACCGCTTCTTTTAATTGTTCCTCAATATAAAAACAATTCGGTGCCGCAATATCTTCTAAATTAATACCTCCAAAACTCGGTGCAATATGCTTGATCGTTTTAATGATTTCGTCGGGATTTTGCGTGTTGAGACAGATAGGGAAGGCATCAACATTCGCAAACCGTTTGAGTAAAATGCATTTCCCCTCCATCACCGGAAGTCCCGCGAGCCCACCAATATTGCCCAGCCCAAGGACAGAACTTCCATCAGTGATGACTGCAACTGTATTCGCTTTCTGAGTGTACTGGTACGCCAGTACGGGGTCTTTTGCAATTTCCATACAAGGTGCCGCCACTCCAGGCGTGTACGCCACACTTAAATCCTCACGATTTCTCAGGGGTACTTTGAGCTGAATCCCCATTTTTCCTTTGAATTTTTTGTGAAGAGCCAGCGACTGTTTATCGTAGTTGTGAGCCATAAATAATGTTAAAAAGCATTCGTTTCTCCCTCGCGAATATTTAAAATAGTATTTGTTCCGCGCTCGACTTTTATCGTGTATTTTGCCTCGGCAGAAAAATAATAATCAACCGCTCCGGTTCCCACGCCAATGGCATCCGTAGAAATAAGTTTTTTGTCTTTAAATAAATTTTTCACGGTGTTCCAGCCCCCCTCTACTAAAATTTGTTCACGCAACGTTTGTAGTCGTGTTTCGAGTGGTAAGACGGGTTCAACCGGAACAGTAGGTGTCGCTACGTAACTATATGAATTCATGATGAGCTCTAGCTGTTTTTTGTACCATTGTCCGATCGGTGCGCTTCCATATTGGCCATACATCACTAAGAATTTTCCACCCGGAATCGCAATATACTGATCCATGAGACGCTCGTCAGCAACTGTTACCTTTAAAGCACTTTTTCCATCAATCGTCGTCGTCGAAAATTGAGTTTTTGCGATACCGTATGCATTGCGATAATTGGCCTGAATCAATGCGAAATAGTCATGTGCTGTTCGCTGTTCTGAATTCTCTATAATTGAAATCGAGAGCTGTACGCCTCCCGGCCAGACGCGCGTAAAAAACGGCTGTTGTGCCACGCCGCGCCACAGCACACTATTAAATTTCCCCTTAAACACGCCCCACTCGGCAGGATGCCGCAGCTTCCAGTTATTCTCTTCATGAGTGGTCGTCACCCATTTTGCTGTAACATCAAATGCACGTCCGGTCTGTTTCGCCATCCTCATGCGATAAGCCAGTTCTGCAAACTGTGCGCGGGTAAGACCACTAGAAAGTGAAAAATTTCCATTCGCATCAGGTTCAATAAGATTCATATTTTTCGCATACTGGAGGTTTTTTGAGTACCACTGATCATTGGGAATACCACCGTAGATCACCGCATCCACGACGAGACTTTTGCTTGAGACGCCATAAAATTCCAACAATAATTTCATTGCATCCGGCAAGATCACCGGGTCTTCCGGTTTCACGGTGTTATCGCTGTATCCTTTTACGCGACCCAAAGCATAGGCTTTTTGAAGATAGGCGTAATACCAGGCATCCTCTGGTACGTCAGTAAAGGGCAGTTTCTGGGCAGTTCGTTGAATTGTCAGGCCCAGCGCCCGTTCAATAATCGTAATCGCCTGAGCGCGTGATAATGGTTGATCTGGCCCAAATGTATTATCGGCAAATCCCGTGATGATATTCGCAGCTTTAAGCGCCTCTATTGCAGTCGCATTGGGGTGAGTATCGGGAACATCGGTAAAGCTGCCTGCGTAGGCAACGGTGGCTAGTGAAAAAGCCGTTACCAGTCCACAAATAACCCTCGCAAGAATAAGTCGTTTTGTTTTCACCTCGCTATTATAACGTATCCATTAATTTTTTGTGATGTTTTTGCGCCGACTCCCACGCCAGCTCAAATGATTGCTTGAAAACTTTTGCTATCTCCTTACTCTCGATAATTATACCCAATTTTTCCTTCCAATCCGCGATCATAATTTTATCATCGAAAATATTAATTTCTGGACTGAAATCCATAATATTCTTTGGCACGATCAAGCTCGTGCGCAGCTCTTTGCCGTCTAGTGAGTGTCGAAGGCGATCCATGGGCGTATCGGGAAATATCGCACGAATGGGAATTTTCTTCTCAGTGCGGCGCTTATAATATTCGGGAAAATACCACGGAATTGCATCTTGATTGGCCTGATCGCTTGCATACGCCAGGATTTCCTCCGAAGAAGTAAGCGTTTCTTCGTATACACGAATGAGTCCTGCATCTCCCTCGTAAAAATACACACGCGGTTTGTCATGTTCTGCACGATAATGCGTTCGTAGTTCAGGCAAAATCTCCTTTGCTTCATCCGCAAGGCGAGCGAATTTTTTGCTTTGTTCTTCTAAGTAAATCGGCAATTTTTCCGGCGGTAGTGCCTCGTAATAATAAAGATTTTTTTTCTTATGAGTGATGATGAGTCCTTTTTCAACGAGTGTCTCAAGAACATCATAGGCCGTGGTGCGATTAACATGAGCTCGTTTTGCAATCGTAGAAGCGGGCGAGGAAATGCCCAATTCCATTGCGGCAATATATAATGCCGATTCTTTATCGGTGAGGCCTAATTTTTGAAGATAGGTAGTTGCGTCCATTTGTGTGGAAATATTTCGTCAGAATTAAGTATATCCTAAATTAACAGATAATAAAAGGGGTATTAATTGTTGGTTTTCATCGTCAATTAGTTGACTAAATGGGGTTTTTACCTTACCGTGCGATCTTGTTTTGTAATTAATTTTCTATGGATCCTCGCACAGTTGATGGTTTGTCAGCTACCCCCCATACTTCATTTGCAGAAGAAGTCGAGACCGTATTTGCAGAAACGTTCAATGCCGCATTAACAAGAATTCAGGCTGGTGAAGTTGTCGATACTGAGGTTGTTTGGCAGCCACTTTTAGAAAGAATGATGGCAGTTCGTCAGCGTATGATAGACGCAGATTCAGATCTTGCGATTGAAGTCGATGTTTACTTTAACCAGCTTGTGGGTGGTCTTAATAGAGATGGATTTAATATTGCACTTAATCGTTGTGGACTAGGGGACGGTGGCCGTGTTTTCTTTACAGGGCAGGCTGCGCCTTTGATGCGAGGTTTTCTTGAAATGGCAGAAAGTAATCTTGGAGTACCTCAGCCAGCTAGGAAGGATTTATCTACTAAATAAGTTATAATCACTCTATGAGTTACACCTGTATCGATTGCGGAAAAAATTATGAGTTCACTCAGTTTGAGGTGAATATGCTGAGCCGCATAGCACCCACTTTTAATGGCGTGAAATATGAGATTCCTGCCTCGCCCTACTGTCCCGCTTGTCGCACACGTGTGCGCACGAGTCACCGCAATGAGCAGTGCATGTATAGAAATGTTTCTGCGAAATCTGGCCAGTCGATTATCTCACTTTACGCGCCGGGAACTGATTTGAAATTATATTCACATGACGAGTGGTGGGCAGAGGATTGGGATGCTATGACGTATGGAAGAGACTTTGATTTTGACTCTCCTAAGGGGTTTTTTGAACAATACGGTGAGCTCTTAAAAGATGTTCCCCGCGTGGCACTTATACAAGTTGCAAATGATAACTGTCCCTACACGACAGGCACGGGATACTGCAAAAACTGTCACATGATTAGCTGTTCAGAGCACTGTGAGGATTGTTATTACGGGAAATTACTTCAGACCTGTCGCGATGTGACGGACTCAAGTTACTGTTATGATTCGGAGCTCTTGTACCAATGTTTTGATGTCCGTAAGTGCTACCACTGTGCCTATGTGTACTATAGCCAAAACTCTAATGATTGTTATTTCTCTGAAAACTTAAGCGGCTGTCGTAATTGTTTTTTATCTACAAATTTGCACGGCAAAGAGTATTACTTCATGAATCAGCCACTGCCAAAAGAAGAGTATAAGCAAAAAGTAGCGCAGTATTTAGGTTCTTCCGAGGGCATAGCAGAAGCCAAGAAAATGTTTGATAAGTTGCGCTCATTGCGTGTTCATAAATATGTAAATGTTATTAATTGCGAAAATTCTACTGGTGACTTTTTGATCAACGATAAAAACTGTACCAATTGTTATGACGTGAATGACAGTGAAGATTGTATGAATGTGACGGTCGGCGTAAATGTAAAAGATCTCTTGGATTGTTCTAATATGTATATCAAGTGTGAGCTGTGTTACGAGGTGCTCGGGACTATTGGTGTCTACAACTGTCTCTTCAGTTTATTCGTATTCCACAGCCAAAATCTGATCTATAGTCAGTTTTGCTACAACTCAAAAAATCTATTTGGATGCGTGGGGTTACGTAACAAACAATACTGCATTTTTAATAAGCAATACACGCAAGAAGAGTATGAAAAATTAGTACCTCGATTAATTGAGCACATGAAAAAAATAGGCGAGTACGGTTTTTATTTTCCTATGTGGCTTTCACCATTTTCATATAATGAAACGGTTGCTTTTGAATATGAGCCGTTGGGGCGAGAGGAGGCTCTGGGGAAAGGGTATAAGTGGAAAGATGCAGACGCACGCGAAAATAAGCCTCAAACGTATGTGGTTCCAAATCGAATTGCTGATGTTCCCGCTACGATCCTCTCTGAGCTGCTTATATGCGATACATGTGGCAAGAATTATAAGATCATCGAGCAGGAATTTAAATTCTTGAAAAACATGAACATGCCCGTGCCTTCCCGCTGTCCTGAATGTCGGCATTTTGATCGTATGTCTTTGCGCAACAATCGCACGCTCTGGGATCGCAACTGCGACAAGTGCAGTGCTCCGATAAAAAGCACCTATGCCGCGAACCAAGAGGAGATTATATATTGCGAGAATTGCTACCAAGGAGAGGTCTACTAACATTCTTAGTACAAGACTTCACCGGGAGAGTACGTGTCGAGCTGCTCGCTACCAATAAGCTTTTTCATCTCTTCCAAGACGTTTTCGTACTTCACAATTTTCTGGCTGCCGCGCTTCATATCGCGGATAATGGCCGTGCCATCACGTACTTCCGTAATGCCCATGATAATCGTGTAGGGAACTTGGAAGCGGTCTGCCACGCGCAGCTGATTTTTGATCGCGCCTTTACCGAGTGCTCCCATCGTTTTAATACCTTGATCGCGCAACTCTTCCATAAGCAATAATGCTTTTTGCTTAGCCTGAAAGCCCAACTGAGCCACGAATACATGCAGATCATCTTTTGTAGGAACTTTGATTCCTTCCTTTTTCATATTTTCAATAATGCGCTCCATTCCGGCAGCAAAACCTACGGCAGGAGTTGGCTGGCCTCCCATCAGCTCGATCAAACCATCGTAGCGTCCACCGCCACCAATGGCATTTTGTGCACCGGTTTCATTGCTCCAAAATTCAAACACAGTCTTCGTATAGTAATCCAATCCACGCACAAGCTTCGTATTTTTTACATATTGAACATTGAGTCCGTCCAATAATTTCAATAACTCTTCGTGAAAATCTTTACATAGAGTGCATAGATAATCCTCCATTTTAGGAGCCATGGAAGCCAAAATTACGCAGTCCTCATTCTTGCAATCCAATAAGCGAAGCGGATTTTTACTTACGCGTGTACGGCATTCTTCACACAGTGATCGTTCTTTTCCAATATAGAAATTCTTTAAATCATCGAGGAATTTTGGGCGGCAGTCTTTTGCCATGCAGCCAATCGAATTGATTTGAAGCGTGAAAAAATCTTTAAGACCCAGGTCTTTCAAAATAGTCAGTGCCAAATAAATCAACTGAACGTCGATTGCGGGATCACTCTCACCAATAACTTCCAAACCATACTGCCAAAATTGACGATACCGACCTTTTTGAGGACGGTCGTAGCGGAAGTGTGGTTCAATATAATAGAGCTCCACTGGCTGAGGAAGCGTCTGCATGTTGTTTTCGATATATGAGCGCACCACGCCTGCAGTGCCTTCTGGCTTAAGCGTAAGTGAACGGCCTTTGCGATCCTGGAAGGTATACATTTCTTTGCTGACAATATCGCTCGTGTCTCCTACGGCACGAGTAAATACATCCGTAAACTCAAACATGGGCGTCGTAATGCGACGAAAACCAGTTTGACGGGCGCGGTGACGAACCACTTTTTTAATGTAAGTAAAATACTCGTGGTCTGCCGGTAAAATGTCGTGCACACCCTTGGGTGTCTGATACGTATCCATACAATCTGTTATTGTAGATTAATTTTTGAGTTTTGCAATACTTTTTGTGGGCCAATTTTTTATTGCGAGGTTTGGGTCGGGGCTCACCGGCCTCCAGGTCTTGAATTGAGCCGGGCTCTTTTTGTAACGATAATAGCCGCAGGTAGCGATCATAGCGGCGTTATCCGTGCAGAGTTTGAGGTCTTCACAGTATTTTAGTTGTACGTTTTCTGGAAGCAGTTCGCGGGCGCGTTCGCGGAGGCGTTTGTTAGCCGATACACCTCCCGCCAGGTGAGCTTCTTTCACTTTGAATTTCTTTGCTGCATTTGCGAGTTTTGTGGCGAGTACGTCACAGACGGATTCTTGAAAGCTGGCAGCGGCATCGCGCACAAACTCAGGTGGTAGGTCATAAGTAGTCGGTGACATAGATTTTTTCTGCGCTTGAACGAGGCGCAAAACCGCAGTCTTTAAGCCGGAAAAACTAAAATCCCACGGCGTCACCCACGCGCGGGGAAGAGGATAGCGGTTTGGATCGCCCCCAACTGCAGTTTTTTGAATCGCCGGCCCGCCGGGATATGGAAGTCCCAATAAGCGCGCAACTTTATCGAATGCTTCACCCGCGGCGTCGTCCATCGTTGCACCCAAAAAACGATATTTTCCGTGATCCTTCCACAGCACTAACTCATTGTGGCCACCAGATGCAGTCAGTACCACCAGGGGGAATTCCGGCATTTTGCCTCTTCCAATGAAATTCGCGTACATATGTCCCTCGATATGATTCACGGGAATCAGGGGAATTTTCAAAACTGCTGCGAGCGTTACCGCGCAGTTCACGCCTACAAGCAATGATCCGATCAGTCCAGGGCCGTATGTTACTGCAATTGCATCGAGATCAGTCAGCTTAATTTTTGCCTGTTTCAAAGCATTCTCAAGCACGGGCAACATTTTTACCGCGTGTTCTCGTGCCGCCACTTCTGGCACCACGCCGCCTGTTTCACGATGCATATCGATCTGCGAATGAATCACATTGCATAAGATCTCGCGGCCATCTTTCACCACGGCCACAGACGTCTCATCACACGAACTTTCGATTCCTAAAATAAGCATAGTTAAGTGTGCGCTATAATATCAGATATAATCTCCTTATGCGCGTCACTTCAATAGAAATTATCAAGCAGTTGCGGTCAGCAGGTCATGAAGCCTACTGGGCTGGGGGCTGCGTGCGTGACATGTTGCTGGGGATTCATCCCAAGGATTTTGATATTGCCACGTCTGCCAAGCCTGAGGAAATTAAGAAAATTTTGAAAAAAACGATTCCCATTGGTGAGCAGTTTGGAGTGATGTTGGCGGTGGAAGATGGGCATCATTTTGAAATTGCGACGTTCCGTTCGGATGGGGGGTACTCAGACGGACGCCGTCCGGATGCGGTATTATTCACTGATGCAAAAGAGGATGCGCTGCGCCGCGACTTTACGATTAACGCGATGTTTTACGATCCTATTGAAGATAAGGTTTTGGATTTCGTTGGCGGTCAGGAAGATTTGAAAAATAATTTGCTGCGATTTATTGGCGATCCACACGAGCGGATTTTGGAAGATCATTTGAGAATTCTGCGCGCGATCCGATTCAAAAATACGTATGGACTTCAGTATCATCCTGATACATTTGTGGCGGTAAAAAAACATGCGGCACTGGTGGCAAAAGTTTCCGGTGAGCGTATTCGTGATGAGCTCCAAAAAATGATTCTACACACATCTTTTGCAGAGGCAGTGGAAGACATGGAAGATTCTGGAGTGCTCGGCGTAATCTTACCCGAGGTGCAGGCGATGAAGGGCTTCCCGCAGCCACTTGAGTATCACAAAGAAGGGGATTTGTGGGATCATACGATTCTTGCATTGCGTGCACTTGAAGAGAAAAATTCTCACCTCGTGCGCTGGGCAGTTTTCTTTCATGATATTGGAAAAGTGGATACGTTTTTTGAGGCTGAACGAATTCGGTTTGATCATCACGCGGAAAAATCAGCTGAGTTGGCAGGAAAAATTCTGCGTCGTCTCGCATTTTTAAAAAAAGATATAGATTCAATTTGCTGGCTTATTCGTCATCACATGAGTGTCTACAACGTCCTTACTATGACACTGGGACGTCGCCGCCACTGGTTTTTACATCCGCAATTTCTTGATCTCCTTGAGCTCAATCGCTGTGATTCGATGGGTACCCTTCCCGTTCGGTTAGATGATTATCATAAAACTCTTGCGCAGTATCGTGCCGATACGGAGGATATGCCGGAAGAACCTGCACGCCTTTTAAGCGGAGAGGATATTATGGGAACGTTGAAATTGGAGCCGGGTCCAAAGTTAAAAGAGATTTTGGATGCGCTGCGTCACGAACAGCTATCAGGAACAATCACAACAAAAGAAGTAGCACTCGCCTGGCTGAAGGAAAAATGGTAAAATGATGGGATGGTTTTCAAACATCCTGACAGGCAAAGTTCCCCTAATTCTCTGGGGAAAATTGATACGTACAACCATGTACGTGTTGAGTTTGGAGATGCGACGGATGCGGTTGGTGTTTTTGATGAAAGAGGAAAAGAGTTGTGCCAATTATGTCGCGAGAAAAGTGACATTTTTTGTGTTATTGAGGGCAGAAAAATTCTTCTGAGGGGTAGAGTTGTTAAATTCCAAAAAAACAAAAATGGATTTCCAGAGATCGGTGATAGTGCCGAGCCCAACTGTTTTTTTCAGCTTATGATTCAGCCATATTCAAATGGAAACATGGCAGTGGTTTTTTTGCCTGATATGAACGCCGATAGGATTCCCTTTCTGGAGGTGAAGAAGCTCGATGCAGCTGCTGCATTTTCACTCTCACCAGAAATGCGTGACTATCCTGAATTTACGAGCGACGTATGCGATTATGGATTCCCCAATGGAGCACTTGTGGCAGGTGCACGAAGCCCCGATTCTTTTTTTGTGACGCCCAATGGCCGTTTTTCAGTTACGGCGCATGCAGGAAAAGGCGGCAAGAGACAGGAAGATGGTGTTATTGCACTGCCCGCCCAAAGGCTTATTGCTGCCGCAGATGCCATGGGGTCATATGATGGCGGGCCTACCACGGCGCGCGCAGTTTTGCGCGGTGTTGCGGTTGGTGCGGAAAATGGATTGGATGTTGGGGAGCTTGGATTGCCCGCGCATTTGTCGCTTAAAGCTCAAAATATCATTAAGAAGTGGAGATTGTCGGGTGCGACTCTTGCGGTAGTGCAGGCAATTGATGGCCATGCTATAGCTTGTATCAGCTGGGGTGATGCACGGTGGTATGTTATTTGGCCTGATAGTTCTGAGCAGCAATGTTCACCGGAAGATCGGAGTGATCCAGTGAGCAATTTGCGTTTTATACATAATGCGAAAGCAAAAAGAATTATTGATACAGAGACCGATCCAGATGTGCAGGCATTTATTGCGGCACGTACCCATGATGATTCAATTTCGACTTCCGGTGGTATTTTTGGCCACATAAAAATGCACTCATCTCCAGTAAAGTTCGATGATCAACGACGAAAGGTCGCGATGGTGTGTTCTGATGGTATTTCACGTTTTCTCGCTGATGAAGAAATATTTGCGGTGATGCGTGAGCAAACTGCGCTAGGAACAGTGGCACAGATACCACGTATTCTTCAGACAATGGCATTGGCTCGACAACAACAAGAGGCGGGATTTTTCGCACGCCTTAAAGGACGTTCGGTACTTGTTCCATTATGCCACTGGGATAATACGTGTGCAGGGGTGATGGATACTGCTGCTTAATCTAAGCAAGTTCCAGTAGTACGACGGTTTCTACATGATACGTCTGTGGGAACATATCAACGGGCTGCACTTTTTTTACCGTGTAGCCGTGTGAGGTTGCAATCTGCAGGTCACGCGCAAGGGTAGTGGGGTTGCACGAGACGTAAATCCAGCGAGGAATGCGCATCTCCAAAATTGCTTCGAGAGGTTTGGGGTCGATGCCGTTGCGGGGAGGGTCGGTCACAAGCAGGTCATAGAGTGAAGAGGGAAGCGGGCCGCTGGCAAATAATTTGTTTACATCCTTGGCTATAAATTCGATATTGGAAATTTGGTTTGAAGCAGCATTTTCACGCGCGTTAATAATTGCCGATTCATTTAAATCAACTCCCATAACACTGCATCCGATCTTTGCAAAAAACATGCCTATAGTTCCCGTACCACAAAATAAATCCATCACGCGATTGTCTTTTTCTGGCTCTGCAAAGGCAAGAACTGTTTCATATAATTTCTGTGCCTGACGTGTATTTGGTTGAAAAAATGCCTGCGGTAGAATCTCAAAGTGCAGGGTTTGTTCGCCGGCTTTGGTTAAAACCGTCAGCGTTTCGGTCAGCGTTTTTTTACCATAGAGGAGATTCTCATTCATCGCAGTGCGGAATCCTTTTCGTACTAAAATCGAGGTTCGATAAAAAGATGTAATCTGCGGAAATTCTTTTTGCATAATTTCAACGAGCTCTTTTTCTTTGGGAAAATCATCGCCATTGGTCATCAGATTCACGAGCACCTCACCCGTGTTTTTACCCTCGCGTACGGCCAAATTCCTCAGCATGCCGGCATTTCTTCCAAAATGATAGCCACTTATTTTGCGCTCATTTGCCCAGCGCTCGACACGCTTCATAATCGCCACGGATAACTCTGACTCCAAAAAACATTCTTCTAAATCAAAAACCTCTCGGAAACTTTTTTTAGGATGAAGGCCCACCACTACATCACCGCCCTCGCGGCCATCGAAGCTATACTCCATTTTATTTCGATAAAACCACGGCTCGCTGCAGCCCACAATCGGCATAATCTCAACGCCATTTAAGCCTCCAATTTTTTCTAACGCATCACGCACCATTTTTTCCTTCCACTTGAGCTGTTGCTCATAGGGCATGTGCTGAAGACTGCAGCCCCCACAAATGCCAAAATGTTTACAGCGGGGAGTAATGCGTTCAGCCCCGGGAGCACTTACTTTTACTAGTCTTCCATGGGCAAAGTTTTTCTTAACTTTATCCAGTGCTACGGTCACGACTTCACCAGCAAGTGTCGCGCCATCAACAAAAACGATGAAGTCACCGGCCTTTCCGTCCACGATCATTTTTCCAACCGCCTCGCCTCCAAAAGCCAAGTCATGTATCAAAACGTCTATATGGTCGCCTTTTTTCACCTCTGCATGGTATAATTAATAGATACAAAAACAAAATGGAAAATAAAAATGTGCTCCATATCCGCCCTGGATTGCTCAATATCCTAGACCTTGCTCGTAAGGCAGGGGAGTTTGCAAAAGACATTCGTTTGCTGCCTTTTGAGGACTTGCAGACTTTTGACGATTATTTAATTGATTTTGGAGATGCGCACACGGATGACAGTCTGGATCATAAGCTTTGGATGCAAGTAAAAGATGCGATGGCCGATCAGTTGAAAGCAAAAGGTGAAGATGTTCGTCGACTTGCATTCGAAAAAGAGGGAGATATAGATTCGAGACTTCTTGCAGGAAAAATTACGGAAAATATACGCGGTAAAATTGCCCTCTCACAGCGTGGTCAGCAGTGGTTGAATTAAGTTAGTGCTATACTCGATGCATGGCTAATATCATCATGTATACAAAAAAAGTGTGTCCCTATTGTGTGGCTGCCAAAGCCCTTTTAAAGCAAAAAGGACAGACGTGGACAGAGATAGACATCGAGGCTTCAGATAGCATTCGCGAAGAGATGATCGCAAAATCCGGACGCTTAACGGTGCCTCAGATTTTTATAAATGAGAAGCATGTAGGAGGCTTTGATGATTTGAGTGCATTGGAGCAAAAAGGAGAGTTGGACCTGCTTTTGAAGGCCTAAGTTGGTACCTTGACATAATTAGCCATAGTAGTATTGTAGCTCCCTGTAACTATTTTTATTATGAGTGAACAACTTCAAGAAAGTATCGATCCAATCGGTGAAGGTAGTGAGTTTGATCATGGGTATCGCAACCTTTTGCACGCGGTAGATATTGTAGAGGGAGACAATCCCTACTCAGATAGTATTGCCGATCATGGAATGGTAGATGCAGATATGCGTAAACATGATTTACCACCGCCAGGTGTATATGCCGATAAAGGCGGAGATGCAGCTGATATTATTTCTAAGCAAGATCTGTTTGAACTTGCAACTAGACTTCGCAACATTCTTAATACAAATCCTACTATCGATGAAGACCGCAAAGGAGTTTTATTAAGAGAAATTGGCGTAGCTGAACTTCGTCTTCGTTATTCACTTGGTGGTAATGCAACGCCCGCTTTCAATGAAACATGGCGCATGGTCACCGGTAAGGACGCTCCAGAATTGGGCCAGTTTAAGGGAGAGATAGATGCAACGCGTGATCATATGCTGGCCTTGCTTGCACAGGAGGGGGTACATGTCACAAACCCAAAAACGATGAGTGATAATGTCCGTGCATGGGAGCACAGCAAGCCTCATCTTGGAAGTGGTGATGATGCGAGAATCAAGGAAATTATTACTGATGCAGTTACCCAATTTATTGATAGAGCAAAGAAAGTTATTGCTGAACGTGTTCCTGCACTGAGAAACGTGGTAAGCCAGATTGATACAAGTGCTTATACATTGAATGTACTCCCTGAGATGAGCTTCGATGCAGGTCTTTCATATATTGGAAGCACTAATACTAAGCCTGCTACAGGTGCTGCAAATTTTGAGTGGAATGCCGGGCGTCCTGCTACGGAAACCGATATTCGTTATGTTGCTGAGCATGAGGCGACACACTGGTTGAATGCCTTCTGTATGGATATTCAGCGTCGTGCCGGGAAACTGGGACCTGAATCTGCGCTTCTTACCATGAGTTCTCCACGCGCAGTGAATGAAGAGGGGTTGGCTCAGGTAATGAAGGAAATGCTCCACGGTGGCACGTTGCAAAATGTTGTCGATGATTGTGGCCCAGAGATGGGTATTGTTATGCTTCAGGATCGTTTGCAAGATATTGCACGTATGGTTGCTGCAGTTGGTTGGAATCAAGAATTTGCTGGTATTGAAGATGGTTTCCAACGCCGTATGACAATTAGAGATTATATTGAAAAGAGATTGCTTCAGACTGAACATATTGGATTTAAATATGGAGGAAAGCGTGACCCAGATGCTACTCCACGCGAACAGAAAAAATTCTGGAGACAGTTGCCTGGAGGAATGTGTTATGCCCCAGCTTATTACGAAGGTAGCCGTGCCTATAGGACAGCAATTAATACAGCTGGCGTAGATGCTACATTGGCAGTTGGTATGCACTCCGAGGGATTGGTTGATGGCCAGGCATTTAAGGATAAGATTGATAGAAAAGTAAGAGAGGCAGCGTAAGTAGTACTTAAAATGACTTCCAAGGGGCCCCTCGCTAAAGGGGCCCTTTTTGTGGTACAATATACTGAATAACAAACCAGAAATATGAAAATAAAATTCCACGGAGCGGCAAAAGAAGTGACGGGCTCACGCCATCTTATCGAGGCCAACGGAAAACGCATTTACTTGGACTTTGGAATGGCGCAGGGAAATCGCAAGGAATCTGAAATTAAGAATCGTACGATGTCTGATGATGTCAGTAAGATTGACGCGGTGCTTTTGTCACATGCGCACATCGACCACTCGGGAAATTTGCCCACGCTCGTGCGTGCAGGCTACCGTGGACCGATTTATTCTACACATGCGACGCGTGATATTACCGCACACATGTTGCTTGATAGTGCAGCGATTCAAGAGCATGAAACAATGTATCTCAATGCTCGTGCGGCTAAAAAGGGTCTGCCTGCAATTCAGCCGTTATATACGGTGGATGATGCGCGTACGACACTCGGCCAATTTATTGGTATGAGTTACGATCGCCCTTTTGAAATTTTTCCAGGAATTCTCGTCGCCTTCCGCGATGCGGGGCATATTCTTGGTTCGTCACAGATTGTATTAATTATCGATGACAAAGATACCGGCAAGCAGAGGATTGTGGTGTATACGGGAGACCTTGGCCGCAAAAATTTGCCGCTCTTACGTGATCCGGTACAGATTGAACGCGCCGATATTTTGCTCGTGGAGAGTACCTATGGAAACCGCTTCCACAAGTCAATTTTGGATGTTGATAAGCAGCTTGAGGAAATTGTTAATCGCACATGTAGACGTGGAGGAAAAATTATTATTCCCGCCTTTGCATTGGAGCGCACGCAGGAAATTGTTTATTATTTGAATATTTTATTTCAAGAAAAACGCATTCCGGAAATTCCGATTTTTGTGGATAGCCCGCTCGCGGTAAATCTTACGGAAATTTTCACCTCGCATCCCGAGTGTTTAGACGAGGATACGTGGAAGACGTTTTTGCACGATCAGAAAAATCCCTTTGGTTTTGGCCGTTTGAAGTACATTACCGATGTAGAGGACTCTAAGGATCTGAATAATGTGAAGAGCCCCTGTATTATTATCTCATCTGCGGGAATGTGTGAGCACGGTCGTATTTTGCACCACTTGAAAAATAATGTTGAAGATCCACGTAACACGATTTTGATTGTCGGATATATGGCGCAGAATACACTGGGACGTAAGCTTCTTGAAAAACAGCAGATTGTGAAGATTTTTGGCGAGCCATACTCGCTGCGTGCAGAGGTTGTGGTGATGGATGCATTTTCTGCTCACGCCGATCGCAGTGACTTGATTGATTATATTGCCCATATTAAAGGGCTTGAAAATATATTCCTGGTTCACGGTGAAGAAAACCAAGGTCTTATGTTTAAGAGCATCCTTGAGGAACAGGGCTATAAGAACGTCTTTGCACCTGGGCCGGGGGAGATCTTTGAGTTGTAAAAAAACTCTGTTATAATCGGCCTGCTCTTTGCTTTTGCGGGTATAGTACAATGGTTAGTACATGGGTTTTCCAAACCTAGGATGCGGGTTCGATTCCCGCTACCCGCTCCAAGACTTTCTACTTGGTTTCTCCCAGCGAAAGCACCATCTGAAACTCCTTTTCACTGACCTCTGCTACAGAGAGTCGGCCTTGTTTTACGAGCTTCATATCTTTGAGCTCGGGCACGAGTTTAACCTGCGTAAGTGTCACTGGTTTTTTCAACGGTTTTACGTATGAAATATCCACCATGCACCACTGCGGATCTTTTGCCGTGTGATCGGGATAGGCCTCTTTTGTAACTTTTGCAATTCCTACAATCTGCCGTTCGTCGCCTGAATGATAAAACAACACCATATCGCCTTTTTTCATGAGGCGCATATTGTTGCGCGCCTGGTAATTACGCACGCCATTCCAGAACGTTGACTTCTCTTTTTCAAACGTTTCCCAAGAGTAGGTGGAGGGCTCGGTTTTTACAATCCAATAGCGCATAGACCTATGTTATCATATGCTCATATATGACTCATTGTTTGCAGTGCCAACAGCAGTTCCCCATTACCGCAGAGGACGAAAAGTTTTATGAAAAAATGAATGTGCCACCGCCAACGCTTTGTCCGCCTTGCAGACAACAACGCCGACTTGCCTTTAGAAGTGAGGTGAGTTTTTTCCATACCGTATGCGCAAAAAGCGGGAAAAAAGTTCTTTCCATGTATGATCCCGCCGCCGGATATACAATTTATGATCAGGATGAGTGGTGGAAAGATAACTGGGATCCGCTGAGCTACGGGCGCGAAGTTGACTTTAGTAGGCCGTTTTTTCAGCAGCTTGATGAGCTGCGTCGTGTGGTTCCCCGCATGTCACTGAACTCAATTTCAAACGAGAATAGTTACTACAGCAATTACTCATTTAGAAATAAGAATAGTTATTTAGTTTCGACGGCGGATTATAATGAGGATTCTTTGTATGGTCGTTTCAGCGATCGTAATTACCGATGTGTTGATTTTGACTTCACATTTGATTCACGATTTTGCTTCCAAGTGATTAATATTCATAAGTCCGAACGGTGTTTTTTCTCAAGCATGTTGGATAGCTGCAGTGAACAGTTTTTCTGCTATGATATGCGTAACTGTCATAACTGTATTTTCTCTACAGGACAACGAAATCAGTCCTATTTAATTTACAATAAAAAGGTCACTCCCGACGAATATAAAGCCTTTTTAGAGCAGCTTAATTTGAAAACTCGGGAAGGTGTTGCGCATGCCTGGGAAATTGCAAAAACAGTGTGGGAAAAACAGCCGCGAAAATATTTGACGGTAACGAATTGTGAAAATTCCGTCGGAGATTATTTGAAAAATACAAAAAATGCGCAGTATTGTTTCGATTCGTATAATCTTCAGGATGTTAAGTACTCAAGCCATTTAAATGATGCAAATGATATTTATGATTGGGACTTCATCGGGTCGCACAGTGAGTTGTGTTATGAGATGGTCTCGAGCGCGGACGATATAATTAATTGCCGTTTCAGCATGAATATGTGGCAGGGGAATGTGAATTGCACGTATAGTGATCTATGCTTAGGAAATGAAAATTTATTTGGATGCATTGGATTGCGAAAGAAAAAATACTGCATTTTAAATATGCAATATACGAAGGAGGAGTATGAGCACTTGGTGCCGCAGATTATTGAGCATATGCGGAGAATGGGGGAGTTTGGTGAGTTCTTGCCCGTCCAGATGTCACCGTTTGCCTACAATGACTCGGTGGCCTATGAGTATTTCCCTTTAACTAAAGAAGAAACTCTTGTGCGTGGCTGGAAGTGGCGTGATGAAGAACCACGTCTCTTTGAGCCAGTAAATGATGCAATTTCGTGTGCGACGTGTAAAAAGAATTTCAAACTTGTTGAATCAGAAATGAAATTTTATCAGGACATGGGAGTTCCGCACCCCATTCATTGTTGGTTGTGTCGTCATCGTGAGCGTCGTGCGCTAAAAAATCCTCGACGTATCTATCGTCGTCCGTGCACAAAGTGCGGGGATCAGATGTTTAGCACGTATGCGCCCGAACGTCCTGAGCCCGTGTACTGCGAAAAATGCTATCTGCAAGAGGTTGCAGGCTAGCGTCTAATTGTAGATGCAGAAGTAGAGTTGATCGCGCATACCGTCTCTGGTGGAGAGGAAGCGATGGGGAATCCCAGAGGTAATTAGAAGTGCCTCGTCGACGATATCTGCCTGAATGACGAGCAGCTGATTGTCGTTTGCAGTAACTCCATTAATTGAGTCTATTGCACCCAGAGTATCTTCATCAAAATCAATTTTTTCATCTGCGCCGATGATACGTGCCCGTAAGCTTCCACTCATGTCTTGTAATACTTCTTGGATGTTTTTCCCCGGCTGAAAGCCAATAAGTGCACTGCGTAAAGATGTTGCTGGCTCTTCGACACGCGCATTTATGCCAACGGTAGGGGCGCTATTCATGCCCAATAATTTTCCCAAGTCCACGTCGCCCTCTGCGGTGCGCGGCTGTAGACTAAAGCTTCTCAAATTTACGCCAATTTTACTCAGCCAGTCATTTTCAGTGAGGCGTGCCTCAGTGACGCCACCACCAATTTGTTGATTTACACGGGCTAAAAATTGCCCCACGACTCTTGCATGACCACTTCTTACGCTCATCAGCGGAGGTATGGCAAAGTCTTGGTTTAAGCCTTCAGTTTCGAATCCTCCTCTAATCAGTGCAATTGCCTGTAATACTTTTTTGCCTAAGATCCTTTCTCCACCCTCTGAGCCCTTAAAATCATTGGCATCAAACGGTACGCTCGTGACTAATTTTTCAGAAGTATTCATATTGTGTGTGGGATTATAAATTATGAAATATTTTTGTAAAGACAGTCGTAGAGATCGATTATTCCCATCTCCCTAAGCTCTTTTGAGAGGCGGCTCGTGATATTTTCGTACTCTTCTTTTGGCAGCGGCTTGTTGAGAAAGTGATATTGTTTATTTTTCATGTAGACGCAGCCAAAGCAGTTTTGCGAGTTCCAGAGGTTTGAGCACCACTGACTGTCGGAGAGGTAGTCGCACCAGTAGATGTGCTGGCAGTTGAATAAAAATCCGGCAAACGCAATATCGTATGATTGTTCAACGGTGTTTATCATGGGTCCGCAGTCGGCTGAGTCTTTTGCACCGCGCTCTAAGTTTGCATTAAAAATATACATTGAGTCTTCGCAGTTGAAGCTGTCGAAACACCAGAAGCTATTTTTGCTGTGGGATAAGTAGTCGCCAAAAGAGTTTTCATTGTCGAGCTGATGCATGTAGAGCAGGGGAGTTGCGCGCTTTACCTTTTCAAATTCCTGAAGTAATTCTTCGCGGGGAAGCTGTTTGAGTTCCGTGATTTTCTGGAAGTAGTCGGCCTTGGAATAGGGCTTATTGAATATGTAAAACTGCTTGCGCTGGAGACCCACACAGCCGTAGCAATTACTACAGCCAGTGCAGCCAAACGAGAGCTCGCAGTCGATGCATTGTTTGCAGTCCTGGCAGCTGTTGCAGTTATAGCACTTAGTGCAATCGATACACTCGTAGCACAGCTCGCACTCTTCGCAGAAGGTGCAGTCCGTGCAAGAGATATCTTTGCGTGATTCGTGACAGTAGAAGCTCGCGTCCATATTTGAGCTCCAGAAGCACATGTAGGAGTTTTTTGAGACGACAATAATATCACCGTAGTCGCAGTTTTCGCTCTGGCGCGTCCAGTGAGAAATCTGTGGAGTGCTGCGATACAGCTCTCTAAACTCGATGAGAAATTGTTTGGCGTCCATAGTAAACAACTATAATCCGAACAGAAAATTAGTCTATAAAAGACGTCAAACATCATCCAGTATTGGCAATTAACAGATTAAAATGCTATACTTTTAGTGACGATTAACTAAGTCAACATGAATCAAAAGCTACTTGAAAAGTTGGGAATGAGCGATAAAGAGGTGGGCGTGTATTTGAAATTATTGGAGGTGGGAACGAGTGGCGCGAATAGTCTGGCGTTGCGACTGAATGAAAATCGTACAACCACGTACAGTCTTTTGTTGGCACTGCAGAAAAAAGGATTTGTTTCGTATTACCTGCGTGCGGGAGTAAAAATATTTGTTCCCACTGAGCCCAATGTACTGATCAACAAGTACATGGAGGATGCAAAAGGTTTGTCTACAATTTTGCCGCAGCTGCTTGCACTTTCCAATACTGCAGCAACAAAGCCCAAGATCACTTTTTATGAAGGATTAAGTGGCATTAAACAAATTGCGGAAATTTTGTTAGAAGAGCCTTGCTCAGTAAGAGAAAGTTTTATGGGACTTGAAGAAGAGACAGTGCATCCCGAAATGAAAAAATATCTTGAAGAAGATTTTTTGCCGCGGCGCATTGAACTTGGAATCTTATACCGTGGAATTGTGGCGGGTTATGTGCCCATGACGAAAAAATATCCACAGACGGAAAAAGGGCATCTGCGTGAGCTAAAATACGTTGATCCCAAGAAATTTCCCATTAAGATTCACGTTGATATTTTTCCCCGCAACAAAGTCGCCATCTACTCATATCACCGTGACGATATGATAGGGGTGATTATTGAGCACGAGCATTTTTTTACCACTATGAAATCGGTGTTTCGTCTGGCGTGGGCGGGCGTTGACGTGCTGATGAAGTAGCCTCGTCTAAATCTTCCAATGTGCGCAAACGTGGTTGGGGATTTTTCATAAACGGTATAAGAATTTGGTCAAAGAAAGTAGACATTACTTCTTTAATCCCTTCACGGTCAGATTTATTTTCGTCGAGCCGCGCATCTGGATTGAGCCCTTCAATCGCAGGTTGTAGCTGTTCTGCTATAAATGTTTTCATCGCATTCCACAGCGGAATAAACTCGGCCGCATAGGTTTTTTTGCCCACGGGACGATTATCAATTGCAGTCAAAATACCTTCAGTTGTTTTTATCCACTCATCAATGGGCGGTGTATCCTGATGTAGTGCAATTTTCGCATATAACTTCATCATCTCGCGGTGGAAGAGGGTTACTTTTCCTACCAAGAAAACGCGAAGTAATTCTTCAGTTATTGTTGGTTTCACTCCTTCTCCTGTATGTTCACGGTTTGGCTTTGTAATACAGAGACGCAGCTCATCGATATGATATTGCATGCGCTGTGCAAAACTTGCAAATGGCTCAAGCTTAAGGCTTTTCAGGCTGTGCTCGACCACTTTTGCATACGCCATAATTCGCCCACGATCAGTCGCTGTTAGATCTTTTTCTGCAGGAATATCATTTTCTTTTACGGTATTGTACGCATCCTCAAAAGGTTTTCGATGCGCAGTTGCGGCACCTAATAACACACGTTGGTCACTCTCAAGTGCCCCCGCTTTTGCCTTCATTCCCGCTGCACGTGAGCCTATAAATTTTCCACTTCTGACTATAGGTGCAAGTTGTGCAGCTGTAGAACCAAAATTTTCACGACCCACACTGTCTTTGAAATCCGAAATCGCCTCAATGACGTCTCTCAATTTTTCTTTATCGCTATCGCGGACTTTTTTCAATTTTTCGACTGTCGCGGCAAGATCTTTTTTAGCTGCATCAATTTGTTTAGTACGCGTTTCAAAATCTCCTTCATTAAGAATTTCAGCCTTAGGTACATTGATAAGATCTAATACCGAATCTAATAAAGTATAAATTTGCCGCAGGTGTACGGTCTCAGTGTCGTACTGTTGGCGCACCTCATCTACACGGCGAACCGCACCAAGCAAATCATAAACGCCCATTTGATATTTGCCATTTTCAGAGCGCGTAATAAGTAGTTTTCCTTTTGCAGCACCTTTTCCAATCATGTACATGCGGAAGTTCTTTGATAAGCCCTCCACGCCCCACATGGTTGGTATGGGGGTAAGATCACTAAAAATATCTTTTAGACCGGGGATAGCACCTTCTCGTGCCGCGAGCTTGCGTGCCTCTAGGTCATTCCCTGCGGCGTCTCCTTCTTTCACCGGTGGCAATTCTTTTTTTAGCATAACAAATTCACCGAGCCCTAGATTTTTTAGAAGAGTCGGACTTATTTCTCGTACATCGAAAATCATCTGATCGATCGTCGCATTTGGTCGGCGGAACGCAGTCGGCGTGAATTTTGCCTGCATGCGCTTTGTTGGAGTTGGGCTTACTCTCCTCCATGCCTCTGCAGTTGGCGGAGGACGTGGCGTGGTCCACTGCCTATTTCCTGGTCGTGCCGGAGGCCTAGCATCAGCGTAGATTTGGCGTAGCATCGCCCCATAGGCAACGCGTAACATCACCACTTCATGATTAATGGCTCTTTCATCGCGTTCAATACCTTTGCTATCTTGAAGCACATTCAACACTTCTGCGCGTACATCATCGGTAATATGTTCAATTTGATACGCCGGATTTACCTCAGCCATCTGATCAAACTCTTTACCAACAAGCTGCCGTACGTGCGTGTACTGCTCGTTACTAAGGGTGATTTGTTCTCGAGGAGTTTTGCTCACAGGAGGTTAAATATACCACAACTCACTATTTTAGGGAGGGACGCTGGCGGGAAATGAACTGTTTGTGGGATTTGGGAGTTTGCTTCTTGCGTAGCATGCGGCGCTCGTTGTCAGGCAGCAGCGCAATCTTCATGCACTTTTCACTGCAGGCACCGTGCATTTTTTCGCGGCATCCGGCGCATTGGATAAACAATAAATTACACATCTCATTGCTACAGTTGGTATATGCATTGCTCTTATCTTCACATTGATCACAGGTAGTGAGAATATCGGGAGTCACTTCTTCACTCAAACGCTCGTCAAAAACAAAATTTCTTCCTTTAAATTTTGGTGTAATACCTTTTTCTCTCATCGCATGAGCGTAGTAAATAATTCCACCATGTAGCTGATTAACATCGTTAAAACCTTGATGTTTTAAATAGCTGGAAGCCTTTTCACAGCGAATACCACCCGTACAATACAATAAAATTTTCTTATCTTTTTTGTCCTGAAGCATCTGCGCAATTAATGGCAACTCCTCACGGAAGGTGTCTGCATCCGGCGTAAGTGCACCTTCAAATTTTCCAATACGACTTTCGTAATGATTGCGTACATCCACTACAACTGTATTAGGATCATCCACCGCAGCATGAAATTCCTCGGGAGTAAGATGCGTTCCTACGTTATTAACGTCATATGTTCCCGCAGGTAGGCCATCGGCAACAATAAATTGTTTTACTTTTAGAGTGAGTTTGAGAAATGATATTCCATCCTCGACGGCAATCTTAAAAGGCATGTCCTTAAAGTAGTCACTGATATCAAGGTGTGCGCGAAATGCATCAAGTTCTTTTGTGGGAAGTGAAAGCTGTGCATTAATGCCTTCATTTGCAATATAAATGCGGCCTTTTACTCCAAGAGCTGACCATTTTTTAAAAAGTTCATCGCGTAATTTTCGTGGATCTTCGATCGTTACATAACGATAAAAGGAGAGTGTGGTACGCGGAATTTTTTCCGTGACTGTCTGCTGGAGTAGCAACTCACGATTAACCGTATTTCGAAGTGGATTTACCATTGGCCAGTATTATACCAGAGGACTATACTACGGGTATGACTACAACTACTACGCCTACAAAACACGTCTCCAATTCTCGTGATTTTTTCCTTTATCTGCTTATGCTCATTACCTTGGTAATGGCCACAACAAGCCTTTTAAATACAGTTTTTGAGTTTGTGAATCGGCTGATTCCTGATGCGATACATGGCAATACGGGAGTGTCTCTTTCTACGATACGAGATAGTTTGTCAGTTTTGATTGTGAGTTTCCCTATTTTTATGGGACTCGCATGGTTTTTGAGAAAAGATGTTGTTGCAAATCCGGAGAAGAAGGAATTAGGCGTGCGAAAATTTGCCCTTTATTTTACGATTTTCGTTTCAGCAATTGTCCTCATGATTGATGTGATTGTGTTATTTAATAATTTTTTCGATGGAGAACTTACCGCAAATATTTTTACTAAAATTGCGATGGTATTAGTGGTAATGGGTGGAGTGATGGCGTATTTTTTCCGCGAGGTGAAGCGAGAAATCACTTCTCGTCCTTCCCGTGTTTTGGCGTGGAGTGTATCTGCTGCTGTGTTGGCAGTCGTCGTTCTTTCATTTGTTATTTTCGGATCGCCTTTTAAGCAGCGTCAGTTGCGTATCGATACTGAGCGAATTGGAAGTTTGTCGTGGATTCAGCAAGAAGTTATTAACTATTGGACTAATTCCAAAAAGTTGCCGACTGAGTTAGCGCAGTTGGAAAATGATATAACTGGTTTCCGTGTTCCGCGCGATAATGTGACGAATCTTCCTTTTGAGTATAGAAAAATAGACGAAAAAAGCTTTGAACTCTGTGGTGTTTTTGATCTGCCTTCAGAGGGTCTCGATGTTTATTCAGTACCGTATTACGCTGTCTATCCTCAGGGCGAAAATTATTGGAAACACGAAGCTGGCCGCCAGTGTTTTACGCGAAAAGTCGACTCGCTGTATATGTCGCCCACACCAGCAGTTAAGTATTAACTGCTCACCACTATTCTTTCAAATACCCGGCAATTTGTTCCTGTAGCTCACCATGGCTAATGAACATATTGGTGCCATGATCACTGCCATCCACGACGGTCAGTTTTACTTTTGTCATGTCTTGCTGAAATAATTTCTGAGAAGATTCAGTCGCGTACTCGTCTAATTTTGAGGTAACAATCCAAACGGATTGGCCTGGTTCTAATCCTTTCAGTGAATGATCGGCTTTAATACCGCGATAATCTAGGCCAGGGGAGAGCAATACTGCTTTTCGTAACTCTACGTAACGATCCAGAGTATCCAGTGCCAAGTTTGCGCCAATTGATGCACCCACGACGTAAATTTGTTTTTCCGTAAAACCGTTTTTCTTAATAAAATTTACTGCAGCATCTACATCCAGACGAGATTTCTGGTGTCCCAGGTCGTCGAACGTTTTGTAATCCAGTGCAATTCCATAGTCCATTGCCTCTCGATTGAGTGATGAGCCACTGAGTTGTCTAACGCTCTCGCCATGACCGCGTAAATCGATCGCGAGAGTGGCCATGCCTTGTTTATTGAGGTCTTGGGTAAGGGAAAAGAAGCTATCGCGTGCAGCGGGCATCATATGAAGCAAGAGCACCGCTCGGTGAGCATCCTGGGGCATATTCCATTCGCCGATTATTTCTACTCCATCAACCGTGTGAAAGCTTATAGTGGACATACGAGGTGACCAAGTCTGTTAGTTAATTCAAAGTTCTCTGTGTAATCTACGGGCACGTCTACGATAACGACATTGGGCGTTGCGAGTGCTCTTTTTAGTGTAGGGAGAAGGTCTTCCGTTTTTTCAACGCGCATACCGACACATCCTAAACTTTCGGCATATTTAATAAAATCGGGATTGTTAAAACTCATGGCAAATGACTCACCGCCGTAGTAATTTTGCTGCTTCCATTCGATCATTCCGTACTTGCTGTCATCAAAAATCAAAACGACAAAATTCAAGCCATGTCTGCGTGCGGTTTCTAACTCCTGGCTGTTCATGAGGAAGCCGCCATCTCCACAAATAGCCACCACTTTTTTATCAGGATGTACCATTTTTGCGGCAAGCGCTCCGGGAAGAGAGATGCCCATTGAGGCAAAGCCATTTGAAATCAGAACCGTATTGGGTTGATAGGCGGGATATACGCGCGCTGTCCAAATTTTATGCATGCCCACGTCACTAATCACAATATCATCATCAGCAAGCGCATGGCGTAGATCGTAGAGGATTTTTTGTGGTTTGATGGGGAACGACATGGAGTCTTTATGTACGCGATATTCTGCGCGGTGAATTTCCTTCAGTTTGTCAGCGTAATCAAAAGCTTTGTTAAAGCCGGTCATCTCAGTAAGCTCTGCAAGTGTGGTTCCAATATCGCCAATCAACTCCACCTCTGGCGTGTAATATTCATCGACTTCTGCGGGCTGTGAGTCGATGTGAACGATTACTTTATTGTTATCTGCGTTCCAGAAATTAGGGGCGTATTCAGCAAAATCATAACCTACGGTAATGACGGTATCAGCTCGGTCAAAGCCACAAAGTGCGAAATCTTTTTTCTGCAAACCAATTGTTGCCACAAACAATTCATTACGCGCAGGCATTGCGCCTTTTGCCATAAAGGTATTCGCGACTGACAATGAATTTCTTTCACAAAAAGTCACGAGCGCCTGGCTGGCGCGGCCACGAATGACGCCATTTCCGGCAAGCACGATGACATTTTTTCCTTTCTTGATTGCCTCGACTGCTTTTTCATAACTTTTGTGAGAGGCATGTGAAACAGGTGGGGGACCGGCGCGGAGTGGTTTGCTGTGTTTCTCGCCCACGATCTCTCTCTCTGCAATAGCTTCAGAAAGTTCAATATGCGTTGCACCCGGCTTCTCTAATTCCGCTACGCGAAAAGCCTTGCGCACGACTTCTGGAATCACATCTTCATGAATAATATGAGTATTCCACTTGGTAATCGGCTTAAATGCTTGAACAACATCAATATACTGATGGCTTTCTTTATGCTCTTTTCTCATGTCGGCCTGGCCGGTAATCGCTACGACAGGTGCACGATCCATGTTTGCATCCGCCACGCCTGTAATCAGGTTTGTTGCACCAGGTCCCAGCGTCGCTAAACACACTCCCGCGCGTCCGGTGAGACGTCCGTATACATCAGCCATAAAAGCCGCACCTTGCTCATGGCGCGTCACCACAAAATTAATGGTAGAGGTTCGTAATGCCTGTACAAAGTCCAAATTTTCCTCGCCCGGCAAACCAAAGAGGTGTTTCACCCCTTCATTTTCGAGACACCGTACAAAGAGATCAGCTGCGGTTGCCATCAGGAAGAAAGAGTACCTCGATACCGACCAATAATCAATAATTATTATTGGACTTTTATTGGACGACGATCGTCTTCATATTCGTAAACTCTTTTATGCCCGCTTCACCCATCTCGCGTCCAAAACCAGATTGTTTTACTCCACCAAAAGGCAGGCGTGGATCGCTCTTTACCATCGCATTTATTGAGACAAAGCCGCTCTCGATTTGTGAAGCAAGTTCTTCAGCAAATGCACGATCTTCAGTCCACAGACTTGCTCCTAGACCATATAGCTGGGTGTTTGCGATTTCCACTGCTTCATCCGGCGTTTCGAAGCTCATGTAAGCCATTACTGGGCCAAATACTTCTTCTTTCCATACGGGCATTTCCGGAGTTATATTGCGCAACAATGTGGGCTCAAAGTATGCATCTTTTCCGGCAAATCGATGGCCACCAAATAATACTTCTGCACCCATGGCAATACTTCCTTCAACTTGTTTTTCAATTCCATCGGCGAATTCTTTTTTTGCGAGCGGACCGACTGTTGTTTTTTCATCAATGGGATCGCCAACTACCAATGTAGCAAATAACTCTTTCATGCGTTTTTCGAATTTTTCTACGAGCGATGAGTGAACAATAAACCGCTTAGCAGCGATACAACTTTGTCCGCAGTTTTGCATGCGTGCGGTGAGTGCCTGACTTGTAGCCAGCTCCACATTTGCATCTTCAAATAAAATATAGGGATCGCTTCCTCCCAATTCTAAAACACATTTTTTAATATGACGACCGGCAGTTTCTGCAACTTTTGCACCCGCCTGTGTGGAGCCGGTTAAGCTCACTGCATCAACCACGTGAGTCTCAATTAATTTGTCTGCCTCTTTTCCGGGAATAAGTAATGAGCGGAAGGTATTTTCTGGAAAACCCGCGAGCGTAAAGGCCTCTTCTATGGCGAGTGAACACTGCGGTACGTTGCTTGCGTGTTTAAGGAGCATCGTATTTCCCGCTGCGAGAGCAGGAACGGCGCAACGAATCACCTGCCAGAAAGGATAGTTCCACGGCATAATTGCCAAGACAACACCCAACGGATCAAAGCGCAGATAACTTTTTTTTGCCTCGGTGCGTACGACAATCGGTGCTAAAAATCCCTCGGACTGCTGTGCATAAAAGTCACACAATACCGCGCATTTTTCTACCTCTGCAATGGCTTGCGTGATCGGTTTTCCCATCTCCAAAGAAATTAAACGTGCATATTCTTTTGTATGTTCGCGCAATACCTCTCCTAATTTTTTAATATATCCGCTGCGATCAATCACGCTTTTTTTGCGCCATTTTTTCTGTGCTTCTCTTACTTCTTCCCCGATTTTTATAGCATCCTCAAGTGATATAATTTCAAATTCTTTTAAGACGTCATTTGTAGCTGGATTGATAGATTGCATTTTCATAGTTCTATTGTACCCCAGGTGTAACTGCCTCGCGAAAAAATTGTACTATTTGCTGACATATACTTTATTTTTTAACACTACTTTTTATGGGAGCTACAACTAAAACATGGGCGGCCATAACAGGTGCTGTATTTCTAATACTAGGTGTTCTCGGTTTTCTTGATAACTCTCTGATAAGTGCACGTGGATACTTTTTGACCGATGGCGCGCTTAGTCTTGTGCATGCGCTTACGGGTGTAGTATCCCTCGCTTTTGCCTACGGGGCTACCGAGCATGGTGCGAATCTAGGTCTCAAAGTTATTGGTGGTTTATATGTAGTGGTAGCCCTTGTGGGTTTTGTAGTTGTCAGTCCGACTAATACACAGCTGCTTGGTATGCAGGTGAACATGCCTAGTAATTGGCTCCATCTCATTCTCGGTGCAGGAGTCCTTGCTGTAGCGTGGGCAACAAGTGAATCCCATCATCGCCACTTTGCAGCTCATGCATAGCAGTTTCTCAGTTTGTGTTTTCGTTTCTTGCGGAGCTCATCTACCGTAAGTGTACAAGTAGTGGGCTCCGCTTTAATTTATAAGCTTCGGCTCGGTTTAGTCGGCCTAATTGCGGCCTCCTGCACCTCGCCTACGCGCTCGTGGCTCATTTCTTATGAATCCGCCATGCCGCCTTAGCGGCAGCCGTGCGCTCGTTGAAATTGCTATGCTACACTAGCAGTGTTTTTTGCGCGCAAAATAATTAGCGGGTATCGTACCCTAAAGGGTACTCACGCTCTCATAAAACATAAGCGGGTATCGTATAACGGCTATTATGTGACCTTCCCAAGGTTAAGACACGGGTTCGACTCCCGTTACCCGCTCCAAGGAATTTAACAGGTTAAAAATCTACCACCCCTAACGGGAGTTAGAACTAGTTTTCATATATTCGCCAAAAAGCTTCACGTTCCCTTTCAATTCATCGCCATCATCCGCTTGAATGTGTGAGAGTTCAAAGTTAGTAAAATTATGTACGACTTGTGCGAGCATCGTAATGCGCGTCATTTCAGGCTTCCACTTTTTTCCCAATTCGTAAGATCCCCAATCTATGACTTCTTCATTACCGCTATCTAACCATCGTATTTTACTGTTCGGCAATGCCTGACCCCAGCGGCTTTCTACATTTACCAAGGTATATGTAGTTGGCGACTGGTGCATATTGCCCTCAACAGATTCTTCTATTTCTCTTAATTCTGATCGACGTCTTTCTCTACTGCTTTCACATTCCCGTACAAACTTTTCGTGTAATGCAGGTGCATACTTTTTTAGGATTGCATTCCATCGTTTAGGAACTTCCAATTCCTGTTGCCAATTTTCCGAGAAACAAAATCGGGCAAAACCTGCATATTCTGCATTTTGAATTTCTGATGGTAAATCTTCTAAAGCTAAAAGACGAACGGGTTCACCATTTTCTGCTCTCACAAAAGCATCAATAGCTGTAGAGGGGAAACCATATAACTCCCCAAACTTTCTTTTATCTTTTGTAGTTAAAAGTTTATTCAGATCATCAACATTTCCTGCAACTCTTAGTAGTTCAGCATGATAGCCATGTTCTGGATCTCCTTGTAATTCAGGAGCATCACACTCCAAGCCCATTCCTATGAGCATATTTTGTATAGCCTCTGCTTTCCGTGGTTCTGCCTCATCAACTGGAACAAAAAATTCCGTGGCCATTTTCTCTCCAAGTAAAATAAATATCAGTTCAATTTTTGCCAACGTATCTAGTCCCTCCAGATTTTGGATGGTTTCTATGTTGGCAGCCAATTGGGGAATTTCATCGTCATCTCGAGAAGTATCCATCCGCTTATTATCTCATAAATATGTTCAAAATTGAAGGTGCTCAATGAGTAGTGTAACTCAACCAGTTGCACTAACCTTGTTCTGTAGTGGAAAAGATATAGCACCGTGCACGATCCCGTTTCGCACTTCGCTCCATAAGGAGCTCCAAGCAGAAAATCACGCCCCGTGTGCCAATCCGAAGAAGTCCTGTACGCTTTGGCGCATCTGATTTTCCGTCATCGTATCGGCGACCGTTACGGTCACGAGGGCTTTCCTCATCGATTTATTCTCTTCAATTTCTTTTTTGAGAGCAATTTTTGCCGTTGTCGGTCCAAAGATCAAAATCTCATCTGCGTCATGAATTTTTGCTATAACTTTTTTCACATACTGCTGAATCTGGTTATTCCGTCGTTCGTCGTGCGAAGTCTGGTTTGAGAGCGTCGCGTGTTCACTGCTATTAATACCACCGTGATGATGTGGCTCTACCTCGGAAGCGAGTATCTCCATAGAAGTTACTTTCGTATCGTCGGCGCTGAAGATGTATGCCTGTTTGTTATCAATCCAAATGCCGAAACGTTTTTTCATAAAAGAAAATGATTAAGTATGCGTTAGAAGTATACCACCATGGATACAATCCTCGATTTTCGTAATCATTTCTCGCTTTTCATCTGCAGTGAGGAAACTTGATTGGAAAGAGTTTTTTGCTAATTGGATAATTTCTTCTTTGGATAAGTTCAACGCCTCGGTGATTGCTTGATAATTATCGGCAATATAGCCACCAAAATATGCCGGATCATCTGAATTAATGCTCACGAGCAAGCCAGCCTCCATCATTTTTTTAAGTGGGTGCTCATGTAAGTCTTTAACTACTTTTAATTTGAGATTAGAGAGCGGACAAACGGTTAACGGAATGCGTTTTTGAACCAATTCTTTAACCAATGATTCATCCTGCAGAGCATTATTCCCATGATCAATGCGAGCAGCACGTAATAGATTAAGCGCTTCCCAAACGTATGACGGCGGACCCTCTTCACCCGCATGAGCAGTTACCAGAAAACCTGCTTCGCGAGCTTTTTTAAAAACACGTTCAAACTTTGAAGGGGGATTATTCACTTCAGAAGAATCCAATCCTACCGCGATAATACTGTCTTTGTACGGTAGTGCTTGCTCAAGGGTTTTCATGGCACTTTCCTCATCTAAATGCCGAAGAAAACAAAGAATACGTTTTGTTGAAATGCCAAACTCCGTAGCTGCCTGTTCACAAGCACGCATGATGCCGTCAATCACTGTTTTAAAAGGAATGCCTCGGTCGGTATGAGTCTGAGGATCGAAGAATAGTTCAGTATGTACCACACCTTGTGAATGAGCTTTTTTGAGATAGGAAAAAGTTAAATCATAAAAATCCTCTTCCGTTTGCAGCACCGCTGCTCCCTGATAATAAATATCTAAAAAATCCTGCAAATTGCTGAAGCTGTAAGCTTTTTTAAGCTCATCCACTGAGGCAAAAGGAAGTCTAATATTGTTTCTTTGAGCAAGTGAAAGCATCAATTCCGGCTCAAGCGTACCTTCAATATGCAGATGCAATTCGGCTTTAGGAATTTTTTGAATAAAATCATTGAGTGATGTCGTAGTCATAATGTTTCCATTGTATCAAAGGTGCCGTAAACTATCCGCATGGAAGCAATTTACAAAGCGCTCATAATTTCTTCAAAAAACAAAACCACGCTCGATATCTACGATCCAGGATTTATGGTCGTATCGAAAGAGGGAATTATTGAAGAAGTAACAAAGGACGATCCAAGGGGAAAATATAAGGACTATCCATTTTTTGACTATTCCGATTATCTTATGTGTCCCGGATTTATCGATACGCACAACCATCTTCCTCAATATGCATTTGTGGGTATCGGAGAAAACGAATTGCTGCCGTGGCTGGAGCATTACACATTTCCAAGAGAAAAAATGTTTGAAGATACAGAAGTTGCGGCTTCATCAGCCGAGGTGTTTTTTAGAGATCTATTGAAAAATGGCACAACGACGACGTTAACCTATGCCACAATACATAAAACGGCGACGGATATTGCTTTTGAATACGCGAAAAAATCTGGTATTCGAGCGGTGATTGGCAAGGTAATGATGAATCAAAATAGCCCGGAATTTCTCACGGAAAAGACGGAGACATCTCTAGCGGAATCGTTAGAATTAATTGAAAAATGGCATGGTTATAATGATCGTCTTTTTTATGCGCTGACTCCGCGGTTCGCTATCTCGTGTTCCTTTGATCTCATGACTGAGATTGGAAAAATAGCGAAATCAAAAAATGTCTATATTCAAACGCATCTTTCTGAAAATCGCGGAGAAATTGAGCTCACCAAAAAACTATTTCCTACATATAAAAATTACACGGATGTGTACTACCAGGCGGGCTTACTAGGACCAAAAACAATTATGGCTCACGGTGTTTATTTGGATGATTCTGAAATTGCGTTACTACAAAAAACAGGAACAAAACTTGCGCATTGTCCTACCTCGAATAGATTTTTAATGAGTGGAATGATGCCGTTTAGAAAATATGAGAATGCCCAGCTGGAGATGAGCCTGGGAACAGATGTCGCCGGTGGATATAGTGTGTCGATGTTTAACGAGATGAAAGAAGCAATTGAGAATTCAAAATCATTGTATGTATCGTCAGAAGGAAAAAGTGGATCACCGATGACGTTGGCAGAGGCTTTTTATCTGGCCACATTAGGCGGCGCACATGTACTATCTATGGAACATGAAATCGGCAGTTTGGAAAAAGGGAAAAAGGCGGATTTCTTACTAATAGATTACAAAAAAATCGATCCGATGGGCGAGGCGAGTTTGTATCAAAAACCCGAGGAGATAGTTTCAAAACTACTCTATCGCGGAAATGATGCAGTTATCACGAATGTCTATATAAAAGGTCAGCAGGCAGGACTTCAAGACAAGTGATGATGTTTCTCTCCCGAGGTATGTAACGGGTCAACATGCACAACTACCATCGATATAAAGCTGAGTTGTTTCTTGAGCTCGTGATTTACTTTGAGTGCTATTGCATGGCCTTTTTCAACGGTTAAATGTGGATTAACGGCAATATTTATCTCTGCAAGCAACTTATGTCCGACCCAGCGCGCACGCGTCTCTGATATATCTTCGATTTCTGGAATCATTTTTATAACATCTTTTATTTGATGAATTATTTCTGGGTTAACTCCATCGAGCATGCGTGTATATACTTCTTTGCCCGACTCCCACACGGTATGAAAAATAACAACCGCGATTAATAGGCCCACTATTGAATCGGTGATCGGGTATCCCCAATACGTTCCAATAGCACCTACCAACACTGCAAGGCTCGTAAAACCATCCATCCGCGCATGTTTGCCATCAGTGATGAGCGCCTCGCTGTGAATACGTTTTCCTACCTTTATACGCCAGATTGCCGCGCCTTCATTGATAATGAAGCCAACTATTGCTGCAATAATGACAATCCATAAGTGAGTTACGGGAACGGGATTATACAAACGCACAATTGAAACGTAAGCCACATAAATGGCACTTGCGATCATGAAAAGTAGAATAACGACGCTTGCGTGATCTTCTATTTTTCCATATCCATAGTTAAATCGTTCGCTTGGTTTTTTTCTTCCGATGAGGAACGCAATACTTAGAGGAATAGCGGTGGCTGCATCGCTAAAATTATGAACGGTGTCAGATAATAATGAGACACTTCCGGAAATTAATACGACGATAAGCTGCAAAATTGATCCAATAAATAGGATGATCGAAGATGCAATAACCGCCCGCAAACCTTGTTGAGAGGTATATAGAGAAGGATCGAGCGCACCGTGGGGATGTTCATTTTCCATGCGCACATAATACACCTACTTAGTGCAATTAGTTTGGTGTATGCTAAAGACCTATGGCTAAAGGAAACAACAGTCACCGCAAAGAGACCAAGAAACCCAAGAAGGATAAGAAGAAGGGGGGTCAACCTAATGCGTAACCTCTTCTATGGATCATCCAGGAAGTTTAGATGCAGAAATCCAAAAGGAGATTACATATATTCAACGTACGCATAGTCGTTATTCGCGCGATTTTGTATATACATTAATTTTTCAAAAATTAAATGGAAAGTACAAGGCCGAGGATATTGAGAGAAATGCATTAGTAATTATCGATAAGGAAGTGGAGGAGCCGCCTTTGAGTCCTTATAACAAATGGCAGGTCATTCCCTATTATAGAAAGTTTTTTAAAGAGAATCCCGCGCATACTATTGTAGTAAAGCGTATGGTTCTCGTGTTTGGTATTTTCTGGGGTATTTTGCTGATACTAAACAAGATTTTTTGATGAACTTCAATTTTTATTTTATATGAGCAAGATGAAAAAAGAACCGCGGCAGAAAAAACTTAATAAGTACGATAATTTGAGCAAGCCGCAGGAAGAGTTTGATTTCCACGATAAGGGAATTTTGACGCCACACGACATAAAACGCATGGCGGATGAATTTTTGGATGAGTGCCGCGACCGCAGACTGACGAAAGTTCTTTTTATTACGGGAAAAGGCCTCCACTCAAAAAACGGCATGCCCGTGATAAAGCCTATTCTGTACGCTTATCTCAAAGATCTTCCTTGCGTGATGCGCGTCTATGAAGGCCGCTTTGATCGCGGAGGAACGGGTACACTGGAGGTCATCCTCGACTTCTCGAATTAGGTTCCTTAGGAGTATAATGAGCGAACAACATGCTCTATTTTTTAACCAACTTTAAATATGGGACGTGTCATACACTTTGAAATTCAGGCGGATAATATTGATCGTGCAACAAAGTTTTATGAACAGGCACTCGGCTGGAAAATTGATCAGATGATGACGAAAGAGAAGGGAGGAATGGATTATTGGGGAATTACTACTGGTCCAGAGGGAACGCCAGGTATTAACGGTGGAATGTATAAACGCGATGAGGCGAGTGAAAAATTTTATTTATATGACTGCACTGCAGAAGTAGAAAATTTAGATAAGGCCATTGATGCAGTGAAGGCTGCAGGTGGCACGATCGTCCGCGAAAAATCAGAAATTCCAGGAGTGGGATGGTTCGCTGGAGTAAAGGACACCGAGGGAAACCGTCTTGGACTCATGCAACCGACCGAATGGAAGGCAAAATGACTTTAAAGATGTCATATCTTTCATTATGCTGGGCATATGAATATTTTCACTACTGCTTTTATCACCGTTTTTCTTGCTGAGCTGGGGGATAAGACACAAATTGCTACATTGTTATTCGCTGCAAATAAAGAGCATAGCAAGGTCATGGTATTTTTTGGTGCAGCGCTTGCGCTTGTCTTAACGACGTTGATCGCCGTATTAGTGGGCAGTGCACTTTCGCATTATCTTAATGAAAAGACGCTCAAGCTCGTCGGAGGAATCGGTTTTATATTGGTGGGAACCTGGACGCTTTTTGCTAAGTAAGATTTTCTATGCTCGTATGGCGAAGAAACATACAGAAACCTTTGAAGGCCCGTATACTGGGTTGGATTTTGACATTGTTTTTCTTATTTGGTGCAATCAGCTTTGGTTACAAGGCCTATACAAATTATCAAATAGACCAGCGTATGCATGAACAGTGGATGGTCATCCAAGCAACGTATGACGATGTGCGAACAATGCCTGTTTATTTTTCGCCCAAAACACTATTTATTCCTATTTTCTTCACCGCATTTCATTATCATTACACCTATAATGGCGTTGTTTATAAAGGGCCTTGGTTTCACACGGTTTTGTTTACAAAAAGTCATGCAGAGTCTTTTTCAAAAGGTTTAATACCAGGAGATGCGATCACTGTTTACATTAATCCACATAATTATGGCGAGTCTGCACTTAGCGGCTATGTGAATTTTGAGTTATTTATTTTATGGTCAATGATGTGTTTAGTATTTGCAATTGGTTTTCAGCTGCCGCTGTATTTTGTTCGTAGACTGTAACGGAGAGGTGAGAGAAGTGTATACTTTTGGCATGAAACCTATTGAATATATTCTTACTATCGTAGTCGTTGCAGGTGCCTGTATTTATGGAACCTATCTAATTGTTAATAAATCAGCGCAAAGACTTCCTCCTGCTTTGCCGCCCGTTCAGGTTACTCCTGAGCCAACGCCTGCTCTTGACCCCGTCCCTCCTGTTGCTCCGCCAAGTGGCAAAACCATCACCGCCGGTGGGGTAGTTACTATGACCATTCCAGAAAATTGTGAAACTGATTCCGGTGCCGGTACGACACATGTGGTTTGTAATCGACTTGATCGCGTGGCGATCACCAGTGATGGCCTGATTGTTAAAATTCGCCAAGGCAGTAACCCAAACTGGGACTATTGGAATGATTTCATAGCCAGTATTCGGGTCAAAACGCCGTTGAGTCACGGGATTACGATTCAGATTGAGCAGTAATCTATTGCGTAAAATCTTCTTCGATTCTTAGGAGCTCATTGTATTTTGCAATACGATCACTGCGTGAAGCCGAGCCAGTTTTGATTTGTCCGGTGCCCATACCTACCGCCAAATGAGCGATAAAATTGTCTTCGCTCTCGCCACTGCGGTGTGAAATAACGGCATTGTATTTCGATTGTTGTGCCAGTTTTATCACATCAATTGTTTCAGTGAGTGTTCCAATTTGATTGAGCTTAATTAAAATTGCATTGGCGATTTCTTCTGAAATGCCTCTCGTGAGACGTTTTTTATTAGTGACAAATAAATCATCACCAACGAGTTGAATTGTTTTTCCGATTTTGTTCGTCTGCAACTTCCAGCCATCCCAATCATCTTCACTGCAGCCGTCTTCAATTGAGATAATAGGATATGCAGCGATTAATTTTTCGTAGTAAGCAATGAGTTCGTCACTTTTTACTGCTTTTTTTGTGCCTCCTATTTTTAATGTATAAGCACCATCAGCAAAAAATTCACTTGATGCACAATCGAGTGCCAAACTCACGTCCTCGCCCGGTTTGTATCCTGCAGCCGTGATTGCCTGCACAATAAAATCTAATGCCGCCTCGTGAGATGGTAAATGGGGAGCAAAACCACCTTCATCACCTACGGAAGTCACATGCCCCGCTTTTTTAAAGAGTGATTTTAATGTATGGAAAATTTCTACGCCCATGCGGAGACGCTCAGAAAATTTCTGAGCACCATGCGGTACAATCATCATTTCCTGAAATTCCAAACCACTGTCGGCATGAACTCCACCATTGAGAATATTCATAAGTGGTACGGGAAGTCGCATATCTTTTTTTGGTACGCCTCCTAACTGTCCAATATACGCATACAGAGGAATTCCCTGAACCCCCGCCGCAAGCCGTGCGCATGCCATTGAAACACCTAAAATCGCATTAGCTCCAAATTTTGATTTATTTTCTGTGCCGTCTAGGGCGATCAAAGTGCTATCAATACCTCGTTGATCAGTAACGTCATGTCCCATCATTTTTTCTGCAATAGTCGTATTAACATGACCAACCGCTTTTAAAACACCTTTTCCTCCATAACGCTTCATATCTCCATCGCGCAATTCCAGTGCTTCATGGCTTCCCGTAGATGCTCCACTGGGTACAATGGCACTTGCTTCGTGTCCTTCACAAGCTGCGACTACCTCAATAGTCGGATTTCCTCGCGAATCCAATACCTCACGTGCATGCAGTTTTTTTAGTATTTTCATGGCGAAAGAATAGCATAGTAATGCCATTTTGGTCATTGGTTATTGATCATTACTGCCTGCGCCTCTATAATGCGCCCGTATGGATATTACATGGCATGGATCAACGTGTGTTTCTCTCAAGGGCAAGAATGCGACCGTCGTGATTGACCCCTATAATGAGAAGATGGCGGGTATGAAGCTGCCTAAGCTTTCTCCCGATGTTATTTTGGCGAATGCTGATAGCGAACTTAATCATAATCTTGATATAGCAGGGGAGCAGACGACTGTTTTTGATTGGCCGGGTGAGTATGAGGCTCGTGCGGTCATTGTTCAGGGTGTTGCTGCGTACGATCGTCCAAGAGAAAAAGATACTGATAAAAAAGATGAGGCGTTACCTGTGATTCTTTGGAGCATGAATTTTGATGGATTCCGTATCTGTCATTTAAGCAATGTCGGACACAAGCTCACTCCTGAGATGTTAGAACTTATTGGTAATGTAGATATTTTGTTTGTACCCGTTGGTGGAGACGTGGGACTCAATGCAGGAAAAGCACATGAAGTTATTGAGCAGATTGATCCACGCATGGTTATTCCTACTAATTACACAGAAGCTGCTGCATTTTTGAAAGAAATGGGTATACATAATCCATCTTACGAAAAAGTTTTGAAAATTGCTGCACCTTCAAATCTTTCACAAGACCAGACTGAGTTCAAAATTTTGGAACCAGTGGTTGGATAAGTAATTAAGATATTTTTTTCTACTTAGGTATAATGAGCGAGTAGATTTTTTTGCATGTGCATTTTGCCCTCGTAGCTCAATGGATCAGAGCAGTCCCGTCCTAAGGGAAAGATGTAGGTTCGATTCCTGTCGAGGGTACCATACTTTATAAGCTCGGCTTCGCTCGGAACCGGCAGAGCCGGATTCCTCACTCGCCTCGCGGCGTTGGCTCCTTTCTAAGGAATCCGCCATGCCGCCTTAGCGGCAGCCGTGCAACGCCCAACAAGGAAGAACTTATTAACATAACAAAAAAAATCTCCCGAGAATAATTCTGCAGGAGATTTTTTCGAAGATGCAAAATAATTTATTTGCGCTTCTTCTTGGTGACCTTCTTTGCCACCTTCTTCACCTTCTTTACTTTCTTCACTGCCTTCTTCACTACTTTCTTTTTCTTAGCTACCATATGAAGTTTGGGTTAGGAAATAAAAATTTGGAAAATAAAATTTAATTACTTAACAAATATACTAAATATAAATTTATACTATACTCAAATATTTTTTTGTAAACATTTGTGTGAAAGAAAATCTTACATGAATTTTTTTTTGTTTTATTATTCGATGTGAATTTTTTTTACATTTGTAAAAAATTTTCAATCAATAATTTCTTTAATATCTTTTTCTTCGCGTAGTGACATGAATGTAAATGTCCACACTGCATTTGCAAAAATATTTAAAATGCCACTCATGTAAGCGGCCAAGTATAAGCCCAAAACACTCAGTACACCGCTAATGACGATGCCCATTGTTTTGAGTGTGATCGTTGCGAAAATTCCTGCTGATAAAAATAATAATGCAGGCACAAGCATCACTGCAATAATATTAATAATCACACGCAGACCGATAATTAACATTAACAATCCAATTATGAATGTATGTTTCCAACTTGAGACGACTAATTTTGCACTTTGACCCATTGCAGTGAGTACTGGTTTTTTTTCTAAGACGATAAAAAATTCTGAATACGTGAAAAGTAGATTGAGGAAAAATCCAACGACGAGCAGCAAAATAAAAATTGGAATTAATACATTGAAAAATCCTGCGCCTAAATTTCGAGCAATAAATCCTGCTTCGGTGAAGACAGAAAAAAGTGAAAACGTTTTTATGAGGAGGTGATATTCAAGCAATGGTAAAAAAGCGAGCAGTCCATATGACATGCCAATGGCGATACCTGGATGTTCACCCGCCCTTTTTTTTGCTGTGAGTTTTATGATTGCTCCCTGGCAGAGGGTCGGTAGGAGAGTATATAAGACGAGCACCACTACCACGGTTACTATAGTAGGGATCCAGAGTGACTGATGTTTATTGAGAAAATTGTAAACAGAACCGAACATTTCCACTAAAAAGCTCTGATCTGCATTATCAAAGAGCGGGGAGCGCTTAAATGCAAAAAACTGGTAGGTCATATAGATGATCCCTACAAGCGTATTAATAAGAGAGGGGAGGAACGAATACCACCACATAATGCGCTTGTTCTCACGCGTAAACTCCCAAGCATCTGCAATAATTTGTTTTGAGTTCATACTTTTGTCAGATAGATATTACTCGGTAATGGCAGAAATATACAACATGCAACAGGCTTGCATATATAAGGAGGGATCTGGTAAACTACCAAAGTCATGAAACGCGTACAAAAAAAGAAGGTAATGGGCCAGCACGCCAAGCACGCCAAAGATACTGGTTCACACCAGGTGCAGGTTGCTCTCGTTACTGAGCGTATTAATGAGCTGCAGAAGCATTTGCAGTTGCACCCTAAAGATAATCATTCCCGACGTGGTTTGCTTATGATGGTGGGTAAGCGACGCAAGCTTCTCACCTATGTCCACAACTCTGATGAGGTTGGATATAAGGCGCTCATTGAGAAACTCGAACTTCGCAAATAATTACGGAATCTCACTTTTCCTCTCCCTGCCTACGAGGTAACAGGAATATGTCTGCAGATAGGACTACTATCCATAGACGTTTTCTTGTTATCTGCTCATAGGTTTTAAAATCAGGACAGAGGGAAAGGTTATATTTTTAACCTTTTTATACTATGGGAAACCCCCTAGATAATGTTCGTTCAGTAGAACTGAATTTAGCTGGTCGTGTTTTAAAACTCTCGACCGGTATGTTCGCAAATCAGGCGCATGGTGCAGTAGTCGCTGCATTGGGTGATACACAGGTGCTTTCAACGGCACTTATGTCTGACTCACCTCGTCAGGATATAGATTTTTTCCCTTTAATGGTTGATTTTGAGGAGCGTTATTACGCTACCGGCAAGATCAAGGGAAGCCGCTTTATTAAGAGAGAAGGCCGTCCTTCAGATAATGCAGTGTTAACTGCTCGTTTGATTGATCGTCCAATTCGTCCGCTTTTTCCAAAAGGTGCAACGAATGATGTTCAGATTATCGCGACGGTATTATCTGCTGATATGGAGGTAGATCCTGCTACGACTGCAATTATTGCAACTTCTGCAGCATTGATGATTTCTGGTATGCCGTTCCATGGTCCGGTTGCCGCAGTGCGCATGGGATATATTGCTGACAGCGAAGGAAAAGAACAGCTCATTATTAATCCGACCTACACACAAGTAGAGAAGGGACGTTTGGATTTAGTTGTTGCAGGAACAATGGATGCGATTACGATGGTGGAGGCAGCATGTAAGGAAGTTCCTGAAGATGTTATGTTGAAGGCTTTGGAGATGGCACATGCTGAAATCAAGAAAATATGTGAGTTACAGATGAAATTGCGTGAGATGATCAAGCCTAAAGAGCGCACCATGATCTTTTCTGCTGATAATACTCATGTAAATGAGGCACTCAGCACATTCCTTACTCAGGATATGCTTGATGCAGTAGGAGGTATGACAAAGGGTGCGGTAAAAGAGCGCATTCACGAAATTGAAGAAAAATTGATTGAAAAATATGCTCCTCAAATGGAAGAGAAGCTTTTTTCTAAGAAAGAGTTGAAGATTAATTTGGTTGATGTTCTTGAGCAGCACATGCGCAAGAATATCTTGGAAAAAGAGCGCCGTTTAGATGGACGCAAGCTCGATGAAATTCGTCCAATTTCTATTGCTGCAGGCCTTTTGCCTCGCACGCACGGATCAGCACTCTTCCAACGTGGAGAGACTCAGGCATTAACGCTTACGACACTTGGTTCACCAGGTGCTGCGCAGATTATCGATACCATGGATGTAGATATGGTGAAGCGTTATATACATCACTATAACTTCCCTCCATTTTCAGTAGGTGAGGTCAAACCATTACGTGGTACTTCTCGCCGTGAAATTGGTCATGGAGATTTGGCAGAGCGTGCATTGCTTCCTGTACTTCCCGATAAAGAAGATTTCCCTTACACAATGCGCTTAGTTTCTGAAATCTTGAGCTGTAATGGTTCAAGCTCTATGGCTTCTGTATGTGGATCAACATTGTCACTTATGGATGCAGGTGTGCCGATCAAGCGTCCTGTTGCAGGTATTGCGATGGGTTTGATTACCTCAAAAGATTTCGATGGCAAAAATGGAACGTACAAGATTTTGACTGATATTCAGGGAATGGAGGACTTTGCTGGTGATATGGACTTCAAGGTAACGGGTTCAAGCAAAGGAATTACTGCGCTTCAGATGGATATTAAAGTTAAGGGATTGTCTCTCGATATTATGAATGAGGCACTCGAGCGCGCACGCAAGGCGCGTGAGTTTATCTTGGCAGAGATGTATAAAGTTCTGCCTGAGCCACGTAAAACTATGTCACCTTATGCTCCGCTTATTACCTCAATCCGCATTAATCCTGAACAGATTCGTGAGGTTATTGGTAAGGGTGGTGAGACAATTCAGAAGATCACGGCTGAGACAGAGTGTGAAATTGACATTGAGCAGGACGGATTGATTATGATCACCGCGCCAAATCAGGAAAAAGGTCAGTTGGCCGTGGATTGGATCAACCGCATTACGTATATTCCAAAGCCGGGAGATGTCTTTGAGGGAACTGCGGTTCGCTTGATGGACTTCGGAGTCTTTGTGGAGATTGCTCCAGGAAAAGACGGATTGGTACACATTTCAGAATGGGATTGGTCACGCACGGATCGCATGGATACGGTAGTGAAAGTCGGCGATACCGTAAAGGTAAAACTTATGGAGATCGACGATCAAGGTCGCTTTAACCTCTCACGCAAGGCATTGTTGCCACGTCCAGAGGGATACACAGAAGAACCACGTCGCAGTGCTCCGCCACGCGGTCCACGTCGCTTCTAAGGTTACGTAGAAACATCAAAAAGGGCTTCCTATACTTGTAGGGAGCCCTTTTATTTATACGTCCAAAAGCAGCAGTTTAATCGTATTCTCCACATCTTTAATATCGTTGAAATGTGGATACACTTTTATATTATTCAAACGCAACTGATAGTACAGCAAGGGATGAATCAAACTTGAGATGAGAATATTTATGCGTTCTTTTTTCAAAAGTTTAATAATTTTTGCAGCATCATTCATGAAGAATTTTTCTGGAGTGCGATAGAATTTTTTTATGCCGCCGTTTTTAATTTCTACAATGAAAAATAAAAACTCTTTTTCCGGTGCAGTTGCAATGAGTGAAGACAGCCCGTTTTCTTTTTGTATAGGCAGTGCAACGCGCATAGTAGTAGGCTTGGGCGGATCAATATAAATCACGAAATCGCCCAAATGCTCAATATTATTTTGAATTTCTCTGTTGAGCCGATGCAGCTCATCGCGTAGATCTTTTGTTTCTACGAATGCATTTACTTCCACAAAAACCTCACCGTATATATATGTTCCTGCGTGGCGCAGACGGATATTTTTAACTTCGGTAATAATGGGGGACTGAGCAAGAATTTTTTGAATTTGTTTTGTAATTTCAGGATTATCCCAATAATCGAGCAGATATAGCAAAGATTCTTTGCCGTGATTGAGTCCCGTATAGATAATGAGGAGTGCCACGAGCATGCCTATGATGCCCTCTACGTAGAGGATGTGGTATTTATCGGCTATAACACTCACAAATACACCCGCAGAGACAATAGCGTCATTGCGTTTGTCATACGCACTTGCAAGCATCGCTTGAGAATTTATTTTTTTGCCGATGTTTTTTTGATAATGAAACGCGAAAAGCGAAATGCCTATCGAGAGTGTTGCACTAATCATACCGATGATATGACTTGAAGTAGCAGCGGGATGTAGAAGACGATCATAACTTTGTATAAAAACACGAATACCCAGGGTGAGAACGATCAATGAGATGATGAGAGTCGCCAGTGTTTCAATCCGATGATACCCATATTTAAAAGTACGATTAGCGTGACGTTGAGAAAGCTTAAGCCCTATAAAAATTGCCGTCATGGCGATGATGTCTGAAAAGCTTCCAATCGCATCACCTACGAGCGCGACGATATTGGTGAGGTAACCGGCACCGCCTTTTATCACCATCATGATGACGAGCAAAAGTAAACTGTTGCGTGCAACAGCCGTACCGCGACGTAAATCGGCAGCGTGCTGCAGACTCAGCAGCTTTGGCTCACTTTTTTGTGTTTTTGTTTTGGACATAGGTAATCCGTCTATTATACCATAATTTTATGTTTTTGTCTTATGCGGATAAGGACATACCTCTCGCAGAGGACAGGTGGGACATTTAGGTTTAGGGCGACACCAGCTGCGGCCAAGTAAGATAATTTGAAGATGAACTATGCGCCACAATGATGAAGCGATTTTTTTTCGTGCTTGGAGATCTACTTTTGTAGGATCTTTTGATTTTGCAAAACTGAGCCGGTTTGCAACGCGCAAAACGTGAGTATCTACGGGGAATGCAGGGATGTTAAACGCCTGTGTTAGAACGACACTTGCGGTTTTTCGTCCTACTCCAGGTAGTGTCTGTAATTTTTCTAAATCTGCCGGAACCACACCGTTGAATTTTTCAATAAGCGTATGCGAGGTCGCTAAAATACTTTTTGATTTCGCATTAAAAAAACCGCAGGAGTGAATTAATCTGCTGATTGTACTTTGAGAAAGGGTAATCATTTTTTCTGGAGTATTTGCTGCTGCAAAAAGAGCGGGTGTAACTTTGTTAACCCGCTCGTCGGTACATTGTGCAGAGAGAATGGTTGCGATCAACAGCTCGTAAGGTGTCTGGAAGTGCAGAAACGGCTGTGGATCGGGGAAATTTCTATCTAGCGCAGCAATAATTTCTTTCACCTGCGCAGTCATCTTTACGGCTTTCATAGAGCTCATTCTACAACAGTGAGCGTGCCTTTCATACCGGCTGCACGGTGATCGCCTACATCGCAGTAAAATTCGAATGTTCCTGCTTTATCTGGTGTAAATATGATTGAACCTTGTTTCTTTCCTTTGAGGTCTACGTTAACCCCCAATTCATCGATTACAAAGGTATGCATCCCTGAGTTTTCAAAATTAATCGTGATCGTCTCGCCCTTTTTTGCAGTTATAGCAGCGGGCTCAAAGAACATATTCCCCGAACGCATGGTTATTACGCTGGCATTGATCGTGGCTGTTTCGGTTGTTGTGGCGGCATCTGTCGTGCCTAATGTTGAAGTTTGCGTAGTGCTTCCACATGCACTGAGAATGAGTACGGTGCTTACCAGGCTAATCCCGGAGATGAATTTGTTCATATGAAAAGTAATATAAATTATTTAGCTTCAAGAGGAACTTCGCAGTTGGTTTTTGCTCCCAAATCAACCAACTTCATTTCGCCTTCATTTCGTGAACCATCACCGAATGTCCACGTAGGTGTGACACGAATCTTTTCCGTCTCACATTTTGTAACATCAGCTTTAGGGCTATTAGGATTACATTCAACATATTTGATTTCACTAAATGCACTGCCAAATTTTTCTTTCTGATTTAAGCAATGGATGCACGTATATGATCCATACATAACTGCTCCTTTTTCAGACATACATTTAGCAAATGCGATCATTTCAGGTGAGCTGCCACATGCGCTCAGGAGCATAACAAGTGATATTCCTACGAGTGCAAGGCGCGTTTTTGCTTGTACCATAAATACAAAAGAATTAGAGAGATAATAAGAATGAGGACTTGTTGTGCAAGGCAGAAGATGCAAACGGCGAATAAGACAAAAAATTCAATATACGTGAGATAGAGTGAGAATATCAGCGAGAAAACGCCGAACACTGTGGCGAGTAACTGTAATCGCTTTGGAATGCCACCTTTTTTGAGCCAAAAAGCACTTACAACGCCGAAGAATAAATAACTTAAAAATCCTAATACTGATACTGGAATTACACCAAATAATTCTGAATACTCGCTTTTATTAACAATATCGCAGCTAATATATTCATTGATATTACAAAACGACTCACCAGCTGGCTTGTAGTGCTGATAAATTAAATAGCCCGTTACGAGCATGCCCAAAATTGATGCAATATGAACCGCCAATAATAATTTTTTATAATTCACCTGCACAGTATAGCAGTAGGGTATTTGAGAGCCAAACACTATCTTGACTTTTTATATATGCCCGCTTAAAGTAATTGCGTTATGCACATGCAACGAGTCATCGTCATTGGACTTATTATTATCCCCCTCAACCAGGAGAGGTAGTTGTTGCATGAATCTATGAACTTCTAAACTACCTCTCCGAACCGAGAGGCTTTTTTTTATGAAAAATACAGCACCGTATTCACTCGTATGTGTCAGTTGTGGAAAATCATTTTCCGAACAAGAGACAGTAGGCTCATGTCTCTCGTGTAACAGTGGATTAGATGTGGTATATGCTCATCCTCGTTTACCTGTATCGGTGGATTGGAGTGATGAACCGTTTGAATTTTTAAAGAAAAATAGCTTACTGCCAACAACAACCCAGCTTATTACGTTGGGTGAAGGAAATACGCCGTTGGTACATTCAAAAGCAGTGGGGAAGAAATATGGCCTCACGAATTTATTTTTAAAGTGCGAAGGCGCAAATCCAACAGGAGTGTTTAAAGACCGTGGTTCCGCGGTGGAAATTACAAAGGCGATTGAGTTGGGAGCGAAGGCAGTAACCTGTGCCTCAACAGGAAATATGGCGGCATCCGTAGCGGCCTACTGTGCAAAGGCAAAAATTCCGTGTTATGTAGTGATCCCGGAAAAAACACCTATGGGGAAATTGGCGCAGGCAATTGCATATGGGGCGCGCGTATTAAAAGTGCGTGGTGATTATCGTGATTGCGTAAGGTTGTCAGTTGAGATGGCGAAGCATTATGGATTTTATTTGGCAGGTGATTACGCATTTCGTGGTGAAGGGCAGAAATCTGTTGCCTATGAACTTATGAAACAGTGTAACGGTGTGGTGCCCGATTGGGTGATCGTACCGGTGGGTTGCGGTACCAATTTATCCGCTATATATAAAGGTTTTACAGAGTTGGTGCAGTTGGGACTTATCAAGAAATTACCGCGATTTATTGGTGTGCAGCCGGATACCGTTCCCACAATTGTGGAGGCATGGCGTCAAAAGAAAAATAATTTTGTGCCCGTGGAGGCAATTTCTACGATTGCTTCTGCAGTGGGGATCGGTTGTCCGTTGGATGATAAAAAAGTTTTGACTGCGCTCTATAATTCTAAGGGATATGCCGAGTCTGCAAGTGAGGAGGCGATCATTACTGCGCAGCAGTTATTGGGAAATGCAGAATCACTTTTTGTTGAACCTTCTGCGGCATTACCGGTGGCGGTACTCTCAAAGCTTCTTGAGAATAACGTAATAAAAAAAGATGATGTGATCGTCGCTGTGTTAACGGGAAATGGACTTAAAGATCCGCAGTCGATTTTATCAGCGGATGTACAGTCGCCCGTGCTTGAGCCAACACTTGCTGAGTTGGAGCGTTACTTCTCTATTGGTGCGGGCAAGAGTAAGAAGGTGAGTTTGGCTGAGGATAAGGAAAAAACACTTTGGAAGAAAATGCCAACGCATATGCAGCTCAAGGCTGAACTTAAAAAATTATTTGGCGTCACCTTGAGTGCGAGTTCCCTTGAAAATGCATACGAGATTATTAAATCCTTCCACGAAAAGGAAAAAATAATCAGAAAAGGAGATATTGAATATGCTCTTGAGACGATTTTGAAGACGCCAGAAGGTATGAAGCGGACCTTAATCATCGAAAATTTTTCGGTGCATGCAACGCAGCATCATCCTGCAGAGGCGTGGGTATTACTTAATTTTAAGGGCCAACAAATTGGCTCACATGCAAAAGGTGTGGGGCCGGTGGATGCGATTATTGGCGCGATTCATCGTGCGCTGGAGGGGAAGGATACGACTGGTGCACATCTGACATTTTATAATGTACAGATCAATACGAGTGGTACTGACGCGGTGGTGGAGGTGCGACTTAGTTTGAAGAGTGCTTCGGGTTTGGAGGTGACGGGTGAGGCAGCTTCGCCCGACGTTATTGTGGCTTCTATCAAGGCTTTTGAGAGTGCCTACAACATTCTTAATTACAAACTATATATATGACAACTACGTCACATTTTAAAGCACAGCAAGGGAGCGTACTGCCTTACTACTGGGCGGACGGAAAACTTAAAAATCATGACGATCATGGGGTGCCGTCTGTCGGGACATTTAGCCAATCGATGGATTACTCCGTGCTCTTGATCGAGGGAGTGCGCGTAAATATTGTCGATGAATCGCATGCATTGGGGTTCCGCTTGAACGATTATGTGCAACGTATGTTTAAAGGGTGGAAACAGTTGGGTCTCAGTTGTCCGTGGACGCCGGCGCAGGTTCTGAAGGGTATGGTGCAGTGTGTTCAGGCAAATTTGGAGCACATGAAAAAGCAAAAGAGCGTGCAGAGCATGTATGTGCGCCCCAAAATTTTCCATGCAGATGCTTTGATTAAGCCAATGGCTGGCAGTTCAACGCGTATCAGTATCGAGTGTTTCCCACTGGGTAATTATGTTTCTGACAGCGGAGTGACAGCGACGCTCGCCGATTATTTCCGTGCGCATCGTTATAGCGGCTATGAGACAAAAGGCGCTGGAAAGTATGTGGAATATGGCATGTTACGCGACTCAACGAATCATACTTACGAGGATGTATTCCAGTTGGGATTGGGAAAGGGTGGCAAATTAATTTTTACTGAAGGAACAACGAGCAATTTATTTTTTGTAAAAGATGGTGAGTTATACACGCCTGGTATGGATGATTTTATATTGCACGGGATGACACGCGATTCGGTTTTAAAGATGGCAAAAGTTTTGGGGATTCGCACGCATGAGGGTGAGATCCCGCTTTCCTTAGCCCTAGAAGCAGAGGAGATATTTTTGACGGGTACGGCAAGTTTTATCACTCCGGTGGTGAAGTTAGGTCGCTACACGTTGCCGATTGGTCCAGTTACTAAAAAACTTTCTGAGTTTTTTGGCCGCGTTCGCATGGGAAAAGAAAAGCAATTTTCAAAATGGTTAACACCTTTTACGTACTAATTATATGGCGAAACGATTACTTACCGGTGCACAAATTCTCTGCGAATCGCTCATTGCGAACGATGTTGATGTCATGTTCGGAATTCCTGGCGGTGCAGTATTGCCGTTTTATGATGCGCTTCCCTCGTATCCGCAGATTCATCATGTTCTTATGCGACATGAGCAGGCAGGTGGATTTGCAGCTGATGGGTATGCACGTGTTCAGAAGAAAGCGGGTGTATCACTGGGAACGTCTGGTCCGGGTGCGACCAATTTGCTCACCGCGATCGTAAATGCGCAGATGGATTCTGTTCCCGTTGTGTTTCTCACTGGTCAGGTTGCGTCTTCGGTTATGGGCTCAGATGCCTTTCAGGAAACGGATATTCTAGGCATGACGTATGCAGCGGTGAAGCATAGCTACTCGATATTTTCACCAGATGATATCGCACATGCAATGCATGAAGCTTTTGCAATTGCACAGCATGGCCGTCCAGGACCGGTGCTCGTTGATGTAACCAAAGATGCGATGCAGGCAAAGGCATGGTACGATCCGCGCCAAAAATATAAGCTGACGGAAAATCATTTTCAAAAAACGCCCAAGCAATCAGTCGATGCAATGATTACTAGATTAGCCAATTTGCTTGATGATCCTGAGACAAAACCTGTGGTTGTGGTAGGGCACGGCGTGACTCTCGATGATGCATCGGTAGCAGTGAAAACATTTATTGAGCGCCATAACATACCGATGGTGAATACGTTGTTGGGAACGGGTACTATTCCGCTCTCACATCCCTGTTCATTGAGTATGTTGGGAATGCACGGTGAGGCAGTGGCAAACTATGTCGTACATGCTGCGAATTTAGTAATTGGCATTGGGATACGTTTTGATGATCGTATTACGGGAAAATTAGATGTTTTTAAACAGGGGAAACATTTTGTACACTTTGAGATTGATCCTTCAGAAGTTCATAAGAATGTGAGTGCATTACTGCCATTTTATGGCTCAATAAAGGCAAATTTAGCATTAGTAAATAAGCGAATAAAAAACAAACATCAGTTTAAGGAATGGTGGGCACATATAACTGCGATGAAGCATAAGTACCCGATGCGAAGTCATGAGGATATTCCTACAAAATGGAAAGCCAATAAAGCACTTTCCGCGCCTTATGTAATCAGCCGAATTTCCGAGATCACGGATGGAAAGGCAATCGTATCCTCCGATGTGGGAAGGCATCAAATGTGGATTCCACGATTTTATGATTTTCAAAATTCTGATTCACTGTTGTCTTCCGGTGGATTGGGGGCGATGGGCTATGGAATGCCTGCGGCACTCGGCGCGGCGTTCGCCGCGCCGGATCGGGAAGTCTGGGCGATCTGCGGTGATGGAAGTTTTCAGATGAACATTCAGGAATTGGCTACGTTAAAGCAGGAGGGGCTTAGATTGAGAATCGCGATTATGAACGATTCGGTGCTGGGTATTGTACGTCAGTGGCAACAGTTACTGTATAAAAATAATATTTCACAGACGATGCTTGAGCCCATAAATTTTGCGGAAATTGCCAAGGCATATGGCCATGGTTCTCGTGTGGTGAAACGCACGCAAGAAATAGATGAGGCAATAGCTGAGGCGCGCGCATATCCGGGGACGTTCCTGCTTGATTTTCGCACGGATCCTGATGAGCATGTGTACCCTATGGTTCCGCCCTTTACTCCACTTGGAGAACAAATAATCGGATAATTTTATGACCTCTACACACTCACTTTGGATAATGAAAATAACTACGCGTGGTGCGATCACGCCACTTATACGCATCATGCTTTTGATGCGGAAATTTCGAGTGGAAATCGTTGAGCAAAAAACGAAGCGGCTCAAAAACGGGCTCGTGGAATCTACATTCTTATTAGATTTTGCGATTGCGACGCGCACGGATACTATTTTTAGAAAACTGGCGCGCATTTACGAGATCGAGAAAATGGCATACAGTAAGGGAAAACGTCTTGGTGCGGCAACAGTAAAATTAAAATAATTTATTAATCAATTTTTATGGAAAAACGCGCAATCAGTGTGGGAACTACGTTGGGACCATATAGTCCAGGTTTGGAATTCCAGCATACGGATAGAGTGCTTTTTGTTTCGGGACAAATTCCGATTGATGCAGAGGGTAATGTCGTTTCTACAGAGTTTGCTGCGCAAGCTGCACAGGTTTTTAATAATATTCGCGGTATTTTGAAAGCAGGTGAATATGAGATGAAAGATGTGCTTAAGTTAACTATTTATCTCACTGATTTGAGTAATTTTGCCGCGGTGAATGAAGAGTGCAAAAAGAATTTTGCCGAGCCGTTCCCCGCACGTGCAACAGTGCAAATTTCTGCCCTGCCGAAGGGGGTTTTATTGGAGGTTGAGGCGATTGCCGCAAGGTAGTAATTGTTTATTATGAACATATTTTTCATTCACGGATTTCGAGCCAATCACGAGCTTCCGCTGTGGTTTACGTGGCTTTCTAAAGAGCTCCAAGCGCAAGGCATGAAGACGATTGCGCCTGATTTTCCCTCACCACATAAGCCGCAGATGCACGAGTGGGTTGAGACTATTTTCTCGCATCTTCCTAAAGACGAATTTTCTGAAACTATTTTTGTAGCACATAGTTTGGGTGGAGCGGCGATTTTGCGGGCGCTTGAGCAAGATAATTTTGTACAAGCAGCACATGTATATCTAGTTGGTGTCCCGGTGGATAATGTAGAAAAACAAGCGATTGCGAATTTTTTTGAGAAGCCATTTGAGTTTGAAAAAATCAGGGCACGCTCTAAGAAGTGGACCTGTATCTATTCTAAAAATGATCCGCATGTGCCTTTTGAACATGGTCTTACCTATGAAAAAGCTCTTGGTGCAGAGCTCATGCCTTTTGAAGATCGAGGGCATTTTGAGATGCGCACCTTTCCCGAATTATTAACTCACTTAACTCATTTGTATGCAAAAAAAATCCCTTAAATTGCGCAGCGGTGCGATTACCGATGGTCCCGAGCGCGCGCCTAATAGAGGAATGCTGCGCGCGGTTGGCTTCAAAGACGCAGATTTTAAAAAGCCGATTATAGGAATTGCCAGCGGGTGGAGCGAAATCACGCCGTGTAATTTTCATTTGGATAAACTGGCTCGTGCGGCAAAAAAAGGCATTGAGAGCAGCGGGGGAAAGGGGCAGACGTTTGGGACAATTACCGTGAGTGATGGCATTAGCATGGGCACGGAAGGCATGAAGTATTCATTAGTAAGTCGCGAGGTTATTGCGGATTCGATTGAGGTGGTGAGTAATGCGCAGCAGTTTGATGGACTGTTGGCGGTTGGTGGTTGTGATAAAAATATGCCGGGGGCGATGATCGCGATGGCGCGTATTAATATTCCCAGTGTTTTTGTCTATGGCGGAACAATTTTGCCCGGCTCGCTCAATGGAAAAAGTTTGGATATTGTAAGTATTTTTGAGGCGGTGGGGCAGCGCGCTGCGGGAACAATTACTGAAAAACAATTTAAGGCAGTTGAGTGTAAGGCGTGCCCGGGTGCAGGTTCGTGCGGTGGCATGTTTACGGCAAATACGATGTCCTCTGCAATTGAGGCGATGGGCATGAGTCTGCCGGGAAGTTCTTCTATGGCGGGCGTGGCAAAAGAAAAAGAGGTCAGCGCACAGAAATCGGGTGAGGCGTTGCTTGAGCTCATAAAAAAACGCATTTACCCACGCGATATTATGACTAAGAAAGCCTTTGAGAATGCCATCGCGGTGGTCATGGCGCTCGGTGGTTCGACTAACGCAGTGTTGCATCTTATGGCGATTGCGCGTGCGATGAATGTGGATTTGCAGTTGAAGGATTTTGAGAAAATTCAACGTCGCGTACCGCATCTTGCCGATCTGCGCCCAAGTGGAAAATATGTGATGATAGATCTTCACAATATAGGTGGAGTGCCGGCGGTGATGAAGGAGCTTTTAGATGCGGGTCTTATCCATGGTGATTGCATGACGGTGACGGGAAAAACGGTCGCGGAAAATTTGAAAAAATGGCCACGTCTTAAAAAAGGTCAGCAGATTATTCGTCCTCTTTCCAATCCTCTACGCAAAGACGGTCCGCTCGTTATTTTGCATGGAAATCTTGCGCCGGAAGGCTCAGTGGCAAAAATTTGTGGGGTAAAAGTTACGCGTCATGTGGGGCCGGCAAAGATTTTCGATGGAGAGGAGCTCGCGCTCAAGGCAATTCTCAACGGCGGAGTTAAAAAAGGCGATGTTGTGGTGATTCGCTACGAAGGCCCGCGTGGCGGGCCGGGCATGCGCGAGATGCTTGCGGTAACATCTGCCATTATCGGAAAAGGATTGGGTGATAGTGTGGGACTTATTACTGACGGTCGTTTTTCTGGAGGAACTCACGGGATGGTCGTGGGTCATATGGCGCCGGAGGCGCAGACGGGTGGCCCGATTGCGATATTGCGCGATGGCGACATGATTACCATCGATGCAGATCAGCAACTTTTGCATGTAGATCTTTCTGATGCAGAAATTGCCGCACGTTTTAAAAAATGGAAAGCACCTGTTTCCCGTTATACAAAAGGAGTTTTGCACAAATATGCTCTGCTCGCATTATCAGCTTCAGAAGGAGCGCTGACGGAATAAAAAAGTCGTAACAAAAGTAGTGTTATTTTTGTATCAATTACTGTTGAAAAATGCCGCGGGACCAATCACTGCCATGATCTCCCGCGGTCTTTTTCCGCGGATTTTTAAAAATCGTCTACTGCGCCGTACCATTTTGTACGGCTTAGTCGAAAGATGATTTGTCTCCTTGCATTAGAGCAATTTTTAAAAATCCGCTAGTATGTGGCTATTATGCACGTTAAAAACCTTGCTGCACACTTCATTAGCAGCATATGTGTCAGCTGGTTTCGCCTCCGTTACGGCAACCACGTAACCTTTGGGAAAAATATCATTATTAATCGAAAATTTCAGTACCGCGGCCCAGGGAAATTAGTCATTGGAGATGGTTGTAACTTGTGGGCGCATGAAGAGCCCAATCGTTTTTTTACCTATGATCGTCATGCAAAAATAACTATTGGAAAGCGTACACGTCTCAATGGGACAACAATTCAAAGCAAAAATGCGGTAACGATAGGGAACGAGTGTGCCATAGGTAGCGCCATGCTCATTGATACTGATTTTCACAGCATTGATCCCGATCATCGAAATGATCCTGCATATGTGAAGTCCGCACCGATTCATATTGGCAATAACGTGTGGCTGGCTGGTCAGTGTGCCATTTTAAAAGGAGTGACCGTTCATGATGCGGCTGTCGTTGGCTTTCGTAGTGTGGTGACTCATGATGTGGCGGCACGAACGGTTGTTGCTGGAAATCCCGCACGCGAGGTTAAAACTCTCGAGTCGCTGTGATACAATGTGTTCGTGAATACATCATGTTCGTTTAAAATATCAATTGTTGGATGCGGAAATGTAGGTGCTACCGCAGCGTATGCATTGTTATTGGAGGATTTCGTGAGCGATCT
>JAGOUV010000023.1 GCA_018061065.1 Candidatus Altimarinota bacterium | reverse complement strand
ATCGCATAAGCTCCCCCACCAAGCACCATTATTTTTTTGCGGCGATGCTCAATCGTGCCATCACTTTCACTGCCGTGATAGGTAAGATAAAGATAATTTGTCTGTGCGGGATACTCTGCAGCAAGCGTATCAATCTGCTTAATAGCGGGCATGATCTTCCATTTTTTTCGTAAGCTGCGAATCTCACTTTCTTTTTGCTTCGTGATAACGGCAATTTGCTTATCGCAGAATCCAAGTTTCTTTGCAGTACGCATGTCGTCGCTTGTACATCGCTCTTTTTTGAGTTTCTTCTCGTGGTCGATGATGTTCTTCATTTTGCTCAAAAACCAAGGATCGATTCCTGAAAGTTCTGAGATGCGTTTTACCGTGATGCCACGGCGCATTGCATCGGCAATCGCTAAAATTCTCTTTGGAGTGGGCACGGCAATATCGTGCTCTACATCTTTTATCGAAGGCGCACTATACGAAACTTTGCTGTTTGTCGTGAAGCCATGTAGGCCGATTTGTAGCATGCGCAAGCCCTTCTGGAGCACTTCTTCAAAGCTTCTTCCCAGAGCCATAATCTCACCTACGGACTTCATTTCAGTAGAAATTTCCTGTGAAACTTTTTTAAATTTAGACAAATCCCAGCGTGGAATTTTTAGCGCAACGTAATCCAGAGCCGGTTCAAAAAATGCTGCAGTTTTTTTCGTCACTGCATTTTTTAATTCCGATAATCGATATCCCAAACTCAATTTTGCTGCTACATAAGCGAGCGGATATCCCGTTGCTTTAGAGGCTAAAGCAGAAGAACGAGACAAGCGGGCATTCACCTCAATCACACGATATTCCTCTGACTTTGGATCAAGCGCGTACTGAATATTACACTCACCTACGATTCCTAAGTGACGGATGGTGCGAATCGAAATCTCGCGCAATTTATGATACTCGCGATTCGTGAGCGTCTGTGAAGGCGCAATGACGATACTCTCACCGGTATGGATACCCAGTGGATCGACATTTTCCATATTACAAACGGTAATACAGTTGTCATAGGCATCGCGGACAACCTCATACTCCACTTCTTTCCATCCTTTTAAATACTCTTCAATTAATACCTGTGGTGAAAATGCAAAAGCAGTATCAAGTAATTCATTCAATTCTTTTTCGTTATACGCTGCACCCGAACCTTTACCTCCCAGTGCAAACGCTGCACGCAAGATTATCGGATAGCCGATCTTTTTTGCCGCTGCCCGTCCCGCTTCTTTACTTTCACAGGCGACTGAACGAGGGCATACGACATCTATCTCTAATAGGGTCTTCTTAAACAGATCGCGATCTTCGGTAATCTCGATGGATCTCACAGGGGTACCCATCACGCGCACCTTATATTTTTTCAAAACGCCGCTTTTCTCAAGCGCAAGCCCACAGTTAAGTGCTGTTTGGCCGCCAAAGCTTAATAAAATTGCATCCGGTCGTTCTTTTTCTATGACGCGCTCCACAAAATACGGATTTACCGGTAAAAAATAGACCTCATCGGCTAGGCCTTGTGAGGTTTGGTTTGTCGCAATATTAGGGTTAACTAAAACCGTCTTAATCTTCTCTTCCTTGAGTGCTTTTATGGCTTGTGATCCAGAATAATCAAATTCACCAGCCTCTCCGATTTTTAGGGCACCGGAGCCAAGGATTATGACCTTTTTGGGCTTGGTTTTGAGTGGCATGGCAAGTTCTTCCGGCTGAGTATATAGGGATACTTCGCAATAATCAATGGTATGCTATAGTAAGCCCTTTTATATAGTTTTCATGGTACGAAGAGGCACACCGCCCGAGCCTGGAGATGAACCCATTGGAGAAGAGCGTCTTGCGCGCTTGATGGGAGGGATGGAACAGCTTTTTGCCGATACAACAGCTTCTATGGTGCCGGATTTAGTAGTCGATACTTCTATTGAGACATTGCGCTCAATACAAGATGTTTTGACGCGAATAAGGGCTCAGGAAAGGGATATATCCCTCAGGGGGATCCATGAGATAATGACTGATGCACACCTGAGTGACGGTGTACGTACCCAGATTGCTCGTATTTGTCCTGAACTAGAAGTTCGTCCTTATCACGTGCGCAGGAGACACATGGAAATTGCTGCGCGTAGTTTGGATACCAAACATTCTCATGGCATGGGAGGAGAGCGCTTTTTAAGCGATATGCTCGAACATGGGGCATTGGGCGAGCTTGGATTTTCACAAAGCAACCGACTCATTGATTTAACTGCCAAGACCAGTTCGGTGGCTTACCCCGGAGCTATGCAGATGCTCTATACGTTGCTTGATGGCGATGTGGATGAGCTTTGTCGTATTGTTTCTGCCCAGACCGAGGGAGGCAAAACTACCCCAATGATGGAGCATATGCCCCGTTTGATAAATGTGTATTCAGATGTAACGCAAACGTTAATTGATAATAATCGTACAAATGAACCGATTGGGAAAAACGCAGTAGATTTTCTAAAACGCCTTTTTTCTGACCCTCGTTGGCAGTTGAGAGATACTTCGCTTGAACTTCAGCCATTCAGCTATATGCAGCAACTTATGAGGGAAGGTGAACCGTCCTCTAACCCGTGGCGTTACGGAGCCTTATCGGGCACGCCGTTTGATAAAACAAAAGTTCCCGAGTTAGTAACGCGTGACATCCCCCGTGAAGAATTAGCGGCCGTATTGCTCGACATAAATGATTTTGCGTATCGAACAGGTGTACGCAATGCGCGAGAACTTGTAGATAAATATGATCGTCTAGGACCAAAATGTAACAAGGAGTGTGATGAGCTTATACCTATTATTGCTCCGGATGTGCCTCTCGATGAGGCGGTGGACGTAAAGATAGAGATTTTTAGGCGTCGTTTCATTGAACTTCCGGCAGAGCTTAAAATGTTGTTTGAGCAAAACCAAGATGTTATCGATGGACTTCCCGATAGTCCTGATGAACCCAAGAATGCCTTGTTCGATAAGATAGATGAGCTTATCGATGCATATCAAATTCCCGTAGTTCAGCCGCGCCGTACGGTTGAGCTCGTGAGGGAATTGCGCGGGGCGTATACCAGTTTAGATACCTATTATGGCGAGGCAACGAATGCCAAAACTCACCCGCTTTTGCTTCGCCTATTGAGTCCAGAGAAAATAGCGCGTGATATGAAATCTCAAAAACAGTTTGTTCGCCTGGTTTCTGATCTTGAAAGTGATAGGAGCGTAGACAGAAAGGTTTTGCAAAGTTCAATTGAAGTGGCCTTGCGTGACCAGAGTTCATTTCTGGACGTGCCGCTGCCCGCATTGCGCAATGATTCTATTCGAGATGTTCTCGTGAGGTTGGTGATTGTCCATAATCTTGATCATACTATTGTCCCGATGGTGGCTGCAGAAGGACTGGATAAAAGCGCCGGCCCTATTGAAAAAGATTTTGATGTAGCGGCTGTGGGAAGAGTAGTAAAGCCATGGATGGATGCGGCGGCGGCGATGGTTGCTTCGCTCGCTCGTTTGCCCGGCAGAGAAAGGTTTAAAAGAATAGTTGGGTTTACGACAGAAGAAGCGGGAAAATATTTTAATGGCACCACAGTTTATAAAGATAAAGAAGTCGATAAAGCGAGGTCGTATGATTTCTTTTGTTACGAAAATGCTAATGGCGCTTTTCGCGACATAATGCGCTATCTCGTTACCAACTGGAATCTATCGAATTTTGTAGTTACGGATCAGGAATATGGGTTGCTTACCGAACAATACTTAAAGCTTATTACCATGGATGTCGGTGGTTCGCCCATTAGAGAAATTCCTTTAAATGATAGAGTTGAGGGACGCATATATACCGTTGATGAGATGTTCGAAAAAATTTCAGGACAGATCCATGAAATACGCACAAAACTTATCTTGATAAGTTCACGGACTCGATATGGTGATGCGCCGTGTTCAGATAGATCAACACCCATGGGAGGTAGAAAAACAAAACCCAATACATATTATCTTGGACAACTTATTAAAAAACTTAAAGCCGCGTTTCCGGGTACCCCAATTCTAGTTGATGGATGTCAGTCAATTGGGCGCAGCTATCCCCCGGATGATTTAAAAGAACTGGGGGCGGATATGTATATTGCTAATGGAACTAAGGCTCTTGGCGTACGCAGTAGTGCAGTTATGGGGATCACTCAAAAATTTCAGGAGAGTATCAAATTTAAATATGATACAGCAACGCTCGACGAACAAAATATTGCTGCGCTCGGAATTGGGATACATCGATTACGCTCAACGGCGGATTATTTTAGGCCAGAGGGTAATGGGCCAGAGTTTGGACGCAATCGCAATCGACTCGATCTAAAGATTGGTTTCCATATGGCTCGTTTAACAGAACATATTATTAAACATGCAGAAGAATACGGCAGGGATTTTACAGATAACTATTTACCACAGGCCGCGCCAGAATTTCATGGTCAGCACTTAGAAGATTCAGATCGTTTGAAAAATCAATTCGGATGTGAGGTGGTATATCCTATCCATGGACATCCAAAGGATTATACGGGAATCGTTACTCTTGCTTTCCCCAATCTTCGCGCAACTCAATTTGTGCAGCTTATGAATGAGCGAGGATATCGTTTTACCACCTGTCTTGAAGGTGACCGTGCGATGCGTATCTCCTGTCATTATCTCCATGAGCTCCATGACATAGATGAACTCTTTAGGAATCTTAAAGAAGTGCATGCGCACATAGTGAAACTTGAGGC
>JAGOUV010000019.1:13795-18696 GCA_018061065.1 Candidatus Altimarinota bacterium | reverse complement strand
TTGGTTGGGGAGGAGGGATTCGAACCCCCGATGCCGCCTCCAGAGGGCGGTGCCTTACCACTTGGCGACTCCCCAGTAGCCTAAAGTTTAAGCGAGCGGAATTATAACATAGCTTTTATTTGACGACCACAGATACTTGATATATATTTGAGTTATCAAGTATTAATCAGATACCTATATGAATTTTTCTTCTGCATTGCAGTTTTTTATTGAGTTGGCCAAGACGCAGGCGGTGGTTGCACGACGGTTTGATTGTGGATTGGGTGGTTTAGGATTTAGTGAATTTGTGATTTTGCATCACTTACAGCAAGCAAAAGGGGAGAAGATGAGGCGCATTGATCTCGCGGAAAAAATTGGACTTACCGCTTCTGGCGTTACACGTTTGCTGGCCCCGATGGAAAAAATTGGATTAGTAAAAAGAGAATCAAATGAGCTTGATGCGCGGGTGAGCTATGTGGCGATTGCACCAGGAGGTAAGCGGAAATTAACCGAGGCTTTGGAAGATGCAGAAGATTTATCTCTGCAGATGATGCCGAGTATTGCCTCACTTATCGAGCTGGGGTGTACGCTTCCACAAGATAATAAATAGAATTATTGCTTCAGCTGCACTGCCCAACGCAAATCCATGAGCGATGGCAACTGCTCCCGAAGTAGGTGATTTTAAGAACGCGTAGCTGACGCTGATCACGAGTCCTACCACACTGAGTGCAACGGGAATCACGGTGTTTTTCTGGGCATAAAATGCGCGCGCTAATAAATGTACCGCGCTTTCAAAAGGAATCGAGAGCGCAAATGCACTGAGAATTTTTGCCGTGAGAAGAATATTTTCATCTGAAAATTTTCCGCCGCCCAAGAAAATACGAATGGGAATGTCGCTGAGAATATATAGTCCAATAGCAGCGGGAACAGTTATGATTAAAATAGTGCCGAGCGATCGCAACATTTCTTTTTTAAATTGATCGATGCGTTTGTCTGCCCAGTGAGCGGCTAAGACGGGGAATGAAGCAACGGCAATGGAGATACCTATCAGTGAGACGCCGACACTTTGAAAGTTGCGTGCAAAACTAACAGCGGTCACGCTTCCCACGGCGAGCAAGGTAGCGATGCGCGTGAAGGATAAAAATTGTAATTGTTCGACAGGATGGCCAATAAGTTTTGGGATCATGAGCTTGAGCATTTTTCTAAAATGAATATCTTTTATATTTACTTTGCCAGTAAATGAAAACGGCTCTGAGCGAAGAGAAATTGCGCGGGGTAATAAATGAAGAAATGCGCCCACCAGTGTTCCCAATACGACGCCGTAAATGCCCAGCCACGGAACGAGCAGTGTTCCACCAATAATTCCTATGTTGTAAAACATGGGTGAGAGGCCGTAGGCAATGAATGATTTGTAGCTCACGAGCATGGCGCCGAAGGCGCTCGAAAGTGCAATAAGGAAAGGGGAAAGCATCAGCAGACGGCTCAAGTTTATTAACTGCTTTTGCTCTTCTCCTGAGAAGCCGGGAGCTATCAAAGGCGCGATAACGGGCATAAAAAGTGCACACAAAAGTCCGAGCACCACCACGACCGCCACTGCCATGATTATCACCGTGCTTCCCAGCTGATCAGCTTGTTCTTTTTCCTTTTTAGTAACGAGGCTGGTGAAGAGCGGTATAAAGGCAGGGGAGAGGGCGCTGGTCACAAAGATGGTCAGCATGAGGTCGGGGATAATAAACGCAGCGTTATAAATATCCAGCTCGCGTCCCGCACCAAACAAATGAGCAAACTGCCGATCACGAATAAGCCCCGCAATGTAACTTCCTAACGTACAAAGAGAAATTATTCCTGCCCCGGTAAAAAATTTTTTGATGTATACTATAATTCTCATAACCTTTGCATCAGATGGAAATAATTCCCGTAGATGTCATCGCATTGATTGAGGATCAGGTCAATGACAACCCTATTGTAATGCTCCGCGATCCGCAGGAAAACCGAGTTTTGCCTATTTGGATTGGAGATGCAGAAGCGCGTAATATTGCACTCGCTTTAAATAATGTTCGTCCTGCGCGTCCACTTACACACCATTTGTTAATGGGCGTGCTTATTGCTATCGGTGGCAAACTCTCGCGCATCGTCATTGATCGTTTGAAGAATAACACGTATTACGCTTCAATTTTTATTTCGGCGAATGATAAAACACATCAAATCGATGCACGTCCCAGTGATGCGCTTGTTCTTGCCATTGAGGCGAAGGTGCCGGTTTTTGTTGGTAAGGAAATTTTACGTGTCGCAGGTCACCCGAATCCTTTTTCACTTCAGCAGTTGGCAAAAGAGCAGCGTGAACAGCAGAATATTAAAAAGATGTCACCCGATGATGTCGATAAAATTCAAAAGATGCTCGAGAGTGCGAGGGCGCGTGAGCAGCAATCGAGTGAGCAGTAAGCACTACACCATCTTGCGCAGTTTCTCAGCTTCAGCCCAATCTCGTACATAGCTTACGATCCGTGGTAGTTTCCAACCGATCAATAAGGCACTTCCTCCCATTGCGATTACCAAGAGCCAGCTGATCTCTGCTTTTTGCGGTGGCTGTGGAAGTTGAACATCATTTACGCGCACTGCCTCATAGTGATTATCTCCTGTTGGCTCAACGGTGGCTGCCACCATAGTGCCTTCATCAAGCAAAACTTCCGTGAGTGAGGTATCCATCACCGATTCGGGAATAGTCAGTTGAGCCGCTTCATTGGTTGACTCATCTTCATTTGGAATCTGAATCTCTCGTGCCTGTGCGCTTATCTTTTTTGTTACCGTCGCCTCTATATCACGCATCAACGGATTTTTTTTACCTTTGGTTACATGTGCAGTCCACTGCCATGTTCCATTGTCTACGTATACGTACGACTTTTCTTTTTGAGCATCTCTATATGAAGCACTATCAATGAGTGCTCCATCGGGTGTGGCAAGATACACATGATCTTGGTCATTATTAAGATTGATTTTGGTCGTCTTCTTTTCAAAAGTAATGTAGCCATTTTTCGATATGACTGTTCCTTCTTTTATACGATAGGGTTTCTTTGCTTTTGCCTCATCGCCCAGCATCCAGCCACTGATATCTACCGTGCTATTACTTATATTATGCAGTTCAATCCACTCGTCGCTCCCCGTTGCGGGAGCAGGATATAATTCAGAAATCACTACACTATTTTTTTCACCAGAAGTAGGACGCATATCATTATTTACAGCTAATATATTGTTCGTGAGTTGTGGCGGAAGCTGATCGAGCGAGAGATAGGCAACAATATATAATGGCGCAGCCGTTTTTATTTCTTGTTTTGACGTTGTTGTAGTTACGACAGGCGCAGCGACCGCTGGTGACGGGACGATACTTTTGGGATGCACCACGACTTTTTGCACAGCAACACTCGCCAGTCCATTTGTATTAGTAACGGTCAAGCGTACATCGTAACTTCCTGGTGTAGAAAATGTATGTATGCCTGGATTCGCAGAGGTGCTCGTTACACCATCACCAAAGTTCCACAAAAAACTCACCGGCCCACCTTCTATATCGTAAGAATTTCGTCCATCAAAATTTACTGACGTTTTTTCCGTGGCTTCAAGCTCGCCGCTTTGTACTTGAATCTCGGCATGTGGTGCTATGGGATTTCGAGCTACTTGAGGTTCCTCCTCAACAACAGCAATAGTCACTTCCGGCACCACCGCACTTTTTTCGGTAACTTCTACTGTTGTGTACAACATCCCCAACGTATTTCCTTCACTACGTGCTTTCCATTCACCACTTTCAATGACGCGTTCTACACTCGCAGTTTCTCCTGCGCTATATATAGTGGAATCAAAAAGTATTCCCTCGGCATTTTTTAGACCGAGTAACTCACCCTCCACTTTTAAACTACTCCATGTCGAATCAACCAATGTTCCCATGTACTGGGGATGTCCTTGTTTAAAAACATCCGCATTGTTTGCAATCACCGCTAGGCCGTGTGGCTCAACGGTACTCGCGCTTCCCTCAAATGCCTTGATGCCATGATTCGTATTATCTTCAAAAAATTTCCATGTGGTGAGATCGATCACCGTGTCGCTTGTGTTATATAGTTCTACCCACTCATGATCGCTCGTCTCATAGGCGGCTACCTCACTGAAAAGGAGAGGGGATAGTGGCTCATCTGCATAACTCACGAACGGTTCGAGTAACAATAATAAGCTTAGTAGTGCGAGATATTTTTTTGTCATGACGGCACCCTATCAAACCAACATTACATTTCTGTGAAAAAAAGATGAAAAATTTATTAACCAGCGTTAGGGTTGCGAGCGTCGGTCAATATAATTTAGATACGTCAATAGATTTTCCATACCTTATTAAGCCGTGTCACCAAAAACTGAATTGAAGAATTCGTCAAACTTCGGTATCCTGTAAACAGTTCTTTACTTATATATTCAACTTGAGTTTCTCGAGTGAATCGATTCGAAAGATTATTCCAACGCATTGCAATGAAATCACTCCTTGTACATACATCTGATAAGAAGCTAGAAAACGCATCTCTCCCCGAGCCTCGAACATTGATTTTAAAGGCTTAAGGTTTAGCGTGATTTCCATTTTAAACGTTAGATAATTCGAACTCGGTGCACACATAAACTCAAGGATAACGTACGATTCCTATGGAACCGATTACTATTATCCTTATTGTTGTCGGACTCGTTGTGGGAACAGCTGCTGGATTTTTCTACCGAAAATACCATGTAGAGGTTCAAAACCGCGAGGCTATCGAGCGTGCTGCACGTGTTGTAAAAGACGCTGAGGCAAAAGCTCGTGAGACAATACTTGAGGCAAAACAGGAGGCATTCAAATTAGTAGATGAGGCAAAACAGGAGGAACGCTCAAAGCGTCAACACCTGGAAAAGCTCTCAGA
>JAGOUV010000019.1:0-13695 GCA_018061065.1 Candidatus Altimarinota bacterium | reverse complement strand
TTGTAAAAGACGCTGAGGCAAAAGCTCGTGAGACAATACTTGAGGCAAAACAGGAGGCATTCAAATTAGTAGATGAGGCAAAACAGGAGGAACGCTCAAAGCGTCAACACCTGGAAAAGCTCTCAGAGCGCGCTGCCCAAAAAGAGGAGCAGCTCGATAAGCGACTTGAACAGACGGAAAAACTCCGAGAAGACTTGGAGCAAAAATCCGTCAGTATTAAGGAGCTTAAAGAGGAGATCACCGAGGTATACCAGGCTCAGAAGCAACAGCTTGAGCGTGTGGCACAGCTCTCACGTGACGATGCTCGTCAAATTCTCTTCCAGAAAGTTGAGGATGAGATGAAGACTGAGTTAGTTGTTCATATGAAGAAGTTGGAAGAAGAGGAGCGCAAGATGGCTAAGGAAAAAGCCAAGATTATTATCGCTGATGCAATTCAGCGTTATGCCGCAGAGGTTGCTGCAGAGTCTACCGCTACGATTGTTCCGCTCCCATCAGATGATATGAAGGGTCGTATCATTGGTAAGGAAGGTCGCAATATCAATGCTTTTGAACAAGCTACGGGTGTGGACGTTATCGTGGACGATACGCCAGGCTCAATTGTTATTTCTGGCTTTGATTTGATGCGTCGTCATATTGCAAAAATCGCACTTCAAAAACTTATTACCGATGGTCGTATCCATCCAGGTCGTATTGAAGAAGTTGTTGAGAAGGCAAAATCTGAAGTTAATGAAATGATCCGCGAGCTGGGTGAAAAAGCTGCCTACGAAACAGGTGTGGTGGGACTTTCTACCAACTTGCTCAAGCTCTTGGGTCGTCTGCACTTCCGTGTCAGCGGTGGTCAGAATGTACTTAAACATTCTATTGAAGTGTCATTCTTGGCAGGTGCCTTGGCAAATGAGTTAGGTGCCGATGTTACGCTTTGTCGCATGGCGGGTCTGCTCCATGATATTGGTAAGGCAGTCGATCACGAGATCGGCGGTCACCATGCCCATATCGGCCGCGATATCTTGAAGAAATTTGGTGTTAATGAAAATGTTATTAAAGCAGTTGAGTCGCACCACGGTGAACCGGTTCCAACAAGTGTTGAGTCGATCATTGTGGAGGCAGCAAACGTTATTTGCCGCTCACGTCCAGGTGCAAACAAGGACAACTTGGATACCTTTATCAAACGTATGGAAGAGATGGAGAATCTTGTTCGTTCATTTGACGGTGTCTCACGCGTCTTTGCACTTCAGGCAGGTAATGAAGTCCGCGTTATTGTGAACCCAGAAAAAGTTGATGATCTTTCAATGATGAAGCTTTCACACGCTATCGCAAAGAAGATTGAAACTGATATGAAATTCCCGGGTCAGGTTCGTGTTACGGTCAGCAGAGAGTTGCGTTTAGAGGCATACGCCGAGTAAAACGCAGTTAGTCGACAAAAGGTTGATATATTTTATAAGGTATGGTCTAATTGTGGCCATACCTTATGAAGTTATCTGAAAAATTAGCCCCGATGGTTGCTGCCCTAGGATTAATGGGAGCGCCGGATGTAGCTCAAGCAAATGAACCTCAGCCAGCGGTGCGTCAGGTTGTTGATGCATTACAGATTCGATTTAACGATACTAAGCTTCAAGAGGTTGCTTTTCCTGATGGGAAAAAAGCAACGTCTGCTATGCAGACATTTGATGTAGGGGAGGCCGCCGGTCTATGCCTTCCATCGGCTGATGAGCAAGTTATGCTTCGTGCAAAAGAGGATCCACCACTTACTTTAGAAGTAGATGCCGCCTGTCCGGGTGGTTTTATTCCTTTTCAAGGTCGTGACAGAGATCTCGCATTTCGTTTGGTGAGACCAGAGGGAATTGCCGCAGTGGGCGTGTATCTTTTTCCTAAGGAGGGATCAGAGGGGCGCGTTACTATAAATCACACTGATACTGTATTGCCTGGTGATGAACAAATTCATGCTATTAAAAAACCACAAGCAACTGAGCCTAAAACAGATAAATTCCAAACAACGCTTGGCGCAGAGGCATTTGCCGGTTACCAAATTCTTTTAGATGATACTTTGACAGAAGGAACACCCACTTTTGGTGTAGAGCTCAGTGCACAGTGCGTGGGAGCTTTTCCGATATTAAATGATGCGGCTATTTGTGTGGGCGCACGTATTCAAGCGAATCGTTATGATCGACCATTAGGAGAGGATGAAAATTATACACGCAATAGAAAGCAAGATGTCACCGGATATGGAATTACTCCCACCGGTCATGTGGAGTTGCATGCTCAGTTCGGTGCGGACGAGATGAACATTCGTGGTGAGATTGGTCCAACGATTGCTTTCTATGAAGGGATAGATGATTCACATACGAGCAACACAACGGGAGAGAGCATAACTACCGACCCCTCAATAAACCTAGGTCTTGTAGGTCAGTTGGTTATCGAGGCTGGATTTTCAGTAGCTCCTCATCTGCGTTGCGGGCCACGCGCTACGGCGGGTATGCAGTACGGTGCAATAGAAATACCTTCAGCAAAACAAGCGGATTTTCTCTATGGCGTTGGTGCTTCCGGATTCTGCGCTGCTGAGTTCTAAATTTCCATCGTGCACTTTACCGCATCGCCTCAAGACGTTTGATGCGTTCTTCAACGGGTGGGTGTGTTGAAAATAGTGAGCGAAGTCCACCGCCACTAAACGGATTGATAATAAACATGTGTGCCGTTGCTTGATACTTGGGCTCTGAGTGAAGCGGGTGAGCTTTTGCGATGCCACTTATTTTTTTCAATGCACTCGCTAGGCTCATCGGGTCATGCGAAAGTTTTGCACCCGACTCATCTGCCAAATATTCGCGTGAACGTGAAATAGCCAAGTGAAGTAGTGTTGCAATAATCGGCGTGAGAATCAGGAATATAATTGATCCAAATCCACTGCGGTCATCGCGTCTGCCGCCGGTAAAGTAGGCAAACTGCGCTATATAAGAAAGTGCGCCCGCTAATGTAGCAGCAACACTCGATACTAAAATATCCCGATTTACTACGTGAGAAAGTTCATGTGCGAGCACGCCGCGTAGCTCATCTTTTGTGAGCAATTCTAAAATTCCCGTGGTCACACAGACCACCGCATGAGCAGGATTGCGGCCAGTGGCAAAGGCATTTGGTGTGGCCATTTGTACTATATATAAGCGTGGCATGGGAATCTCTGCGAATGTCGCTAGCTGCTGCACCATCTGTTGAAGATCTCGGTGTTCATGGGGATCGATTGGTTTTGCTTTATATAAGGCCAGCACCATTTTGTCTGAAAACCAGTAGGCGCCCATGTTCATAACGGCTGACATAATTAACGCGTATGTAGCTCCGCGTTGTCCTCCTAAATAATAACCACCCGCCAGTATAAGGCCGGTCATGATACCAAGGATGAGAATAGTTTTTAGTCTGTTCATGTTTGCATTTTAGCACTCCTTGACGCAGTGTGCCAACGCGAGATATACTGCCTTTTGCTTCATTACTAACCACTATTTTTGTATGGAAAAAACAGCAGCATTTAATGAGATGCTTAAAAAGCTTCGTCCTCTGGATGATCGTATTTTAATCGAGCCCGTAGAGGAAAAGACAACGACAAGTTTCGGCTTGGTTTTGCCAGAATCTTCTTCAAAGGAAAAACCACAGAAAGGTATGGTGCTCGCCGTCGGTCCAGGTAAATTAACTGATGAAGGCAAGCGCGTTCCTATGGTAGTAAAAGTTGGCGATACGATTTTGTATACCAAGTACGGCCCTACGGAAGTAAAGCTTGAAGGAAAAGAAATTTTCTTCCTCCAGGAATCTGATGTTCTTGCGATTATTGGCTAATAAACTAACTACTAATAACTAACTACTTTCCCTATGTCTAAACAAATCATCTTCTCAGACGAGGCACGCGCACGGCTCTTGGCCGGTGTGAAAAAGCTCGCTGATGCAGTTCGCGTAACAATGGGTCCTAAGGGACAAAATGTCGTTCTCGATAAAAAATACGGCGCTCCGGTCATTACCAATGATGGCGTGACGATCGCAAAGGAAATTGATCTTCCCGATCCTTTTGAAAACATGGGTGCACAGCTCGTAAAAGAAGCTGCAACCAAGACGAATGATGTGGCCGGTGATGGTACGACAACTGCAACGGTGCTTGCTCATGCGATTATCGCAGAGGGTCTACGCAACGTTGCTGCCGGTGCAAATCCTATGGTGATGCGCGGTGGTATCGAAAAAGCGGTAGTAATGATTGTTGCTGAACTCGATAAGATGAAGCAGGAAATCTCAAGTAAAGAAGAGCGTTCACAAGTTGCTACGATTTCAGCTCAGGATCCAAAAGTAGGTGAATTGATTGCGCATGCAATTGAAAAAGTTGGTCCAAATGGGGTGATCACCGTAGAGGAGTCACAGGCATTGGGAATGGAAATCGAACATGTAGAAGGTATGCAGTTCGATAGTGGATATGTTTCTGCATACATGGTTTCCGATCCAAGCCGCATGGAGGCTGTTTGGGAAAATCCAAGAATACTTATCACAGATAGAAAAATTTCTTCTGTTCAAGATATTCTCCCGTTGCTTGAAAAACTCGCTCAGAGCGGCAGCAAGGAGTTGGTGATTATCGCAGAGGATATTGATGGAGAGGCGTTGGCTACATTTGTTTTGAATAAGCTTCGTGGTACGTTTTCTGTTTTGGGAATCAAGGCTCCTGCATTTGGTGATCGCCGCAAGGAAATGCTCAAGGATATTGCTGCCCTCACGGGTGGTCGTTTGATCACTGAAGAGCTTGGTTTGAAATTGGATGCTGCAACTCTTGAAGACTTGGGTCAGGCACGAAAAGTGGTTGCTTCAAAAGACAGCACTACTATTATCGAAGGCAAAGGCCACAAAAAAGACATCGATGCACGCATTGATGAGATTGAGGCAATGCTTGATGCAAGCAAATCTGACTTTGATAAAGAAAAGTTGATCGAGCGTCGTGCCAAGCTTTCTGGTGGAGTTGCAATTATTAAAGTAGGTGCTGCAACAGAGGTTGAGTTGAAAGAGAAAAAGCACCGTATTGAAGACGCAGTTCAGGCAACTAAGGCTGCAGTGGAAGAGGGAATTGTACCGGGTGGTGGAGTGGCACTCTTGCAGGCTGCACATGTACTTGATGCGCTCATAGCAAAAGTAGAAGGCGATGAGGCTACGGGAGTTATGATCGTGAAGAAAGCCCTTGAAATGCCCGCATGGCAGATTGCTGAAAATGCAGGTAAAGAAGGTGCAGTGATCGTAAATGAAATCCGTCACGCAAAGTTGGGAATGGGTTTTGATGCTTCTGCAAACAAGATGGTCGACATGGTGAAGACGGGTATTATCGACCCTAAGAAAGTTACACGTACAGCGCTCGAGAGTGCTGCTTCTGTAGCGGCATTGTTCCTCACCACAAAGGCTGCAGTTACCGATATTCCAGAGAAAGAAAAATCATCTGGTTCACCTGCGGGTGGCGGTATGGGTGGCATGGGAGGAATGGGCGGTATGGATTACTAGATTTGAAAAGATAACTAAAAAGAGGCCGCGGACGAGTCCGCGGCCTCTTTTGTTTAAGCACTATTTTTCTCTACAACGTTTTTCCGGTCGAGCCCGTTTCTTTCTGGGCGACCATTGGCTGGACAGGGGCTGGTTCAGCTGGTTTTGCTGGTGCTCGATCCTTGTGATCAAGGGCATCTGCTACCATCCAATTTCCCCTATATAAATCATCTTTTGCGTCAGCGGGTATATAGGCATTTAGCTGATTTACAAACTTGTTGAACTCCCCCGGCAGGATAAGTTTTGAAAAATCGCCGCCCTTTCCATTGATTGCATCTTGAACCAGTGTTTCACTCGACGAACTATCGGCATCGTCTAAATCAAAGCCGTCTCCAAAGATTTCCTGTAACTTAATAGTGAGAGACTCCCGGGCATCGGATGAAAGTTTATCGTTCTTATTTGCACGCTCTGCAATATCTAAGAGCACGCGACCGCGTGTTCGTGCTGTTTGGAAATTATCATCCAGTGGTTTCATGCCATCATGAACGGCGTTAGTTGCATCACTATCGGCACTATCTGCTGTTTGTTCAGCTTCTTTAGCTTGATCGCCGGTATTCTCTCTAAGGGGATTTCCCTGACGATCAACTCTCGTGCTCTGCATTTCTCTATTGTATATAGCGTCTGCATTTCCTCCCGATGCTGCCCCTACAATTATTTCAGCTACCGTTTTTTGTGGTTCCGGCTGTGAACTTGGTGCATTCATTCCCATATAGTTTTTGTTTTAAAGTATCTTTGAATTATACCATATAGTGGTATAGTTAGACAAACCATGCACGATATCAAAATTCCAGATGGGCAGGTAAAAAAAAGCGGTTTTGAGGCAAAGCCACTCACTCCGTCTGAATTACGTCAGTCAGAGCCTACGGATAAAATAAAAGTGAAATTTGAAAAGTTTGTTCAGCTGGTTGCCAGTCATGACTTCACTGAGATCATGAAAAACTATGCCAATGAAGATATTATTCTAAGCACTAACTTGCTCACTGATTTAGCAAATTCCCACGAAGAAACTGAAGAAAAGCCGAACCGCGTTCCGGCCTATGTGTTGGGAGGTGTTTTGATCGGCGTCGTGATCGCTTACATCGTTATGCGCTTTTTCTAGAACCCATACCCTCTACCCTATACCCACCCATGCAACCAAAATATAAGCGTGTCATGCTCAAACTCTCCGGCGAAATGTTGCTGGGAAAACTTCAGAGTGGTATTGATCACAGTATTTTAAATGCCCTCTGTGAAGAGGTGATTGAGGTAAGTAAATTGGGAGTGCAGATTGCCATCGTCATCGGTGGTGGAAATATCTGGCGCTTCCGTGATTTTAAAGAAACCGGTATTGAGCGCACTACTTCTGATAACATCGGCATGCTTGCGACGATCATGAATGCAGTTGCGATGCAGAGTAGCTTTGAGCGATTGGGTCAGCCTTGCCGTGTCTCGACAGCTATTTCTATTCCTCAAATCGCCGAGCCGTATTTACGCAGAAAGGCCATTCGTCACTTGGAAAAAGGGCGCATTTTAATTTGTGCAGCGGGAACGGGAAGTCCTTATTTCACCACTGATTCAGCGGCAGCATTGCGCGCACTTGAATTAAATTGTGAAGTTTTATTAAAGGCGACAAAAGTAGATGGCGTGTATGACTCAGATCCTAAGAAAAATCCGAATGCAAAGCGTTTTGAATCAATCAGCTATCATGAAGTATTAGAAAAAGATCTCGAGTTTATGGATCAGGCAGCGATTTCACTTTGTAAGGAAAGCAGTCTTCCGGTCGTGGTGTTCGACCTCTCTCAGCGCGGAAATATCAAACGCGGAGTGTTGGGCGAATCAATCGGCACTTTAATTCATTCATAATTTTTTAGTATTTTATGGCAAATACACAGCAATATATAAGCGCAGCGCAGGCAGAGTTTGCATCAGCAATGGATCATTTAAAGGTTGAGTACGCCCGTATGCAGATGGGTCGTGCGACGCCAAGTTTAGTGGAGGATTTGCAGGTTGAGGCGTACGGCCAGATGCAGCCTATGAAAGCAGTCGCTTCGATTAGTGTGGCAGATGCGCGCACGCTTGCGATTCAGCCTTGGGATCGATCTACGATGGGACCAATTGAAAAGGCAATTTTGGCTGCTAACTTGGGGCTCAATCCTGTGAATGACGGCAAATTAATTCGCATTCCACTTCCCGCACTTACTGAGGAGCGCCGTCGTGATTTAGTTAAGGTGGTGCATCAGCTTGAAGAGCAGGCAAAGATCAGTGTTCGTACTGCTCGTGGAACTGCTCATAGTGCTTTTAAGACTATGGAAGAGGCCAAGGAAGTTACTGAGGATGAGCGCCGTCACGGTGAAAAAGTTTTGCAAGAACACGTCGATGCAATGAACAAAGAACTTGAAGAGTTAGCCAAGAAAAAGGAGCAAGATATTATGACAGTCTAATTAAAAACACATGGATATTATTCTCACCATCATCGCAGTAATCGTTATCTTCTCAGCACTTGTACTGGTACATGAGTACGGTCATTTTCTTGCCGCACGTCGCGCAGGAATTAAGGTGCTTGAGTTCGGTATTGGCTTCCCGCCTCGTTTGTTTAAAAAGAAGATGGGGGAGACGACCTATAGTATTAACGCGATTCCGTTTGGTGGATTTGTGAAGCTCTATGGTGAAGATTCCAGCGATCCTGCAATTTTAAAAGATCCCCGCAGCTTTGCTCACCAGTCCAAGTGGGTACGTACAAAGGTAATAGCCGCCGGAGTTTTTATGAATTTTGTGCTGGCGATTGTGCTTCTTACGATTGGTTTTATTTTTGGTATCGATCCTTTGATCGTAAATCAGGACGACTTATTTAAGAATATTGATAATGGTATTGTAGTTACATCACCGGGCGCGTTTGTTCAGACGATAGATGAGAAACAAAAGGCTTCAGGTATCATGCCGGGAGACCAGGTGCTCGCCATAAATGATGTGCCGGTAGATGAGCTAAATCAGCTCACCGTCTTTGATAAAAATGGTGCAGAGAAAGATGTGGATCTCACTATTCGTTCTCAAGATAAGTCGGAAAAGAAGATCCATGTGCCCCTCTTGCCGGGAAAAAAATCTCTGGGAATTTCATTGAAATCTTATACTGAACTTCCTCGCGTCACGGTGCTCGAAGTGAAAAATCTCAGTGCTGCTGATAAAGCGGGGCTTAAAAAAGGTGACACGATTCTTACCGCAAATGGAAAGCAGGTCTATGACATTACTGTACTTCAAGATCTCTTAGTAGACGCGAATTTTATTAAGCTCAGCGTTTTGCGCGATCGTCAGCTCTTAGATCTTACGGTTAATTTTTCTGATAACCATCGTATTGTTATCTCTGATGTTTTTAGCGGTACGCTTGCCGCACAGCTTGGGTTTAAGAAAGGGGATGTTCTCAAGGCAGTTAATAACCAGCCCGTTGTTGTGTTAAGCGACATTAAGAAAATTGCAGATACACGCGGGACAGAGGCAACATTCCAGGTTGATCGTGATGGCAAACAAATTGAACTTAAGGGAACGGTAGAGCAGGGGAAGATGCTGGGTATTTCAGTTTCACAGAGTCTTTCATATAAGAATGCAGATATCTCCATGTATCGTGATTTTGTGCTCACGTCGGTGACTCAGATGAATAAAGTCCGTATGGGGCCATGGAGTGCCTTCAAAGAAGCATTGAGTGAGTCAGTGCGCCTCACCGAGCTGACATTTACGACGATCGTAAAAACATTCGGCAGTATTTTTTCTACACTTAAGGTACCTACGGGTGTAGGTGGGCCGGTTCAGATTGCCTACTACACACATACCTTTGTCCAAGAAGGATTTTTTGCCCTTTTACGTTTCTCTGCACTCTTGTCTTTGTCACTTGCTGTGATGAATGTCTTGCCAATTCCGGCTCTCGATGGTGGACGCCTCTTCTTCATTTTAGTAGAGACGGTGACACGTCGCCGTGTAAGCGCACGATTTGAGGCAATTGTTCATACGATTGGCTTCTTCTTGCTCATCGGCTTGATCTTTTTGATCACGTATAGCGATATCACCAAGCTTTTCTAGATGAAAAAGAAAATTATTTTTAGTGTGGGTGTTGTTTTGATTGTTGCATCAATTGTATTTTTCTCCACATCTAATAGTTCTTCTCTTTTTCAGGGCTCAGTTCGTCAGTTGTTTAACAATACGGCGCAGAAAACCCCGCCACTTCTCACGATTACAAATGTGCCGTTAGGCATATGTATGATCCAGTGGGATGCTCAGCAGCCGGTTACAAAGAAAGCGAATGTCCTGCAGGAAATTGATAGATTGAATGAGTATTTTAATGAGATTGCTTTTGGACGAATTCGTTTTACCGTGCAAAGTTATTATGAAGTAAGTAGGCCCGCAAAGGTTCCACTTCCAGAAGATCTTGATCATGAATACAAAACTATGGTGCAACTCTGTGATCCTGGTATCGACTTCAGGAATATAAAGGTGTTTATGGCTTCGCCTATGTTGTATTCCTTGCTGCCAAACGCAGCTGGATTTGGTCAGGATGCTCAATATATCGAGACTGCGGATGGTAATATGAATATGGATTTTATAGCGATCAGTAATTATGAAACATCAACGCATAATTTTGACGGTCATTTTTTGTATGACGTTATCGCTCATGAATTATTGCATGCATTATTTAATATTGGCACTCATGCAAATGCTTTAGAATGCGGAAAGGCTAGTTTTAATGGAGAAAGGCAGAACTGTATAGAGGTAGAAGCTGCAAATATTTTTGATATCCTCAGCGATCATGTTCCCGGAACTCATCCAAGTGCGTGGAGCAAAGTACTTATGGGTGATTTTATAAATAAAATTCAAGCGGTTGCAGACGGCAATTATATAATTGGTGCTAATGAATTGTCCGGTGCGGACTCGTTGCGCATTCCTTATAGAAACAACCCCGTCTGTATTGGCTATAACAAGCCAGTTGGTGGAGATGAGGGGCTAGCGGTGAGTAACAATCTTGAGCGTTTCGGCAACAATACTCCGCCGCATGTAGGATTGGAGGATGAAGGATGTTTGCTTCTAGAGTTATGTTCGACTAAACACGGTGGTAAGGATCGTCTCCTCATAGATGCGCATCCAAATTCGATACCAGGGTCAGTTGATGAGGTGAACGGTCCCGATTTTTTAGATGCCTGTGTACGACGTGGTGAACATTTTGAAGATAAAGCTCTTGGAATCTCATTAGATTTTAATTCTATAAACGCCGCGCAAAACGAAGCTAACATAACCTTGAATATCAATGAGTTGAATATTGACCGGCCAGATATGTCAGTAACGATGAATGCCGGTGCGGATTTATGTCATTTTAGTGCTCCTTTTGAGGTAATTGTGGTAAATAACTCAGAGATTCCGATGAATACTTCACTTCAACTTGAGGTATATGGTACAGATGAAAATGGTCACGAGACCTTAGTTGATGAGGAGATCATAAGGAATTCAAAACCATATTGGGCACCAAAAAGTTTTACTTATGATGCGAGCCACTATCAAATGATGAGAGCGTCAATTGATACATTAAATGCCTTGCAGGAAAGCGATGAGGCAAATAATACCCAGACAATGCGGCGCAATTGTAATTTCTAGTGTGGCCACGAAACAAACGGCCTATTGCCTAATACCCGCGGTCTGACTACAATTGTAGACCCGTATGTCGACTATTTTTGATACAAAGGAAATTTGGAGGCAGGCACTTGCGAAGTTAAATGCGAGCATGCGTCGTGATCAATTTTTGACGTGGTTTGCAGATACGGCCCTGCTGAGAGTTGATGGAGAAATGGCGATTATTGGTATTCCCAATGATTTTGCTTACGATTGGATTGTTAAGCATTATACGCAGCAGATTTTGACGATTTTAAGCGAACAGGCACCTGAGATAAAAAGCGTGAGTTATATTGTGGAGGCAAGCCTTTCAAATGCGGATGATCCGCGCTCGGTGAAGCTGGACACGGTGATGCCCCAGGTCGAGCAGAAAAAAGTTCGTAAACTTCCGGGAAAGCAGGAGGTCCGCGTAAACAGCGAAAATACGAGTGTCATTCTGAATCCCAAGTATTCGCTCTCGAATTTTATCGTGGGTAAGCACAATCGTTTGGTGCATGCGGCGTGTACGGCCGTGGCCACAAATCCCGGCAGCCAGTGGAATCCGCTGTTTATCTATGGTGGGGTGGGTTTGGGGAAAACGCATTTATTGCAGGCGACTGGCCGTGAAATTTTGAGAAATTTTCCGCATATGGTGCTTGTGTACTTCACCGCAGAGCGTTTTTTGAACGAGGTGGTGGATGCGATTAAAAAGTATAACTCACAGGACTTTAAGGCACGCTATCGCTCGGTGGATTGTCTGATTATTGATGATATTCAATTGCTCGCCGATAAAGACCGCACGCAGGAGGAGTTTTTCCACTTGTTTAATGAGTTATATAACGCCAATAAGCAGATCATTATTAGTTCCGATCGTCCGCCTAAAGAATTGTCAGGAATTGAAGAGCGTTTGAAGAGCCGCTTCCAGATGGGAATGGTGGGGGAGGTGCACTTTCCGGATTACGAGACGCGTTTGGCGATTTTGCAGAATAAATGTGCCGAGCAGCAGTTAATTTTGCCCCCTGAGGTTATGGATCTGATCGCAGCAAATGCGCATCACTCTATTAGAGAGCTGGAGGGTGTTCTCATGCAGGCGAGCGCTCAGATGCGACTGGAGAATACAACGCCGACGGTGCGTTCTGTGGGGTCTATTTTGCAGCGCCTGGATCGTACTACGGAGGTCGTGGGAATCAGCAAAGATCAGATTGAGCCCCGACTGGGAGTACGCTCCGCTGAAGATATTATTAGTATGGTGGCGGATTATTATCGTTTACCTGCGGCGGATATTCGCGGAACGATGCGCAAGCGTGAGGTGATGGTGCCACGACAATTAGCAATGTATTTGATTTACGAGGTGCTCGGCCACTCGTATGACACGATTGGGGATTATTTCTCAGGTCGTAATCATACGACGGTTTTGCACTCTTATAATAAAGTGAAGATGCGCTTGGTGAAGGATCCCAAGATGCTGCAGGATATACATGCGCTTAAGAAAGAAATGGGGTTGTAAAAGAGGCATGCGGCCGCAGACTTCCTGTATACTTTTGACATGGTCTATGACTTGATCGTAATTGGTGGTGGTGCGGCAGGCATGATGGGCGCGGCTATAGCCATTGAAGGTTCAATTCAAAGTGGGCGAAAATTAAACGTGGCAATCATAGAACGTAATAATAAGCTCGGCCGCAAAGTAGCCATTTCTGGTGGCGGGCGCTGTAATGTAACAACGGGAATTGAGGATCCAAAAGAAATTCTCAAGCGTTATCCACGCGGCGCGAAATTTTTGTCATACGGCATGTATGAGTTTGGCCCTGCAAAAGTGCGCGAGTGGTTTAATGAGCACGGTCTACCCACAAAAGTAGAAGAAGATCTGCGCGTATTCCCCGTCAGCGATCACGGCGAAGATGTGATCGAAGTTTATAAAAAGATTTTTGCGCAGAATAATGTTGAGATTATGTATGGCGAGATCGTGAAGTCAGTACAGAAAAATAATGAAGAATTTGTCGTTGAGTTGAACACGGGCAAGAAAATATCCTCAAAAAATATTGTCTTGGCGAGTGGGGGACAGGCGTATCGTCACACCGGTTCACAGGGTGACAGCTATAGTTTTGCTCAGGCACTAGGACATAGCATCACGCAGCTGGGGCCAAGTTTAAACAGTTTTTTGCTTAGGCAGCCATGGGTAAAATCTCTTGCAGGAGTTTCTTTTGAGAAAGCCACGCTTAGCTCACCGTTGAATAAAAAATATATTTTTTCCGGTGCCTTTGTATTTACGCATCGCGGTATCAGTGGACCCGCAGTATTTGCAATGTCTTCGCTTACCGCCTTTGAAAAGTACTCTCCACAGGCGCCAATGCCACTCACCATAGATTTTTTCCCGGACTCAAACAACGAGCAGTTACTTAAAAAAATTACTGAACTTATTACAGCTCATCCACGAAAAAACTTCGCCAATATTATTGATATGCTTTTGCCCAAGTCTATGGTCGAGGTGGTTATTACGCAGTCACATGCAGATGGACAACGCGACAGTGCACAGGTTTCCAAGCAAACGCT
>JAGOUV010000018.1 GCA_018061065.1 Candidatus Altimarinota bacterium | reverse complement strand
TGGAAAAAGCGCAGCGTACAGAAAACGTACATCGCTCTGGTAGCGGGTAAAATGGACACATTGACGGGAAAAATTCAGGCAGGCATCACACGTTCACGCGCAGATCGCACGCGTATGGCCGTTTCTTCTCGAGTTCGTGCACGCGCCTCAAATACAGATTTTAAAGTTCTCCAACACTTCCCAACGGTTAATGTTACCTTGCTTGAGGCATATCCACACACGGGTCGCACGCACCAGATTCGTGTTCACTTTGGCGCTATTGGTCATCCCATAATGGGTGATAATAAGTACGGCGTTATAAAAACGAACAAAGCGTTTAGAGAAGAAATTACGCCATTGACGTTACATCACCAGTTTTTGCATGCAAAACAGCTTGAACTCACGAGCCCTGCAACGGGAGCAGAACTAAAAATTGAGGCGCCGATTCCAGCAGACCTCAATCAAATACTTACGGTGTTGAAATAAAACTAAAGCGTGATAGCACCTACGCGCATATCGTTGTATTCCTGACGGTGACCCTTCAATCTCTTATAACGCTTCTTTGCTTTCATTTTGAAGGTGATAACTTTGTCATCCTGGCCAGTGCCAAGAACTTCAAGAGCTACCGTGCTGTTCAAATATGGTGTGCCAACATGAACCTTTGCACCATCTGATACGAGCAAGACTTTAGCAGTAGATGGATCCACCTTTTCTGTGCGGATTACATCCTTTTCTGAAACCTTGTATTGTTTGCCTCCGATTTCGATAATTGCGAACATAGCTCGGCTACTTTAAAGCAGTGTTGAAGATAAATCAAGGGAATCTTAATTGAATTGCGTCATGGCCTCGCCAATGCCTTTTTCCAATATTACCTTCAATGAGTCAAGCACCCGTTCGGATGCCGTGTCGAAGCGTTTTTTCTCTTCTTTTGAGAATCTACCCAACACAAAATCAGTCGTTTCTTGTTGAGCTGGCGCGCTTTCTCCCCTGCTCTCAATTCCTATGCGAATGCGTATAAAATCCTCAGTTCCCAGCTCTTGAATCATCGATTTCATACCGTTATGAGTGCCCGCAGAACCACTTGAACGGATGCGAATGGTTCCCAGCGGCAAATCCAAATCGTCATAAATCGCAATGATATCTTGTGGTGCACACTTATAAAAATGCGCAATTTTTTGAATCGACTGCCCGGATAAATTCATAAAAGTGAGCGGCAAAACCAAGAGCACTTTTTCGCTTCCGATAGTTCCTTCACTTACCATCGCATTGAATTCGGTCTTCTTCTTAAATGTATCGAATCCTTCTTGTTGGGAAAATTTTTCCACCGTCATAAACCCCGCATTGTGACGAGTCTGTTCATATTCTTTGCCGGGATTTCCGAGCCCAACGATTACTTTCATAATTACCAGCGATAGGTAATGGTACTTGTTCCGACAATAACGTCGTCTCCAAATTTTGCTCCTGCACGAGCCAATTCCTTGTTAACCGCCATTTTTTCAAATACATCGTATACACGGGCAACGGCTTCTGGATTATTAAAATCACTCATCACCACGATCTGCTCCAGACGACGGCCTGTTACTTGGAAGACTCGTTTGCCACGCGCTTTTGAAATTACTTTTATCTCAAACGATTTAGGATCAACGGTATCGGCAGGTCGGTATACTTTATATTCAGTTGGTTCAGCCGGCGTTTCCTTTTTGGCAGCTTCTTTTTTCTTTTCTACTTCGAGCAAATCCCATACAGCAAACATCAGCTCTTTTAATCCCTGACCACTGACACCCGAAACCATATACACATTTTTGATCGTCTTATTTTTTTGCTTAAATTGCTTCACTGCTTTTTCAGCGTCTTCCGGCATGAGCGAATCAATTTTATTGAAGGCAACGATCATCGGTTTTTTAAGCATATTCTTATCAAACAATTTCATCTCTTTATTGATCGTCTTAAAATCAGCACTTGGATCGGCGGAGGTAACGTCAAGGATGTGCACCAAGACGCGATTGCGTGAGACGTGCTTGAGAAACTGAATACCAAGGCCTTTTCCCTCATGTGCCCCTTCTATAAGCCCTGGAAGGTCACAGGCAACAAAACTTTGCTGGGCCGTACCACCAAATGGCTCAAGTGAAACCACACCCAAATTGGGAACGATAGTTGTGAAATGATAGGCAGCAATTTTTGGCCGTGCATTTGAAATGCGAGAAATCATGGTTGATTTTCCTACTGATGGCAAACCGATAATTCCCACATCAGCCACGAGCTTAAGCTCTAACGTGCATTTACGCACTTCACCTGGCTCCCCGAGCTCTGCAAATGCGGGAGCCTGACGTGTTGATGACTTGAAATGTGCGTTGCCGTAGCCTCCTCTTCCCCCTCGTGCAATCAAGAAACGATCACCATGCTGGGCTAAATCCCCAAGCACGTTTTCCTTCTTTTCATCGTAAATAGTGGTTCCCATGGGAACTTTTAAAATCAAATCTTCCGCATCTTTTCCTCCGCACACTTTACCCAAACCCATCTGGCCATCTTTTGCCTTAAATATTTTATGCGTTCTGAATTCAGATAAAGTCGTAATATTGATGTCCGCCTCTAAGTACAGTGAGCCGCCATCTCCCCCGTCGCCGCCGTTTGGTCCGCCCATGGGCATAAATTTTTCTCTGCGGAAACCGATGCAGCCCTTGCCGCCTTTTCCTGCTACTAATTCAATTGTTGCTTCGTCGCAAAACATAGTAGGTGGATTATACCATAACTAAGCCAACGTAGGTTTCTCCCAATGGTGCCCAGGAAGAGACTTGAACTCTTACGGCCGTGAAGCCATGCGATTTTGAGTCGCACGCGTATACCAATTCCGCCACCTGGGCCCTTTGCACGAGGCAGTATACATAATTTTTACCGTGCAATATAGAGGTATATACTTCTATACATGTACTTTGCCCTCGGTGTACTCATTCAGGCCTTACTAATGATGTTATCTTGGGGCAGACCGCTGCGTGTTACCGTGATACAGTTTCTATCGTGTCTCCTTGGGGCAGGAGTGTTTTCAATTTTTGGCATTCCAGGTAAAGGCGGTACACCATTACATAATTATTCCATTTCAATCGTTTTTTTGTTTGGGCTTTTCTTCGCAATCGCTTTCAGGAAATATATTTTAAGGCCTATTACTGAACAGCAGCTACTGCATCTTACGATTGTATTTGTTTACGTTTTCATAATTACCGGACTCGTAACACTATTTCCTTGGTGGTTATTAGCTCTCATGGGAATTCCTGTTTTAGGAGTCTTTTATGAAGCGTTTAGCAGTAAGCCATTGCGCAGCAGAAAGCTAAAAATTGCGGCATATACGTGGCATATCATCATGTCGTTAGTGCTCTTGTATGTACACTTTGTAAAATGGATTATTCCTTTTTTTAGCAAAAAGGCCGTTTTCCCCTACCCTCAGCCAGCGGAATTTATATTGGAAGGTATGACGTTTTTCATTTTGTTTCTGTATAGTTTCTATTTTTACGAATTAATCATTCCGTCTCCCAGTGCGGGTGCGCAGAGAAACAGACGTGAGCTCGTTGATTTGTTCTCAAAGGGCTACCAGAAGCATCAACTTCTCATTATAGAAAGCCTTGCGATCATTATAATTCAGGGCGGATTATTCATCGCAAACTATGTTTACCACTTCATTGATGATCGGCTATTGGTAAATATATTTTTGACTTTGTTCCCGCTTATACTAGTAGTGATACGTCTTACCCGCAGTGATCGCGCAAGCTCGGTAGAGCTGCTCAATAAGTAATACGCGTGCCATTTGATGAGTAAAGGTCATCGTTGAAAGTGCAAGTTGGCTATCTGCCATCGCTTTTATGCTTTCCGTAACGCCAAGTGGCCCCCCAATAATAAAGGTTACGGTGCTGCCTTTTTCTACTCGTTTTTCAATAAATTTTGCAAAATCCACTGATGAAAATTGTTTTCCCCGCTCATCTAAAACAAATAAAAAACTGTCCTTTGGAATGAATTTTATAATTTTCTTTGCCTCTGCTTCTATAATTCGCGGACGTTCTTGAGGCGATTTAAACGGCGTTTCGATAATTTCTACAAGTTGTAGTTTTGCATACGGGCTCAGGCGTTTAGTGTACTCTGCAGCCAGTTCTTGCAATGCGCGGTCTTTTAATTTCCCAACGGTAATGAGTTGAATGTGAAACATATCTGTTCAGAGGCTCTAACTGTAAATAAGGGCTTTTCTATGTAATTCGCGTTGGAAGGTTATCGCAAAACGGTGTGATTCGTCACGTATATGTTGTAGCAATCGACGTGCTTCGTCTCCATCTTCCAATAATACGGGAGCCGGTGCATTTGGTATAAAAATTTCTTCTAATCTTTTTGCCAGTGAGATAACCGGAATATCTAAGTTTAATTTTTTCAAGACTTCTACCACAACTCCCAGCTGTCCTTTTCCTCCATCGATTAATATTAAATCGGGACGCGCACTAAACGAAGCATCTATTTTTACTTTTTTAACTTGATAGAGCATACGATTTGAATCGTGTACCGGAACAAATCCAAATACTGCATAATAGTCGACTGCTTTCTCGCCGGGCTCTACATAGACCTTTTTTACCTTGTGACGGGCAATAATTTTACGGATAAGTTCATAGCCCAGCTGGTTTCCTCGCGCCTCGGGAAGAATATACAGGCTTGTGATAATTGGTGTTTTAGGGTCAGGAAAAATCATTCTTCCAAATCCCACCATTTTTTTATTTTGCTTTGCGACAACTAATTCTTCTTGTTTAACATCCTTATCATTAAGATGTTCTTTTTCGATTGTTTCAACAATAATAGGGAAATCTTTTTTGCCGCATTTGGTGAAGGTTGTCTTGATAGATGCTTTCTTGCTTAGGTATTTGAGGCGTCTGGTAAGTACTTCCTCCATGCTCTTATAATCATCGGGTTTGCCCTGTACGGTGCGCAATTTAAAGTGTCGGTAATCACTGCTTTTTGGCAGTCCATTTTCAAACACGACCATCGAGGCAACGGTTTCATTTCCGCCCAGGTGCGAAATATCAAATCCTTCGATTCGTTTAATGTTCTTGTCCTGCATACTAATTACCTCTTTAAGTCGCGTGACCGAATTGTCATTTTTCTGTTTCATGAGCCATTTAATGCGATGCTGTTTTGCAAATGAGACCGCATTTTTGAGTGCGAGTTCCAGCAACTCATTTTTTTCGCCCCGTTGAGGAATCGTGATACTCACTTTTTCGCCTTTTGTATTGCTCAACCATGTTTCGATTGCCTCTTGTCCTTCAAGTTCCCATGGCAAGAGAATCTCTTTGGGAAAATCTGCAGCACGTTGATAATACTGAACTAAAAACGATTCGAACGCCTCAGCCAGATCAACCGTATTTGCTTCACTATTCATTTCAAGCGCGTCAAAAGCAAACTGCTCTTGATCCACCAGTTTCCCATTGCGAATCATTAAAAGAGAATAATACACATGTCCCATTTCCGTAGTGACATGCACTACATCGGTATCTTTTCGTAGTGGTTGGGAAATTTTTTGATGCTGCAAAATAGAGCGAATCGAAAAAAGTTTATCGCGCAATCGTGCTGCTTTTTCAAACAGTTTTGCAGCCGCAGCTTCCATCATGTCTTTCTCAAGTTCGGCCTCAAGCGTGTCGGATTTTCCACTCAAAAAATCAAGCACTTTCTTTATTGTAGCGCCGTATTGTTCAGGGGTTACTGCGCCTATACATGGCCCCGGACAGCGCTTTATATAGTAATCAAGACAGGGGAAATCTATGACACGGTGCGTCACGTTCACTAGCTCGGGCTTTGGACTGGCCATTAACTGCTCGCCACTTCCCTTCTCTCCGTTCCATGCAATGTCCAATTTGCAGTGGCGGTACGGAAAGAGCTTTTTTAGTAATTTTAATGTCTCGTATACCTTGTTGGCTGCAAGCTTCGGCCCAAAATACCGTGCCCCTGTTTTTTGTAATCCTTCAGCCTCTAATGTGCGCTCGCGCACAACACTAATACGCGGAAAATCCTCATCGGTTTGCACTTTTATATAGGCGTAACTCTTATCATCTTTCATTAAAATGTTATAACGCGGTTGATGATCTTTAATGAGATTATTCTCTAAAATCAACGCTTCTAATTCGCTGTCAGTTTGTATCCACTGAAGGTCCTTAACGTGCTCGAGCATCTTTTTCGTGCGACTGGAGTGCTCGTAATCTTTTCTAAAATAACTACTTACACGCTTGTGCAGGTTTTTTGCCTTACCTATATAAATAATAACTCCTTGGTCATCGAGCATTTTATAAATACCCGGTTCGTTAGGAATGAGGGAGATGAGATCTTTCACGCACTCATTGTACAATGTTATCATTGCTACGTGAATTCTCTACGCGAAGCTGTCATTGCCACCATCTACTACTTTTCAATCAATGATACGGCTCTTACTGCTGAGGAAATTCGTCGTTATCTGTATGGGTGGCCGGAGGCGGTTTCATTGAATGAAATTCAGCGAGAATTAGAAGAAAATAAAAATGTGGTGTGTTGTAAGGGATATTGGGTTTTGATGGGAAAGGAAGCGAGCGTTGAAAGACGGATTATAAGCACATCGATTGAAAGTAGTTTTTGGATTCGCGTGTGGCGTTATGTGTGGTTTTTTGAGGCGGTTGGCCATATACGTATGGCTGCGGTGGTGAATTCACTCGCTTTTGGCACGGTAAAGCCCACAAGCGATATCGATTTTTTAATTATTACCGAGCCGGGAAAGGTCGCGTATGTGCGCACTGCACTTAAATTACTTTCGCAGCTGTATGGAATTAAAGTGCGCGGAAATGATCGGGCACAGAAATTTTGTTTTAGTTTTATTGTCGATTCTGAGCATGAAATGATGGAAACATTCGCTCATGAGTATGATCCACATTTGGCCTACATAACGGCTTTTACAAGGCCAGTTTACGGATTTGAGTATTATAAAAAATGGCTTCAAAATCAACAGCCGTGGCTGAAACATTATTTCAAGAGAAATATAGCTGCGTTTTCATCAGAGCATGATGTCCACAAGAACTCTGTCCCGCGGTTACATAGATCTCTGGTGAAGATGGTTACTCCCCTCGTACAGCCGTTTGAAGAGCACCGGCTAAGAAAATATATTGAACAACTCTCGCAAAAAGAAGCGATCCTGCTTAGCTCAGGTGTCAGCAAATTACATGAACATGACTCCCGACTTTTCTACGCTCACTCGTTATCAGAATTCTTCTTTTCTACAAAATCCAACCAGATTGCCGTTCCATGAAAGCCATATTTAAGGCGAATTTCATTTTCTAAATAGCGACGGTATGAAAAATGAATCATGTCTGGTGCATTGGTAATAACGCTGAAAGCAGGCGGACGTATACCGGTTTGATACGCGCCCTTAATGAGTACTTTGTGTCCGCTACGGGTTGGTCGATGTGCCATTGCGGTCGTTTTAATGAACAAGTGAAATTCTTGTTCAGGTACGCGCTTCTCACGTTCCAGCTTAATTTCGTGCGCAATATCAATAATCTTAAAGATATTTTTGCGATCGACTGCAGAGACAAAAAGCACCGGTGCCCATGCTGCATAGCCCATACGATATGCGAGCAGACGCTGAAATTTTTCACGCTGTTCATTGGGTTCATCCATGAGATCAGTTTTGTTCACCACCACAATTAATCCCTTTCCCGCCTCAAGGATATACTGACTTACATGAAGATCTTGATTTGCTAATCCTTCAGACCAGTCCAAAACCAAACAGACTACATCACTGCGTGAGATTGCAGCCAATGAACGTAATCCAGCGTATTTCTCCAAACCCACTCCACGCTTGCTGCGCTTTCTCAATCCCGCCGTATCAATGAGCACGTACTTATTTCCATGCAATACAAAGGGCGTATCAGTTGCATCCACGGTTGTTCCCGCGATATCAGAAACAATAAGACGATCTTGACCGAGCAATGCATTAACTAACGAAGATTTTCCCACATTAGGGCGTCCAACTACGGAAATATGAGTTACATCTGCCGGTTGTTTGCGATCGCGTTCCCACTTCATTTTTTTAAATGTCTTGTCTACCGTTGCATTTATTTCGTCGATTCCATGATTGTGAATTGCCGAAACCTGTATTGGTTCACCAAGTCCAAGCTCCAACGTCTCATTTACAATTTGCTCACTTTTTTTATTGTCACATTTATTGGCAATAAAAATCATCGGCTTTTTCGACTTACGTAACAATTGCGCAGCATCGTAATCAAAAGTCGTAAGTGCCTCGGTACCATCAATTATAAAGAAAATAAGATGCGCTTCTTCGATCGCAACGCGTGCTTGTGCTTGAACATTCGACTCAATATTTCCAAGCTTTGTTCCAAAATCCAATCCACCCGTATCCACCAAAAGACATTGATAGGTGCCAATCTCAACTTCTTCATATACGCGGTCGCGGGTCGTACCAGCCACCGGTGAGGTGATTGCACGACGACTGCCGACAAGCCGATTAAAAAGCGTTGACTTACCTACATTCGGTCGTCCTACTATAGCGATAACGGGAATAGCCACGAGCTTGATTGTACCATAGTTTTCCCGGGTGTCCTTATATTTGTTATAATGCTATCCATGAAGTATGTCCGTATCGCTCTGGCGTTCATGGTGCTCTGGGTAAACGTCTTTTTAACCGTACCCTCTGTAGAGGCCGTGGGGCTGCTTCCCCGCTCCAATATCGAGTGTGAGCGTACCCTGGCTAATACTAACAAGAAAGTCATTGTAGACGTCCTTAAAGGGCCTTTGGCTAATGAGAGTTCTTTTAAGACATATATAAAAGAGGGGCAGGAAAATATCGATAATGTCCTTGGTTGTGCTATAAAAACAGGCCGAATTCATTTGTATATGATGCCCTATTTTATCATGAATTTAGTTGAATTCTTGCTTCAAATCGCCGGACTCATTGCCGTGCTTTTTGTGGTCTTTGGTGGATATAAATATGCCGTGGGTGGTATTGGAGAAGATAAAGAAAGCGGCAAGAAAACAATTATGTATGCGCTCATGGGACTTGTGGTTGCCCTATCTTCATGGATTGTCGTGAACTTAGTTCAGCTTGCTCTTACTAGCTAATAACAATTTTTTTTATCTCTCAATCTCTATGATCAAACGCTTTATAAAAAAGACACGGGAAGGCTTGAATTTTATTAAGCAGCGCGTTATGCCGGATCGTCCGAGTGAAGAGAATGAACTTCCTGCTAAGTTACCGCAAAAACTAAAAGATGAAACCCCGGCGCAAAAAGTTCAGATCAGTGCCACGGCAGGTACTATGGCAAAGTTTGTTTCAATAACTATTTTACTGCTTCTTCTAACTGCTTTCTTATACCGAATTAGCGATATTCTCGTGCTCTTTTTTGTCGCGCTTCTTTTTGCAGCAGCTCTCGATCCCCTTGTCGACTCACTTGAAGCTAAGAAAATTCCTCGTGGATTGGGTGTGGTGATTATTTATGTAGTTATTTTATTTTTGTTGGCACTACTTATTTCTAATTTGGTTCCAATTGTGGCTTCTGAAGTTGCTCAGCTCGCGGTGCATATTCAAGACTTTGTTACAAATACAGTCAAAAACGGCATTGAGCTTCCGAGCTGGCTTGCATGGCTGCAGCCAAGTGTTACGAAATTTCTCCAGGGACTTGATGTGTCACAGATCTCAAACTATAAAGATGTCCTTTTGAATATTGCTCAGCATTTATCAGATGTTGCAGGCAATGTACTTAATGGTCTTTTTGGAGTGTTTAATGGCTTCTTCAATACGATTATCGTTTTGGTGATTACCTTTATGATGACGATAGATGAGCAAGGAATTGATCGATTTATTTTATCGATTTTTCCCAGCCGTCACGCTCCGTATATCCAGGAAAAAAGTCGGTTGATTAAAGAAAAAATGGGTTATTGGCTCCGTGGCCAAATTGTTCTTTGTATCATTATCGGAGTTCTCGTGTATGTTGGGCTTTTGATTATTGGTGTATTCACTGAGCCAGTGCAGTATTCTGCAACGATTGCTTTAGTAGCAGGATTTACTGAAGCAATACCTTATGTAGGGCCGGTTATTGCGTTGCTTATTGCATTGCCAATTGCCGCAAATCAATCGTTTGTTCTGGTCATCTCAATATCAATCATGATGTATATCGTTCAGCTCCTTGAAAATAATGTAATCGTTCCTCTCGTGATGAAGAAAGCCGTTGGTATATCTCCAATTTTTGTTATGTTCTCAATGTTTGTTGGCTATTCTATATTGGGCATCGTAGGGATGATTTTGGCGGTTCCTGTTGCAACAGGAATTGGTATTTTCCTCAAAGATTACACACTTAAAGCAAAGTAGAGATTATTTTTATAACTAAAAAAAAGAGCCCATCATCATGATGAGCTCTTTTTAGATTTAGTTCTTGTTTCAGTAAGTGATCATTCCCTTGCGGTGTGTGTCATAGATAAGTTCGATGACCTGACCACGAGTGATGCCACGTGCTGGGTAGAAGCGGTTGCCCGTTACCAATCCATTCAATTTTGCCAATTGAGCAAAAGGTAGGAACCATTGTGACTCTGCGTCTACTTTTGTATCGCTGTAAGGCTTTGATGCAATGTATGGATCAAGCGTAAAGTGAGCGATATTGTTTGGTGCGCGCAATGCTGCAAGGAAGAACGCTTTATACAACTCAGCAGTATTCATGGTACGAGCTGGCTGTAATGTGCCATCGTTGTATCCCGTGATAATGCCAAGGCGTAAAAATGTTTTTGCGTACTTCATGAACCAACCGCTGTTTGAAAGATCAATATCGTAATATCCCAAGTTTCCATCAATCATTGGTGAGTAGCTCTCAAGTGGATAATGGAATGCACGCTGGATGATTGCCATGAAGTCTGAGCGTGGGATTACCACATCAAGACCAATTGTGCCATCGTTATATCCCTCTATGATGCCCTTTTCTACAACGAATTTAATTGCAGGACATAATGAGTGATCAGCAGAAACGTCACGGAAGTTTGCTATACATACAGTTCCACCAACGTAGCTTCCGTTTCGGTCTATGCTAACCCAAACTACATCGCTTCCGCTGCCATAGTTAGTTGAAGAAGTATCAATGCGAACTTGGTAGCGTCCTTCACGAAGGTAGTTACCATTATTGTCTTTACCATTCCAAAGTACAGAATGACCACCAGTAGACTGATAACTTTGATTCATAAGATCTTTTACCAATGCTCCAAACTCATCGTAGATACGAACAGTTACATTACCATCACGAGTGAGATAGTACTGGATCGAAGTATTCTGATTCGCAGGGTTGAATGTTGAAGGAGAAACGCTGACATCCGTTACGCTCGTCATGTTTCCTGGAGCTGGCTGTGGGTTGTATGGTGTGTAAGAACCATAGCTGCGCACGACAACTACTGAAGTTGAGTTGGAATCGCTGCCGTAACCCGATTCAGATGCATCGATACGGAAGCGGTAGGTACCAGCGGGCACAAAACCGTAATTTGCGTAAGGGCTGCGACCATCCCATGTATAGGTCTGGTAGCCACTTGAGACACGTGCATTGCTTACTAATGTCTTTGTAAGGTAGCCATTGCTATCGATTACGTAGATGCTGACATTTGCTGCACGGTTCACGTAGAACTGAAGTGATGTGCTCTGATTTTCTGGATTAAATGTTGAAGGAGATGCAGTTACATTAGTAACATTTAGATAGTTTACCGGCATGTTTCCATTATTTGCTGGAGGTGGAACATATCCATTGCTCGTAAGACCAACACTTGAACGTTCGTTATCACTTGTACCGTTGTTTGCACTTTGAGCTGTCACAACGATTACATAATTTCCATTTGCGGCACGGTATCCATTTGAATCAACTCCATACCATGTTACGTAACGAACTCCGGATGAATAGTAAGCTTGGTCAGCAAGTTTTCTTACCAAAGTACCATCACTATTTTCAATACGTACGGTTACATATGCATTCTGATTCAAGGTGAAACGAATGTCTGTTGAGTTGCGTACGCTTGTATCAAGAGTCGATGGATCTGCTGTTACTCCGCTCACGTTCATTGCAGGAGAGTTATCAGGATTCTGGTTGTTTCCTGAGTTACCAGCCAATACCGTGATACTTCCGCTGCGTGATGCTGCAATGCCATTAGCATTACGTGCTTGGATAATATATGTATAGGTACCTGGCTCTACACGGTTTCCATATGAGTTATCGGCGTACCATGTGGTTTGGTTAACAGTGTATGCACTTACATTATTGTACTGAGTTGGAGATACCAACTGTTTGATGAAAACGCCGTTTTTATAGATAGCAACTTCTGCGCGAGCAGACTGATTTACCTCGTAACGAATCGCGCTTGATTGGTTCTGGTAGATCGTAGTAGGAGTTGCGCTGACACTTGTAATAACCGGTGCAACAAGGTTGTTGCGAGCTGCCTCTACGTACACGCGGCCTGTTACTGTCTGCTGATAAGCTCCACTAAAATCATAGAAGTACGTTCCTGGAGTCACCGCAGTGTTTGAATAATCACGTCTTCCATTCCAAACATCTGCGTAGCTTCCTGCAGGCAAATAGTTACTCGTACGAATGATTGCAATTTCACGTCCGCTTGCATCATTAATGACCAAACGGAAGTTTGAAACCGCCTTACCCAAACGGTAAGAAAGAACCGTGCGTTCACCATTTTCAGGAACAAATGTGCTTGGTTGAGCACTATGACTTGAGATAAATGCAACACTTGGTGATACGTTGCCTGGTACAGGAGGAAGAGGGATAGGAGTTACATCAATAACTGCACGACCCGCTGCAACTTGTATCAATCCTTCGCGGTAGCTAAACGTTCCCTGAGGAGGATTTGCATAGCGTAGAGAGTAGCAGTAACGACCTGCTGCAAGGTTTACATTCGTATTCCATGTAGCGGTATAGATCTGATTCTCAGCAAGTGATGAAGCCTGATAAATAGTCTGTACTAATGGCTGTTCATTTGCATTACAAATACGACCGTTTGGTTGATTAACGGCATTGTGAATGCTTACCACTACTTCGCGAGCAGTGTCGTTTTCAACTTGAAAACGAATACTTGCCGTCTGTCCGGCAGTAATATTTGAAGTAGCACTGTTGATATAGATCATCGACGTGCCCTGTGGCCAATAATCGTTGACCAAGTAAGAGCTTGCAGGTAGAACCGCGAACATCATCACGATACCTACTATAAGAACAGTTAAACGTTTGAGATATGACATACGAAAGGGGTTATATGTGATATATAGATATATAAGGGCGAGATAATACCCAAAATCAATATATTTGTCAAATAGAAATCCACTCCCCCTATTTTACCTCATCTCTCGTGTCCAATAATCCAGCTTTTCCGCAATATAGTTTTTAATTTTCTGGTTAAAAACCTCTTTGCTAAAGGTTTCAGCATGAGCACGAATCTCATCTGGTCTCCAGGTTGTTTTATGCGCCTTTAAAATGGCCTCTTTAAGAGAAGAAACCTCTTGTTTCTCGAAGAAGACACCTGTTTTGCCCTCCACTACGGTTTCTAGAGCCCCGCCCTCTTTTAAGGCGACGATAGGTGTTCCACAAGACATGGCTTCCAAAGGGGTAATGCCAAAATCCTCTACCTGCGGAAATATCAGGGCAATCGACCTTCTATAGAGATTTCTCAACTCCTCATCAGATACACTACCTAAAAAAGTAACGAATCGATCCCCCCTTTTGCGCAGCCGTGCCTCTTCTTTTCCTTTTCCGACGATTACCAATGGTAATTGCAGTTCATTACACGCATCAATAATAAGGTCGAAGCGTTTATAAGGTGCGAGTCGTCCTACTGCTAAGAAAAAAGCACGAGGTTTGGATTCAGTATCTGGCGTAAAAAATTCCGTCTCAATCGGAGGATATATAACTGTCGCATCACGACGATAGTACTTTTTGATTCGCTTCACTACATAGTGTGCATTTGTAAGATAAAAATCGACTCGCTCTGCAGCAACACGATCCCATATCCTCAACTTCTGAAGCATTTTTTTTGCAATGGATCTAAGTCCCCATGGAATATTGTACTGCTCAAAATATTCATGGCAGTTGTCCCATAGGTAACGTGTTGGGGAATGACAGTAGCAGATGTGTAATGTCCGCGGTTTGGTGATGATGCCTTTAGCGCAGGAATGACAGCTAGAAATAACGATATCGAATTCAGATAAATCGAACTCCTCAAATGCCTTAGGCATAAGGGGAAGCAATAAGTGATGTTTTTTTCGCGCGATGTACCACTTTTGGAGAGAAGAAGTAATTATCTTTTTATCTTTAAAAGCCGGCAGTGCCTCTTTATTATAAATGCTCGTATAAATAGGAGCTTCCGGAAAAAGTTCACTGAACGCAAGAATAACACGTTCGGCTCCTCCTTGAGCCACGAGCCAGTCACATACAATCGCTATTTTAGGTGATACCTGAGAATTCACGGAGGTAGTATACCTCAATCATCGCCAAAAATATGTTTGAGCGAGGTGAAAACTTCTTCCATCTTTTCTTCGTCGAGTGCTTTTTGTAGTAATAGCTTTGCTCCCTGACTATTTGGATTGCGTGCAAGAAGTCTATTGGCAACATCGAGTACTTCTTTATAGTTTCCTTTTTTATAATACGTATTCATGAGTTCAACCACTACCTTTTCATCCTGCATACCAAGCGCAGGTGCAACTACAGTAGTGCTATTTTGTAGAGGGATTTTCGTTTTCCCCATAACTGCTTTCAGGGAACTGTAGAGACGCTTGAGGTTTTGGTCGTCCATTGCCTTTGCTTTAAAAATCTTTACGACGTTGTTGTCAGGATCCCGCTGTAATAATCGATCGCAGATTTCGATAACCTCTTTTAATTTCCCTTCCTTGTACCACATACCCACAAGCTCCAACACGACATCCTCATCTTTTGCTGCCATATTTGATTCTCGACGCTTTACAAAACTAAAGAGCAATCGTCCGGATTTTGTTTTCATGAGGTAATACACATGAACTGCACCTAGTAAAACAATTGCAACTGCCACAAGCATGAAACCACGATGTACTTTTTCTCCTAAATCTATCGAAGCATTAAATAAGGCATGCATTCCCATTGCGAGGATCAAGCCCCAAATATTTTTCATTTCACGTACCACTTGAAATGTCATACGACCGGTAATACGACTTAAAAAACGAGCAAAGCGCATCTGCTTCCCTTCCCAACGAGCTTGTTCAGTAATATCTGCCGCAAATTTTCCAATACCAAAATAAAATCCAAAAATACCCGAAAAAACCATATGTCCGCACATCGTAATAATTGAGCGGAATATTACGGTATTAATCACTTCTCCAACGCCATAAAACTCATTAGAACTTACACGGTAGAAATATAAAATGTTTTCAGCAAAAGCAAATCCAAGACCGGCACAGACACTCAATTTAAGTGCACTGACGAGCGTCTGAAGATACTCAGGATGACGTTTATCAATAATACGTACGATGAGATTCTTACCAATTTCTTCCGTGACACCCACCACCATATTGGTAAGCAATGCCGCAAGCGCAATACCCGTTACATTAGCCTGGATAATTTCATAAATATCGTACTGTGGGTAATAACGGAAAAAAATCAGCACGATAAAAGGCGGAATTAGGGTGAGCGTACCGAATATAAATGTTTTTATATATAGACTGCGGTCCTCCTCCCCTTTTCCGATAATGCGTAACCACACCGCAACCGGTGCGATGGCCATAATGACACTTAAAAAAATTGCCATATCTGTAGTGTTCTAATCAGTTTTGAGCAGCAATAATCTTTGCCTCATCTACGGTATCGACGCACTTTACGAGCTGTGTAATTCCCACAACTGAAAGTATATCAATAATATTAGGACGAGCTTGAGCTACGATAATATTCCCCTGCTTTTCGGAAAGTTTTGTATACCAGTCGGTAAGATAACCGATTGATTTGCTATTCATATATTCAAGTCCTGCAAAATCAAAGATCATATACAATGTTCCTTTTGCCGCCTCAATCAACGCATAAATTTCCTTTGCTTTTTCATCTACATTGCTCTCATCAAGCTGGCCCGCAAAGTGCACTAACTTCACTGCGCGATTCGCAACACTTGATGGAATATCTTCAACGGTAATAGTTATCGTGGTCATAAAGTTAGATAGTTAATAGTACATGAGTTGGATCTACAGAAACCCCAGGAACCGCTTGTTGAAGCGCGGGGTTGTTTAAATATTTTTTTACACGTGTACGAATTCCTCCGTTGGGTAAATCCGTAAACTCTAGCTCATCACTCCAAGCAGAGACAATCTTCGCCAGTCCACGTCCTCGAATTGATTTGAATGAATACTCAGGTTTTGTGCGTTCTTCTACAATTCCCTTGAGCAGCGCTGCAGTTATTTTATCTTTTCCTGTTCCTGAATCATCCACAATTATTTCTATGCTTTGATCCTGTGGATTTTGAATGAACGTTACCATAATATCATGTCCGCGCGCTGATCCATGTTCGATTGCATTATTACACAACTCATCCACTACTGATTGAAAACGATATGCCCACTGCTCAGAAAACTGAGTCATGTTTTTAATCATGGATAAAGTGAAATCACGAATACCCGACATAAAGTATGCATTCGTTGGAAGCGTGATACCAATTTTTACCGGCTCTTGAGGAGCAGGTGCAGGTGTCGACGGTGGGTTTTGAGTATTCTGATCCATAAAATGACTTCATATTATTATAACAGATTAGGGCAGCTTTATCAATTAGTGTTTTTCGTTGACGTATGGCCGATTTGGCTGGCTATATGCACGCTTAGCTTGGTCATATGACTAAAAAGGGCTAATATAATAGGAACAAAACGAAATCAAAAATGAAAAAAATACTTATACACATCTCGGTTGCGACAATTCTATTACTGCAGTTGATTGCAATTCCTTTTGCAACGGCAGCATCGGCGGTGACGCTTACTGCATTGGACACGGTATATGGATTCGGTTCACTTGTAAGAGGTACAGGTTTTAGTGCGGGGCAACAGTCCACGATTATAGTAGCGACGCCCTCGGGTCTTCAGCAGGATTTTTCAGTAACTGCGGATAGATTTGGAATGGTGCGCCAAGAAATTAATAAACAGTATCTCAATGAAGTTGGTGATTATATAGTAAGTTCAGGTCAAGCACAGACGACGTTTACCGTTTATGATTTAGGCACCAGCTCGCTCACGCTTGGACAATTAGATGACGTAGGTGGTGATGATGAGGTACTACTTGCTCAAGCTTCTGGAGAAGTCGCTCGCTTTGTTATTGATAGTATTCCCGCTTCCGCAGCCACAAATGAGCAGATAAGTTTTCGTGTTACGGCAGTTGATGCTCAGGGTGCTCAAGTTGCGGGATATCGTGGTACGACAGTTTTTACCACTTCTGATCCCAATGCAGATGCACCTACTCCTTATACCTTTACCGCAAATGACCAAGGTAGAAAGACATTTGATGTTAGTTTGAGTTTTGGTACTGCAGGAAATCAGACACTCACGGTACGTGATCAAGCAAACTCGGTACTTCGTGGTGAAAAAGTTATTGTCATTACAAGCGCGAATCAAGGACAAGGAGCCGGCAGTGATGTACGCATTACGCGACCAGCTGCAGGAACCTACATTGTAAATACGATGGAAGTTGCCGGCGAGGCAATTCCAAATGCGCGTGTACAGATTTTTGATAACGGTCAGCAGATTTCAGAGGTACAGGCGAATAGCGTAGGACGCTTTACCTATACAACCTCTCTTTTAAGTGACGGCCAACATACCTTCCAGGCTCAAAGCAATGGAAGTCAGTCAGTTCCGGTCATTGTAACTATCGACTCGACTCCTTCACAGGTTCAAAGCGTTGAGATTTCGGAAAGAACACTTGCACCTGGTGCAACGACACTTATTACCCTTCACAGTGATGCAGATTTAACTTCTGTTCAAGTAACTGTTGGGGATTTTATTACTGATTTGGAGCCTGATCCAGAAGAGCCAGGCACCTACCGTGGAACAATTACTGCTCCACAATTAGATGGAGATTATACAGTGAATGCGATTTTGACTGATAAAGTTGGTAATGTTGCTCCACCTTCTGAAGTAGGTAAAATTACTGTTGATAGCGCGCTTAAGGGCGATGGTGCTTTCTCATTTAGTGTCCCAAGCAAAGTAAAAAATGTACGTGCAACGACTTCAAATGGCAGCGTCTCTCTTCAATGGGATGCCGCAGTTTCTGATGTGGGGGTCGCGATCTACCGTATTTATTACGGTATCAATCCTCGTGCATTGAGTTTGGTGGTGAATACTCCTGATGCAAAACCAGAGTTTACGATAAGCGGATTGGAAAATGGAAAAGAACATTATTTCCAAGTTGTTGGTATCGATACCCAGGGAAATGAGGGTGATAATTTGAGTGATGTGGTTATAGCGACTCCCGGAGGTACGGGCGCAGTTACTGGCACTTCAGGAGACACTCCCGTGGTTTCTGGAGATTCAACCGGCGCTCTCTGTGATCCTTCACCATGTGCGAGTGCAGACTTTCCTCCTGCGCATGCTGACGATGGACCAGGTATCGTTATTCCCGTCATAGTATCACTTATTGGCGGAGCTGTTCTCAGACGAAAGAAAAAATGTGTATAATGCCCGCATGTTGGCACGACAGTATATTGCATACGTAGTTACTATTTTTAGCCAGGTGGCGATATTCGCAATTTTTGTGCGCGTTATTCTTTCTTGGATGCGCACGCCCAGCTACGGCGGAATCGTAAAAATTATTTACGATATTACGGAGCCGATTCTCGGGTTTTTTAGACGGCTTGTTCCTCCCATTGGTGGAATGATGGATCTCTCCCCTATCATCGCTTATTTTGCGATTGGTTTGGGACGAGATATTATTTTGCGGCTGTTGTATCTATGAAACTTTACGACACACTCACACGGTCGAAAAAAGAATTTAAGCCGCTAAATGGAAATACGGTCGGCATGTATGTGTGTGGTCCTACCGTCTACGACGTAGGCCATTTGGGTCATGCACGTTCTGCGGTGGCTTTTGATGTTGTACGTCGTTATCTCAGGTATAAGGGCTATGAGGTCAATTTCGTGAGCAATGTGACGGATGTGGATGACAAGATGATTAAGCGAGCGCAGCTTGAAAAAATTACTGAGGCACAGCTTGCGGAAAAAATAATTCCTGAGTATGAAAAAGACTATGGAGCACTAAACGTTTTGCCACCGACTCATCAGCCTCGTGCAACACAGTATATCCCACAGATGGTTGCGCTGATTGAAAAACTGATTGAAAAGAAAGCAGCATATGTAACCGACGATGGTGTTTATTTTAGAGTTTCTACACGTTCTGATTACGGCAAATTATCCGGACAGAAAGTCGATGAACTGCGGGCGGGTTCACGCATTGCGGTAGATGAAAAAAAAGAGCACTCAGAGGACTTTGCACTTTGGAAGAAGGCAAAGCCTGGGGAACCCACATGGGAAGGTCCACAGGGCATAGTAGGCCGTCCAGGATGGCATATTGAGTGTAGTGCGATGAGTGCTGAACTTCTGGGCGAGACATTTGATATACACGGTGGTGGGGCAGATCTTATTTTTCCCCATCATGAAGATGAGATTGCTCAGAGCGAGAGTGCTTCAGGAAAGGAGTTTGCGCGCTTTTGGCTCCATAATGGCCATGTGCAAGTAAACAAAGAAAAGATGAGCAAGTCATTGGGCAATTTTTTCACCATTAAAGATATGTTGGCCAAATGGCATCCCGCCGTATTACGCTATTTTTTGATCTCAACTCACTATCGTTTGCCTATAGATTTCAGTGATGAGCTTTTGCAGCAAGCAAAAAATACTGTTGAACGAATTCGTGGATTTATCAATCGTATCACTAAAGTATATTCACCAAGTGCAACGGCACAGAATGATTTAAAAGGTGAAATAGAGACTGCTGAGACTCAGTTCCAAATGGCTATGGACGATGATTTTCAGATTTCGTTGGCACTTGCAGCCCTACATGATCTTATTAATTACGCGAATCTTCAGATGGATAAAGAGGCGGTTTCTAAGGCAGGCATTGAGCAGTTACAAAACTTCCTCTCAAAAACCGATACTGTGTTAGGACTTTTTTCTTTATTTGATATTGAACATGGAACGTCGGCACAAATTGAAAAAGAAGAAGTTGAGAGCTTAATTGGACAGATGGAATATTTAAGACAGCAAAAAAAATATACTGAGTCAGATGCTATTAGAAAGCAACTCACAGAAAAAGGAGTTATAGTAAAAAATACACCGAACGGTCCTACGTGGGAACGTGCAATTTAGCCTTTTGTAAGCTCGCTAGAAATCTTCCAAATATCTCCAGCTCCCATAGTGATAATGACATCAAAGTCACTCGCTTTTTGCTGAAGCAATAAAAGAGTTTCCTCAATCCCCTGACCCCAGAGTGTCTTTACCCCGGCCTTATTTAAACTTTCTACTAAACTTTCTGCAGATATCTTTGCTTTGTCTTCTTCGGTATCTCGCGCTGCATAAATATTAGGCACTATGACAAGATCTGCATCTTTAAAAGCCCCTTTAAATTCCTCAAGCAATGCATGGGTTCTGCTAAATTGATGCGGCTGAAATACCGCACACACACGAGCTTTGGGATACTTTTCACGGACTGCCTGGAGTGTGGCTTTTATCTCGACAGGGTGATGCGCATAATCATCAATTATCACTGCATTTTCATAGCTTCCTTTGATTTCAAATCGTCGATGAGCACCGGTAAAATGCTTAAGACTCGATAAAATATCTTTCGCAGTAATGCCGAAGTGATGAGCAACGCTAAAGGCTGCTAATGCATTTGATCGATTATGGGCTCCGGGAATTTGTAGCTCTAAAGTACCGAGCTTTTCAGTTTTATAATATACGTCGTTATCAACCAATTTGTAGTCAGTATTTTGCTCACCGCTCGCGTTATAGGTGAACATGT
>JAGOUV010000022.1 GCA_018061065.1 Candidatus Altimarinota bacterium | reverse complement strand
TTATTCCCTACCTTCTAGAGGAGACAACTAGATGTGTCATTCTCCACAATTATGACGTGGTAGATCCTAACTGCACATTACTTGCCGCCGAGGCAGAAGAGGAGGCAAATCTAATAGATCTGAAAAGCGTGGCATGTGCGCATCAATTATCTGCACATTTATTCCATATGAATTTTGATCGCATCGCCGCACTGGCCGCGACTCAGAAATAGATAACTTATTACTAATTTATTTATATGAGCGAATCTTCAGAACAACCAGAAGCACCAGAACAACCTAATGATTTACGCAGCGGCTTACTTGATCTCACTCCGGAGCAGACAGACCGCATGTTTGAATATTTTGACACATTACAAGATGGAGACCTAGGAAGTAGAGAAGCCATGCTCAGGTACATTGCCGATGAACCAGCCAGTGAAGGAAATCCTCCTTCCATAGAGGAACGGATCTTATCTAGTGTGATTATTGCAGAAGATTATCCGCAGTCATCCCATGCTCCCCTTCTTAGATGGAAAACTATTGCACTCTCAGTTGCAGCCACGGCCGCTCTTGCACTAGGCAACAAGGAAATAAACGATCATGAAGATGACATGGAGCTAACCCAGTCTGCACTCTCACAAATCCAAAAAAATCTTGCTCATGAGGTAGAAGCGATCGGTGCACGAATGCGTCCCATGACCACTCAAGAGATACGCGAAGCTCTAACTAAAACAGATCTTCGAACACTTCTGAGTCAAGAAATTGACGTTTGGCAAATTACGCCTGATCCTGATCATCTACACGCAACAACTAGTTTCCCCTATCTGCAATGGACAGAGCCAGGCGATTTGAAGCAAGATGTAATACGAACTATTCCCGCATACGATGCAGACATTAACGTTCTGGATTTTTCTGCCAACTCACCGATTAGACGCGCTGTGATGAAGAATAATGGAGAGCTTATTGTGGAAACTGATTTTGTGAATGGTATGAACGGCGATCTAGACATTACCCCTCGTGGAATGCAGATGGTTTTTGGTCGAGATGGTGAGCTCACTAATCTTTACTATACTATGGAGCAAGCCAATGGACATACGGGACGAGCAGCCGTCTACAACAATGATCCTGATGACCGCAGAAAGTTTAGGGATGCCGCCACAACTATTTTTCAAAAGGTGAAGGCGCTTTTTGATCCTGCAAAACCAAATGTCACTAAGAAGCGACGTTAGTAAAAAAACTCCAAATCTCACGACCGGCGTTTCTGGGCCAGGTATGCGGATAAAAACTCCCATCCCAGTACGCCGTATCCTCGTGATGTTCACACCAGACAAATGGTGCGAACTCTCCACAACTCTCATATTTCCTACAAGACAATCCAGCCGGTTCAGTAGAAACTGAAGTAGCACTGCACGAATTTTGCCTTATATATTGATCGCGTGCTTTTCGCCCGTCAGAGATCGGGACTAAATTATCTTTGGGATTATGCATCACGAGCGCGGCCACCGGGCCACTGCAGTTTGCAATCGTCGTTCCTCCGCCCACCGTTCCTACCGCACGAATTACATTTCCACGCGCACAGGCGAGGCTGTTGGTAAACCACGCACCGAGCGAGTGCCCCACCACAAACACGCGATCCGTATCGACACAGTAATTATTTTCAAACTCTGCAAGGAGTTGATCAAATAACGCGTAATCTTTTTCACTCCACACAAAGGCAGTATTCGTGGCATTGCGCTGACCCGCAGGATAGACAAAAATCGCCTTACCGTTTGCGGCCTGCTGTACTCCATAATACTTCTGCACTTCCGCATTAGAATTTGTACGCCCATGAAAAGCAAAGACGATCGGCAGCGGCGTGTCTTTATTATAACCACTCGGAATAACCGTAATATATTTTTGCGTAATTCCGTTTACCACAGAAGACGTGGGCACAACTCTAGGTGGATTTTGTCCACAACCGAGAGAACGAATATTTTTCTGCGTGACGATCTTCTGCTCCCCTTTTTTAATTAATAGCAACGCATGCATCACTCCCGCCATCTCTTCACGCGTCATTGCCTTTGTATTGAGAAAAGCAAATTTTGAGAAAGTAGTATTTGCATGAATAAAATTCAAATAAGGCGTGTACCAACTTTCTTTTTCGGTAGGTGTAGCAAGCGCGACTTCAAATGTTTTCAACACCATTTTATAGGCCTCCACCATTTTTACTGAGTTACCAGGAAGGAATGTTCCATCTGCATATCCCGACACAATCCCCTTTTCTTTTGCATAACATATATACGGTGCATACCACTCACGGCTCAACGTATGAACATCTTTAAAACAATTTTTCTTATCATTAATATCTTCTAATTTCACAAGCGTACTGACTAATATTTTTGCCATCTCAGCACGATTCACCTCGCGACCCGGCTGAAAAGTGCCATCGGCATAACCTTCCACCGCGCCTTCATTTTGTACATATTCAATGCTTTCCTTATACGATGAATCGTTAATGTCAGGGAATTCTGACGCAAAAATAGGCGTAGGGACAAGCGAAACTACAAACACACTACAGAGCACAGCCGAAATGAGGGGTGAGAATTTCACTGCTATATACTACGCTTTATATTAATAAGTGTTACGCGTGTTATAATTTATACGTGTCCGCGAAAATGTACAATTTGGACTCCCGTTTCGCATTCGTAGATGTGGAAACTACCGGCTCTCAAGTAACAAGTGATCGTATTATTGAGATTGGAATTCTGGTGGTGGAAAACGGCCAAGAAGTAACACGGTTACGTAGTTTTCTTAATCCAGAAAAAGCGACAATTCCACCGTTTATTCAGCGATTAACGGGTATTTCGCACCAAGACCTAGAAGGTGCACCTACTTTTTTTAGCATGCGTGAGCAGCTACAAGATCTTTTAGAAAATGCCATCTTCGTAGCGCACAATGCACGATTTGATTATGGCTTTCTTAAGGCGGAATTTGAACGTGTTGGCATTCATTTTAAAGTTCCTACGTTGTGCACGGTTAAACTTTCACGCTCACTTTATCCCCGCTTCAAACGGCACAACCTAGATGAAGTTATTGCGCGTAGCGGCATCACCGTTGAAAATCGACATCGTGCTTTTGATGATGCACACGCACTATGGAAGTTTGTACAATACGCACAAAAAGAGTTTAATCGCGAATTTTTAGACCAAAAAATCAGCATGCTTATAAAAGGGAGCGTTACTCCCCCACAAATTTCCGAAGCATTGCTCGAAAGCTTTCCCGAGTGTCCCGGCGTCTACAGTTTTTATGGAAAAGAAGGCGAGGTCTTATATATAGGTAAGAGTGTAAATCTAAAAGAGCGTATTCACAGTCACTTTCGCAACAGCACTGAATCGAGCAAAGAGATGCATATATTTAACCGCGTGACACATATTGAAGTGGAAAAAACCGCAGGTGAGTTCAGTGCACTCATGCTTGAGGCACAACGAATAAAAGAGCATCAGCCAATTTATAATCGCCGCCTACGACGACTCAAAAAACTTACCGTCATCACAAAAAAGGAATTCGAGAATGGCTACATGGGAGCCGAAATTACGTACCTTGAGACTATAGATGCTGAGTATGCCGACACAATTTTAGGTGTGTTTCGTAGCAAACGACAAGCTGAGAATTTTATGCTTGAGCTCGCGCAGGAGCATAAACTTTGCCGAGGATTGTTAGGTCTTGAAAAAATCGCCACCAAGCAGGCGTGTTTTCTCTATCAGTTAGATCGCTGTAGTGGTGCATGCGTAGAAGCAGAGTCATTGCTACGTTATAACCTCCGTTTCATGGCTGCATTTGAAAAAAGCCGCATTCATCGCTGGCCATTTGGCGGACCAATTTTGGTGGAGGAAAAAGACGAGGCGTTTATCATAGACAAGTGGTGTATTATTGGACACGGACGGCTGCTGGAAGATCAGGAACCCATTTTCACGCCTCATTCCTCAACATTTGACTACGACATGTATAAAATCCTAGCTAATCATATTTTAAGAAAAAAAGTACATTTTAAACCTTTTAACACACCCATTATATGACAAAAAAAATCGGCATTATTGGTTCAGGTATGGTAGGAAAAGCACTTGCGACGGGGCTCACTAAACATGGCTACGAGGTAATGATAGGTTCACGCGAACCTGAAAAAATAACTGAATGGGAGGGCAAGAAAGGAACGTTCAGCGAAACTGCTGCTCAGGCGGATATTATTTTGCTAGCGGTAAAAGGTGCGGTCGCTCAAGATGCATTAATGCTTTGCGGTGCTGAAAATCTCAAAGGCAAGACCGTCATTGACGTTACTAATCCCATTGCCGATCTGCCTCCAGAAAATGGCGTATTGAGATTTTTCACCAATTTGGATGAGTCACTCATGGAGCGTTTACAGAAAACGATGCCCGAGGTTCATTTTGTAAAAGCTTTCAATAGTGTGGGAAATGCACACATGATTGATCCGAATTTTGACGAAAAACCCACCATGTTCATCTGTGGTAATAACGAAGAAGCCAAAAAAGAGGTATCAGCTTTGCTAGTAGAAGTGGGCTGGGAAGCCGAGGATATGGGCGGTGCACAAGCGGCGCGTGCCATTGAACCACTGTGTATGCTCTGGTGCATTCCGGGACTTTTGAAAAATCAGTGGACACATGCCTTTAAATTGTTGAAAATGAAGGCATGAAAAAGACTAAATTCAGCCAGCTTTCCCCTAGTTTAAAGAAGTACATCATCACTCATGAAGGTGGTGGTGCAGGTGTCACTGCCTCAGGAACAGTCAGCAGCCACGTAAAGAAGAGCAAAACGCCGGTCTCTGCTTTTGCGGAGCGCACACTCAACCATTGCAACGGTGGTGCGACCTACCAAGCAGCTATGTGGCTCAAAGAACACTTGGCCAACGGCGGTAAATTAGTGGTAACCCTTGCGGGAGCACTCAGCTCTTTCCAGGTAGGCGTCATGCTTGCTGAATTGATTCGTCAGGACAAAGTTCATCTTATCTCTGCAACTGGTGCAAATCACGAAGAGTCGTACTATCGCTATGTTGCTCACTCGCACTACGCATATATTCCTCGCTACACGGAGTTAACTCCTGATCAGGAGGCGGAGCTGCGCGACGCCGGACTACGCCGCATCACCGACACGTTCCTTCCCGAGGACGAAAGCGTACGAATCATGGAGCCACACCTTTTGAAGATGTGGAAAGATGCTGAAAAAAAGGGTGAACGGTACTTCCCTCATGAATACTTCCGCCGACTCTTTGCAGACGGACTTATCAAGCCAGATCCAAAGGCAAATCCAGAAGATTGCTGGACGCTTGCAGCCTACAAAAAAAATATCCCCATTGTGATTCCCGGATTTGAAGACTCCACGATGGGAAACATCTTTGCGAGCTACACGTATGGTGGAAAGTATCGCAACCCAAAGTCTCCTCTCCTCAATCAAAATATCATGAAGAGCGGACTTGATTACTTTACCTCACTCTACGACTGGTACATGGCTGAGTCGAAGAAGGCTCCCATCGCCTTTTTACAGCTAGGTGGTGGCATCTCGGCTGACTT
>JAGOUV010000007.1:14321-75452 GCA_018061065.1 Candidatus Altimarinota bacterium | reverse complement strand
CCATGTCAGTTCTTGGCTTCGCTCGCAAACATATCTCTCCCTCTAACCCGCTGTTATTGCTCTACCATCGTCTCATTGCGGTGATGGCTGCGGTGTATTACGGATTCCCGGGCAATCGAATGAAGGTAATTGCAATTACGGGAACTAAAGGAAAGTCCACGACGGCGCATCTGCTTGCGTCTATATTAAAGAGTGCGGGATACAAAATCGGCCTGGCTACGTCAATTGGTTTCCAAGTCGGTGAAAAAGTCTGGGCAAATGATACAAAGCAGACAACCCAGGGGCGGTTTAAATTGCAAAAACTTATTCGACAGATGGCAGATGATCACTGCGATGTCGCGATTTTAGAGGTCACTTCTCATGCGTTAGTACAGTCGCGGTTGTGGGGCGTTAATTTTGATATTGGTGTCCTGACAAATATTCAAAGCGATCACTTGGAGTATCACGGAGGAGCTGAAAATTATCTTCATGCAAAGGGGCTCTTGTTTGCATCTTTGGTGCGACTTGAACGTAAAGGAGGATTCGAGAAGACGGCAATTTTGCCTATTGAAGATGCCAATTATGCCTATTTTGATTCATTTGCTGTCGATAAAAAAACAACCTACGGGCTCACAAAAGGAACGGTAACTGCTGCCGATGTCTCACTCACTCCGAGCGGTTCACAGTTTGTTTTACACGTACCGAATGGTGAGGTGCCGATAAAAATGCAGATTCCCGGTGAGTTTAATATCCACAATGCGCTCGCGGCGAGCACTGCTGCATTGGCACTGGGAATAAAACTTCCCGCAATTCAAAAAGGACTTGAGCAAGATATTGAGATTCCAGGACGATTGGAGGTTATTTCAGTGGGACAGCCATTTACCGTAATTGTAGATTATGCGCATACCACTGAGTCACTTGAAAAAGTATTGTCTTTATTTAAGCCCCTTACTAAAGGGAAACTTTGGTTGGTTTTTGGTGCAACTGGTGGAGGCCGTGATGCGGGAAAACGTCCTAAGATGGGAGAAGTTGCAGATAGATTCGCAGACAATATCATTCTCACTGACGATGATCCCTATACTGAAGATCGGATGAAGATTATTAACGAAATTGCCGCTGGCATTAAACGTAAAGAAGGCGAGAGGCTCTGGAAAATCCGCGATCGTAAAGAGGCGATTCGCTTGCCGCTGACTTTGGCGCAGCCAGGGGATACCGTGATTATTGCAGGTAAAGGATGTGAGCCAATTCAAATTATCGGAACCAAACGCATTGAGTGGGATGATCGCAAAATTGCCCGTGAGATTCTCGGCAGTGATCTGCATGTCGCCTTGAACTAACTATTGCCTATGATTTTGTATATCGACAAACCCAGTGGCATGACTTCTTTTGATGTCATACGTCAGCTCCGTAAGCGTCTCAACATTCGTAAAATGGGACATGCGGGAACGCTCGATCCATTAGCAACGGGCCTCTTAATTATCGCAGTAGAAAAAGATACCAAGCGCATTAATGAATTCATGAATTTAGATAAAGAATATGAGGTGATGATGGAGTTGGGGAAAATTTCTGACAGCTATGACGCCGACGGAGAGCTAACGGAGGTTTCAAAAAAGATTATTTCACGCGAAGAAATTGAGGTGGTGATAAAAGAATTTATTGGAACTATTTCACAAGTTCCTCCTGCCTATTCCGCAATTAAAGTAAAAGGTGTGCGCGCGTATGATCGCGCGCGAGCAGGGGAGGCCGTGGTGCTGGAGCCGCGCCAGGTGCGCATTGATGCCATTGATATCGTGCAGTTTGATTTTCCCTTTGTGGCCTTGCGTGTGCGCTGTGCAAAGGGTACGTATGTGCGCTCGCTTGTTCATGACATAGGACAGAAGCTGGAAGTAGGTGCCTATGTAAAATCACTGCGACGCACGGCAATCGGTCCTCATCGCGTGGAGACCGCGCAGAAACTTGAAGCGTTCTAATTATGAAGCTCTTCACTTTAAATACGTGGCTTACGATGGCGGGTATCTCGGTGAGCAATAAAAAGCGTGCTGCTGATATGCTCGAGTTTTTTCAGCAGCGTGATTTTGATGTTATTGCTTTGCAAGAGGTCTATCATAAAGTTCAACGAAAAGAGCTTATTGAATGGCTACAGAATCATCATTACGTAGTGAAATGTGAAGGGAAAAATCCATCGCTGAAAATACCCTTCGTGCCTTTTACTCATACCATTGATACGACACAGGGAGGGTTGTTACTTGCGGTGAAAGAAAAAATTACCCCTACATTGGCGCATCTTTTTACGCCTTATGAAAATATCAGCAACCATTTGGATGAAAAAATAAGTGGACGTGGATACGTAAAAACATGGCTTACCGTAAACCAAAAACGAGTGCTTTTTGTACTTACGCATCTTGCTCATCGGCCTGCGGATGAAGCGTCTCGATTGTTGCAATTAAATCAATTATTACACGATACTGATCTGCAATTGGCCGAACATGTCGTGCTTTTGGGTGATTTTAATATGAAGCCTGATTCTGCGGCATATGAGATGGTGGCATTGGCGGGATTTACCGATGCGGGAAGAGTGCACAAAGACGATACGCATACCTATGACTTGCATAATCCTTTTGTGATGCATCATCACTTGTCGGGGCGCATCGATTATATGTGGTATAAATCACCTCATATAAAAAGTGAAAAATATGAGCTTGCAAAATCCATCGGTGAGCATTTTTTTTCTGATCACTATGGTATAACCTTAGAGCTCAACGTATGAGTATGTATCTTCCACCATTGTTGTCGTTCATTGCCACTTTTTTGCTTATTAAAGGCGCACAATGGTTGTTTCCTAAATTGAAGTTGATGGATCGTCCACGCGAGTATGGATTGTCGCGCGATCCTATTCCTTACAGTGTGGGAATTGTTTTTTATATTATCGTCCTGCTGGCTACATTTATATTTGTAAAAATAACGCCGGTCATTATTGGACTTTTGGTTGGTGGGGGAATGATCGTACTGGTGAGTTTTATTGATGATCGGATACGAGTGAAGCCGTGGGTGCGCCTCTTAGTACAGGCTTTGGCGGGAGCTGTGCTTGTTTTTTGTGGAGTCAAAATTCAACTTATCGCCAATCCATTTGGCGGAGATCCACTTTTGTTGGATTCAATAAAAGTAATAATTGCAGGACAAGAAATTTGGTTGCTCTCGCTTGCGGGAATTGTAACGTGGATGGTGTTGATGATGAATGTGATGAATTGGATAGATGGGATTCCGGGCCTTGCGAGCGGGCTTTCGACCATTGCACAATTCTCACTCTTTTTTCTCTCACTTGAACAGTTTCATGTGGTCGATCAAAGTGCAGTCATCACCCTTTCGAGTGCACTAGGTGCCTCTACGCTTGCATTTCTCTTTTTTGATTTTGCCAAACCTAAGGTGCTCATGGGGGATACAGGCAGCATGTTCCTCGGATTTATGCTGGGGGCGCTTTCGATTATTGCCGGTGGGAAATTTGCTACAGCGATTTTAATTATGGGATTTCCTGTCTTGGATGCATTTGTCGTGATTATGGGGAGATTATTGAGGGGAAAATCGCCTTTCCATTGGGATTACACACATCTACATCATCGGTTGCTCGGTGCAGGATTTTCTCCACGCACTGCATTAATCTTCAATTATGTCGCCGCAGTATTGTTTGCTTTTGTGGCATTGCGCCTCTCGACAAGCTATGAAAAACTCATCGCATTGATTGTTATTTCGCTTCTACTCGCGGTTGTTTTGTTGATGATTCGGGGGAAAAAGCTATACTAATTACTCTATGTTCGATCCAGTTGCAGAGATAAAATCGCGTATTCCTATAGAAGAGCTCGTCGGCTCCTACGTTCAGCTTAAGCGTATGGGAAGACAGTTTAAGGCGCTGTGTCCGTTTCATAACGAGCGTTCGCCCAGTTTTTATGTGAGTCCTGAAAAGCAGTTGGCGTATTGTTTTGGTTGCCGAAAAGGAGGGGATCACTTCGCTTTTGTTCAGGAAATTGAGGGAATGAATTTTCCTGAAGCTCTTGAGTTTCTGGCTGCACGAGCGGGAATTGATTTGCCCAAAAATTCACCTGCATTTCATGCGGTTCCTAAGTCTGAGAAAGATACATTATATGATATTCACCGTACTGCGACGGATTTTTTTGAGCAGCAATTGTGGGAGACGCCAGAGGGAAATAAAATTCGCGATTATTTTTTGGAACGTGGCCTCACTGAAGCCACCATTAAATCTTGGCGTTTAGGCTTCGCGCCCGATGGGGGAGCGGTGTTATATACCCACCTGCTCCAGAGTAACTATAAAAAAGAAGATATCATTCGCTCGGGACTAGTGGTCACACGAGATGCCACGGGCAACGAGTGTATCGACCGTTTCCGTCTCCGCGCAATGTTTCCCATTCGATCGTACCAGGGAAGTGTCTGTGGCTTTGGTGGACGTGTGGTTCGTGCGGGCGATGAGCCCAAGTATCTCAATTCTCCCGAGACGCCCATTTATCATAAAAGTAATGTGCTCTTTGGTTATGCGGAGGCTAAAAATGATATTCGCACCCATAAGCATGTGATTGTCGTAGAAGGATATATGGATGTCATTGGTTTGCACCAGGCTGGTGTGACGAATGTGGTTGCCTCCAGTGGCACGGCCCTCACTCGTGATCAGTTAAAAGTGCTCAAGCGTATTGCGTCGCTTGTGTACTTTGCCTTTGATCAAGATTCCGCCGGCAAGCACGCTACCGAGCGCGCCCTCTCCGAGGCGCGCCAAGAAGACGTGATGGTAAAAGTCATCAACTGGCCGTTATCAGCAGAAGCAAAAGATCCAGATGAGCTGGTACGAAAGAATCCCACGGCTTTTCACGATGCGATTGCCCAGGCACACAGTGGTCAGCATTTTCTCTTACAATTTGCGCTCGAGCTTCACGGTACTCAGTCGCCTCTGGAGAAAAAAAATGTTTTGGAGCAGGTACTTCCCGCATTATTGGAGACGCAAAATGCACTTGATCGCGACCAATGGGTGAAAGAAATCGCGCTTGCTTTGTCTATCGGCCCCAATGTGGTCTATGACGAACTCAAACGTTTCAGTGGCAAACAGCGCCGACCCGCAAGCGCTACACAAAGCTCTTCTACCCCTATTATCGAGCATAAATTGATGAATAAAGAAGAATATTTTATCATGCTACTTTTGACAAAACCTCAAATTACTGCACAGATTAATGCGATCGTAGAGCCAAATGTTATCGAGAATGAGGATCTACGAGCTCTTTACATGGAGCTTATAAGTCAGTACAATCAGTCACCGAGGCCTCCAGAAGATTTACTGAACGCTCATCCGGAACGAGAGGCCGTGAGAAATGTGCTCGAACTCTCAGCAGAGCGCATGTGTGATGAGCTTACTCCCGAGGAGATAGAGGGACAGCTCCATGAGGTCATTTCCTATCTACTACGTCAGCATTTCGAGCGACGTAAGCGTGCGTTTCTCACCCGTCTGCAGGCAGCGCCAAAAGAAGAACACGCTCAACTCCTCACCGAGTATGAGACACTTCTGGCACAGGGGGCTCAGGCTCAACAATACCTATGGCAAAAAAGTTAAAAAAATTCATATCCCAGCCCTCTGATGAACAGTTGGCAAAATATCCCAAAGCCGTTCAGGAGCTTATTAAGAAAGGACGCGATCAAAAATTCGTCACTCAACAAGAGTTACTAAAGGCGGTTCCAAATATTGAAAAGGACGTTATTTTGCTTGATGAGATTTACACGCTCTTCATGGATTTAGGTATTGAGGTTATTGATGTAAAAGATTCAATGATCTGGAATGATTCGTCAGGAAAAGAGTTGGACGATGATGACATGATTAAAGAAGAGGCAACCAAAGGTCAGGAGCTTTCTGAAATTGCGAATGACTCTATTCGCATGTACTTATGTGAAATTGGTAAGGTAAAATTGCTTACAGCAAAGGAAGAAATTGACTTGGCAAAGCGTATTCGCAAGGGAGACCAGACAGCAAAACAGAAGCTTGCTGAGGCAAATCTTCGTTTGGTGGTATCAATCGCAAAAAAATATATTGGCCGTGGACTTTCATTCTTGGATCTCATTCAAGAGGGAAATATCGGTCTTTTCCGTGCAGTTGAGAAGTTTGATCCAGATCGTGGATTCAAATTTTCGACCTACGCAACATGGTGGATTCGTCAGGCTATTACCCGTGCTATTGCTGATCAAGCTCGTACGATTCGTATTCCCGTGCATATGGTTGAGACGATCAACAAGCTTACGCATGCACAGCGCCGTCTCGTACAAGAATTGGGTCGTGAGCCACTCGTAGAAGAGTTGGCTGCTGAAATGGACATGGATGTGAAGAAAGTCCGCCATATTCTCAAGATTTCACAGGATATCGTTTCACTTGAGGCACCGGTTGGTACAGAGGAAGATTCTAAGCTCGGTGACTTTATTGAAGATGATGATGCATTATCTCCTGCTGAGGCGACAAATCGTCAGCTCATTAAAGAGTATATCCACGAGATGCTTCAGTATCTCTCACCTCGTGAAAAGAAAATTATTGAAATGCGTTTTGGACTTCGCGATGGCGTGGGACATACGCTTGAAGAAGTAGGACAAGAGTTCCGTGTTACGCGTGAGCGTATTCGTCAGATCGAGGCAAAGGTTCTTCAGAAACTAAAAGAACATCCTAAGAGCGTTAAAATTCGCCCTCTCGCAAGCTAATATACCCTAAACCCTAAGCCCTATGCCTTCCTTCAAAGACGAAGACGATATCCTCAGCGAAGCAACTCAAGCTACATCTCAGCAAACATTTGTCGTGAGCGAAGATAAACTCACCTTGGTAACTAAAGAAGGTTTCGAGAAGTTGAAAGAAGAATTGAATTTTTTGAAAGAAGTTAAGCGTAAGGAAGTTGCTGAACGTTTGAGAGAAGCTATTAGCTACGGTGATCTTTCTGAAAATGCTGAGTACGAAGAGGCTAAAAACGAGCAGGCCTTTGTAGAAGGACGTATTCTTGAGCTTGAAGAGAAGATCAAATTTGCAAAAATTATCGATGATCAGCATAAAGGAGTTATTGTTCAGTTGGGTTCACGCGTCGTAATTCAAAATGTATCTGGCAAAGGAAAGCCCGAAGAAGAAGAATATACGATCGTGGGTTCTACTGAGGCAGATCCTATTAATCACAAGGTCTCAAACGTTTCTCCTGTGGGGAAAGCACTCTTGGATAAGCGTGTGGGTGATGTTGTAAAGGTTACAGCCCCTGCCGGTCATATTGAGTATAAGATTATTAAGATAAAATAAGCCTATGTGGCGAACATTGGCAGTTATTATCTCCGTTTGTTTTGTCGTAGCTGCCGTGTTTTTTGTACAAGGCTATCAATTTAACGGAGTCACTACGGACGTGGTCAAAAAAAGCGTTATCTACTTTGAAAATGGCTTTCATAGCGCGAAAATTGTTATAAATAATCAGCCGCATACGTCTCTTATAAATGGTGAGATTCGTTTGACGCCGGGATTTTACGATCTTGAGTTCTCACTGCCGGGACGTTACTCATGGAAGAAAAAAATGTATCTCAATGATGATGAAATTCTGCGTTACAAGGAACTGTTTTTGTTGCCCATAAAATTTGCGCCTTTTGCTTTAGCAAGTGATGATTCGCGTATCCCTGCACCACTTTTGTCTCCTATGCAGATTAGCGGGTTTGATGTCGAAGAACTTATAGAAATCCAAGAAAAAGGAGATTACCGCGCCGTGCAGTTCATTCCAAAAGGCAGTCAGCGCTCAAAGATAATCGTATACAATGGCAGCGATATCGCCCTTATACGTGATGCTGAAAATATGTATTTAGATGAGGAGAATGAGGCTTGGATTATTGAAGGTGATCAACTTGTGGTTATTGATCTTGAGACAGGGGATCGATTACACAACTGGGGTATTTCAGGAGATCAGGTTACGTGGCTGTATCGTGTTGCAGACACTCATCATATGCTCTTTCTTACTAATAAAGGGAGGATTAGTTTTTGTGATGAAGATTATGAAAACTGCCATGTCCTTGCTGAATCCGTGCTGAAAGCATCGCCTATTGAAGGCGAAGACGGAAACTTTGTGATTGAGATGTCAGATGCAGCAGGCAGGACAAAATTTGCTGAGCTACGCTTTAGTTCCGATCTTTAGTTTGCTTAGTGCATCATGAACTCTTGTGCGGAGGATATACTCAGGATCGCCGCCTTTTTTATTAGTATAGCGTTGATATAACAGGTAACTGCTCACAATTATTCCAGCAAATGCGAGTATCTGCGAAATGCGTATGCCAAATAATTCAAGAACATCATCACCGCGAACAAATTCTTCTAAAAAACGACAGATGCTATAGAGAAAAAGTCCTACTTCTGAAATAAATCCCTCCATACGGTGCGTTTTAGCATGTCGATACATCTTTACCAGAATAAGCGTAATGAGACCGCTATAAAGGGCGCTGTAGATCTGTGTAGGGTGCAGCGGCAGCACATATTTAACCTGTGCGCTGTGGAACTCGACTCCCCAAGGTAATTCCGTTGGTATACCGTAATTTGCTCCTTCTAAAAACGCGCCAAAACTAGCGAATACAAAGCCAAAAGTAATCGAGGGAACAATAACATCAAAGACACGTTGGAGCGGCTCAACTGATTTTTTTTGTAAATACCAAATCCCCATTGCAAAACCCAACATTACTCCCCAGAATGACAGGCCTTTATCCGAAATATTTAAAAGTGAGAATATGTGTGCGGGGTGAAAGTCGAAAATATAAAATTCTGAGTGGGTGACGATAAAAAAAATGCGCGACACGATAAGCGACCACACAAAGAGCATCACCGCATTATCAGTAACGATAGTTACCGTTATTCGATTTCGTCGTATGAGCGATGCAAAAAGCATACAGCCCGCTATAAATCCCAGGGTAATAAAAAACCAACGTGAATAGATAGTAATCATGCCGATTTCAAATAGTATGGGATACATAGGGGGTTAGAGTAAATTGATTGAGAGGAGTAGGTAGGAGATCAAGCCGCCTGCGTAGGCGCCCCAACGGACAACAGGCTGATCCTGAGAAACAAAAAATGTCATAGAACGTTGGATACAGAAGAGTATAAAAATGCCTAACACGATGTCATTTGTTAAGGCGGAGGAGTAGAAGAAAAAGACATGGGGCGGTTTAGTGGCACCTATTTGCTTGATCGTGAAAAGATAGGTGGAAAAATAGCCTACCATGTAGAAGCCAAGAAGCCAGCCACTTAAGTCATAGAGTATTCCATTTTCTACGGTTCCCTCGGCAGTGGTTATTTTTCTGGCTTGTTGACGCAGTGCCTCACGCTGCAACATGAGACGTTTTTTTTCTCCACGCAGCACCTTTATGCTTTCCCAGGCCTCATGACGAATGCTCTTCGGTCCGATAAAGAGCACTCTTATATAGGTGGTAATATTGTGATTTACTCCTTTTATTTGATCGGAAATACTTTGAATCGCAGGGTCAGGCTCGGCAAAAAATCTATTAAGCAATCGTGCAATAGGCTCAAGTAACGGCTTCTGCTCAAGCTTTTTCGTCACTGATGCAAGGGATATCTCCTGTTGTAATCCGGTTGCTTTCAGTTGGTCCAATAAATTATGTGTCTGTAGTTTGAGCGTCGCACTTACTTTTCTTTTTTCTTTCTCATTGATGAATAACTCCTGTTTTTGAATATGCTCCAACATGCGCTCGCAGGTTGATCGAATGTGATCAAGATTTGAAGAATCTTTAATGCGACTTAATTGGTTGAGATAACTTTGAATAATATCCCGCTCATCAGGCTTTAGATCGGCATTATATTGCGTCAAGAAATCGATAATCCGCTTAGTAGTGCTGTTTATTTTTTCCAAAAGCACCTGACGTTCTGCCTCGTTTATTCCAATACCAAGGGCAGCCGGTTGTGAAGCATCTAGTGACTTAACCTTAATTTTTTCATAGCGCGCTTGTAGATCAGCTATGCCATTTTTCCGAGCTTCATTTTTTTCCGACTCACTCGCATTTCGCACGCAGAGATAAATGACATTTAATTGGTACGCCTCAAAAAGGCGAGCATATGCCACGAGCGCATCTTCCCCGACAATCGTTCCCACAATTTTTTTGCCGTTTTTATCAAATGCCTCAAATTCAAAAACGGGCTTGGTGCTTTCATCATGAGCTGGTGCATCCACAAGGGATATCGATATGATTGAAACACCCAGGTCGTTTAGTTTTTTTCGTGCTGTTTGTTCGTCGGCAGCCTCTATTACCCCCGATAGCTGTTGGCGCTGAGGATTTATCGCAACATAATGAAAAGCGAGCATCAGCGGTTATTATAGCAGAGTCGCTTTCACAAAGTTTAAGAACAGTGGATGCGGGCGATGTGGTCGTGATAGGAACTCTGGATGGAACTGTGAACCGATCATAAAAGGGTGATCTTTAAGCTCAGCAATCTCAACTAAATTGGCTTTTTCATTTACTCCCGACGCGATCCAACCTGCAGCTTCCAACTTCTCGCGGAAATTATTATTGAACTCATAGCGATGGCGGTGACGTTCCATGATTTTTTCCTCACCATAATACTTTTTAGTCTTTGTTCCCGCCTTTAAGGCACACTCATAGACTCCCAAGCGTAGTGTCCCGCCCTTATCTTTCTGCCATGACTGATTAGGTAGGAAATGAATGACATAATCATCCTGAGTAAGCTTCTCATCCGGGTCGAACTCCTGTGAGGTAAGCTTCTCATTTTTCAATGCGTGACGTGCAAACTCAATCGTCATTACCTGCATTCCTAAGCATAAACCAAGGTAGGGGATTTTATTTTCTCGCGCATACTTTGCTGCCATAATTTTCCCCTCAGTTCCACGAATACCGAACCCTCCCGGTACGACAATTCCCGATGCCGTCTTGAGCTCTGTCCATGACTCTTTGTCATTTTGCTCAAGTAGTTCAGAGTTAACCCATATGAGTTCAAGTTTGCGTTCGTTGTGATAGCACGCGATCTTGAGCGACTCGATGACTGATAAATATGCATCGTCCAATCCCGTGTACTTACCCACGAGCGCAATGCGTACGGTTTTTTCACTATTTTGAATTTTCTTTGAAAAATCTTTCCAGGCCTTCATATCCGGTTTCTTATTTTCCAGAGCCAATTTTTTACTAATTAATTCAGCCACTTTATAGGATTCCATCATAAGGGGAACCTCATAAATGGAGTTTGCGGTCACTGATGGTATCACTGCTTCTTCTTCAACATCACAGAAGAGTGCGATTTTCTTGAGATGCTCTTTTGCAATAGGGTAATCTGCACGCGCAATAATCAAATCCGGCTGAATTCCAATTGAACGCAGTTCACGCACAGAGGCTTGCGTAGGCTTTGTCTTGAGCTCTTTACTTGCCTGAAGATAAGGTAGGAGCGTGAGATGCACAAAAAACGTGCGTTCAGGTCCCAATTCCCAACGCATCTGACGAATGGCTTCTAGATAAGGAAGTCCCTCGATATCACCTACGGTTCCGCCAATTTCAACGAGAACAATATTCACTCCTGTTTTCTTGCCAACCTCAGTGATTTTTCCTTTAATCGCATTGGTAATATGGGGAATGATTTGAATCGTACCACCCAAGAAATCTCCGCGGCGCTCTTTTGCAATCGTCTCGCTATATATTTTCCCTGAAGTAATCGTCGATAAGTTAGTAACGGGAACATCTATAAAACGCTCATAATGGCCTAAATCCAAGTCAGTTTCAGATCCATCATCAGTCACAAATACCTCTCCATGTTGGAACGGATTCATAGTTCCCGGATCCATATTCAAATAGGGATCCATCTTCATGGGCATAACAGAAAAGCCAGCGGCCTTCATCAGTGCCCCTATCGATGCTGTAGCGATACCTTTCCCCAAAGAAGAACAGACACCCCCGGTAACGAAGATGTATTTTGTTTGTGACGGCATAAATATTAATTACAGCACTGTCCCCAAAAAGTCAAAAATATCTAGAATTCATCTTCGTCTCTAACGTGTAGTCTTTATGATTCCCGTTTTCTCACGTACGACTCTCATCGTCTCGTCTGCTACGATATGGGCTTTTTTTGCTCCCATGGCCAACACATCCATGACAAAATCTTGTTTTTTCTCGAGCTCAAGACGTTTTTCACGCGCCTGAGCAAAATACTTCAAGAGCGCTTCGAGCAACTTTGTCTTGAGTGTTCCATAGCCCATGCCACCTTTGCGCAGATCTTCAGCTAGCTGGTTTCTCTCATTATCACTCACAAAAAACTCTATCAATTTGTAGGGGAGGCACTCTTCTGGAACCTTTGGTTCGTTAATATCTTTTGAGTCCGTCTTAATCGACATTACCTGTTTTTTCATAACACCCTCAGGTGCAAAAATATCAATGACGTTTCCATAGCTTTTGCTCATCTTCTGGCCATCGGTACCCTGCACGGTGGCAACATCTTTCGTAATGAGAGCCTCGGGCATTTTGAATACCTCACCATACGTATTATTAAAATATCCCGCGATATCTGCAGCGATTTCCACATGTTGTTTCTGATCCTGGCCTACCGGAACAATATCGGGTTTATATATGAGAATATCTGCAGCCATCAATACCGGATAATCAAAAAGTCCGGCAGATTCACCTTTTTTTCCTTTTTGCTTAGCATCTTTCCAGGCGTGAGCACGTTCCAGAAGACCCATCGGGGTGACGGTATTTAAAATCCAAGTGAGTTCGGTTACTTCAGGAACATCGCTTTGAAGAAAAAATGCTGTCTTATCTGGATTAATACCGAGCGCCAAATAATCCATCGCAAGCGAAAGCGTATTGTGCTCAAGTTGCTCACGATCTCGCGTGCTGGTGAGCGCATGATAGTTCGCCAAAAAATAATATGTTTCACCGATGTCCTGTGAGGCGACATGCTGACGCATGGCACCCAAGTAATTTCCCAAGTGAGGATTGCCCGTGCCCGAGGGTTGCATGCCAGATAAGTAGCGTTTCATCGGACTCATTGTGAGGCACGTTGCCTGAAAATCAAAATGGCCCCTCCCCATGATATATTGACATAAATACATATGGTCGTATAATAGGCGCAATTATTATGCGAAGTCCGGATCGACTACCATCCTTGAAAAGAGCCCCTACGCTCAACATAAGCCCCTCTGTAGCAGGTGCAATACTATCTTTGAGTTTAACTATTGGTTGTGGAATTCGTGGCTGTACTGAGGATATAAGTGCACCTGTTAGTGATGTATCCCAACAACGAGATCAAGGCCGTACGGAACCCGATGATCTTCGTGAGTGGTTTGAGTGTTTCCAGCCAGCTCATCCTAAACCAATGAGTCCTGCAGAAGCAGGTGTGAAGCGTGAGCTGTGTGAATCAAAATTTCCTCCCGTTCAGCGCGCTGGGATAGGGAGGTAGTGAGAGGATTTTGCGCATCGAGAGCTCTTTTTTGTAGTAGTCGCTTAATTTATGCTCCTGTATCGACGCATAGACGGGATGAGTGGGGAGTAGGGTTTGTATTATCACCAAGGGGTTAGTTGCGGCAGTTATTAATTGTTGCATTATTTGTAGTGACTCTTCCTCTGCCTGGAAATGAGAAGAAGTAAAAAGCATATCGGAGGATGCAAAAATGATTAATGTCAAACGCGGAAGTGCGAAAGGCTTCAATAACATCTGTGTTCCAATAATTAGATCAGCTTTTTCTATTTTTTGCTGTAACTCATTAATTGTCATTTTTTGTTTTATATAAGTATCTTTATCAACTCGTAAAATACTAGATAGAGCAAAAGTTTTATTCAATGATAATTCTATTTTTTCAGTGCCTATTCCGATGTTTTTTAGCGTTACATTGCTACAATTTGTACATAGAAGCAACATGTCGCGCTCATATCCACAGCGATGACAACGAAGACGGTTATTTTTGTGTGGAGTAAGGAGCGACTTACATTCTGGACAGTGTTCTACGTTATTACAGGTGTTGCACCAAAGCGCTCCTGCATAACCACGGCGAGGTACCAAGACCATAACTTGCTCTTTATGAGCCAAACAGCGGGCAATTGATTCCAATGCAATCTCGCTGAGGGCCCCCGTGACGCCTTTTCGGCGTTCATCTGCCATATCAATTATCTCTATGCGATTTTTTGGTACTGTATCTTCCCATGAAATCACCTCGGCCTTGCGGCTCGCAATTTTTGTATGCCATGTGCTCATACGTGGTGCCGGGCTTATCGATATAATTGTTGCACCTAGTTTCTCTACCACCTCGCGAGCGTCATAGCTGGGGTTACGTTGTTCTTTATAGTGTTCGCTATGCTCAAAATCCACCACTACATATTTTAGTTTGGGAAAGGGGAGTAGGCAGCTGCTTCGCGTCCCTATCACCACGGGCACCATACCCGCTGCCACTGCGCGCCAGACATGTGCTTTTTGCATATCACTTAACTCTCCGTGATAGCGGGTAAATGGCACGTCTAACAGCTCTATAAAGTCAGTTTCGGGAACTAGAAAAAGTGCCTGCTCATCAGATGTAAGATTATCTACGAGCGCCGTATAAAACATCTTCCGATCCAGACGTTTTTTTTCTAAGATAATGATTTCTTTTTTGCTTGTTTCAAAACATTTTTGTGCCAGCTGTTCATATTCCGTAGTGGTCGCTATTTTCTCTTTTTTCGTCTCAACCTCCGGCTGACTACGGCGTTTTCTTTTTCCCTCAATATCCCACAACTGCTCAGGCATAATCGTATCCAATGCATTGCGCAGAGTGCTGTCGTACTGGCGCGCCATCCATTGTGCCAGTCTCATGCTGTTTGCGGGCATACAAAAAGCCTGTGCAGCAGTTATTGGCCTAGTTTTATATTTAGGTGCTGCAGTGGTCATATTAACCACTATTCCCGGGAGAAGTTGTTTGCGAAAAGGCACCTCCACTAGTTGGCCAATCGTAAGCTCCATTCCCTTGGGTATCTCATAAGACACCTGCGCAAACTGGGGTGGAACGCGGCGATGGAGAGCTATAGAGGCAAAGACATACTTCACAGGAAAAGATTATTATAAAGTTCTTCCGGTTGTCTAATGGCATTATAGGCGGCCACTTTTAGATGCTTCCGTATAAAATCGCATCCTACTGAATTATCGCTGACCGGCCCCGAGATCATATTGAGTGGCACCTTGAGCCGCTTACACACCTCTTGTAATTTGGTGGCACCCATTGGGTCATGAGCGCAGCCGATATGACGTTTAATATTCTCAGCGATGTACGGATCTTTTAACATTGCCTGTACGCCATATTCGCCAAACACACCGTCTCCAAATTCGATGACAATATAATCAGGTTTTTTTTGAGACAAAAATTCAATGGCTCCTTTTGCAATAGAGTCCACAATTTTTTCCGATGCGATGGTAGAGGTAAATCCCGCATCGACAAAAGACACAACTTCAATGGCACCGTAATCGCGCATATTTTCCGTATCTTTTAGTGAAGCAATTCCTGCTAGTTTTGCCGCAGCGATGCGTTTTCCATTCAGCGTTGCATGTTTGATAATTGCGCATGCAGTTGAGGTTTTTCCCACATTCATACAGGTGCCACTTACGATAATGAGAGGTATGCGGCTCTTGAGTTTTGGTGTTGGTTCAAAGAGTCGATAGCTCGCAATGTTTGCTGGTTTTCCGTCTCGTACGACTGCACCAAGTACCTTTAGTTTAAGCGGAGCACCTACCTCCGGATAACTCGCACTTGTACATATTCCTGCAACACCACCAATATTGAGAAGGTGAATCGTATCACCCACGCTCAACTTTTTTGGCGTTTCACCTACGAACCCTTTTAAGGCTTTTCTATCGCCCAAGGCCACCACAATAATATCTCCTTTTTGAAGAATGCTCATGCGTCCCGATGCGATCTCTAAACTGTTATAAATTTTTTTATTATTCAAAACCCGCGCTACAACAATAGATCCTGGTGTACAAGAAATGTGTTCAGAGGTCTCCACGCTTCTACTCAGTCGAACATTTTTTGTGACCGAACTAATTTTATCTATATAAATTCGCATGTCGGCACTATAGTATATCAGATTCGATAAAATCTGAGTCTTCGTAGCTCAATGGATAGAGCGCAGGCCTCCGGAGCTTGATATCTGGGTTCGATTCCCAGCGAGGACACCACGTCGCTTTACTATGCTTGTTTCATCGATAGCAACCAGTTGAAGGCGCGTCTTACGAAGCTTTTCTTTTGCTCTGGCTGTTTTTCAAATGAAGCTATAACTGCTGGGGGAATATCATTACTTCGTTCGTTACCCGTGATTGCAAACTCTAAATTTTCAAGCATATCTACTCCATCTACAACTTCTGCCACCCGTTGACGTTCTATGGCCTCTTGTGCTGAAGTATTCTCAAGCGTTTTTTCGAGATTATGCGCAGCTGCTTCGTTCTTGTTTATAAATGTGTGAATTGCTCTTGGTAGACTTCTATCCGGTGCCGGCTTGGCATAGTTCTCAGCTACTGGCTGTGGTTCGGGCGCTGCTCTTTGTATATCTGCTGGAGCAGGTCTATATCCTTCTCCTGCATCTTCAACCGGACGGTCGAGGTAGTTATTTGCTGCAACTGATCCCATGAGCGCTAAAATACCCGCAGCGAAAATTGCACGCATGCCACGCACTCCTTGACGAGGCATTTCTGGTGCTTGATATACACCATTTGTCTTAAAATGTTCAACTATGCGTTGATAAGGAGTTGGAGCGGGGGGAGTGAGGGTTGCGGGAGATTGTAATGGTTCTCCGACTTCTTCAGTCATTGGTGGCAAGGTCTCTCTTTGTACGGCTGGATTTTCGATAGAAACGCCGCGCATTTGCACAGGTTCAAGCGCTGGTGGTGCCACTTGTAGCCGTGGCATCCCCGTTATCGTTGCCGTGATGCTTGCAGGTTTAATATCTGGATTGAGCGGAGTAATCGGCTCATCAGTGAGCATAGTGCGGAAAGCGGGAATTCTCTGGAATGTCTCATGTTGAGAAGGATCAAGAACAACCTGACCATCACGAATGCGGAGCATTTTTTCTGCTGCTTGAGCTCGTGGACCGCTTCCAAAAACTCTCCGAATTGATTCAGTTAAAAGTCGAGGAAGATCACTGTGTATTCCCGATTCGTTAATAGTTCGTGTCATTGTCACAATTTCATCCCACATCGTTGTTATTTCGGCACCGTTTACCGCAGTGTCGATGTTCTCAAGTAGAGCTGAATTATCTACGATAGATGGCACACTTCTTGGTGCACTTGGTGCGTCTGCTACGGCAGTTCCGCGCAATTCTACTCTTGGTGCAACGCTTCTAGCTTCTCTTGCTGCTAAGGTTTGTTCAAATAGTTTCTTAAGGCGATCAACCCAGTCAGCTGATACTTTTGTTGTACCTGCCGGAGCCCATCGCAATAATAGTTCTGCACGGGCAAATATAGGAGTCATTTCCGTTTGTGCTCGAGCACTCGTCATGCGAGGATCACGGGTAACATCTTTTGTGTGCAAAACTGCCTCATTGCAGGCGGCATGCAATGCGCGTCTGTAGTTTTCATGAATATCTGCAGTTTCTGCTGCAAAGGAAGATCCCATAGCCATGAGCACATCGCCATATCGTACGCGAACATCGGTATCACTCATCCCTGGTTCTTGGCGTATTGCTTCGATAATTTTTCGTGTATTAGGGTGGAGTGAAGAAAGAGTCGACTCAAAAAAACGAGCATCAAATGGTGAAAGTTGTGCTGATGAAGGAGAAACATCCTCCAATACCTGCCGTATCATGAGTATCTGCGTCACCGGATCACTTACTGCAGTAATTTTTTCTAAGCGCTCGCGATATTGTCCAAATAGATCCATAGGTTCTCCTACTGCTGCAACTTCAGCCATAATTCGTCTAAACGAATCAGGTCTATCGTATGTAGGTTTTTCAATTGGTTCTTCCGCAGGTTCTGCTAATGCTAATTCAGGGAATAAATCAGTAGAGGGGCCCCAACTAGATGGAGCAGGTGGCTCAGGTTCTAGTGCTACAGATGTTGGCAAATGGGTTTCTGATGGCTCAGGCTCTAGTACTGCAGATGTTGGCAAAGGGGTTTCTGCGAGCCGTGGTGCATGAATAATTCCACTTGAAGGTATCAATGAGAGACGCTCACCTAATTCTTTGCTTCGCACTTTGTATCGTTGAGCGGCCTCTGCAGTTTCACTACGTTGATTGAATGTCTGTGCTAAACCCTCTGCCAAACGTAATGCGTACGCAGTGTTATAACGATCTTTCGGATTGCTTCGTATAATATTACTAATTTTCGTGAATTCTGCTCGTAGTTCCGCCACTTCCGCTTTCCACTTTGTTGCATTTGCTTTTGTTGCATCTCTCCCACGAGGAACCGGAATGAAGAAAACAGATTCTCTTGAGCTCAATCGGTCATCTCCAGCATCACTACTACTATCAATATCATCCAGCTCTTCCAGTGTAGCATCTGGATCAACAACATCATCATCAGCGCACGCTGCGATTTGATCCCACGTCATGTCAGGTCCATGAGATAGAGTGGGCACGCCGCTGAATTTCACTGGTTGCCTGCCAGATATAATTGAAGAGTATCCTAGTTCTGATGGGGTTTCGCTCATAAGTACGCCACACTATAAAACAAACTAGAAGAAAGTCAATAGTATCTTAATATTATATAATCCACTAAAATACCGTTGCAATAAAATCTCGTTAAATGCACCTGTAGTTCAACGGATAGAACGACGGTCTTCGGAACCGTTAATGGGGGTTCGATTCCCTCCAGGTGCACCATATTTAAACCTCTGCAGCGGCCGTATCCTCAAATTTATACGACGAGATGATGTGTTTGCCGTATGTTCCATCTGCATTCATCTGGGCTTTGATCTCAGCAACTTTCTTAAAATAGTCGTCTTTTGAGTACGGCTCATTGAGTATGTAGTACTCTTTGCTCTGCAGGCTCACGCAGCCAAAACAGTTTTTGCAGCTAAAGAGCAGCTCAGAGTACTCGCAGTCGCTAGAGCCGCGAATATAGTTGCAGAAGTTATCGTTATAGCAGCCCAGGCCGATAGAAAAGCACTCGTAACAGAGCTCACTTCCATCTGAAAATGAGAGATCTACAGAGTCATTTGTTCTCCAACAGTCATTAAGATGAATCGAATCCTGGCTATCGTGGAGATCAAAACATTGATCACAATTTTTTGAGTTGTAGATATTGTCGCCCGTGCACTGTTCTGAGTTGATCATACGCACCGCACGTCGAGGAATAGTAAGCTCAAGCTTACGGCGTTCATCAAAGGCGAACTGCACATGTTCAGGATTTTTCACATCGTACTGTTTGATCGCTTCCAAATACGCTTCTTTCGTCAGCTGTTGATTGAAATAACAGTATTCTTTTTGAGTCAGTCCCACGCAGCCAAAACAGTTGCGGCAACCCACGCAGTCATAACAAAAAGATGAGTCAGAACAATTTTTTACTAACTGACTATATGTGCAGTTGTAGCAAGAATAAGCGTCAGTACACTCAAAACACAGTTCACATTTTTCAGCATAGGTGCAGTCTACGCAGTCCGTGCATTCAACTAACAGTCCTGAGTACATGGAATCTTCGCAGTAGTTTGCTGCAAACAGCAGGTAAGAATTTTTGTTCTTATCTGAGTGCGTGCAGTAATCGGAATTTTCCGAGCCAATGTTGATATTAAAGAGCCGCGGTGTTTTACGCCGCAGCTCTTCAAGTTGTTGTAGAAAGTTCATCTCCGCTTAGTATACTATTTCTGATCCTTTTTCTGCCAGAGAACCAAGAGGGGAGTTGCAATGAAGATCGAAGAATACGTACCTACACCCACACCAATGACGAGTGCCAAGATGAAGTTGAAGATTGATGGGCTGCCAAAGATTAAGAGGGCAGATAGGGTAATAATTACCGTTAATGAGGTATTCACCGAACGAGCAATTGTCTGGGACATACTCTTATTTGCAACCTGAGCAAAGCTCTCATCACGCTCCTGATACTTCAGGTTTTCACGAATACGGTCGAATACCACAATCGTGTCGTGGACGGAGAAACCAAGCACCGTTAGAATTGCCGTAATAAAGAGCGCATCTACTTCTAGATTCAAAAGAGAGAAGACACCAATAGGGATGAGAACATCATGTAAGAGTGCGATAACAGCACATACACCAAACTTCCATGGGCTCACGCGCTTAGGAACTTTGCGGAAGGCAAAGGCGATATACATGATGATCATAGCCATCGCAACGAGAACAGCGATAACTGCTTTGCGTTTGAGTGTTTCACCTACTACTGGACCGATCGTCGTAAAACGATTTTCCGTAAGTGTTCCAAACTTACCCTCCAGTTCTTTCAAGATCATATCGTGATCTTCGTTTTCAAGGTGTTCAGTATTAATGAGTAGCTGTTTCTCACCGGCAGAAACAACACGCGCATCAGCCAAATCAAGAGGAACACTTGCATCCTCAAGCTGTTGTCCCGCATCAACCGTAGGAAGGGGATTTGAGGTAGCCTGTCCTGCATTGAGTTTGTCACCAATTACTTTTAATTCTGCTTTTACTTCGTCTACCGTTACTACCTTATCAAAGGTTATATCCATGAGGGTACCACCTTTAAAGTCGATGCTTAACTTCAATCCAAATACGATCGCAGATATCAAACTTATTCCTACGAGGACACCTGAAATGCTAAACCATACCTTAGACTTTTCTACGATATGTAATGTCTTTGGAGCTTTTGCATCTTTTGGCATTCCCCAGAGTGCCATGTGTTTTGAAAGTCTCGTATTCATTGCTGCATTAAGTAATGTTCGTGTAATCGTGATCGCAGTGAACATAGAGACCAAAATACCTGCAGCAAGGTTAAAGGCGAATCCTTGAATGATTGAGGTACCAAAGTAATACAAGATCGCACAAGTAATAAGTGATGAGAAGTTCGAGTCGCGGATAGAGCTCCATGCGCGGTCAAAACCTACATCAATTGCAGCAGAGAGAGGGCGGCCAGCGCGTAGCTCTTCTTTCATACGCTCAAAGATAAGCACGTTTGCATCCACTGCCATACCAATTGAAAGAATCACACCCGCAACACCCGCGAGGGTAAGCGTAATAGGATTTTTTAAGAGGAAGGTAACAAAGTAGAGGATAAAGCAGGCAAGGATAAATGAAATTAATTTTTCCCAGCCACCTTCTTTTGTCTTCAAGATTTTCTGTACGACTGCCACAAATATCACAATGGCAATTCCCAATGCCAACCAGTCGGGAAGTTGAGACTTAATTAAGAACACCATCACCAATGTATAAAGTGACAAGGCAATAGTTGCGATGACACCTGGTAAGCGGTAGTAAAGAATCATAAAGAGCACCAAGAGCGCGACACCAATAATGCCGGCCTTCATACTTGTATCAAGTGCTTCCTGACCCAAACTCGCACCGATCGTGAACTGACCGTTAAGGTAGATAGGAGCGGGGATTGCACCTGTATTTAGATCCTGGGCGAGCTTCTGTGCTTCTTCAACAGTTCGTTGTCCGGTGATTACTGCGGTTCCGCTTGGAATTTTTGAAGTGACGTTAGGTGCGGAAATAAGATTTCCACCGACGAAAATCGCAAGAGGTTTATTAATGTTGCGGCCTGTAATTTCTTCAAATAATTTTGCTCCTTCAGCATTAAAGGTAATGTTAACAACCGGTCGGAATACATTATCAAATGTGACATCAGCACGCTCGAACTGCTCTCCCGTAAGACCCGTCGACTTCCATGGGTCATCCATAGTTGAGAAGAAAAGCTGGCTGTAGCCTGTCTGATCAAATTCCAGAGCCTGGATAATATGGAAGCCATATTTAGTTTCCACTACATCTGATACTTCGCCGACTTTGCTTAACTTAAGTGCTCCGTTGATAAATGGCTCAACATAGCTGGCACCTTTTTTAATAACATCGTTAATGCGTCCTCCATTATTTTTTGCGCTTGGATCGTCAGAAAGGTTATGAATAATATTGTCTAAATTAGTTTTACCTTCACGTATCTGTGCCAAAGAATCCTCAGCTAATTTTTTCGCTTCTTCTTTTGAGCGTGTTACTGTATCCGCTGCATTTTCTGCACCTTTATATGAAATAAGTGCATGGCTTACTTTTAATTCTCGTTGATCTTCAGGAAGGCCAGAAGTGTTGCGTGTGCCCTCAAACTTCACCACCATCACTCCCTTTTGTTCCTCAATCTGGCCATCAATCACGGCATACCCATTGCTTCCCTCCACAATAGTAGGGAGAACAGTTCCGGGTTTTATATTTTTTAACTTTCCTGCAATAGAGCCTGGAACGAGACTGCTCATTGTCCAAGCAACTGGCGCATAAGTTTGCTTTCCAGGACTCGATTTTGCTCGTTCACCAGCCAGTGCAGCGAACTGTTCAGGGCGTGCCTTGATCTCATTTAAGAAACCTTGTGCCTCGGCTTTAATTTTATTTACAAACTCAGGATCGGCTTGTTCTTTTTTCTCTTTAAACTCGAGCTGAATCGTCTTTCCTACAATTTTCTTTGCCTCCTCAAGGTCTTTAATACCTGCCAACTCCACAATAATATGCTGCTCATTTCCCAGTGTTGAGGTATAGATATTTGGCTCAGAGACGCCAATTCCGTTTACGCGACGATTGATAACGGCAATAACACCATTAACAATATCTTTCTGATCGCTTGCAGCAACTTTTGATAAATCGATTTTATAATCGAGCTGAGAGCCTCCTTGTAGATCCAATCCCAATCGTATGTTGGACTGTTTTATAACTTCGGGTGTGCCTGGCACGGTTTGAAGACTACTCGGTAAATCAAAGTAACCAATCAAAAGTGCAGCTACAACGATCACAGCAATGCGAGAGAGAGAGGAGCGGAACATTTTAGGATAGGGTTAGGGGTAAGGGGATAGGGGAGAGCAAGTCTATGCTCGGGAAGTTTTCTTTTTAGTTACTGGCTTTTTCTTGGCCAATTTCTTATCAAGTTTGGCGTCGTTGCCAATGCCAAAACGCCCGTAATCATCGGCAAGTTTCACGACATCGTCAAGCTCGGGTGTTGACACCTCGAATATAACTGTTTTAGTTAAGGCTTCGGCGCGGTGTAGCATGCCTGGTGGTATATCAATTTTATCGCCAACGGTAAGCGTCTGAGTTTTGAGTGTTTTTTCTGATTTTCCGAAGGTGAACTTTACTTTTCCCTCAATGATGAATTGTGACTCTGCCTTTTTCTTGTGTATTTGAAGGGAAAAACGATGTCCCGGCTCAATTTCTAAAATTTTTCCAGCGTAACGATCGGTCCACGCAAACCAGATCTCGCGTCCCCAAGGCTTGAGGACTTCTTTTGCATGTGGGAGGAAATTTTTCACGTCGCTATTATATAGGCAAGCAGCCCGAGTGAACAGGTTTTACTATTATCGACTAAAGATAGCGATCCATTTTCTTTAATTTCAGCTGCTCCACGACTTTTTTTACCTCGCCGGCTTGGTCTTTTGGCATAATCAGAAGTGCATCAGGCGTATCAACAACAATTATATTATCCAGTCCGTACGTGGCGATGAGTTTTTTTTTGTCCGAACTTAGAATCAGTGAGCCGTTCGTTTCTATGCCGAGATGATTTCCCTCTACTAAATTATCTGTCTTTGCCTGCGTGAGTTCATCAAAAAGCGCACCCCAGTTGCCAATATCATTCCATCCCAAATCAGCGGGAATCACAAACATCTGTGAGGGTGTAAGGTGTTCGATTACCGCATAGTCAAAAGAAATTTTCGGTGCTGCGTCGTAGTTGTTTTGCGTGATTGCTTTATAAATTGCAGGGGAATAGGTCTTATAAATATTCAAAAGAACTTTAATGGGCGCGACATATAAACCTGTATTCCATAAATAGCGATACGAGTGGAGAAATTGTTTTGCCTTTGTGAGCGATGGCTTTTCTACAAACTGCGCCAGTTCATAAATATCTAAATTGTTTTGAGTGGTGAGCTGTGTGCCGATTTTTATGTAGCCCAAGCCCGTGTTGGGATATTGAGCACGAACGCCCACGACGCCGAGTTGTTGGGTTTTCTGTGCATATGAAATAGCGCACTTGAGCGCTTTCTGAAAGGCGTCAGTATGTTTAATAAGATGATCTGCGTAGATCACCGCCATCACATCATCTCCGTGGCCTGCTTGTGATAACTGCCACGCACTGTTGCAGATGCTTGCGCCGGTATCGCGCATCGCCGTCTCTTGAAAAATATGAGTGCGCTTGAGTTGAGGAAGTTGTTTGCGAATGAGCGGAAGATAGTGCGAGTTAGTCGCCACAAAAATATCGTCCTTCTTCATAAAAGAAAGACGCTTGTACGTGTGTTGCAGCATTGTCTTGTTACCGACAAATGCCTGGAACTGCTTGGGTTGTTTATCGCGGCTGAGAGGCCATAATCGAGTGCCCGTGCCGCCTGCCATAATGACTGCTTTCATAGAGTTTTAGATCAAGGATTCGCCGGTCATTTCTGCCGGTTTTGATACGCCCATGATAGCTAAAATAGTCGGTGCGATTTGGGCGAGCTCGCCTTTCTTTTGTTTCAATTCGAAGCGGCCAGTGGGATCTACTAAATAAAGGGGAACAGGATTTTTTGTGTGGCTGGGGCAAGGAGTTCCGTCATCGTAGAGCATATATTCAACATTTCCATGGTCACCGGTAATGAGTGTGGTGTAGCCATTTTCTTTTGCAGCAGTGAGAACTTTTCCCAGACATTCATCTACAACCTCAACTGCTTTTATGGCCGAGGTAAGATTTCCCGAATGACCAACTAAATCACAGTTCGCAAAATTCACGACAATAAATTCATAGTTTTTTTCACTGAGTTTCTGCGTGAGTGAATGAGTGATTTCTTGAGCACTCATAGCGGGTTTTTCCGCATAAGAAGGGCATTTAGGTGAGGCGATCATGAGGCGATCTTCACCGGGTAGCGGGTCTTCAATCTGACTATTAAAAAAATACGTCACATGGGCGTATTTTTCTGTTTCAGCTAAGTGAAACTGTTTGAGATTATTATGTGAGAGTACCGTGGCAAGGTTATTGACCACCACCGGGGTCGGGAAAACAACGGGCGCAACATGAGAGTAGTGTCCCATGCAGACGACAAATGGTCGTATAGGTAATGTAGGAGTAAATCCGATTGGCTCACCGGTACGTGGATTTTTTTCGCCGGTAAATGCCCATGTGAGCTGACGTAAACGGTCAGTACGGAAGTTCCAGATAATCATCGCATCTTCATTTTTTACTAGGCCATCTTTTTCTAAGATCATCGGTGCGAGGTAGTAATCCGTGTGTGCACCGCGCTCATACGCATGCTCGATTGCCGCAAGGGGATCGGTTTCTTCCGCTCCTTTACCTTCCGTGAGCAGCTCATATGCGGCTCGCGTGCGATCCCAGTTCGCATCGCGATCCATGGCGTAATAACGTCCCATGATAGAGGCGATTTTGGCTTGTTTGCTCAGTCCCAGTCGTGAGATCTCTTCTTGAATCCGTGTGATAAATCCTGCAGCACTGCGCTCAGGCACGTCACGTCCGTCAGTAACTGCATGAATGAAAATCTCCTGCACGCCTTGGTCTTTTGCCATTTGTAAAAGCGCAAAGAGATGATTGGTGTGGGCATGAATCCCTTGATCTGAAATCATTCCCATCAAATGCAATCGCGCACCTTTAGTATTTTTAATATGTTCAAAGGCACTTACTAGTTCCGGCTTCTTAAAAAAACTTCCATCAGTAATTGATCGATTTATTGCCTCCAATGTTTGAAAAACACGTCGGCCTGCGCCCATGGTAAAGTGCCCAACTTCTGAGCCACCTTGTGTTCCTACTGGGATTCCCACTGCCTCACCACACGCCGTTAAGAGCGCCTTGGAAGCATGTTCATTGAGCCAGGGAATCGTTGAGGTTGCCGCCCGTGTCACCGCATTTCCAGGGTATGCGGGGCCTTCACCAAAACCGTCTAATATGACCAAAAGGGTATTATTCATGAAGTTTATAGGCTCCCAAGATACCATTTGATAAGATCATTGCCAAAAAACATCGCAATGTAGGTTCCCGCCACTAAAAATGGCGCAAAGGGAACTTGAATCCCCGTCAGTGTTTTTTTCTTGAGTGCGATGCCAATAGAGATAATGCTGCCCACCATATACGAAGCAAAGAGTGCCACGATAACTAACTGCCATCCCAGGATCGCCCCCATGAACGCGCCGACACGCAGATCTCCGCCGCCGATCCAGCGGCCTTTTGATACGAGAATTTGTAACAAGAAAAATCCTACCGGAATCGCCATGCCGAGTAGAGCATCTATAAGTGAGGGAGTCAGTGGTGCGCCAATTGTTGCAATCAGCGCGATAATTATACCAGGAACTAGCACTTCATCGGCCACCTCCATGTATCTCAGGTCGTAGAAAAAAGTAAACACAAGGACAATCGTATAGAAGGCATGAAGAACAAAAAGTCCCATCATCGACTCAGAAAAAACGAGCGATTCAGTCAAAAAAGGAAACTTCACATACATGAGTGCGAAAAGCGCACCGGTAATAAGCTCAAGAATAGGATACATATACGAGATTCGTGCGCTACAGTGACGACATTTACCGCGTAAAACCAAGAAACTGAGCAGTGGCACGAGATCTTTTGCATGAAGCGTTTTTTTGCATGCCTCGCAGCGTGAGCGGCCGGTCACCATTCCTTTCTCTTTTGTGTGCAGGCGGTCAATCGCCACACTTATAAAACTACCAAACAACATTCCCAAAATTCCTGCTGCAATCGTCAATACAATGAGTATCGTCATAGTGGTGAGTAATTTATTCTAAAGATAAAGAGGGAACGATTTGTGGAGGAAGAGGAGTCGATGTGCCAATTGCCCCTGTTGAAAGCACTGATGTGCCCGCGTTGTTCGTGGCTGTTGCATTCGCGAGTGCATCAAATTTAGTTTGAGCATCGTAGGCAATTCCTGGATCGTTGTATTTTTTCCCGTATTCCACTGCTTTCAGGTACGCTGCGCGCGCTTTATCCACGGCACCAATGCGCTCCTCTAACTGGCCAATATTATAGGAAAGTGCGGGCAACTCCGGGTCCAATGTTCGTGCTTGATCAAAACTTGCGCGTGCCTCTGCCAACTCTCCGTTTGCCATGTGTGCCCAACCGATTAAATTATGACTCATTGCGGTATTGGGATGTGCCTTGAGTGCCCTTTCAGCAAGCGCCTTTGCCTCAAGCGGTTTTTTCAATTGATTGATCGCCAGCGCCATGGGACGAATAAATCGTTTAATCTCGGTGGGATCCGTTTCCACGATGTGTTTGTAGTACTCATAGGCATGCGGCAGATCGCCCAAGCTGTAATACAAACTTGCCAGCTCATCTTCTACGGCAATTTTTGGACGATATCCATTTTGAATTGCCTGTGAAAAGTCTGAAATCGCCTCGCGCGGTTTGTTTAATTCACGACGACTCACTCCTCTAAAAAAATATCCCGCACCACTGGTCGAATCGAGTGAGATAACTTTTGAGAACGCATCTTCAGCATCAAACCAACGATACTCATTTAAAAATGAATGGCCTAGTACCAAATATGCATCACGGTATACGCTATCATTTTTGACCGCATTAAAAGCCAAATCGATGGCTAATCCATATTCACCCACATGATTAAAGGCAAGTGCGAGCTGAACTTGCAGATAGGTGAGTGGTGCTTCTTCAGCGACATCAAATTCCTTATATAAATTGAGGAATAATTGGGATTTGGTTTGCAGCAATTGATTATTTCCCGATTCAATAACCATAGCAAATAACTTTTGAGCCGCATCTCTATCGTTATAAAACGCCGCAAGTAATCCTTTATAAAAAGTTACGGGAGCGCTGGGGGAAGTGTTTGCATCCAAAAGCTGGCGCGCCTGAAGTGGCTTACGTTGACCAATAAGCGTACGTACCCGTTTAATCAAAAGTGTCTCACTGGTGGGTGAAAGTTTTTGTGCTATCTCGTACTGCGCATGAGCCAAATCATGTTTGCGTTGTGAAAAATACGCATCGCCTATTTTTTCATAAATAGTCGCGTCTTTTGGAGATTTTTCTGCAGCAGCTTTGTAGGCAGCAATTGCATCTTCATATTGTCGATCAAACATTAACTGAGCGCCTTGATCCAAGAGCTCCTGTACGCTTGCAGAGCGGGAAATCGTTGGTCGCTTAATTTTTTTAGGAGTCGTGGCTACAGGACGCGTGCCGGTAAAATCTGAAAAACGGGGAAGGGTAATGACATCAAAATAATCCAACATCAAGGTCACGGAGGCCAGTATCGCGATCCCCGAGATAATTTGCAGTATGCGTATTGGTTTGTGTGAGACGCTCATGTAGGGCTTATGTAAGCATAGTAGGAGTCAAGCACAGTGCTATGCACACCGCATCAATCGTGTCATCATTCTTGAGGCGAATTCCTGTCGTGTATTGTAGCATTTTCTGCATTTGTTTTTTGTTCGCCTTGCTATCGCCCGTCATGGCGTTTTTTACCGTGCGCGGATTAAGCTCAACTATTTTCATTTTCGATTTTGCCAAAACACTCACGATCACTCCGCGTGCATGTGCCACCGTCAGTGCCGTCTTCACATTTTTCGAGAAAAAGAGCTCCTCAATTCCTGCCGCTTTTGGCTGCCACTGGGCAATAATTTCCTCCAAATCCTCCGCGATTTGCACCAAGCGTTCCGGAGTCGAAAGCGTCTTGGACGTTTTAATACAGCCACAATCCAAAACCGTCGTCTTTCCTTTTATATGATCGACAATAGCGAAGCCCACTTTTTCAATACCAGGATCAATGCCTATGACACGCATGGAAACAGTATACAGTAGAGCGTAAAACTATTTTTTCTTTCGATCAAAACGGAATACCGCCACAATCAATGACGTAATAATCGTCACTTCAGAGAGCAATCCCGCATACGAGCCCATCATAAAGTCGTATACAATCCAGCCAGGGCGTGCAAAAAGGTAAATACGACGCATTTTCTTGGGTGTATCTGCCCAGAGTGCAAAACATTCGAGCGTCATCGCATACACGGGAAAAATACTAAGGTAGCCTTGCCACGTCACCGCTCCCGCAATCCAAAATAGGGCTACAAAGACGTACATAGTCATGTCATTTTTTGCCCAGGATTTCTTTTCACGAAGATTAAAAATATAACTGCGCAGAGCAGCAATTACATTCATTCCCACACCCGTCCAGCCGCCTAATAAAACAAAATGAATAAGGAAGAAACACGAGCCCGCCAGCTGTGACATCAACGTAAAAGAACGCTTATTTTTCTGAAAAGAAAGGGTTAAAAACAGCACGCCCACGCCACCAATGAGTTGGATGAGAAGGGGATTCATTGCGCAATTTATTCAACAGTTGTTGTAGTAATAAGTTTTTCTCTGCGACCAAATCCCGCATTACAAATCACAATTTCATCGCCGCTCTTGATGAGCTTCATTTCTTTCAAGCGTTTTTTGACCTGTGTCAGAGGTTCTTTCAAATCAATCCACTCCACTACGCAGTGCTCTACGCCCCATACGATACTTACTTTTCGCGCGACATTTATATCAGAGCTGAAGACCACAATCGGAATAAACGGACGGTATTTTGCCATCTCTCGTGCGGTATAGCCGCTGCGCGTGAGCGCCACGATGTACGCCGCATTAATATCTTGAGCGAGCTTAGTTGCATTGAGACATGTGGCATTCGTGATCGGCATTTCTTCAGGACGTCGCAAACGCAATAACTCTTTATGTTTTTTCAAATCTTCCTCTACCGCAGTTGCCACTTTTTGTAAGGTTCGCGTCGCCTCTACTGGATATTTCCCCACCGCTGTTTCATTTGAAAGCATCACCGCATCTGCATGATCAAAAATCGCATTGGCCGCATCGGAAATTTCCGCACGGGTTGCACGAGGATTATCCACCATGGAAGCCAACATATGAGTAGCTACGATCACGGGTTTACCATAGGTATTACACACATGAATGAGTTTTTTCTGAACGATCGGCACCTGTTCAGCGGGGATCTCCACGCCCAAATCTCCACGCGCAATCATAATGGCATCAGAAGCTTTTACAATTTCATCTAGATTATTCAGCGCTTCATGCCGCTCGATCTTGGCAATAATATCCGCAGTTGATTTGAGTTTGCGCAATATGCCGCGCAGCTCGTGAATGTCACCCACATCGCGCACAAAAGACAGAGCAACATAATCCACGCCCGCCTTTGCACCAAAAACCACATCTTCCTTATCTTTTTTTGTAAGTGCAGGAGCATTGATAGAAGCCGTGGGAACATTAATTCCCTTATGTGCCTCGATCAATCCACCTACGGTAGTCTTACATGTAATCTGGGTCTTAGCTTTGTTTACTTCAAGTACCTGTAACTCAATCAATCCATCGGCAATCAAAATCAGATCATCTTTTTTTACATCGTGCGGAAGGAATTTATATTGCACCGGAATCGTGCCTGGAGCCTTAACAATAGACAAAATAACCGTATCGCCTTCCTTTACGGGCACACCTGCTTTAGGCAAATCACCAATGCGAATCTTGGGTCCTTGTAAATCTTGAATTATACCAATTTCGCGACCCTCTTCTTTTGAAATCTGACGAATAATTTTAATAATTGAGGCGAACTGATCGTACGTTCCATGTGAAAAATTCAGACGCACTGCGTCCATACCTGCTTGCACCATTTTTTTGAGAACCTGTTTAGTCTCAGAAGAAGGGCCAATCGTGCAGATAATTTTTGTTCTGTTGTATGCGTTCATAAGTTCATTATAGAAGAGCTAGTTCTTCTTCCAAGTGTGTGATGGTCTCTTCCTCTTGTTTGCGTACGACTACCTCTAATTTCTTCATCGTAGCGCGTGTAGAGAGGGCAATTGTTTCCTTGAGTTCTTTTAATGCACCGTCCAATATGCTTTTTTCCTGTTTCAAAATCTCCTCGCGACCTTGCGTGTCATCATCGGGGAGTGCTGCAATTTTATCCTGCGCCGTTTTCTTAGCTTCCTCACACTTCTCATGAAATGTTTTTTGTAGGCCAAGCAAATACTCGCGTTGTCCGGTAATGATCTGTTGATATTCTTCCTGCCAGGTCATAAAAATTTGTTTTAGTGTTGCTTATATTATAGCACAAAAAGCCACTTTTTACTTAACGGTAACGCTTTTTGCCAGGTTACGAGGCATGTCCGGATCGTTTTTGCGCAGTAGTGCCAAATGATAGGCGAGCATCTGCACGGGAATGATATTTACAATAGGGGAGGCATCACCCGCATCTGGTACTCGAATCCAGTAGTCAAAGACCTCCTCGCGCTTAGGACTGATACCGATAATAAAACCACCACGAGACTTCACCTCCATCGCATTTGAAAGCATGCTCATACGCGTGTCGTCGTTCGCCACGATCGCAATACACGGCGTGCCCTTACTTATGAGCGCAATTGGTCCATGCTTGAGCTCGCCGCCCGCAAATCCCTCGGCATGAATATACGACACTTCCTGCAATTTGATCGCCGCCTCAAGCGCAATCGGATAGTTTAATCCACGTCCAATCACATACATGCTCTCCACATTCTTAATTTTCTTGGCCAGCTCACGGATGTGATCCTCATAACGAGGATTTAACATGTCGTTAATTTGTGAGGCCGTTTCTATGAGTAGTTTTTTACCTTCGGGTAATTTGCCTGCACATGCGTAGGCAATAAGCGTGAGAATCGCAATTTGTGCGGTGGTAGCTTTTGTAGAAGCCACTGCTTTTTCCGGGCCAACTTTTAAATATACTGAAACATCAGACATGCGATCCATGCTGGAGCCCTCAACATTTACCACACACATGAGCGTTGCACCTTTTTTCTCCGCGATCTCCATTGCCTCAAGCGTGTCAGCCGTCTCTCCACTCTGTGATACCGCAATAACTAAACTTTTTTTCTGAATAAAATGCTGAAAATTTGCAAACTCAGAACCAAATTCCACATTCACATGCTTGTGCGCAATTTTTGCAAACAAATAACTGGCGATCATACACACTTTTCCCGCCGTTCCACATCCTACAAGGTACGTTCCAAAGGCTTTCTCAATATGCTTAGTGGCCGCCTTTATCAATTCATCTTTTTGATTGATTGCGCGATGAATCGTCATCTTTTGCTCCATGATTTCCTTGATCATAAAGTGCTTAAACTCTCCCTTTTCCGCTTCGTCTGACTTCCATGAGATTTCGATAATGCGTTTGGTAATGGGCTTGCCGGTATTTATTGAAACCACATGATGGCCCGTGTCATCGATCGTCACCATTTCTTCATCATCGAGGTAAATTACTTTGTTGGTGAACTCCAGAAATGCCGGAATATCAGAGGCTATAAAGTATTCACCGTTTTCGCCTTTGCCAATGATGAGCGGCGAGCCTCGGCGAGCCGCCACAATCACGGATGATGACTTAGACATAACCAAAAATGCATAGCGACCATCGAGCTGCTTGAGCGCCTTCTGCACACCTGCGGTGAACTGCTCGGGAGTCAGCGTATTTTTCTTCTTCATCTTATCCACACACTCCTCAATCAAATGCGCCGCGACCTCGGTGTCCGTATCGGAAACAAAAGTATGACCATTTTTCTTTAGCTTTTTCTTGAGCGCCAAAAAATTCTCAATGATGCCGTTGTGAATGATTACCAAATCTCCATAGCAGCCACTGTGAGGATGGGCATTTTTCTCCGTCACGCCACCGTGTGTAGCCCAGCGTGAGTGCGCCATGGCCATCGTGCCGCTTGGTAATTTGAGCGACTTAATATTGAGCTCGCCAATTTTTCCCGTCTTCTTCTTAACGGTAATCACGCCACTCTGTGGATCACGCACGGCAACACCCCACGAGTCATATCCGCGATACTCCAGCTTCTTGAGTCCGTTGAGCACCAGGCTTCCCGCATCACTTCGGCTTCCCCTATAGGCAATAATTCCACACATGGGGGCATTATACAGGGTTGGGAGGGGGGAGTCAGTACAGTTATAAATTCAGTAGCTCTATATAACTAACTCGCTAATTTTACTTTTACTTCAGAGGAAGGATTACCCCGATAGAAAGAATGTTTACCATCTGAGGTGATACCATCAATGACTCCTATAACTTCTCTCAAACTGCTGCCCTCATTGGCAGCAATCAATTTAATCCTTTCGCCTACTTTTGCATCAGGAAAAAGACTTATATTTGGCAAAACAACATTTCCATCTCTCTCCAGCTGGTCTATTTCTTCGGACGAAACTGTAATGGTAGCTGCTTGTTCAGTCATAAAATTTTATGATTTTAAAATGTCCTACCGCTATAATACAGTAATTTTACTATATGTCAATTACCTGTATATGCTTACTACTCCCCGTGAGATTCTTCACGCCTATCTTTGTCACTAGCACCATATCCTCCAAGCGCACGCCAAATTTGCCTTCTAGATAGATACCGGGCTCTACGGTGACGATCGTGCCCTCGGGGATTTTTTCAGTGTAGCGAGAAGATAGATTGGGTAGCTCGTGGACCTCTAAGCCAATGCCGTGACCCAGTGAGTGGCCAAAGTATTTTCCGTATCCTGCTGCGGTAATGTGATCACGCGCGACCTTGTCTGCGGCGGCTCCTTTGATGCCCGCCTTCACAAAACCCTCAGCTTTTTCCTGCGCTGCACGCACCGTCTCATAGACCGTTCGCTGCTCGTTGGTCGGCGGGGCAGTGAAGTACATGCGTGTCATATCCGAACAATAATTGTTATACAAAACGCCCATATCAATGAGAATCACATCTCCCTTTTTTAACTTTCGTGGACCAGAGTTATGATGGGGAGCTGCGCTATTTTCGCCAAAGGCGATGATCGGAGGAAATGAGATATCCTGCGCTCCATACTCCCTCGCGAGCACCTCAACCTTCCAGGCAATATCACTTTCTTTCACGCCAATTTTTAGATACTTCTGCAGCTCTACATAAATGCGATCGGTAATCTCTTGAGCCTTTTTAATAGCGGCGATTTCATGCGGCAACTTCACCATGCGTAGGCTTGATATCTTCTTTCCCGCGTCTGAAAATTTCACCTTAGGTGTAAGTTTTTTCAATGAGAGAAAAAAAGCATGTGTCATATCTGCGCCCTCTATCTCACAGCTTCTCACTCTATTTTTCTTCACAAACTCCTGCCACGCCACACCAAATCCCTTGGTCGTATCAACGACCTTCCAGCCTTTAGGCAAAACCTTTTTTGCCACGATGTGATACCGCGCATCGGTAAAGAGCGCCTTCATGTTTGGTCCCGTCACCACCCAGCCGGCAGTTCCGGTAAATCCGGTGAGGTAGGCGATATTCGCGCGATTCGTAATAAGCTGAAACATGCGCCCATTCTACTCCTTATCAAATCGATACCCAATACAGTGCACCGTATGAATCAGTTTGGTCTTAAAAGGCCCATCGAGCTTGCGGCGGAGGCGGTTAACGTGAACATCTAGGGTATTGCTGCCAAAGTTCGCATTGCGATCCCAGACCTGCTCTAGAATCGTGCTGCGCTGCAGAAGCTTCCCTTTGTTTAAAATGAAATATTCCAATAATGAAAATTCCTTATTGCGGAGAAAAATTACTTTGTCGTCACGCTTCACTAAACGTCGCTGTAAATCAACGTAGACATTGTATGCGCGAATATATTTCTGAACCGTACGCAGCTGCGCGTCTCTATATAATTGTTTACGAATCGACGAGCCCACCAACTGTTTATGGGTGAGATCTAAATACGTACACGTGTACATGTTGCACAACTTGGCTCGAGCAGGGGAGCTATTCGCATCCAAAAGAAAAATACTTGCCTGGGGTTGACGATCAGACAAAAATTGTATGCTCTTGAGTGCATCATTCAAATTTTCTTCAGCAAAAACGAGAAATGCAGCCGCTCCCGTAAACTGCTGAAACTCATTGCGTAGTTTTTCGTGAGAAATGCTGTGAGCAAAAATATTTTCCCCCGAAAGCATTGTTTGTATCGATTCAACGTTTTTCTTTGGTGGGTGAATGAGAACGGCCTCCATGAGAGGGGTGTTGTTAAGAAGTGTGTAACGTGATACAAATTTTTTTACGTGAAGACTTTTATTTTATTGAATTGTGGGCAATTGTCAAAAAACAACCACAGTCAGTGGGCGGGTAATCGGTTTTACGCTTTAAATAAGCCGGAATTAGTTGTTATAAATACGTGACAATGTAGAAATATGAAGTCAAAAGATAACTTAATTGAACTTTGTAAAGAACTCGGCGTACCCACCTTTCGTGCCAAACAGGTGCTTCAGGCGATTTATAAAGAGGGAAAAAATAGCTATGCGGATATAGCAGTTTTGCCAAAAGAAGTGCGCGAAATTTTTACAGAACGAGCCCCGATTTTTTGTTTCACCGTCGAGCGTGAGGTGAAATCTCCACTGGGGAATACAGTCAAAACATTATTTAAACTTCCCGATGGTGCGCTCATAGAGGGCGTGCTCATGCGCTTTTCTGATGGTCGCAATTCTGTGTGTATATCAAGTCAGGTAGGCTGCGGTTTGAAGTGTTCATTCTGCTCCACGGGAACTATGGGTTTTAAACGCAACCTCACCGCGGAAGAAATTTCTGATCAAGTTTTATACTTCGACCAGCTCCTAAAAAAAGAAAATACGCGTGTCGATCATATTGTTTTTATGGGCATGGGTGAGCCAATGCTCAACTACGATAATGTCATGACCGCGATTCGCACGTTCAATGATCCTGACTGTCTGCACATTGCGGCGCGTCACATCACGGTCTCTACATCGGGCGTGGTTCCCGGAATTAAAAAATTTATGAAAGAGCCGTTGCAGATAAATCTTGCGGTAAGTCTACACGCTCCTAATCAAGCCTTGCGTGAGTCTTTTATGCCGATTGCCAAAGCGTATAAATTGGACGAATTAATGGCGACACTTCAGCTGTATATGGAGACGACCAAGCGTCGTGTTTCCTATGAGTATGTGATGCTGAAAAATATTAATGACTCGCCGGAAATTGCGCAGCAGCTCGCACAGTTAATTAAGGGTCAGCTGTGTCACGTGAATCTGATTCCGTATAATGAAACGTATTTGGGTTTTTCAAATGCCGGAAAATCGCGCATTGATACCTTCCGTCAGATCGTGGAGTCGTATGATGTTCCGGTGACGGTGCGTGTGTCGCTCGGGCAGGATATTAGTGCGGCGTGTGGACAGCTGGCTGCAAAGGAAACAAAAGAAACGGGCGCACAGCAAAAATAAGAATTAAAGAAAGATGACAAGCAGTGAGCTTACCGGTGAGAGACGTTCGTCTCTGGCCCGTCTTTAGACTCGCACGCAGAAGCGCGGAGAAAAGTCATCTTCCAATTGTGTCAGGTGAAGGTGCTGATGATCATGATGGCGATGCCGGTGAGCGCACCACCAGCGATGAGGCCGGCGCAGATCGGTTCCTGGTTCTGGACGATGACCTTGTTGCCACGACTTTCGGCATTCGGGAACATCTTACCGGCGATCCAGAAGAGCAGCGAGCCGAGGAACATCGCGAAGCAGGTGTTGAACGGGATGACGGTAGCCAGAGCCATGGCCGTGGCCGTCAGCCAGAACTTGCCCTTGCTGGCGATCTTGATCGACTCGATCACCAGACCCGCGAGAGCCCCGATGATGATAGCGTACTGCGCTGAGCCGGGGAGCGAAGACAGCCCATTGGCCAGAATCTCCGCTACCGACTTCCAGACAGCAGCACCGGGCATCGGGTATGCTTCGGTGACCATCTTGTCGGGACCGTGAGCGAGGAAGGTGAGGTAGAAGACCGGAACTGCCACGAATGCGCCAGCGAAGATTCCCAGCACGTGGCCGATTGCCTGTTGACGGGGCTTTGCGCCGAGCATGTAGCCGGGTTTGATGTCCATCAGAAGGTTGCTGGCGTTGCCGGCAACTTCGCCCGTGATTCCGGCCGCCATGAGGTTGGTCGTGACGTTGCCAGGAGCCAGCAGGCCATAGGTGAGCTGCGTGAGCTTGCCCATAGCGCCGCTTGGCGTGATCGACGTCATGGCGGTGGAGTGCACCGCGATGAGCGTGAAGACGAAGACGAGGGGAATGGCGATCGCCCCCATCCACAGCTCCACGTTGAAGAACATGTTTGCCAGGACGACGACGACCGTACCCACGATTGGGATGCCGACGACGAAGACGCTCATGGGGAGCTCGATATCCTTGAGGATGTCGGTCGAAGGTTGACCCTTCTTGAACATCCCGCGGAAGGCGCCGATGATCATCTGCGGCTTGCTGAAGAACGCGAGGAGCGAAGCAGTGGTCATCATGGCGACGCCGCCCCAGAGCGCCCACTTGGTGATGGCCTTGAAGCCGTAGTGGGTGATGCCCTCAGGATCCATGGTGCCGTGGATGTCACCGGAGTTGATGATCATCGGGACGACGATGAAGTAGTTGATGAGCGCGCCGACCATGATTGAGATTCCAGTACGAATTCCCATCAGGCCGCCGGCGGCTATCATGACGACATCTGTATCCGGACGGATCGTCAGTTCTCGCAGGTCGATGCCACCGATGCGCAGGGTGGTGAGAGAGTAGACCCATCCATCCATGTACTCGGGGATCATCATGAACTTCAGCCGGAGTCGCTCGAGTATGCCTTCGTCCTTGAAAATTGCCACGAACGAGGAGAATACGCTGGTGATCACAAGCAGCTTTGCCTTGAGCAGACCCTCGGCAGCTCCGCCCTCATGCATTGCGTCCATCACGATACCAGCTGCCCGTCCCTCGGGGAACGGATGCTGTTCGTCGTTGATGAAACGCTTCTTGAGGGGGAATGCGAAGAGGACGCCCAGTACGCTGATCGCCACCATCCATGTGATTGTGGTCCACATCGGGATGACGGTGTTCGTGACCATCATGTAGGCGGCCAGGCTTGCGATCAATGGCGAGGTCATGTACCCCGCAGCCGTCGCGATGGACTGCATGCAGTTGTTCTCCAGGACGGTGAACTCACTGCCGAGACCGAGTCGCGTGAGGGCCTTGAACATGGCGAAGGCCAGAATCACCGAGGTGATGCCGACGCCCAGCGTCCATCCGGTCTTGGCTCCGACGTAGAGGTTGGTCAGGGAGAGGATCCCCCCGAGCAGCATTCCCGTCAGCGCCGCGCGGATCGTGAGCTGGGGCATATTGCCCTTGTACACGTTCGCTTTCCACCACTGGTCTTTCTCGACCAGGGTCATCGTTCGGACCTGTTCGTCCGAGAGTTCTTTGATTGCCACGGATCTGATTCCTTCCGTCAGTGGCTCGCCGCTTGCTAGAAGCGCGAGCAGTCTCGATCCCTTTCCTCACCGGCCGAACTGCCGTAAGAGGAAATCAACCTATATAACACGAGAGTTACCGCTCTACCGTAGCCTGCCAGGGCAAAAAAATCATCTCCTTTCTATGGTTGTTGTTGGTTGTTGGCAGACCGCGCAAGAGGCGGAAAACTCTTTAGAAAACTATGACTATTTCTTAAGGGATCGCAAAAAAAGATGTAGCGTTATATGACCGCGCAGCTTCATCACTTATCGCGATCCCCTAAGTCTAAAGTTATTCACTGCTTGTCAAAGAACAACTTCTCTCATGCTAAGAACACTTCTTACATGAAGAGAAAGGTACAAATGCCTTTTTCCACCTCCTGACAGATACGGCCGTTGAGTATGGTGTGCACACCAAAGCAGAGATCATAGAACAGGAAATTAGATAAAGGTTGCGATAATACATAAATGTTGGCTGATATGCAACTGATTTAAATCTATAAATACGCTAAAATCTGACCCATGAAAGCACTCTTACAACGCGTCTCAAAAGCATCGGTTCATGTGGGCGATCGGCTCACAGGCGAAATTCAAAAAGGATTTCTCATTTTGCTGGGCATAACTCAGTCGGACACTGAAAAAGATCTCGATCTTTTATTAGAAAAAATCGTCAATCTGCGGATTTTTGAGGACGAAGAGCAGAAAATGAATAAGTCACTCATCGATGTTGGTGGCTCACTGCTCATCGTTTCACAATTCACCCTGTACGCGGACTGCAAAAAAGGCCGCCGCCCTAGCTTTACCGATGCAGCACGCCCGGAGCAGGCAATTGAGCTCTATAAAAAATGCATTGAAAAAGCGAAAGTCTTAGTTCCCAATGTCCAAGAAGGTGAGTTCGGCGCGATGATGGATGTCGCTTTGGTGAATGATGGCCCAACGACGATTATGCTTGAGACCAAAGAGGGTGAGTGGATTGGTTAATAATATGCTATTCTAGCCCCTGCCTTAACACATTTATATGACCACTCCCACCACCTCAACAGCTACCATGGAAAAGATCGTTTCGCTCTGTAAGCGACGCGGATTTGTATTTCCGGGTTCAGAAATTTATGGCGGTTTGGCCAATACATGGGATTACGGACCCTATGGTGTGGAACTTTTGAATAACTTGAAAAAGCTCTGGTGGAAGACCTTTGTGCAGGAACGCGAAGATATGGTGGGTATTGATGCGGCGATTCTCATGAATCCACGCGTCTGGGAAGCCTCCGGTCACGTTGCCTCGTTTTCCGATCCATTGATGGACTGCAAGAAGTGTCACACACGCGTGCGCGGCGACAAATTGATTGAAGAAAGGTTGGGTGTAGAAGAAGCGGCCGGAAAGTCTTTGAAAGAAATTTCTACGATGATTAAGGAGCTCAATATCAAATGTCCTACATGTGGCGTTTGTGATTTTACTGAAGCGCGTTCATTTAATTTGATGTTCAAGACACATCAGGGCGTGATCGAAGAAGATGCAGCACTCGTGTATATGCGACCGGAAACTGCACAGGGAATTTTTGTGAACTTTAAAAATGTTCAGCAGACCACACGTAAGAGAATTCCTTTTGGTGTTGGACAAATTGGTAAGGCATTTAGAAACGAAATTACTCCGGGAAACTTTACTTTCCGCACGAGAGAGTTCGAACAAATGGAGATCGAATTTTTTGTTCATCCCGATAATTGGAAGCCACTTTACGATGGTTGGCGAGAGGAGATGAACAACTTTTTTGTGCAGAAATTAGGGCTTAAACAAGACAAAATGCGCTGGAGACAGCATGACGCTGATGAGCTCTCACATTACTCAAAAGAAACGTGGGATGTGGAGTATGATTTTCCATTTGGATGGGGTGAGTTGTGGGGAATTGCCTACAGAACCGATTACGATTTGAAACAGCATGAACAATTTTCAGGCGAAAAATTGGAGTACCTTGATCCTGAGACGAATGCAAAATATGTGCCACATGTAATTGAGCCAACATTTGGAGTTACGCGTACTGCATTAGTGATTCTGCTCGATGCCTACGATGAAGAAATGGTTCCTACCGCTAAGGAAGGGGAAACCGAGCCGCGCATTGTCATGCGCTTTGCTCCTGCGCTCGCGCCGATTAAAGTTGCTATCTTGCCGCTCGCTAAAAAAGAACCCCTCGCTACAAAGGCTCACGATCTCTACAACCAGCTTAAGAAGCACTTTATGGTTGAGTACGATGAAAGCGGCTCAATTGGTAAACGCTACCGCAGACAGGACGAGCTAGGAACTCCTTACTGTATCACCGTGGACTTCGATACGATCGAAAAGGACAACATGGTCACTATTCGCGATCGAGATTCGATGAAGCAGGAGCGTGTGCCGTACGATCAGGTGGTAGATCGAATGAAAGCCGTATTCTGTTCGTAATGTCTTGGACAGGTTCGTGACCCGGCGTAGCTTCGACAACACCCAGGGTGTGCTCCCAGTCAGAACCTGGTCTATTAGCCAATCTCTTCGATCTTGGAGTATCTAAGTCGGCCATACTTTTATGCTAGTCCTGTTTGCCTATAATACAATTGGCAGGAAAGGCTTATTCTGGTATAATAAACAGATACAAAAAACACACCTATGAAGCAGTTTCTCGTAAATTTTTGGAAGGGAATCGATTGGGCTGCTACTTGGCAGTATATTGTCGCTCATCCATTGCAGATTATTCTTGCGCCTTTTGTCATTTATTATGGTTGGACGGCTTGGCTGTGGATAACGCGCTACATACGTTTTCGTATGGTGGAAAAAGATCTGATTTTTATGCAGATCACCTTGCCACGCGAAGACTCTCAAAAAGATAAAGAAAAACAGGTAGAAAAAGATTTCCGAGAAAAGATTTCTATCATGGAACAGCTGTATCGCAGTTTATATGAAATTCGAGAACTTTCGCTATGGAATGCGATTCGTCGATGGTTATTTGCTCATACCTTTGTGACATTTGAGATCGTGGCAAAAGATAAAATGGTGCAGTTTTATATTGTGGTTCCAAAGGAATACATGAACCTGATAGAAAAGCAGGTTACCTCATATTATCCTGATGCCGATATCCAATATGCCAAGGCGTATGAAATGACACGGCCCGGATATAAGTCCGTGGCTTATTATGCTTATCAGGCTAAGCCTTTCTGGTTTCCTATTAAAACATTTAAGACGATTGAAAATGATCCGCTGAATAGTATGACCAATGTGCTTTCAAAGTTGGCGGACGACGAGACAGCAGTTATTCAATTTTCGATTCGTCCCGTAAGTGGAAAATGGCGAAAAAAATCGGATGAGGTAGGTACCGCCATGATGAAGCGCGAAAAACCTAAATCATTTTTCTCGAAAATTCCAGTTCTGGGTGCGATTAATACCGCAATTCAACTTATATTTTTTGGATATGATCGAGCAAAAGAAGGTGGTGCATTTAACGCTCCCGGTGCAACGCACGGAGATTCATTTATCCGTATGTTACAGACCACTGAAGAGCGTGCAAAACAGGTGGGTACAAAGGGTCAGCAAGATGGATTTGATACGGTGATTCGTATGATGGCGAATGCAAAAACACGCGGACGTGCAGATGAAATTACGAATGACATCATGGTTGCGCTGAGTTTGTTTAAAGATCCGGAGATGAATTATTTTCAGACGCGACGTATTATTCCCCTCCATGTATTGAATAGCCCAATTATGATGCACAATATGAAGCATCGTATTTTTAGGATGTTCGAGAAAAAATCATTGATGGTGCCAGAAGAGCTTGCTTCATTTTTCCACTTTCCAAACAGTCATTATAACTACACGCCGATTATTAAATGGCTGCAGTATAAGGTATTGCCCGCACCGCCGGATTTGCCACAGGAAGGCATTATGCTCGGATACAATACGTATCGCGGGGTGAAGCGTGAGGTGCATATGATGCGAAAAGATCGTATGCGTCATCACTATGTCATTGGACAGACGGGTACAGGTAAATCTGCATTCTTGAGCTGGATTATTCGTCAGGATATTGCGGCGGGAGATGGGGTAGCGGTGATCGATCCCCACGGTGATTTGATCGATGAAATTTTAAATTATGTTCCTAAGGAGCGTGCCAAGGATGTGATTGTTTTTGATCCATCGGATCAGGATCGTCCCATGGGTTTGAATATTCTTGAGGCGCACAACTCTGCGCAACGTGATATGGCATCGAGCCAGGCGACGGAAATCTTTATTAAATTGTTTGGTGATGAAATCTTTGGTCCACGTCTTCAGCATTACTTCCGCAACGCGTGTTTGACGCTCATGGAGGATGAGGAAGAAGGCGCAACATTGATCGATGTGCCGCGTATGTTTGTGGATGACGCGTTTATGAAATACAAAGTTAAAAAGGTTACCAATCCCGTGGTGAAATCATTCTGGGAACATGAATATGCTAGTACCGGTGAGCGTGAACGTCAGGAAATGATTCCGTATTTCTCCGCAAAATTTGGTCCATTTATTACGAATACGATTATGCGTAATACGATTGGACAGCCTAAGAGTGCTTTTGACTTCCGCGAGGCTATGGATAGCCGTAAAGTGTTGCTCATTAAACTTTCAAAAGGTGCCATTGGTGAGCTTAATACGCAGCTATTGGGATTGATTATTGTGGCTCGTTTGCAAATGGCAGCCATGAGTCGTGTGGATATGCTTGAGGCGGATCGTAAAGATTTTTACCTCTATGTTGATGAGTTCCAGAACTTTGCTACGGATAGTTTCTGTTCAATCTTGTCTGAGGCTCGTAAATATCATTTGGGATTAATCATGGCTCATCAATATATTAATCAGCTGGTGGTGAGTAAATTTGGTACTTCTTCTACGCAGATTCGTGATGCGGTGTTTGGTAACGTAGGTACGATGCAGTCGTTTAAGATTGGTGCAGAAGACGCAGAGTATATGGCAAAAGAATATGCGCCGCTCTTGAGTGAGCAAGATGTGATCGGTATCGCCAACTATAAGGCATATATTAAGTTGAACATTAAAAGCTCAACTACGCGTCCGTTCTCACTTGAAACGGTGTGGGATGAGTCGCAGAAGAATGTTAAGGTCGCACAGATTTTGCGTGAGTACTCTCGTATGAAGTACGGTCGCAAGCGTCAGTTTGTGGATCAGGAAATCGAGGCACGAATCGGCTTAACTTGATTACTTATTACCTTTTCTGACCTCAACCCAGTTTTCAGAGATTTTTTTTCGTATATCTAAGCCAAAATCCAGTGCACGTTTTTTGCTGTGTTTGCGGGGAGTTTTTGAGAGGGGACGGGATGATTTTTTCGATTTCAAAGTCATATTACAGTGGTGTTTTTCGTACCTTCATCATATATCCAACTACGTTTGCCAGTACATGCAAAAGCGGATTAGCAATAAGTATTACAATAATGTGAGCACACGAAAGATCGACGATAAAAAGTGCCGCGATCAGTGCGCCGATGGTCGAGTCGATGTGGTCGAAAGGAATCCATGCTTTTCCCGGAGCAATTCCCACACGACGTTTGAAAAAACTTTTTATCATATCGCCTACAAATGCACCGCCACCAAGCATTAATCCAATGAGCGTAACCTGCCGTAATTGAAGTGCGCCATAATCGATAATTCCAGCCGCATCAAAAAAAGCGATGTGGTCGAGTGAGTGTTGGATAAACACGATTACAATAGCAACGATAAGGCCAACGATAAGCCCACGGTACGTTTTGTGATCGCCTAGAATTCGCTTGCCACGCCAGCTTGCGCCATTATCCACCGGTGTAGCGGGCCAGGGTAGATAACTCGCAAAAACAGGTGACATTTCTGCAATATAAACCGGCAACATGAGATACAGGGATTCGAGAATTACATTCATATTTTTTGTGAGTGACGTTCGTATTCTGACCACAGCGCTGCGATACATCCGACGATAAGTGCGAGCATGAGTACCAGTTCAGAGCCAGGGAATTCGAGTAAGAACCATAAAATCGCCATAAAATGTGTGACGCCGGTAATTTTATTTCCAATAAAATGCTTATTCGACCAGCGTTTTTTTCGTAAATAAAAAATGCATAACGATATTAGGACGATTGCGCGGGGGATGAGGAAACCGATGAAAAATCCAAGAGAAATGAGGTTTTTAATAAAAAATAGTATCCATGTTCCGACAAAAAACACACTGTCGGCAAAACTGTCGAGCACCTCTCCCAACTTCGATGTTACCTTGAGTTTTCGAGCCAAAAAACCGTCGATTTTGTCACTTAAGGTAATAATTAACGCTAAAAGCACCACTTCCTGAGAAAAAGGGCTTTTGCTCAGCCATAAAAAGTAGGGGATAGTCAGTAGTAGACGCAGCAACGAAACGAGATTGGGAAGCCAACGAATCACATTTTTTAGTATAGAGAAAAAGTCTCAAAAATGATATACTTAATAGATAGCTTTATGCCTACTATAAAAGCAAAAAAACGACGTGTCACTCTGCGAATACGGGTGGCAAAAACAAATGAATCGGGACCCAACGTGGCCGAGCATATTTATTCAACCCTGCATGGCATGTTTCGCAAGAGAACTTTTTTGCAGCGGTTCTTAAATGTGGGTGGAGAAGCAGTGAGTTTTGAAATTGCTAATTTGGATCGTCAGATTGCATTTTATGTACATCTACCGACACGACTTAAATCACTTATTGAGGGACAAATTTACGCTCAATATCCTGATGCGGAAATCGATGAGATTGATGACTATCTTCCGCCTTATGCAGAAAATGCCTTGGTGGCAGAATTAAAGTGCACCGATCCTGTTATCTTTCCCATTAAACGGTATAACCAATTTGAAGACAAAATTACACGTACCTCTGTAGATCCTATAGCGGGTATGACGGCGACAATTTCGCAACTGCCCAATCCTCATGACGTAGTGGCGATTCAAATGGTAATTCGTCCGTTGGATCCGCGCTGGCGTTTGGTGTATCTCAAGTGTTTGCGTTTAGTGGTGCGTGGGATTTTTGCCAATATTGAGAGTATGAAGAAGGCGTATATTAGGGCTTTTATTACGCGCAAAGTCTGGATAAAAACGATTTTATTTCCACTGTATATTTATTTTTGGTTCCGTGGACTTTTCTCTGGAGCAAAACATATGAGTCTCGCACTTCCCGGTGAAGAAAGCGATAGCGATGCGGAGCTGCGTGAAGAGGTTTCCAGTGAGCATAACCGCGAAAGCGATATCGACGCTGCAGTGAGTAAAATTGCAAAACTGCTCTTTGAGGCAACGATTCGTTTTATTTATATTCCCCATCCACGCGATACGGCAAAAGAAGAGGCGGATATAAAAATTCAAGAAATGGCGGGTGCTTTTAAGCAATTTGAATTGGCGCATTTAAATGGATTTCACATTAAGAAATATGTGCGCGGTACAGCGGGACTTGAGATATTCAGAAAACGCTTTTTAGATGGAGAACTTGTATTAAATACTGAAGAGTTGGCGACGTTGTATCACTTGCCGCATATGTCGGTTTCTACGCCGAATATTGCGTGGGTGCGCTCACGCAAGCTGGAGCCGCCACATGATTTACCCGTTCCTGTGGATGAAAACGACACAGAGCTGACCATCCTGGGTATGACGAATTTTCGCTCGATGCGCAGCACCTTTGGTATGAAATCGGTGGATCGCCGTCGTCACACGTACATCATTGGTAAGACGGGTATGGGTAAGTCCACCTTGTTGGAAAATATGATTTATTCAGATATCCAGGCGGGGAAGGGAGTGGCAGTTGTGGATCCGCACGGAGACTTGGCGGAGCACGTCATGGATTTTGTGCCGTCACATCGCACGAATGACGTTATTATGATTGATCCTTCTGATCGTGACTTTCCCATTGGTTTTAACATGTTGGAAAATGTCGATCCTGCTTATGCGACGATTGTGGCATCTGGATTGGTGGGCATCTTTAAAAAACTTTATGCAGAGAGCTGGGGGCCGCGTTTGGAACATATTTTGCGCAATACCATTCTGGGTTTGCTCGAGTATCCCAATACGACCATGCTCGGCATTACACGTATTCTTCAGGATCAAGATTACCGCCGTCGCGTGGTGAAAAAAATTACGGATCCGATTGTTAAGGCCTTTTGGATACAAGAATTTGAGCGTATGGATCCCAAGATGCGCGTGGAAGCGATCTCTCCGATTCTGAATAAGGTTGGTCAGTTTTTGGCGAGTCCGTTGATACGTAACATCGTGGGTCAGCCCAAGAGCTCGGTGAACTTCCGTTTTGCGATGGATAAAAAGAAAATTATCATTGTAAATCTTTCTAAAGGAAAAATCGGTGAAGATGTATCGTCGTTGTTGGGTGCGATGATTATTACTAAGTTCCAGCTTGATGCTATGAGCCGCGCAAATATTCCCGAGCCCGAGCGTAATGATTTTTACCTCTATGTTGATGAGTTCCAGAACTTTGCGACTGAGTCTTTTGCCACGATCCTTTCTGAAGCACGTAAATATCGCTTGAATCTTATTATGGCCAATCAGTATATCGCTCAGATGGATGAGACGGTGCGCGATGCCGTGTTTGGTAACGTGGGTTCGCTCGTGAGCTTCCAGGTTGGTTTTGATGATGCTGAGGCTATTGCGGGGCAATTTGGGGGCGATGAGACGATGATCGCAGACCTGGTGGCACTATCGATGGGTAATACCTACCTGCGTTTGCTTGTAAATGGCATGCCTTCCACAACGTTTTCTATGAGTACGTTTCCGCCTATTGAACGCGATGTTGAGGATGGTAGACGAGAGAAGATATTGAAGTTTTGCCGTGAGCGCTACAGCATGAAACGAGAGCTTATAGAAGACAAAATTCGTCGTTGGTCAGAAAGTAGTGAGGAAAAAGACGAGCCAGGCAGGGAATAAACGATTTTACTATTCGCTCAATCCTATGTATCCTTTTTTTTGTTATGTTATCGACTATTAAGCTGTTTTTTTCTAAGTTGAAGCACAAGTGGAAAGAGCTATTGCATGAGCGTAGTTATCGCAGCTCGCTGCTTTTTGGTCTTGTATTAATGCTTCTGGCCTACATGATTAATTACCGGGCAGTTTTGTATGTTCATGAGATTCCAGTAATCTCTGTCGATGACCTCATCCTCAATAATATTCCGACGCTTGATCTGACGTTCATGTATACGTTTGGGATCTATTTTGTGGCGATTTTGATGTTTGTATACCCGCTCTTTTTTAAGCCTGAACTCCTTCCATTTACGCTCAAGACGGTTGCAGCATTTGTGGCTATACGTGCGGGTTTTATCAGTCTTACTCATTTGGGGGCTCCGGCAAACTATTTCCAGCTTCCACAATTTGAAGATCAGCCGGGTGTCTTTAGGATTTTCTATACAAATGACTTGTTTTTCTCCGGTCACACGGGCTTCCCCTTTTTAGGTGCGTTGTTGTTTTGGGAAAATAAGATAATTCGTAGCCTGCTTATCATAACTTCCATTGCCCAGGCATTTACTGTTTTATTCATGCACGTGCATTATTCAATTGATGTTTTTGCCGCTTATTTCATCACGTATTCGATCTACATGGTGAGTGATAAGATTTTTAATGAATTGAATTTGTCATTTAAGAAAATCGTCCAGCGCATTGAGCGTCGGTTTAGCATTTTCCATAGAATGAGGTAGGTAAACTAATCCATTAGCACCTCGATTCCCGGTAATTTTTTGCCTTCTAAGAACTCCAACATTGCACCACCGCCTGTTGATACAAAGGTGAATTTTTTGCGTGCTACTTTGCAGCGAGTGAGTGCATCAAGCGTATCTCCACCCCCGATCACCGTTTGTGCTTTTCCCGTTACTTTTGCTGTTGCCTTAGCTACTGCAGAGGTTCCCCCGCGGAAAGGAGTGAACTCATACAATCCCAAGGGCCCATTCCATACCACCATCTTGGAAGCGCCAATAATTTTAGCAAATTTCTTCTGTGTTTTTACTCCAATATCGAAGATTTTCATGTCACCCTCAACATCTTCAGCGGGCACATCCAGGTGTGTTGCATATTCAGTCGCCTCACTCGCAACTACGACGTCTTCTGGAAGTGAAATATGCTGATGTTTCTTTTCAGCGAGCATAAGAATTTCTTGAGCTACAACAATCTTTTCCTTTTCATAGAGAGATCCTCCCACGTCAAATCCTTGTGCAGCTAAGAACGTATTTGCAAGTGCTCCACCGATGATAATATGATCCGCTTTTCCAATAAAATTTTTAATAAGACCAATCTTAGTGTCAATTTTTGCTCCACCTACGATAAGCGTAAAGGGATGTTTAGGTTTAGCCAAAAGGGGAGCGAGATTTTTCATCTCCTGTTCAATGAGGAATCCGGCATATGAAGGGAGTTTTTTTGCAATACCATAGACGGAAGCATGCTTGCGATGACACGCAGCAAAGGCGTCATTTACAAACACATCACCGAGTGATGCAAGGGCTTTAGTAAAAGCAGCCTCGCATGTTTCTTCCTCAGGATAGAAGCGGATATTTTCGAGCAACATTACCTCGCCATTTTTCATTTTATCTATCGCTGCCTCAACTTTTGGTCCTATGCACGCATTGAGTTTTTGGACTTTCTTCTTGAGCAGTTTTGAGAGTGACTTGGCCACTGCATCGAGCTTCAACTTTTCTACCACTTTTCCCTCTGGGCGCCCCAAATGAGTTATAACAATGACCCGTGCGCCTTGTTTAATAAGATGTTTGAGCGTGGGGAGCGTCTCACGTATACGCGTGTCATCACTGACGCCTTTTTTATCGATAGGCACATTAAAATCAACGCGGACAAGAACACGTTTTCCCTTTAGTGATTTTACTTTAGAGAGAGTGCGTAACATCAGGGCAACTATAAACTAAAATAATTCTTTAAACAATTGAACCATCTGTACTATGCCTTGTGCACATTCATATCCCTTGTTGTTGGCTTGTTTTGGCATGCTCCGCTCAATCGCTTGGTCTTTGTGCGTACACATGAGTACGCCGTTGGTGAGTGCAGCGCCTTTTGTGATGCTCACCATTTGCAATCCGTACGTAACGCCGTCGCATACTGCACCATAATGATCAGTTTCGCCTTTAATCACGCATCCCAACGCAATGTAGCCGTCGTACTGTTTTGTCTCAGCCAGCTTAGTTATAAGGGCAGGGAGCTCAAGTGCGCCGGGCACGTGGAACACTTTATAAGTGATAGGGTGGCCTTGTTTTTTGTAATGCTCAAAAAAGTGTATCGCTCCTTCAGTGAGACGTTCTGAAATATCGGTATTAAATTGTGCAGCAACAATGGCAATTTTCATATAATAAGGCGATTAAGATAACGTGCAATGACATCAACTTCAATATTCACGAGCATGTTCTTTTTTACTTTTCCTAAGCTTGTTTCCGCCTTTGTAGTATCAATAATCGCGATACTGAAGCTGGTTTTAGTAACAGTTGTAACCGTCAGACTCACGCCATTTATGGTGATAGATCCTTTTGGCGCAATAAAACGCGAAAGGTCTTTAGGAAGGGAAAAAGTAAGATCGGTTGAAGTGATTTTGAGCACTTTTGCCGTGCCATCGACGTGACCAAGTACAAAATGACCATCGAGACGATCACTTAATTTCAGTGCTGGCTCAATATTTACCTCGCTGCCTTTGGTGAGCTGAGAAAGTGCCGTTCGTGAAATTGATTCGGGAATGACTTGGAAGCTATAGGTGCTATTTTTGGCTTCTGTAATAGTTAAACAGGTTCCTTGAATAGCTATGCTGTCGCCTAATCTGCCGCTTTTATAGTTTGTTGAAATCGTCAGCTCATAAGAACCACTTGGTTTTTTAGTGAGCGCAACAACCTGTCCTTTATGGCGAATGATTCCCGTAAACACGCGGTCATTATACAGCATGAAGCGGGGACTCGAGATTTTTCATCTTTTTTTCACAAAAAGTTCATGTTGCTTTGCTAGCATGCCAATTATTCTATTTCTTAATTTATTATCTATGAGATCAATAAATAAGGTTATGCTCTACGGCAATCTCACCGCCGATCCGGAGCAGGTGACGACTAAAACAGGTCGGAGCATGCGGCATTTTTCAGTGGCAACCAATGCGCGCTGGAAGGACAAAGAAGGTAAGGTGTTAGGCAGCACCGATTTTCACCGTGTCGTTGCTTTTGGCAAGCTCGCCGATGTCGTAGGAGAAAAGCTCAAAAAAGGCATGCCCATTTTGTTATTGGGAAAATTGCGCAATCGTTCATATGAGACAACGGATGGCGCAAAACGCTATGTCACTGAGGTGATTATGGACGACTTTAATTTTCTCAATAAGGCTCCCGTACCGGAACAGGAGGCGGTCGTAGCTTGAGCGCAGCCCCATAGTCCGATATGCTCCCGATGTGACTATCTCAATCGTTATTCCTACCTATAACCGCGCACCGATTCTTAAAAATGCACTTAAGGCACTCATCGCGCAGACTTATAAAGGAACGTATGAAGTGATTGTGGTGAATGACGGTGGAAACGCTGAGGCAAAGGCGGTCGTAGCGGAATTGAGCAAAATAACTACCGTTCCTCTTCATTATTTCCATCAAGAAAATAAGGGGCCGGGAGTGGCGCGTAATACGGGGGTATCACATGCAAAAGGCGACATAATTCTCTTTATAGGGGATGATATTTATCTTCAGCCGGATGCCCTTGAGATTCACGCACATTATCATCGCTCACATCCGCAGGAGCATATCGGCATTTTGGGTTTTGTGACGTGGGCACCGCACCTGGTCGTAACGCCACTGATGAGTTTTATGGAGCGGGGTCGCGCGCTCTTTGGGCGTTTTGGCGGGAGCCAGTTCGCTTATGATCTGATTGAGGGAAAAACAGAGGCAGATTATCGTTTTTTTTACACGGCGCAGATTTCGCTCAAAAAATCTCTTTTGGAAAAAACACCTTTTGATCCCACGTTTCAGGGGTATGGATGGGAAGATATAGATCTAGGATTGCGGCTTACACAAGAACACGGATTTAAACTCCTCTATGCACGGGAATCAGTAGGTTTCCATGACCATGAGATGACGCTCGAGAGCTTTAAAAAACGTATGATTGCGGTGGGGAAAGGCGCACATACAATGCAGCAAAAATATCCGACACATAATTTTGTACCCCAAGGTTTTAAAAAAACAGTTTTTGATTTTCTCAGCGCGCCACTTGTCACGGGATTACTCCGCGCTACTTGGTCGGATGCCTATTGGTACGCACTCTCCAAAAAATACTTTCTCGAAGGTCTTGCAGCGGGGTATACTAGTGAGAGATGAAAAAGAAATACCTACAACAAAGTGCCGCGTTGCTTCTCATCGTATTTGGTTTGGCTGGCTGTTTTAAAAAAACAACTACCTTTGCCGGTCCGCGTAACCTTACTATTTATGGCGTAGATAACAGCGATGTTATTGCGCCAATCATTGCTAAATATAAAGATCGACAGTCTGACGCGGTTATTAAATATAAGAAATTCAGCACGATTGAAGAACTTGAAAAATTGGTAATCAATGAAGTGGCAGAAGGGGAGGGACCCGATATTTTCTATATTCCCAATGGATGGCTTCCTCGCAACAATAAAAAGATCGTTCCGCTTGTTTCAGAAAGTCTTACTCCTGAGGCGTTTGGACAGGTTTTTGTGGGAGTAACGAGTGGCGATTTTATTCAGACCGATGTGAACGATGGCGTACGTAAGATTTATGCATTGCCACTCTTTGTTGATACGCTTGCGCTCTACTACAACAAAACTCATTTTGAACAGGAAATACCCGAGCGCGGTGCTCCGGCAGCTACGTGGGCTGAGGCAGTAAAGGACGCAGAAGTATTGCGGAAAGACGATCTCAATCTTTCGTTGAGCCGTGGTGAAATTGCCATGGGAGGAGGGACAATTACCTATGCGCCCGATATTCTCTACAATCTTTTTTTACAGGCAGGTTCAAACTTATATGATGATCAATATAAACAGATCTCACTTAATGCAGGTGCCGTAAAGCAATTTCAGCTTTTCATGAGCTTCTCTGATCCTAAGGCGAAAAATTTTAGTTGGGATCCGATACAATCAGCAGGAAAGACAAACCCCGCAGAATTAGAGGCATTTTTGTCGGGAAAAATATCGAGCATGTTTGCCTATAGTGACCTTGCGGCACGCTTGGAAAATGAAATTAAGAATGTAAAAACGCGCAGTGATGCAATTGTGAGTATTAAAGATATTGCCATTGCTCCTTCACCACAGATGTCCACAGATGATACAAAAAAAGCGGTTTACGCGAACTATTATGGATTGGCAGTCTCTCGTAATAGTAAGAATGCTGCGTTAGCATGGGATTTTGTTCAGTTTGCTACATCAAAAGACAGTGCAAGCTCCTATATTAAAAAGACAAAGCGACCAACGGCACGCCGTGATTTGATTGAGACACAAAAGAAAGATGCAACATTGAAAGTCTTTCTCGATCAGTTGGGAATGGCACAAAGCATCCGCTTTTTCTCTAAACAAGTAACGGATCAAACCCTGCGTGATGCAATTCGTACCGCACAAGAAACTGATAATGAGCAGGCAGCATTAAGTAAAGCCGGCACTTTGTTACAAGAGGCTTTCAAGCTTGAGATGCCACAGGGACTATTTCCCAAACCCGCAGTGAAGAAATAATTATTTCCAGTATCCTTGCGCAAAAGATCGCGCATCCATGGGGCGTTTTGACTCGGGTTGAAGAATATCGGGGATAAAAATACCTTCCTTTGTTTTTATCTGTACCGGATCGGAGATAACCGCTTCACCAGATACCCAGTGTGCCTTTAAGACTTTTATGCGTTTACCTTTATGCATAAAATACGCTCCAGGCCACGTTACATATGCTCGCACTTTTCCTACGAGTGTCTTTGCCGTTTCCTCATCAAAATATAACTCGCCGTCTTTTTTCTCTATAATTGAAGAATAGGTCGCTTCTGACTCATTTTGGGCTACAGCATGGTGATTCCGAGAAAAATCATACAAGACATCACCCGTTTTTTCAGCCGCCAAGTTGCTTAATTTTTCATACAGAGTAGGGAAGTCATCTTCATCTGTAATGGGCAACGGAATACTTTTTATAAGTGGTCCCGCATCCATTTTTTTACCCATCACCAGCCAGCTGACACCTGTTTTTTCATCATTATTAAGCAGCGCGGCGTGAATTGGTGAAGCCCCACGATACGCAGGAATGAGCGAACCATGGATATTTATAGAACCACCGTGAGCTATCGCCAATGTTGAAGAATGCAGTATTTTTCCATATGCAACCACGAGCAATATATCGGGGCTATAGCCTTTAATCGCCGTATTTAATTCCGCCGTTGTTACCTCCTGATGCACGGGGATCCTATGTTGTTCCGCCGCCTGTACAATGTTATTTTTGCCTATGGTAAGTCCGCGTCCGGCTTCTTTGTCTGGTCCACTGATGACCGCAGCTACCTGAAATCGAGGATCTTGTATAAGGTGTTCTAAGATAGGTCTACCAAATGCTCCCGTCCCCGCAAAAACTATTCGTATAGCATCACTCATAGCGCCATTCTAACCTGAAAAGATAAATATTGACAAATTAGAATAAATCATTATAATAACAAACTTTATGTAATAAAAGTTACACATGCCACTTCCCCTCAACTATTCCGCACAAGACGAATTACAAAAGGTAGTACAGTTGCTCTCAACGATACCAAAGGTCTTGCTCGTCTCACATCAACGTCCTGACGGCGATACCTTGGGCGCGACGGTTGCTTTGGCAATTGCGCTTCATAGCCGTGGCGTAGAGGTCGTTCCTGCATGTATAGACCATGTACCTACGAGATTGCAATTCATCTCTGACTTACTTCCTGCACCACTCAGATTTGTTCAGACATTCAACAAAACTGATTTTCCCTGCATGGTGATTCAAGATGCGGGCGCTTCACATATGACGGGATTTCAAAATGTGTACACGAATTTCCTGGATCACAGCATTCCTTTTATTAATATTGATCATCATGCAAGCAATGATTTTTTTGGAACGATTAATGTGGTCGATCCAAAGGCCTCATCCGCTACGATGATTACCTACAAGCTCATTAAGGCGATGGGAATTCCTTTTACAAAAGAAATGGCGATCGCGCTTATGGCAGGAATTTACAATGACACAGGCGGAATGCAGCACTCAAACACGACGCAGGAAACATTTGAAATTGCCGCAGACTTGGCGCAGTTCGGAGTTAAAGTCGAAGATATCAGTCGGCCAATGTTTAAGATGTCCACGCTTCCACAGTTGAAGTTGTGGGGACATATTTTGGAACAAGCACGTATGAATGACGAGCAGATACTTTCGTCTGTGGTGACTCATGAAGACCTTATGAAAATTGGTGCACACGCGGGTGATACAGGCGGTATTATTGATTTGCTTAACACGGTTCCTGATTCAAAATTTTCGCTCTTACTTGCTGAAGATAAAGGCATGGTGAAGGGATCATTGCGCACGCAACGTGAAGAGGTAAATGTCTCAGATTTAGCGGCACCGTTTGGCGGTGGTGGACATCCAAAAGCGTCAGGCTTCCGCGTACAAGGTCGCTTAGGAAAAGAAATTCGTTGGAAGATTTTGCCTGTGACAGCGGATCATCAGCAGCTGACACAGCATGTGATACAATAGTGCTCGTGCGAAAAGTTATCACTGTATTAACGAGTATTCCATTCATGATCGTCATGCCCGGCTTGGTTGCTTTGGCATCGATTCTTTTGCAGTTGCCCATGTTCGCTAATCCTCAGTATTACTCGAAAAATATGTACGAGCCAATGGTAAGCCTCATTGCTCAGCATAGTGTTCTCGATCAAGGCACTACTGAAATTATTAAACAGCGAATTCGCCAGGTTATTACCCCAGAAGATATTGAGGCGATGGTCGCCAAGGTAGTCGCAGCAGTAAAGGGAGGAACGTATGATGCGACTGCTCATGGTTTTGTTGTTGATACAACGGCGTTGAAAACTGAGATGATTTCACGCAGTCCCGAAATATTTAATCGCATGCCTATATGTACCGAACTTGATGCACTTCAAAAAGCTGCGTTCCCGTGGTGTGTGCCGCCCGCTACGCCAGAAGTTACCAATGATGAAATTAAAACTCGCTTTGTTAATTTTATACAGACGGAGGTCCCCGCAGTTATAACAATTCAAGGTGCCGATCAAACAGTGGTATCTAATTTTCGCATGATTACCGATTCTAGTTATTACGTTTTGGGCATAATTTTAGTTTTTTGTATTATGCTGTTTATATCGCATTGGCTTTTTCTCGGCAGTAACTCAAAGGCATTACTCTCAACAGGTATTGTGTATTTTTTGACTGGTACGCTTATCTACGGCATATGGTATGCGTTGTTAGATCTTCCCGATCATTTGGATAAGATTTCGATGTTCACGCCGTTCCAACTTCAGCTCCTTACCTCACTTATTGGCGTACCGCTGCCTACATTTAGACTTTTCAGTTTCGCATTCCTCTCACTTGGTATCGTATTTATCGGAATAAGAATCTTATTGAATAATTATGACAGCCAAAAAACATCTCTTTAGCATTGGGTTGGTGGCTGTTTTAGGATGGGTCTCATTTTTTTTGGTTTTATACAAAATGGAGCCGTGTACTGAAGCGGGAAAAATCAGTATTTGTCACTCTGTTTCATCTGGCTCTTTGGCGTTATTTTTTTTGAGTAGCGCGGTGGCTATGGCAGGGACATTTATTTCGCTCGGATTTTCACTGAGACTTTGGTTTAACAAAGAAATTTACCGTGAGCACCTTACGCTTTCCATAAGACAAGGTCTACTTCTGACCTTTGCGACTATCGGGGGCTTGGTTCTACTTTTAATAAATGCGCTCACATGGTGGAGCGGACTTTTGCTTATTGCCATCATTATGGCAATTGAGTTCTACTTTAGTAGGTCGGATTCGTAAGAAAGCGTATTTTGCCGAATGGCCAGAGAACGACCGCAGCGCGTCCCTCTATTTCCTCGAATGCGAGGAAATGGTCGAGTTGATCTTTGCAGTCTTGTGATGCGCTGTGGAGGAAGCACTGACGTGAATCCGTTGAGCCATTGCGATTATCTCCCATGACAAAATACATTCCCTCAGGCACGGCAAAGTCTTTTGTGAGGAGGGGTTTAAATGGTTCTGGATATGTTTTTCCTTGATTGCTTTCGTTTAAATAGGGCTCAACGAGCTCTTTGCCCTTTGGATTTTCTTTATTAATTATATACACTTTTCCGCCATGTATTGAGACTTTTTCACCCGGTAATCCGATAACGCGTTTGATGAAATATTCTTTTCCATCGCTTTTTGGTGGCTTAAAAACAACAATGTCTCCACGTTCTGGTGTGCGATACGAATGGCCAAAGAAAGGATAGTAAACCGCTTTATTTACAATCAAATATTCACCATTGCCGGAGTAACATTTATCATCAATATAATTGAGCGTATTGCACATAGATGAGCCATTTACCTGAAAAGGGGAGATGACATAGGTGCGTACGATTAACACCATTAAAACAATGGCCACAACGTTGAGGATGAGATCACCTAAAAAATAGAGCTGGGGGAATCGAGACTTATATTGTTCGAGGCTTCGTTTGATACTTCCGATGATTCCTGACTTCATGTGTGTTAGACTTTAAGAAATGGGAACAAAACTTCGTAATTTTTTCTATAAATCCTATATCACCGATGGTGAAGAGATTATGTTCGTGATTCATCGGCACCTTTTTCTTGAGCTGAAAAACTTTTTTAAAGTTTTCTTCTTTGGGCTATTTCTTCCTGTTTTTGCGTGGTGGCTCTTCCCTAAACTTTTGCCGCTTACCATACTGTGGGGTGTAATCGGCGTTGTACGTTTTCTCTATGAGTTTTTTGACTGGTATTACGACGCGTGGTTGGTCACGAATGTAAGTGTCGTAGAGGTTATATGGGAGGGATTTTTCAAGAAAAGCTCAGCCCGTATAGAATATCACATCATTCAAGGCATTGGCTATGAGATAAAGGGCATCTTTAGAACCCTTTTTAATTACGGATCGATCACGTTAGAGAAGTTTACGGGACATCCTTCTACCTTTGATGGAGCAATTAGCCCCAAAAAGAAAGTTGAGATGCTCACGCGAGCTCAGGACGAGTTTGTTAAGCATAAAAATTATCGTGATCACCATGCGCTGCAGGGGCTTCTATCTGATCTCTTACAGCAGCATGTATTAGAGCATGGAGTACCGGGTTCAGAAGACGAGAAATCCTAGCCATTTTATTATGAATGTTCCCGTTGCAATAATTGTCGTCTTTCTTGGAGTCCTTATTTTGTTGTTTGTTCTTTTAAGTAAAAGGGGGAAACTTACTCGACTTCAGCATGAATTTATTTCAAGTCAGTGGAAGTCGATTGCGCGTCTTTCTGTAACGGATCCTTCTAAGTCAATTATTGAGGCTGATAAGTTGCTTGATTGGGCACTGCGGCGACGCGGATACAAAGGAACGCTCGGAGAAAAGTTAAAGAAAAGCGAGAAGCTTTTTGCAGATAGAATTAATGATATTTGGTTTGCGCATAAATTGCGCAACGGTATTGTGCATGAGGTTGGATATTCATTAAAACCTCACGATGCGCGTCGTGCACTGGCTGCTTTTGAGGATGCGCTTCACCGCCTATAACCTATGAAAACTTTCTTAGTGGGTGTTACTGGTGTTATTGCGAGTGGAAAGTCGACTGCCTGTAGATATTTTCAGGATGAGCGTGGGTTTGTTTGGCTTGATGCTGACCATATTACACATGAGCTATATCAAAAGGGCGGCCAGGGATATACGAAAATTAAAGAATATTTCGGCGATTATTATGTGGGAAAAACTGAGGTACATAGAAATCGCCTGCGCGCGCTGGTGGCAAAAAATCATCAAAAAATGTGGATTCTCAATAAAGTTATCCATCCGATTATTTGGAATGAAGTGAGCAAGAAAATCGATCAACTTAAGGCTCAATATAAAAGAGAACAGCGAGATTTAAAGGTTTGTTTGGAGGCATTTTATCTGGAACCGGGCGATGTAGGGACGTTTTGCGATCGAATACTGTGTATCGACGCTCCGAATGATCGTATTTTACAAAGGCTTAAAGAACGCGGACTGCCTGCTGATGAGGCAAAGGAAATACTTACCTTTCAACGAAAAATACAGCCTAAAAACTTTACTGAGGTTATTATGAATGACACGAGCCCGGAGGCTTTCAAGTCAAAGCTATCTACTTTATAATACCGTCATGTCAGAGATATACGAGCCAGTTATAGGACTTGAGATTCATGCGCAAATTTCTTCAATTACTAAGATGTTTTGTGGGTGTTCAAACGACTCTTTTGGTAAGCCTGCAAATACAAATGTGTGCCCTATTTGTATGGGTTTCCCGGGTATGTTGCCGGTACTCAATGAAGTGACGGTGAAAAAGGGGATTCGTGCGGGTTTGGCGCTTAATTGCACTATTCCACTTTTTTCTAAATTTGATCGTAAAAATTATTTTTATCCCGATTTGCCTAAAGGGTTTCAAATTTCTCAATATGATGAACCAGTGGCTATAAAAGGAAGTGTGGAAATTGAACGCGCTGATGGAACGCAGACGGTTATTGGAGTAACACGTTTGCACTTGGAAGATGATGCGGGAAAGCTCACCCACACAGCAGATGGAACGCTCTGTGATTACAATCGCAGCGGCTGCCCGCTCATGGAGATTGTTTCAGAGCCGGATATGCGCACGGTAGAAGAGGCCTCGGCGTATGCACAGCAGATTCGCCGTATTTTACGATATGTGGGTTCTTCTGACTGCGATATGGAAAAGGGCATGATGCGTTTTGATATCAATGTTTCTTTGCGTAAAAAAGGCGTGGAAAAATTTGGAACAAAAGTAGAGGTGAAGAATTTGAACTCGTTCCGTGCATTGGAGAAAGCACTCGTCTATGAAATAGAACGTCAAACCGAGATGCTCAATGAAGGTAAAACAATTTCACAAGAAACGCGCGGATGGGATGATGCCACGGGCACAACAGTTTCACAGCGCAGCAAAGAAGAGGCTCATGATTATCGTTATTTCCCCGAGCCCGATTTGCCTCCTTTAGTCTTGCAGCAGGCCTTTATTGATGAAGAGCGTGCCGCTTTGCCAGAGCTTCCCTTAGCTCGTAAGAAACGCTTTATAACCGAATATCAATTGGCGGTTGATGATGCAATCCTGCTTGTGGAAGAGCCGGATTTGGCGAATTATTTTGAGGAAGTCGTGAAGGTTTCTGGCGATGCAAAAAAGAGTTTTTCGTTTGTGGCCACTACCTTACTTAAACATTTGAAAGAAGATCATCGTTCATTAGAGCAGTGCACAGTCACCGCACAACAATTGGGAATGTTAGTTTCATTAGTTAATAAAGGCGCATTAAGTAACAATCAAGCCAAGTCCGAGGTTTTTGAAGTGATGTATAAAACGGGAAAAAATCCGGATGTAGTTATGAAAGAATTGGGCATTGAAGTAGTGAGTGATGTGGGGGCGATTGAGGCATTGTGTAAAGCAGCGCTCGAAAAAAATCCTGCAGCGGTGGCTGATTTTAAAGCGGGCAAGGAGGCGGCAATCGGTTTTATCGTTGGACAAGTCATGAAAGAAAGTAAGGGGAAAGCACAGCCAGCTGTTGTGCAAGAAATACTGCGGAAGTTGCTTGTTTAGCAATATAAGTATAAAATAATAATCAAATATGCCCGTCGCAGATAACCAACAAACATTATATTTGGTTCTCAGTATCTCAGTTGCAATACTGACAATTGTTTTGTCGGTTGCGATTATTTATTTGATATTTATCTTGAGAGATTCAAGTAAGGTAGTCGAGCGTGTCCGTGAAACAGTAGATCGCGTGAATAATATGATTATTAAGCCCGTTACATTGGTTGGTTCGATTGTGGATCATGTGCGTCCGTTGATTGAAAGTGCCATTAACAGAGTGGGGCGCTCACAGGAAAAAAAGCACAGCAAGAAGAAATAGTAGATTGTTATTAGTGGGTCGTCAGAACTTTAAAAGGGAAGCGGATGATGGCGTTGAAGATCCGCTTTATTCGACGCGGTTCCTGAATGAGGCGATACAACCACTCTATGCCCAGTTTCTGCATCCATTTGGGGGCTCGTTTGCGAATGTGCGCGATAAAATCAAAGGCACCTCCTACGCCCATCGCAATCTTTACGGTGGGAAGATCCTTGAGATTGCGCGCTATCCACAATTCCTGATGTGGAGCGCCAAAGGCAACAAATAAAATATCAGGTCTGCTTTTTTCAATGAGGTCTTTGATATCCTCTTCGTCTTTTATACGAGGTGAACCACTGTGTGTTCCCACAATTGATATATGAGGATATTTTTTTTCTAATGTTGTCTTAACTTTTTCAGCCACTCCTTCTTGTGCACCAAGGAGAAAAATTCGGTATTTTTTCTCAGCACTTACCGCGCAGAGCTCTAGCATTAGGTCTACTCCACTCACGCGCTCGGGAAGGATACCTTTAAAAAAGCGCGGCATGATAAGCAATAACGGAAGCGTCAGGACTCCATACAGAATTTTTCCCAGGCGCGTTGTATGGTGTTTACTCATTACCTGAGCGGCCCACAGAATACCGATTCCATCTGGAATACTGAGCCAGGCCTGATTGAGCGTTTCTTTAAAATGAGGATCGTGCTGCGCCACTAAGAGCATCTCAGGATTGGGTGTGACAATCTGATGTTGGGTCTTTTTTTCGAGTATGCTACTGCACTGTTCCACCGCCTG
>JAGOUV010000007.1:0-14221 GCA_018061065.1 Candidatus Altimarinota bacterium | reverse complement strand
AGGCCTGATTGAGCGTTTCTTTAAAATGAGGATCGTGCTGCGCCACTAAGAGCATCTCAGGATTGGGTGTGACAATCTGATGTTGGGTCTTTTTTTCGAGTATGCTACTGCACTGTTCCACCGCCTGTGAAAGAGTCACAGGACTGAAGTGAACTCCTAAAATAGAAACATTTTTCATGAGCACTGAAAGAAAAAATTATGATCGCTGCTGAGCCGCCTTATTGTAGTGAATCCTGCTTTTTTTAATAGATCCTTTAGTTCATTTACTTTGAAGGCATAATAAAAACGCTCTACTTGAACAGGATTTCCCCAGGGGATAAAGGAGTGATGATTTTTAGGATTAATATGTTTTTTGTATTTGGGCTGCCATAAATTCCATACGGTAATAAAAACAAAACCTTCTTTATTTGTAATGCGTCGCATCTCTTTAAGTGCTTTTAGTTGAAGCGACGCGGTTGGTAAGTGATGCAGCGCGGCAAACGAAACGGTTATGTCAAAAAAATCCTTTTTAAAAGGCAGTTTCTGCATGTGAGCCTTTCTCAGAATAGCTTTAGGTGAAAGGTCAGTAAGTTGTATTTTCGCCAGCGCCAAAAGAGAAGCATTATTATCCACCCCATAATACGAGACGTTTTCGCTCGCCAAGAGCTTGCCCAGCCGTCCATTCCCACAGCCAATATCGGCGAGCTTTATTTTTTTACCCTCGATTTTCTCCCTTAACAGGTTAAATTCGGGCCAGGCAGCCTGTCTTGAAGCCCCAAACTCCTCAGAAATCTGCTCGTAATCAGCGATAACTTTGTGTAGTATTTGCTCTGTTTTCACTCCTGTATACTAACATCCCATGGCATCTATTGCTCAACTCGTATTAGACGCGGTCCAGACCGGGATAAAAACCCCGGGGCAGCTGCATGATCTTAAGATGCAGTATTCCGAGCATTTTAACGTCTCACCGCCGCCGAACTCCGCTCTTATTGCGGCATATCAGGCGATGGTGAAGCAGGGGATTATAAAAGAAGATCGGGCTTTTGCTACGCTTATTCGTAAGCGGGGCATTCGTACGCTCTCGGGTGTTTCTCCGGTCGCTGTTCTAACTAAGCCCCTCGGTTGTCCGGGACGCTGTGTGTTTTGTCCTACTGAAGAAAATGTGCCCAAGAGTTACCTGAGCAACGAGCCGGCAGTTATGCGTGCGATAATTAATGATTATGATCCCTTTAAGCAGGTGAGTTCACGTATTAAGGCGCTTTCAGCGAATGGTCATCCAACAGACAAAATTGAGTTGATTGTTATGGGTGGGACGTGGTCTTCGCATCCCAAGGCATATCAAGTGAGTTACTTGCGTCAGTGTCTTAATGCAATGAATGGTGGAAAAAAATCACGCACGCTTGAGGAAGCGCAAAAAATAAATGAGACGGCTGAACACCGTTGTGTGGCGATTACGTTGGAGACGCGTCAGGACTGGATTGATGAAGAAGAAATTCGTCGTATGCGCATGTTAGGTGCGACACGTATCGAGATTGGAGCTCAGACTATTTATGACGATATTTTGGCTTTGGTAAAGCGTGGACATGGCGTTGATGCAACGATAAAAGCAACGCAATTGATGAAAGATGCGGGTTTTAAAATTTCGTATCACATGATGCCAAATTTACCCGGCGCAACAGTCGAACGTGATATTCAAATGTTTAAAGACATTTTTGAAGATCCGCGCTTCCGTCCCGACATGATTAAGTTTTATCCCTGCATGGTGGTGCCGTTTTCAGAATTAAAATTGTGGATGGAGCAGGGGAGGCACGTGCCCTATACCGATGAAGAGCTGCTGCACATTATTATTGAGGCGAAGAAATTTTTTCCGCGCTATCTGCGGGTCACACGTTTGATTCGTGATATTCCCGCAACGAGTATTATTGGCGGCAGCAAGGTATCAAACCTGCGTCAGGTGGCGCATGAACTAATGAAAAAACAGGGATTATTCTGTCAGTGTATTCGTTGTCGTGAGATTCGCAATGAGCCGATCGATCCAAAAAATATTGAGCTGCGTACCATGGAATATGATGCTTCAGAAGGTAAGGAATTTTTCTTGAGTTATGACGATGCGAGCCGTGACAAGCTCTGTGCCCTCTTACGCCTCCGTTTCACGAGTTATAGCCTTCAGGGCAAGAAACACTTTTTGAAAGAGCTAGAGGGCGCTGCAATCATTCGTGAGCTGCATACATATGGTGCGCAGGTGCCGATCTCGGAAAAAGATGAGTTGGCCAGCCAGCATATGGGATTTGGCAAAAAACTGGTGGCAAAGGCAGAGGAGATTGCACTTCATCATGGCTACAAAAAAATGGCTATCATTAGCGGTGTCGGCATCCGCGAGTATTATCGGAAACTCGGTTACGAGCTTGAGGGGACCTATATGACCAAGAAGCTTCACTAAGAGGCTATTTTATGGTATAGTTATCTGATGGCTAAATTAGGATCAAACCCGGCAGGTAGCGGCACTCGTGCTCCTGACGAAAATCAAAACAAAAAGAAAGATAAGAAACTTGAAACTGCGACCGGTCATGAGCTCGATCGTGTTCGTGATGAAAATGATATTCATGACAAGCGCAAAAAAAAGTCTGCGGATATTTCAGTCGATATTCAGAGAGACAAAACGATCGAAGATCCTATTAAGAGAATTGACGGAATTGATATCCAAAAAGATCCTGAGAAAGATCCGGATCAAAAAGAGCGTATGAAGACGCTTGAGGGAGTTATTTTTACTGTACTTGTGAAATTAAAACGAGATGGACATGATATCACTAACAAAATGGAGCTTGCTATGATGCTGAAATTCCATAATTTCGGCGATGTAACACTCAATGACACACAAGAAGCAGCAGTCTCAAAATGCAAAGAAATGGTCATTGACCAAAGTGCTGATGGATCAAAATATTTTGCTGAGCAACTCCCAGGAATTATTGAATATGCCGCAGCGGGTGATGAAGTCGCACGACGAGTTGTGGAAGGGCCACAAGTGAGTACTGCGGATTCGAAAGATGATAAAAAAACTGTAGAAAAAAAAGAGCCCTCTGCTGTTGGTGCGCTTTATGATAAAGCCGCACAGCAACTTAATGGCCTTCCTCCAATTGCAAAATTTGCCTTAGCTACTGCTGGTGTTTTATGTGTAGGGAAAGTTATTAGTATGTTATTGAATAGAAAAGAAAATGATCAACCATGGAAAAAGACCCTCACCTACGCGATCGCTGGTGGTGTTGCTTTGGGCATTGCTCTAGGACCTGATCGCATTGCAGGATTTTTTGAAAAAATGGGACTTAATATTAAGGACTCTTGGGGCAAAATTAAGGGCTGGTTTGGCTCGCTCTTTGGCGATAAACCAGAGGAGGCGATGGAGAAATTGGGAACCAATGAGAAAAGCATGTATAAGAGCATTGGAACGTTTTTGAAAGTTCCTGAAAAACATATAGTTGCGCTTAAAGATGCTGACTACGACGACTATTGTGATGAAACTGATGGATGGTTAAATCAAGGAAAATCATATGTGTTCGATAAAATGATCGGTGACGATGAAAAACTGGCAGGTATCAGTATGGCTGATCGCAAGGCACAGATGGACACTGAAAAAAAAGTCACGGAACTTTTAGTTACCTACCGAGCTGAGTTAAAGCACCAGAAACCAAAGACCGTGGGGGCAGCACTCGCGCTTTTATATAACAAAGGTGTTTTTAGTCCTGAGCGTCAGAAAAAGCTTGATGAGCAACAAAAAGAAGATCCCGAAACGGTTATTAATCCAGACGATCACTTTGTTGTTGATTGGCGTGCCGCTGCGGGTCTGCGTGAGTATGTAGGGGAGGGAGGTACGCGCATTAAAAAAGTTCTTTCCGAATATAGTGCCGGCGAAATGGCGAGCAATCCAACAGCATTCATGTCAGAACTTTCTGGAGCGGCTTTGAAAGATGGCTTTGCTATGGGAGTTAGTGGCGCAGGAGTATTTTTGTGGAATGGTTATAAGGCGTACGTATTAGCCAGTGGTGAGCAGATGATCGAGATGGGAAGTAAGCTTATTCATATACGAAAATTAGAAGATGTTGGTGGTGTTTTAAAGGATTATGTTTGGGGAGGAAAATATATTATTTTGGGTTCTGCGGCAGTAATGGCAGTGGGAGGAGGTGTCGCTTCAATTGCACAAAAAATAGGATTTCATGAGTCATTTCCTGGTCTTGCAGATAGCAAAAAAGGAGTTATTGAAAATGTGAGAGGTGGAGCGGTTCGTGGTCTTGGATATGGATTTATGTACCCGTTGAAAATGTTGCAGTTGCACGGTGCAGCGGTTCGTTATGCAAAAGTCCAGGGGCAAGCCATATTGCGTTATGATCTTCCTCAGCACTTTGAGGGTATACGGAATATGATGGGAATGAGTAAAGATATGCTCTGTGAACAAGAGGCACGTTTTTATGGAAAACAATTTTTGAAATATAATGAAATGCTCACGGAAGCTGAGCGTGTCGGTAAACTTAAGACGTGGCGCGAACATCCAGGTATGCACGTTGAGAAGAATCTAACATTTTTCAGCAAAGAGCACTTAGAGCGTGCAGTAAAGCGTTACGCACGGTTATTTAAAGATTCGTATGATCGAAGTTATGGCAAAAAAACAGGTGCCTATGAGTTCGAGTTTGATGAAAAAAATACTGCACAAACCTACGACAAAATTAAAACTGCACTTAAACAGAGCGGTATTACTTCATTGAGTGAGCCGGCAATTCTGGCTAAGCTGGGGGATGCAAAAGCGGAGCGTACCAGGATAATTACTGACCCTGATAAATTTCTCAGTGAGCACGGCATCGATCCAGCAGATAAGTCACCTGGAAATGAGGCCAAGATTAAAAAATTCTGGGATGACTTTGACCGTGAGATTGCTGAGAATCAGTTAAAGGGGAGTACAACACCTGTTCTTGACAGGCCTGATTTCGCTCGTGAGCTACGCGCGGATAAACATGCAGTTGAGATAAAAACTGCCCTTGAGGGGACTACAAAAGAATATACCTCACCTAAGGGAGTAAAAATTACTGAAGCTACGATCAATGATGTGCTCAAGGCGCATGGAATTGTTCCCGGTGGTTCAGACCCTGCAGCAGAGGCAGAGTTTAAAAAAAGTTGGTATCGAGAAATGGGGGAGAATCTAGAAAGGGGAGAGCCCATTCCCGCAGATGGGATGCCAAAATTTGCCGAGATGAACCGAGTTCACACGCTCGTCTCAAAAGACCCCACGGTTGCGCGTTATAAATTCCGCAATATGGAAATTGATTTACCTGTTGCAGATGTGCATACGCTGACTCCAGCAGAACTCAAGGCAAAGTGTATGGAGGTCTGGAAAATTCAGGCGTTGCAGCAAGTTTCAGTTGATAGTGTGAGTTTAGTAAAAGATAAGATGGCCGGAACTGCTGAATATGAATATACGGTTAACGGCAAGCGGATAAAAGGCCGCGTGACGAGTGCTCCTAACCAGATGACTGTCGCCGAAATTAAAGATCGATTTCTTGAAGAATTTGGCACTGATCCTAAGGCGGTCAATGTAGCTAATACAAAAGGTTTTGAAAAAGCGTGCGCAAAAATTATTCCTGCAATGGATACGTTGGGATTGGGAATGACTATTATGCTGATCTACCAACTTTCAACCGCAGACGATCAAAAGGAAGCGTTTATTAGCACTACATCGGGACTTATGGCGTACTTTGGTGCTTCCAAGGCAACAGATGTGTTTATTGGTAACAAACTAACCCCTTCTGCACGTATTGTGGTAGACCTCGTCGGTGGTTTAGCTGGTGCGATATGGGGAACTGCGATGTTTGAAAATTGGATTACCGAATATTTTAGAACTAAACCTGGTTCTTACGCACTGGCTCAAGAAGGAAACGAATTATTAAAAGCGTGGTCATATAAACAAGGAAGTCATTTGCTCATAAAAATTGCGACAAAGGCCGCAGAGAAAAAACTATTTCAGAAGGTCGGTTTGGGCGCGATTGAAAAAGCATTTGCTAAAACAGTTACCAGAAAAGCAACTAAAAAATTCGGCCAGATTGCCTCTCGTCAGGGCTGCAGACAGCTTTTGCGCTTACTTGGCTGGCGTGGAGCTACCACCGCTGCACTCTTGGCTGATAATGCTACGGTTATCGGTATTGCCGATGATATTTTGGCCGGCGTCTTCACCATTTCAATGACTAAAGATGTAATTGATATCGTGCGCATATGGCGTCAGTCTGCAAAAGTAACGGAAGAACTTTCCAAGCGTGAGAATGCTGCATTTACTGAATTCCATATTGTGAATAAAGCGGGTAGGGAAGCGGTAGATACACAGTCCAAGGCGTTAGGATATAAGGATTTTGAGGAGGCAAAAGAACAACTTCCCGCTGATGCCATTATGGATATGTGTTTAAACCAGGATCAACTTGTATTTGAGGTCGTGCGTGAAGGATTTGAGGGTTCGCGTGAGGTGTATACCGTAAAACACCGCAGCTTTGCAGGTATTACCATTCGTGATGATAAGACGGGTGAAGAAATTGCTTCAGTATCCAGCGATGATGCGGATAAAGTTCAGGAAGCTCTTAATAATTCTGACGCTGAACATCCACAAGAAGCACAAATTGAAATGAGTACTGAACAGAAAGCTGCATAGAAAATTAAAATTTTATTTAGAAGGGAAGGCAACTTTATACCCTTTCCTTGACCTATCTCCTACTTTGCACAATATACCTTGTACAAAGTATATTGGGGCCTGCTTTACATACACCCCATACCTTGTATATATTCAATATACTATGAATACACCTACGGACGGACCAAATCGCGAATTAATTGAAAAATGCCGAGCTTCACAGAGAAATCCCCAGAAGCCCACTGGTGTGCCACCACCTGACTATCGTAGTGAGGCTGAGCGTGACTTTAATGTTTATACACTAACTCTTCAAGGAGCTGATAAGGTTCTTGAGGCTATTCGGTATTCATTGCAAGGATTAAATGATATAACTGCTGAAAAATTACCTGATAATAGTGTACTTTTGACTGCGCCGAAAAGATTTACCATTGAAGAGCTAAAAGGTTTGCTCAGAATTGACGCAGACGTAGACGTTCAGGTTGCATAGATGGCTTAGGAAAGCCAATATATTCAAAACTTGCGTTTATACGCTTCATTATGAAACAGTGGGATGATTCATCGTCTGCAGCAAGATTTATAATAGGATTATTCCTCGCTGTAGGTTTTTTTAGTTTTTTTATAAATGGAATTCAGCAAGTGGCATTTGTAATAAATGAAGGAAACGATGCAGCGCCCAAAAAAGTTGTTGGATATGTAGGTGCCTATGTAAGCACTAAGTATGGACCGATAAATGAAAACGATTTGAAGACGCTTACTAAGTGGTATGTATCGGTACATGATGCCGCAACAACTAAAAAAGCGAGTGCAATTGTATATGTTGATAACTCATTGGAATATCTGGGATTAACTCAGCAGCCGGAATACAAAGACTGGGTAAGTTTCGAAGGCATACGAGGCTACCATGGAGGAAGTCTCAGTGGTGAAGTTAAAGAAGCCTTTGAGCGGCAAGGTATCGTCGTTGAACCGGAGACGGTCTACCTTAATGCAACTGAAAAACCGCCACATCTGCAAAGCCTTTTGATCTGGTTTATACCTGTTACGCTTGGATTTTTATCGGGACTTTTTCTCGTGGTAGATTGGCTTGTTTTGCTTAAGAAAAGCCATTGAACGCTTGAATAATAAATGTATTCAATAAACTCACTCAATAGTCAATTGCGATGTTTTCTTGTTCTGCAATTTTTTCCAATAACAGTGGATATTTTTTGAGTAACGAATCTTCTTCAATCAATTTTTCAGCCGCTTCGCGTGATTGTTTAATCGTGATGGCATCACTTAAAGTTGCCATGCGCAAATCCGGCATGCCACTTTGTTGAGTGCCAAAAACCTGTCCAGGTCCACGTATCTCTAGGTCGATTTCCGCTAATTTAAAGCCAGAATCATGTTTTACTAATGCGCCTAATCTTTTTACATTTTCTGGAGAGGGGAAGGTAGGAAACAATAAACAGTAAGACTCATGACTTCCCCGCCCTACTCTTCCTCTAAATTGATGCAACTGTGCGAGCCCAAAACGCTCTGCTCCTTCTATCATCATAATCGTCGCATTCGGCACATCTACGCCGACCTCCACTACTGAGGTAGAAACGAGTATATGCACTTCCCCACTCGCAAATTTTTGCATGGTAAGATCTTTTTCCTCCGGCGGTAATCTGCCGTGTAGAAGCCCTAAACGATACTGCGGGAAAATTTCTTCAGAAAGTTTTTCAAACTCTTTTGTGGCTGCTTTTAACTCCAGCGTCTCCGACTCATCAATTAAGGGAAAAATAATAAAAGCTTGTCGGCCACTCGTAATATGTTCAGTGATCCAGCCATAGGCATCAGAACGTTTTTCTTCTGGCACAATACGCGTCACAATCTTCTGTCGACCCGGCGGCAGCTCATCTAAGATTGAGAGCTCTTGATCGCCATATAATACCAATGCCAAGGTTCGTGGAATCGGTGTGGCGGTCATATTAAGTAGATGCGGACTTCCATACGTTTTTAATTTTTCACGCTGTCGTACACCAAAGCGATGTTGTTCATCCACGACTGCTAATCCTAAATTTTTGAAAGAAACTTGTTCTTGTAATAACGCGTGAGTTCCAACAATAACGGTGCACTGACCTGAGGCGACAAGTGCTCGAATCATATCCTTTTCTTTTGGCTTCTGTGAGCCAACTAAGAGTTGTGGTGTGATGCCAAACGGCTCAAGCAATTTAGTCACCGTTGCAAAATGCTGACGTGCCAAAATTTCAGTTGGTGCGAGTAAGCAGGTCTGTAGACCCGCGCTCACCGCGTGATAGATAGCGAGCGCTGCAACCACTGTTTTTCCCGATCCAGTCTCCCCTTCCAGCAAGCGTGACATGGGGTATTGCTGCGCCATATCGGTGATGATTTCATACACTGCTTTTTTCTGCGCATTTGTTAATTTCCACGGAAGTTTGTCGGTAAATAGTTTTATATTATTCCAATTCGCGGGTATTGCTTTGCGTTCTTTTGCGGCTACTTTTCTCCAGAGTGACTTGCGTTGCATGGCTGCCAGCTGCAGTAAAAAGAGCTCATTAAAGGCAAGTCGGTGTTTTGCGAGTTCAAGCTTTGCCTCATCAGCCGGGAAATGTGCGGTGGCAACCGCCTCGTGATACGGCATTAAATCATAGGCTGCGCGCATTTGCTCAGGCAAAAAATCCACTAATTCTTTTGCTGCAGGCATGACGGAAAATAATTTTTCACGGATCCACTTAGAAGATAATTTACTTTTTTTACCCACATCTTTTCGTTGCTCATCCAGCTCGGTTTCGGGATAAATCGGCACGATACGCGCCGTGTGAATCTGCTGTTCTTTTATTGCTTCAACTTCCGGACTCTTAAAAATAATATTGCCCGATTTTGGCTCCAGATAAGCTTTTCCACATAGCATAACCTCCATGCCTTTTGCAATTTTCTGCTTCAAAAAAGGCTGGTTAAACCAAATTGCTTTTACTGTTCCCGATTTGTCTTCAATAAGCGCCGTTGTGATCGACATTTTTCCTCTCCAACCACCACGGTGAAAAAATGTCCGGATCGTTCCGCGTATCGTATTCACCTCACCAATTTTAATATCAACCGTGCGGACAACTTCGCGCTGGTCAGTATACCGCCGTGGAAAAAACAATAAAAAATCCTCCACCGTCTCAATCCCCAATTCCTGAAGTCGCTTAAGACGAGGCGTTGTAGTCCGCAATACTTCTTTTAGAAGCTTTTTAAGCATGGGCTTAGCAAGTCACGTACACAAACTGCCGCTTTCCTACTTTCAATAACTTCTTTTCCTTATGTAATGAAATGACCGCCTTTATGTCGCTTACTTTTACTTCATCGATGCTCACTCCCCCTCCTTCCACGAGCCTTCTGGCTTCGCTTTTTGAGGGTGCACAGCCTGCTGCAACTACTAAATCTACAATCGAATAAGAGGGTTCAGGAAGCGATTTTTCAGGAATATTAGTAGGGAGATCATGCTGGGAAAATACCTTAGTAAACTCCCCTGCTGCAGTATCTGCACTCGCGCCATCATGGTAGAGCTTCACCAGCTCATGCGCCAACTTCATCTTCATATTTTTAGGATTCTCACCCCCCTTCATTGCAGCCTCCATCTCGGTAATCTCCTGTACTGCCATATCAGTACACATCGTCATATAACGAATAATAAATTCGTCTTTAATCGACATGATTTTTCCATACATATCCCCTGGTGTATCATCCAAATTCACCACATTATTATAGGTCTTAGACATTTTGCGGCCGTCAGTTCCTTCCAGAAGTGCCATCGTCATCACATGCTTTTCACGGTTGTTCAAAACACGCTGTAAATGGCGTCCTGCAAGCATATTAAAGAGCTGATCATTCCCGCCAACTTCTAGGTCTACATCCATTGCAACGCTGTCATAACCCTGCATAAGCGGATACAAAAATTCATGGAGGCCAATTGGTTTGCCTTCCTGAATGCGTTTCTGGTACATGTCGCGTTCGATCATCTGTTGCACGGTAAACTTGTTTGCCAATTGTAGAATTTCTTTAAAGCCTAATTTGCTCAGCCAGTCGCCGTTATAACGAATATCAATTTTTGAAAAATCCAAAATCTTGCTCGCCTGTTCTTTATACGTGCGGAAATTTTCTTCTACATCTTCCTGCGTAATTGCCGGTCGTGCTGCATCTTTATCGGAAGTATCGCCAATCAATGCGGTGAAACTGCCAATCAGAAAAATCACTTTATGTCCGAGCCGCTGAAAATCACGAAGTTTACGAAGTGCAATCGCGTGTCCAATATGTAATCGTGAGCCAGTGGGGTCGATGCCCAAATATAAGGTGATCTTTTTCTCTGAGCGCAACATCGCCTCAAGATCTTTACGCACAATTACCTCATTTACGCCTCTTTCTAGCACTTCTGTGATCGGATCCATATGTTTCATACCCACGTACTATACCAGATTTTATTTGACTTTATTTTTACAGAGTAATATACCGAAATCTTGTAATTATTAATTAATCGTATTTATGGAACGAGAACCTGGAGTTGATATTGTTTATGGACAATCACAAGAAGGTAATGAAGGTGCGGGAACTGAGCAGGTTGATACGGTAATTGATCAAGTACGTCGCCATCCAGGACTTCCTATTATGCGTCCAACTGGCATGAGTTTTGGTCAGCCAACTTTAGCTGATGATGACAGACCACTAGGTCGCAAACAACCAATAAGGCCCGATCCTATGGGATTTGGTGGAATGCCCTACTATGCTCATTACGGACGTATCGATCCTTTGAAAGGAGGAGTTATTGATCCGCTTAAGTAGTATATTTAATCATAAAACGAATCGATTAACTTGACAGTTTTGGCTGTCAAGTTTTTCTTTGTATAAGCCGTAAATAGCCGTAGCTCACACTGCGTAATTTCGACAAATCCCAGAATCATTTGCGCCATTTGCGATATTAAGTATAATTGCAATACTTAGGCCTGTTGTTCATAACTGACAAACACTCATATGCTCCCACAATTACTACAGAAAATTGGGCTCACCGATAAGGACGCAGAGGTATATCTCGCATGTTTGGAACTGGGTACGCAACCCGCCAGTGTCATTGCAAAAAAAGCATCGCTCAAGCGCCCAACCACCTACCTTATTCTGGAAGGGCTTTTGAAGCGTGGACTAGTAAGCGAATATAACGGAGCAAATGTGAAGTATTTTACTGCAGTTTCGCCAGATTATTTGGTCAATTATGTAGAAAAGCAAAAGCGCGAATTGAGTCAGCATCAACATGAGCTTGAGCAATACCTGCCTCAACTCCACTCTCTCGCAAATCCCTATACCATCAGTCCCAAAGTGCGTTTTTATGAGGGTGTTGAGGGTATTGAGCGCGTTATGGATGATACGTTGAAATCAAGCACTAAGATTATGTGTTATTCATCTACTGATAGCTGGTTCTCACGTCAGGATACGCGTGATTATATTACGCAGTACGGTCGCAAGCGCGTGCATCAATATAAAATTCCTATGCGTGCGATGTATTTGGATACTGAACTTTCACGAAAATATCATGAGATGGATTACCCCCGCGGTGCCGATGGTACAACGCTTTCTGAGTGGCGTTGGTTTGATAAATCGGTGACTGAATTGAATAACGAAATTAATATTTACGATAATAAAGTAGCCATTGTGACGATCAGCCGTACTGAATTAATCGGCATTATTATTGAGAGTAAGGAAATTGCAAATACTCACCGCGCGATTTTTGAAGAGGCGTGGAGAAATGCAAAAATAGCTTAATTTATTTCTATGAGTCCAAGTGCAGCTGCGCCGCGACGACGATATGAAGCAGAACGCCCCCGTACTCCAATCGAACGATTGGATGTAAAGACCGGGGTGCAACTTCATCCAGGTCCTATTACGACCGTAGGTGTCGATCCATCACACCCCACGGTGCCTTTTGATTATGGCCGCTATTTATTAGCAATATTGGAACAAACGGGTCCAGGTTTGGGTGTTGTCATTAATAACGGTGCGCGCTTGTTAGAAGATCTCGCGACAGATCCCGATCTTGATTTGCCCATGCCGGAAATAGTTCCTGCATATTCAATTGCACTTACTCGTGAGGGCAGTCATCCACGCAAACGTCGCATTATTGAAATGCGTGATGAGCATGATGAGCGAGCACTGCCTATGATGGCACTTACGCTGGCACTAAAAGACTATTTCCCTTCACTCCGTCAGGGGCTTGGGCAGGTGTGTTTGCTCACGCAGGCGCTTGAGGGTGATCCTAAGCTTAGGGCTTTTACGACCTCTATGCTGAGTAACATAATTGGTAATGTAAATGAAGATTTGAGTGAGGGTGATGAAAGTAACACGGTGGGAGATGTCTTAGCGGCAGGTGTGCCACGGCGCTATAGTGGATTATCTAAGCCCCAGCGCACGCGCCATGGATTGTATATGCCCGGTCAGGGAACAGTGGGAGCGTATGTTGCTCAACGTGATGATGTCTATGCCACATATCGTGGTCCGCAGGGGCAGCGCAGCAATAATCCAGAAGATCGTAAGGTAATGCCTGGTCAGACGCTCTCTGATATGACGAGAAGTTTTATGGGACGCACGGCACGAGATCTTTTAGACGATAAACCTTTGCGAAAAAGAATCTTAGAGAAATTTATTGTTACACCGGATGCAAATGGAGTTAGTTTAAAAGGGCAGCCCACAGACCCTTTCTATGCTCATGGTGAGCAAATACCGCTCGCTACGTTAGGTGCTGATACCATTACCTCGGCACTTACGGCGGAATGGTGGCGCGCAAATGTTGGCATGACGAGTGCTAAGCCACCTGATCGTTATCATAATGCCCTGGGTTCTGTGGTATCATCCGTAGGCGATAAGCTCAACGATGATGAATTTCATGGGCAGGTGCAGACGGATTTGGGTGCTGACTTTGAGGGAATTGATCTCAATGATCCGAGCTGGATTCTCAACGGTCCCCACGCATTTAAATACGCTCGACAGTTCGCTTGTGAGACTGCAGAAAAAGCTGATGAGCACCTTCGCTCCCTTAAATAGAAAACTATATGAATATTACTATTACTACCCCTTCTCGACTCGATAAGATCGAGGTTCCCTTTTCACGGGCACGTCTGCAAAAAATGATTCGCGGAGGCGAGGTGCGGGTCAACGGAAAAGTTCAGCGAGTACCTCACTTTCCCCTTTTGGTTAATGCAGTGGTAACGCTTCCTGATGTCACGGAGGCACCGGTTGTTGAGGCTGACTCCTCTTCCCTTTCACGTTATCAGACACTCTATGAAGATGCTTCTATGTTGGTGATAAATAAACCGATAGGAATTCGCGTCGAGGCAATTATTCCCGTAGCTCAACGTAACTCACTTTTTTTGGCGCATCGTTTGGATAAAGATACTTCAGGAGTATTAGTTATTGCAAAGGGTATAGAGGCCCTTCAGGCCCTCCAGCAGCAATGGAAAAAGCGCAGCGTACAGAAAACGTACATCGCTCTGGTAGCGGGTAAAATGGACACATTGACGGGAAAAATTCAGGCAGGCATCACACGTTCACGCGCAGATCGCACGCGTATGGCCGTTTCTT
>JAGOUV010000006.1 GCA_018061065.1 Candidatus Altimarinota bacterium | reverse complement strand
GACGAGATGCATTTAAGCGGGAATATAATTTCCCACCCGGCTTAGTAAGATCATCGGGAGGAATATCAATGAACGGAACATCAAAGACGGATTCAATCGCGACCAAACGTCCTCCTGGTGCCAAAACGCGAGAAACCTCTTTAATCATACTCGCTGGCCGATCCATATGATGAAAGGCAGTAAGTGCCAAGACATTGGCGAACTGACCATCCCTGAACGGCAACTGCTCCCCCTGATCAATCAACTCAAAAGGCATATCCAGTTCATCAATTGCATCGTGCTTATACACATCCGCGAGTGTCACCTCATTCACCACTCCATTTTGACGCAATAGATTACTCACCTCTCCATCGCCAGATCCCAAATCAAGTGTCGGCCCTTCAACCAAGCTGTCTTTAATTTGGCGCATTATGCATTGAGCGCGATCTTGCAAAGCTTCTTGAATACCTCGTACCACACCATAGCCCAGCATCAATTCATGCGCATTTCCTTCTACATGTTCCAGTCGTTGCCCGATTTCTATTATCCGAAGCACCTGATCCATCAAATCACGGCGCATATCTTTTGGTACATTAATGCGTGATAAAATACCATGTAACATCGGCTGGAGAACCCGTGAAAGAGTTTGATCGGCCAAAATATCTTTCAATGGAGGAACTTCTCTCCCAAAATCATTGTGTCCCGATTCATTGAGCTGCGGACTGCGAGGCATTGACATAAGGCCATACTCTACAGTGGATACTGGTCTGATGCAATCGGCTCATTAATCAAAAGTTCAAAGCTTGACAAAGCGCGTAAGTTAGTTTATATTATGCCCTTATGCGTAATACACTCAATGCCTTAGCGGTTGCAGCAGCCCTCACTGGATGTGACAAACCTAAGGAAATCGACCAAAATAGCAGCCCAGACGAAATTCTGGCAGCAAATGCTGACTGCAACGAAGATTTTGCACAATGTCCCGATTCCACCACCGCCTGTTTATTGAAATGGGACCAATGTATGCAAGGTATCCGCGAAGAGTGTGCGAATGTTTATGGATCATTCTTAAACGATCCCACTCATAATTCTGACGGCGATAGAGCTCCAGATTTGGATGAGGCAGCAGCCGGCTACACGAGTTTCTGTCACAGAGATGAAAATCCTCTCACCTGCGCAAATATTCCAGAGGGTGATTGTGATGGAAGTGGCATACTTGGCGACAAAGTATTAGAACGATCATTGCAATTATTTTTCGAGGCACAAAACGGACAGAACTAGAACGATCAAAGAGCTAGATTCCCCGGAGCACCAGGACTGATTTTTGACTTTATGTTAGCCGCAAAATCAAGTTTGTGAGTTTTAACTTTTTCCATCGCTATGTTATACGCATCTCTAAAAGCCATGCCCTCTTTTTGAACTAATTCATTCGCAATATCTGCCGCAAAAATATCTGGCGCAATCTTACTCGTAATTATTTTCTCATTGGGCTCACACTGCGCAAGGACAATCGAAATAACTTCAATGCTTTGCTCAACAATACTAAAACTTTCTATGAGCGGTTTTTTCAAAAGCTGCAGATCTCTGTGGTAACCGGAAAGCAAACCCGAGATGAGATTTTGAATGAGTGATTGATGTGAAATAAGCACGCTTGTTTTGCCGCGCAATATCTCAAGTGGATCGGCATTCCTTTTTTGAGGCATAATGCTCGAGCCCGTCACTACCGCATCAGAAAGCGAAAAATAGCCACACTCTCGTGAGGTAAAAAAGAGCATGTCCGAGGCAAATCTACTAAGTGTCAGCATCACCTGCACGAGACCTTCCACCACAAGACTTTCAAATTTTCCACGACTGTTCTGACAATACATCGCATTGTTTTGAACTTTTTTGAAACCAAGTAATTGCGTCGTCATTTTTCTATCCAACGGCAGCGCAACTCCATAGCCCGCCGCAGATCCCAATGGATTCTGATCGATATGAACATTGATCAATTTCAACAACGCCGCATCATCTCCAAGCGCCTCATGAAACGCACCAAAATATAATCCCAAACTCGAGAGCATCGCCTGCTGTGTATGCGAATATCCTGGAAACGGAGTATTTTTATGCTTCTTCGCCTTGGCAAGAAACGTCTTAGATAAAGCAGAAACGCCCTGTTGCACGTTTTTCAGATTATCTTTCATAAACAATCTCAACGCGACCAATACTTGATCATTTCTACTTCTGCCCGTGTGAATTTTCTTCCCCGCTGCACCCACTTTTTTCACCAGCATATTTTCAATCACCGTATGGCAATCCTCATCTTGCACCGTAATGGGCAGCTTTCCTTTTTCCGCGAGCAACAAAAGTTCTTTGAGCGCACCACTCAGCTGACTCAATTCTTTTTTAGAAAGAATCCCGATCTTAGCCAACATCTGCGCATGTGCCAGACTCGCCTGAATATCATAGGGTATGAGCACCTCATCTAATTTCCAATCATCGCCCACCGTATAGGCTTCTACAAGCGGATGCAGCTTGCTGCCTGATTTTTGCCAGAGCTTAGTCATGTGAAGGAAGATTATGTGCCGTCTTCATAGCTAGTGTATAGATCTCAATAAATCCCGGCGATGCATTTTGATTAAAAGCCGCATTTTTATTAAATGTAGAAAGATCTTTATCAAAGAGTGAGTAGGGTGACTCCACTGCCACCACCATGATTGTGCCTTTGTATAACTTAACCGTCACCGTGCCCGTCACCTTTTTATTCTGATCGTCGATAAACGCATGCAGGTGATCCATAAGCGGCTCAAACCACTGCGCACCATAGGTCAGATAAGCCCATTTTTGATCAATCGCCGTCTTAAACTCATTCTCCTGTCTGGTCGAAACAAGTTTTTCCAAGTTCTTGTGCGCTGCAATTAAAATCGCCGCAGCAGGATTCTCATAGACACCTCTCACCTTTAATCCCACAATTCTATCCTCAATTAAATGAATAAATCCTACGCCGTGTTTGGCCCCCAGTTTATTCAAACTCATAATGATACTACTGAGCTTTTGCGCCTCGCCATTCAGCGCAGTGGGCACACCCCTAGAAAATGAAATTTTGATCGTTTCAGGGGCATCAGGAGCACTCTCGGGCGTGTTTGACCACTGAAGGATCTTCTCAAGTGGCGGAACTAATTTGGGATCTTCAATCTCACCTCCTTCACCCGTATTTGACCACATATTTTCATCGTACGAATAAGGCGAGTCTTTTTTCTGCTTCACGGGAATATTATTTTTCTCCGCATATTCAATCTCCTCATCACGTCCCATTCCCCACTCTCTCACCGGCGCGATAACTTTTAATTTGGGATCGAGCGTCGTGATATACCCATCAAATCTCACCTGATCATTTCCCTTTCCCGTCGAGCCATGCGCTACCACCTGACAGTCATACTGTTGCGCGATTTTTACCGCGATCTGCGAGATCATCACACGTCCCAGCGGACACCCCAGCGCATATCCTCCTTGATAATCCGCATTGGCTTTTATTGCCTTAGACAAGAGCATATCGGCGAACTCATCTTTTGCATCGTAGACAATCGCGTCTTTCGCACCGAGCATAAATGCCTTCTGTTTAATCGCCTCCAAGTCATCGGCTGTCTGACCTAAATCAATCGTGAGCGCAATGACATCGCACTCATAATTTTCCTGAATCCACTTGAGCATAACTGAAGTATCAAGTCCTCCAGAATATAAGAGCAGACACTTTTTAAACTCGCCTTTCTTGGCTTCATACGAAGCTATTTTCTGATACGTGGTAGTTGTTTTCATAAAAAATAATTGGAAGTGAATAAAATAATTTAGGAATTTTGTTGAGCGCGCGCGGCCTCGATTTTCTCTTTCATCTCTAACTGCGCCGCAGTGGCATCCAGGAAATCCTCAAAATCTTCTGAGTGTAAATGCGCGTTAATTTCAGCAATATGGCCAGGAGCAAGATCCACTGTTCCTTTCTCGATCATCATATGGCCGCTGACACAATTCGCACCGCCCTGCATATCAATAAAACCCTTCATTAAGCCCTGCAGATAGAGTGGCAATGAGTGATAAACAACACCTTCCGGAAGCCCGTGAGCCAACACATCAGTCAATTCAGCATCTGACTGCATTCCTACAAGCAGACCGGGATTTACGAGCAAGTTAACCGCACAGTGATTCACCGCCGCAGAAGGCACCTGAACGACATCGACACCCAACTGACACAGTCCCGCGAGGAGCTGATCTTTATTATCGATGCACTCAAGTGCGAGCAGTGCCTGTGCCAAATTTCCCTGATGATCCTGAACAAACACCGACACTAAATCTCTATGAAACTGTGACGACTGAACCATGAGGTGGTGATCGGGTTGTAGCGTATCCACAAGCCATTCATGACCCGCAGTATTCGATCTCGAATTTACTCCACCACCGGTGACTAAAAGACTCTGATCTCCAAAAGCATGGGGAAGAAAAGTAAAATCCCCTCCCTCAAATTTTGCGTGTGGCGGCTGTGTTACTACATGTGTTACTCCCAGTTTTTCCGCGATGGATCTCATCACATAGGGCTCAAGAAGTCTGGTAGCCGCTGTCATATTGTTAATAATATTTGCATGAGTGGGGTCGCCATTTTGTCCTTGCAGCTTATGACCCGTGCAGTAATCGACGGTGAAGACATCATCGGGATTTGGCTGACCCATAAGTCTCGTAGTGACATTTTGCGCTGCCTGAGAACTTTCAAAAAGTGCTACGTTTAAACCTAAATATCTGTATAACTGCGCCAAACTTTCCACCACATGAGCGCCCGATCCAGCCGGATGCGTCTTCTTCTCGCGAATGGCCTGAAGCATTTCAGGATTTCCATCTGCAGCAACCGCCGGCGGTTTGGTCAACCAGTCGTGTGGCGGCTTTATCATGATATGTACTTTCTCTAATTTTGGAGACATGACGCCATTATGTTTTGTTATCGTAGGAGCGTCAATAACCCCTCGTCACCTGTTTTTATTTAACTATAAGCCTTATTTCAAACCATAAATCCTTGTTGACGTAAAATTTTTGACAACATATAATATCTTCAAGATATATCAAAATGTACTGAAACAACTCGGATTAAGCCCGGAAGAGATCGATGTATATACCGGTCTATTGCAGCTTGGCACCGTTTATTAATACCCTGTTCTAAAGCTTAAAAGCTTTACGGCAGCAGCTCAATGGTGACATCGTCTATCCACGCCTCACCCTGAGGGAGATTTTGATATGGCGGACCGAAGTCTGCATTGCTGAGCATGAAGACCAATCGGAACATGTCATTGTAGTTGGCAGGGACCGTAAAGACACGCTCGTATTGCTGCCACTGATTATTCGTGTTCCCCAAGAGCGGCTCACGTGGATCATTGATCGGGAACTCGAAGTCCTCATTCGCATTATTAGTACTCATACGGGGTATTAAGGTACCTCCTGCGACTCGATACCAAGCTCTGAGGCGATACTGTCGGCCTGCAAGAAGGGTAATATTAGCCTGTTGTGCACCGGTATTAGCAGCGGAAATAAGATGTAGACTTTGAGCACCTGTTCGTACAAGCGCAGCGACTTTTTCAAGTGTTAGCGGATTGCCATAGCGCAACCAACTGCCTACGCCAGCGATTTCCATACCACCGTCCACGACAAGTTCCTGTGGAGGTGAAATTTCCTCAATTGTTACATCGTCGAAATATGCTCGGGCATTGCGCGTACTCATCACTACGTTGAATGATCCCCTAAAGTTATCCGGTACTCTAAATTGACGAGAGTACTGACGCCATTCGTCAGCGGGACGGCCAATTATAGCGAGGCGGTTTTCAAAGTCGCTATTGGAAGAATTTATTCCTAGTAATGTACGGATTTCACCCTGCAGCAATTTATAGTTTAACGTATATCGATACCATTTCCCGGGACGAACCGGTACGTTCACTTGCTGGAAGCCGGCACCCGTAGCGACACTCGATATAAACGTACTGCGCTGACCGCTTCTAAATTGATCCGCAGTTTTCTGGAAGGTAACCGGAGATCCATATGCACGCCATGAACTTGTGGTCGATTCTTCCATATCAGAGTCACGCACCAGTGACGCAGTTCCGATCGGCTCAAGTATAACTTCGTCGATATACACATCGGCGTCACGAGTATTAAATACAAGGTTTATCGGTAGATTATTTGGATTATCTGGGAACTGAACTAATCGCTCAAATGTTGCCCAGGTATTGAGTGGTGTGGTTATATCAGAGCGGATTCCGTCAAATGGTACATTCGAGTCATTTAAGCCAAAGAGCGTGCGAATTACACCACGAGATAATCGGTATTTAAATGAGAATTTATAGAGCTGACCAGAGGTAACCGGTATGCCAACTTGTTGTACCCCACCGCCGCTGCCAACTGAAACGATACGCATACTTTGCGTGCCCTCGGTGTACTGTTGACTGCTCTTTTCAGCTGTTGTCGGGCGGCCATACAAACGCCATGGCGCGAGTGTATTGCGCTCCATGTCGCCATCGGGAAGGACATTATTCGCAAGGGTCGGAGCTTTTACACGGCTTAAGTAAGAGAACAAACGTTGGCGGCCATTGGATACCAAGCGACCGGTTAAGGTGCGCAAGATATCATACTGACCACGAGAAAGTGTATCAGCGCCAGCCGGAGTCTTTCCGATAAATATTTTACCGTTTGACTGCGCCACGACCTGACCATTTGTACGAACCACGGCAGTACTGCCATCTACTATCGGCACAATAACTTCCATGCCTGCGGTGCTCTCCACATCTGCAACTACAACTGATGCAGCGGCTATGTTAGATAAGCGAACCGGAAAGCCCGCCTGCATTGCACCATTGGCTCTGGAAATCGCGATGAGATTATTTTCAACAGTTACGCCATATAAAATGCCTGTGCCGTCAAAGGTCACCGGATATGCCAGTGGCTGTGGAGTGTTGAAAGTCGATTGTAAGACCCAGTTATTTTGCTGAAGATTATAGATCTGAACATTCCCACGCAGTGGAGAAGTTACCGCTAGTGCGTTACCAACCACCGTAACTCCCACCGTTCCGTTTACCTGTAGAAGCTGTGTTGAGTTAAAGACGTTATTCTCAAAGCGCAGTCGCAAAACCCCTCCGCCTCTCGTTCCCAGTACTACATCCTCAAATACCGTTCCCGTGCGCAGCATTGCAGTTGGGTCATAGTCGATTTCTGCAGGCAGTGGAGTAGAACCCACGAGCTGACCATCGGCGCCATATGCGTAGAGATTGTATGCATCGGCACTCGTGCGACCCACGACAATAATTTCTTTAAAATTTGTACCGGTAATATTCGCGAGCACTGGCGAGGTAGTAAAAACTACGTCTGCCACGGATACGGGGAAACCAGGAACAAGCTGACCTGTATAACTCATGACCTGCAAACTGCCATCATCACCAACTGAAACCCGCTCCGGGCCTTTTATAGCAGCCGATACGTCGCCAATTATTGGGACAAAACCTGACTCACGCGCAGATGCGAGGTGGGCCAAGCTCATGCTTATTACAGCAACGAAGAGCGTGAGTAGAAAAACTTTCTGTAGGGATGCGCGTTTCATAGTCATGAGGATAAGGGGTAACGAAAACTAACGAAGCTTTGGGTTAGTAATAGGGCGCTGCACGCAATTAAATTCTTCATCAGACTGTTCTTCAGAATCATTACTCTGACTCACTCTATGTTCACAGGTCGTATGCAATTGTTTAATGCGCAATGCCAATTCTCTACTATAAACACGAACCGGAGGGTTTACCCCATCATCAATGACCGCATAGATAAGCATCTCTTCATTCGGAGCTAGGGATGATCTTTGAATGGTGAACTTATCTTGAGCGCCATCGTCATTTTCCTTAAAAGTCCCGAGCAATGCCCCCTCTGTATCTATATCTGTGGTAATCGCTGGATAGGAATAAAGAGACACCGTCGCATTGTCTTCGGGATCACTATCTTCCCACTCTATAGTAAATACTTGTGTGGCTTCCGGAAGATCGTTTGAAGCGCGGAAAATATTTGTGCCCCCGAGCTTGAAAGTAAACTGGGGGGCGATATTGTCCGGTAAGGTGGCGATAAATAATCGATGCGTTCCGTCATACAATTGACCTAAAATCTGATTGCGGTCATTTATAGCAATAATAGTAGTGGAAATGTCTTTATTAGGTTTGCTCTCTGGGAAAAGTTTTTCAAAAATGACTAACTGATTATTTTTCCATAATACGGGCAGATGTATAGGGAATTCATAGTCCGGAGTACTTACACGCGAACTGCCTGAAATAATACCATTATTATTAATATTCATCGCGCTACTTTCAAATCCAGAAAGTTTTGTTACAGCACCATTTTTCTGGATGGTTGCGCCATCTGAAGAGTCAGCGATCACTTGCCCTGCGTCATTGATATCCTGAAGTGATACATACCCAGAATCTTTCTCATGGAAAGTAGTAAACTGACCATTTTGCCAAATAATTTGAGCTGAGTCCGGGGCTGCATTCTCAACCGGATATGACTCATAACCTAAAACAACTCCATTATTATTAACCTTTTTAAAACCTCCACCCCCTTTACCTCTTGTACGCACATGTTCTTTTAGAACTCCGTCTTTCAAAGAAACCAAACCAATTCCCTTCTCTGTACTAAAATCAAAGCCGATCCCGGGAAGTGGAATTTTTTTTCCAAGATGATAGGCCCAAATGGTACCATCATTGGTAATTGCAAATACGCGATGCTCAGTGGTAAGTTGTGGAATCACTTTTGCTACACCATTTTCCCAGATGAAAGCTTGATAATTGAGATCAGGTGAACCAAATGAGTCTCCTATGATGTCCTTTGGCTGCAAACCACCGACAATCTGGTCGTTATCATTAAGTCCCATGATAATTACATCATGATTTTCTAATACATTTATTTTGGTAAGCGTCTTGCCATCCCAGAAGGTATTACCTACAGCAATATGTCCTCTATTGTTAAAGTAGAATGCTGTACCAGCATTCCCAAATTCTTCTCGCGGGAACGGAATTATTTTGAGTTCGCCTTTTTCAACTTTAAATTCATTCGCACTACTTCCCACCGTATAGGTTGATAAGCGGTATATCGCAAACTGATCTTCAGGAATCGTAACGGTCTGTACATTGGTGTTTGTCACAACTTTTTTCGTCTCTCCCGTGACGCGATAAACCGTGTCGCTTCCCTCCACTTTCACGTGCTTCACCAGCGGAATTTCGCGCAGCTCTTGTTTCGATACAACCGCAACCTCACTCATTTTTCTGCCACTTCGTTTCACAAATTTCCGAGGCACCGGCACACGCTTGCCATCAATCACCACATATACTGAAGTGGTTCGGAAGGCGCGCACGAACTGTGGGCCTGGGCTATCTACGGCGAGAGCGCTCAGTGGCTGTAGAAGTACTAAACTGAATATCATACTGACGATGGTGATGTACTTATGTTTCATAGAAAAAGAAATGTTAAGGCTTTAAAGTAAGTGTTTCCTGAAGCATTTTTGCGAATGATCTATCTGCCTGTTCAAAGAGTTCTGGATCTTTATGAAAACGGAATATAAAGCTATTTTCTTCATAAAATATTTAATTGCGAAGGAAAACTAAATACAACTAGGTTGGCAATATACAGCACGATAATGTGCGGGTTCTTATTATTCATGGAGTTATTTACAAATGCTTAAGCAATAGCCGTAATTCTTTTGCTGATTTTAAAAGCTTTCTGTGAAGCTCATCTTTTGCCTCAAATTTGGAGAAATATTCATTATTTGCCTCTATCTCATTCTTACTAACCTTAGGGAATAATAACTCGGTGAGCTTATTAAGATGTAACGTCTTAGTTTTATCATCATAATCGGGCATCTTCCCATTCTGCAGTTTGAATGCAATTACCTGGAAATAATCTTCTATGTTTTCATAGTTAATAGAGATAGCCAGTTCACGTTTTTCATTCTTATACTTAAGCTTATAAAAGACATTTCCCTGGATTTGCTCATCAATAATTGAAAAATCAAATTCATCAATGAGAAAAGAGAAATATTCTTTTACTTTATCTATAAATTTTCTGCCTTCGATCATAATTATTTCTTAATTAAATTATCCCATTCAGGATGGAGTTTTTGGTAATTTTTAATCATATTTTGCTCCATTTCATAGAAGATACTAGGAGCTTTTCTAGCCATATCATAGCCAATATCTATGATGCTACTACCACTTTTTAACTCATTAAATATCCACTGCCGGTTATATTGCATCATTTGACTCGTAACTTGCCAAGGTTGGCCAGGAAAATCAGGCATATTGTTTAATGTTTTCGCTCCAGGAATCTGGGAAGCTGCCTCTTGAACACGATCCATTGTTTCTCCAATTACTGTTACTTTAGAACCGGTTGTTCCAGTTGTAACTGTTTTAGATGATGTTCCTGCTTTCTTAAGAAGCACAGCTTCAGCTATCTTCTCTATAACATATCCACCATCTTTCCCTCTTTCATATGGAGATTGAGCCATGAACGCGTCATATCCTGCTCCTATACCTGTTACAGTATTATCCCATACTTGGCCTGGATCATTATAAATATCTTTACCTAATTGGATACCAGATTTACCTAACTCATAGGTGCTTTTAACAATTCCTTTGCCCGTTTCGATAGGATGTACAACCGCGTTACCTACAAATTTTGCTGTATCCCATAAGCCTTCTCCAGCACCTACAACAACACCACCTGCAGTCTGAACACCAGCGACAGTCCAATCTTTCGTCGTATTCCAAGCATCACCATACCAACTTGCTATTTGCATTTTTGGCGTCGATTGCACAGAAACATACATGACATCAGTTGAACAATTACATGCCACTAATTTCTTTTTCTCCATGTTGCCTGTTGGATCCACATACTTAAGTGGGTTGTTTTTAACGTAGTTATATCGGTTGCGGGAGATTGTATCCCCGGTACCACCCATATAACTATCCCGAGAGATAAAGCGTCCGATTAATGGGTTGTAGTAACGAGCATTAAAGTAGCCGAGGTCGGACTCGCTGTCGTACTCCTGACCGGTAAACTTGTAGCGGGTACCGCGGTTTGGATCACCAAGTGAGCCCATTAAGCTTCCAAATGGATCGTAGTCGTACTGCTCTACCACAGCTCCGGCTTCATCTGAAACAAACATCGCTGAGCCAAGTACATCGCCATGTACAAAGGTAATGCGGCCCTGAGAATCTATCTCAGCGACTTGGCTGAGGCCCTGAACGATCGTCTTAGTAACGTCACCGCGAGCATCAAGTTCGTTTAATACATCGAGACCTGCATTTACATAGTATGTCGCCTCTGCACCTGAAACAGCTTTCTTAATGCGGTTACCTGCATCGTTATAGGCAAATTGCAGCGTGTTCGCAGTTGGTGCGGGAAGCGCTGGAATTGCAGCTGCATCCTGATAGCTAATTTCACTTAAGCGCTGACGAGAGTCCCACTCGTAACTCACTGCCTTGGTCTGTCTACCTAAGCGGCGGTGAACTTCTTGCGTGACGCTGCCGTTGCCATCGTAACTTGCATCGACGCGTAGGCGGCTATTGAGTGAGTAAGAGGTTAACTCTTGAGAGTTGGCTGCGTAGCTGTAACTCGCAGACTGTGCAGGGGTTGTAAGTGACTGCCTATTGCCCCATGAGTCGTAGTTAAAGCGCAGGTCAGTATTTCCGGGAACATCTGAGTAATTTACGGTTGTAAGCTGCTCAAGAACATCGTAGCCGTAATTAACCGTGCGGTTTGAGGTTACGCCATCCAAAGCTGTATTCTCTGTAAGCTGCGTGCGGTTGCTCTCACGATCATACTGATACCCGTTAGTGAGCAACTGCTGCTGTGGATTACGTGTTGTTAAGTTTGTAAGTCGATGACGATTGTCATATTGATATGTCGTCGTGATGCCATTCTGGAACGTTGCACTCGTCGGTAGATCTGAGGAGTTGTATCCATACGTAACCAATGCGCGGTTATTGTAATTTACGGTCTGAAGTAACCCACGATTGTCATAGGCATAACCGACCGTACGATCTGCTGCATCCGTAATACTTTGCAGCTGGCCGTCGCGGAAGTACTCGCGCTCGATATTAAATGTCTGGTTCTCAAGGTCATCAATTGTATGCGCCTCCCCGATCACACGATTCAATCTATCGTACTCATAGCTTTCTGTAGCTGCAGGATCATTTACCGTTAATAAATTGCCCCAGTTATCGTAGGTATAGGTAACTGTTTCATTCCCCGGAAGATCTTTTTCACGAACGCGATCAAGTGAGTCGTACTCAAACGCGATTACCTCACCATTTCCATCAGTGCGGGTAAGTGTGTTGCCGTTTTCATCGAAGGTAAAGTTTTCAGTTTTATTACCTGGATGAACAATACGCTCCGCGCGGTTTAAGGAATCATAAATAAATTCCGTTGTTTTGCCTGCTGTATTTGAGACGCGGCGATTGCCATTTAAATCATAAGTATAATTTGTAACTGTGCCTTCGGCATTCGTCTCAGAAGTCAGTCGCTGACCTCGGTCATAAGCAAACGAAGTATTGCGACCATTTTTATCGATCTCCGCTGTCTTACTATTTGCCGCGTTGTACCGGTACTCCCGACGATTACCATCGGGATCAGTTATAAAGCGCAGGCGATTACTTGCGTCGTACTCGTACTGCACGCGAGTCTGATCTGGGAAGGTAACTACCGTGCGGTTTCCGTTCGCGTCATAGGTATACTGCGTCGTATTTTGAGCTGGATCTTGTTCTGTGAGCAGTCGATCAAATAAATCATAGGTAAAGGTCGTCGTGCGACCAACTTTATCGGTCGTAGTCTGCAGACGATTGCCGACATCGTATGTGTATCTAACCTCACTATTCAGGGCATCGATCTCGGTTATCTTGCGACCGACCTGGTCATACACGTAGCGTGTGACGTGCGTGTTGTTCGCGCCATTTTGATTCTGTCGATCGATCGTGCGAACTACATTTCCATCCTCATCATAGAAGAGAAGCGTATCGAGGTTTTGCGCATTTGTTGATTTGATAAGGCGGTTTAAGCCATCGTATGTATAGTTTGTGGCGAAGTCCCGAGGATTTGTCTCGGTGCGTTTGTTACCATTCGCGTCATAAACGAATTCCGTGATATTACTCTGCGCATCGATTTTTCGCAGCGGCCGATCCATCAAATCATAGAGAATCTCCGTGCGATTTCCGTTCGGATCCACAACTGCAACCTGCCTATCCAAGCCGTCGTACTCAAAGCGCGTAATGCTTTGCTCATTGTTCGTATTAAATTGCGTGATGGCAGTTACATTTCCGCGAGCATCATACTCATACTCCTTGCGCTGATTTGCAGTGTCAGATTCGCTCTCCTTCAAACCATGGGGGAAGTATGAGTAGGTGACCGTATTCGTCGGAGACTCAACTGACGTGAGTCGATTTGCCGCGTTATATGTATAGCGCGTGGCGTTATTCAGAGCATCAAGATCTGCCGTGAGATTTCCCACAGAGTCATAGGTTTTGCTCTTTGCGATAGAAGTATTATTCTCCCCCAACCGTCTCATCGTCAGCAGGCTTTCATTTGTATCGGCATCGTATACATACTCAGTTACGCGATTGAGTGGGGCAACTTCTCGAATCAAATGATTCTCAAGGTCGTACTCGTATCGCGTCTGTCGAGCGAGTGGATCGGTCGCGAGGCGAACATTGTGATGCGTATCAAATGCATAGGTATAGGTTTGATTGCGTCCCGTTGTGACAGAGGTTTTATTGCCATAGGCATCATACCCATAACTCTTGGCGATAACTTGCTGTGCACCGTCTGCCTGAGTAACAGTTATGGATTCTGTCGCAACATAATTTCCGGTCGGATCGTAGGTATACGTCGTACGGTTGTTATTTTTATCAATTGTAGTGCGCACATTTCCAAACTGGCCATACTCAAACTGCTGTCTGGCACCTGTTGGATCGGTAATTGCAGTCACATTTCCATTCGCCGCATCGATTGCATACTGGGTCTGGCGGACTATGGGAGGAGCATTTGGATTTAGAAGCGAAGTCACGGTCTCCGTCTTTCTCGTCAATCGGTTAAAGCTATTTTGATACTCGTAGGTTATCTCCGTATGCCAAGCGGATGTGTCTGGTGGTATCTCTCGAGTCGTGCGGCGACGGTTGTCATACTGATAACTGGTGACATTTCCGGCAGCGTCTCGTGCAGTTAAAACCATGCCGTTCGCGTCATAGGTATAGCGACTTACATTGCCTACGCCATTTTTTACGCCCAGCTTCAATCCATCTGCATTGAAACATGTCTTCTCACTATACGTCGTATTATTGGTTCGGTAACTTACTAAATTCGTACAGCTCGTACTCCCTGGAATATCTGCATCAGGGCCTATGTACTCGAAGTCAAAAATTGGCCTGGAGGCACCCGGAGCATCGATACGAGGATTAAACTCACGCTGTTGTGTAACCCGCCCCTCTGCGTCATAGGCATTGTACAAAATTGTACCGCGCGGATCGGTGTACTCAGAGAGCCGATTATTATCATACTTAAAGTTACTAACTAGCTCCTCAGGAACACCCTGGTAGTAACGCATTTGCTTTACCTGCTCAAGAAGTTGACCTGCATTATCTTTATAGGTGTATTGAACAATTGTCGGCGTATTTTCATCCAAATTCGAGCGAATCTCTACAACTTTATCCCAGAGATTTGTATCATCGGCTGCGCCATACATGACTTGCAGTTGACGACCCGAGGGATCGGTAACTGTTGAAAGCAACGGAATATCTCGGCGGAAGATATAGGTAAAGGTATTAGTATTGCCATTTGGATCGATTACGCGTTCAAGCAGACCGATATTTGTTGTGAGATACCGTGAGAAAACATAGGTATATCCATCCAAGGTCTTATACTGAATCAAATTATTCACCCGTGACAAGGTGTCATCCATACCATCTGGCGTGACAAAGGTATTTCCACCGTCGTTTGTCGTAAACGAGGCAACCAGTGACTCACCCAGGTATGCAGTGACGTTATTGGTCAGAAGATCTTGATAGTAAAAAGAGGCGGTTGAGATATTCCAACCTGCACCCAGACGATTATTATTATCAATGATGCGGCTGTTATAAACGCGGGTAATATCAATCGGGATGCCACGACCAGCAAGTGTAAAGTCCTGCTGTGTTAACTCAAATCCACCGGTGCGAATATTTACCGGATCTCCTCCATAAACTTCCATCTTGCGATCAACCGGTGTGGGTGCGCGAACATTTGCGCTTGGATCACCAATCGGCGAGACTTGGCCTCCATTTACATTTGTTCCAAAGAAACCTTCTACGACATCTGGTCTACCATCCCCATCAGTATCTAATAAGCCCTGCTGTTGTGGTGGAGGTGCATTTCCTCCTCCGGTACAACCGCCACAGTATCCATTTCTCTCGATGCGAACGATATTACTACTCTGGGTTATATTATTATTCTCATTTGTCTCTGCGAAATTTCTATTTGAGTCCACGTTAATTTGTACGCTGTACCAATCACTGAGCGGAATATTGCCTGGGATTGTTCCCGAAAGCGTGACTTGCCTGCTCTGCCCCGGATCAAAAATCGGCAGTGTCGCAGGATTGATAGCCTCCAAAATATACAATGCACCCGAATCTACATCACGTATTGCAATTTCATAGTTCGGCCAGTTTGTTGCCAAATTACCGCTATTATTTACCGTCCCCGTCACTTCTATACGGTCACCCGAGAGCATCGCGCGCGGATTATTTATGACAAAGTTCTGTGGCTCTAGATCTCGCCCACCTTGTATCGTAATTTGAACAAAGCCCTGATTATTATTTTCATTGCTTTCACCAACAAGGGTCTCCGCATCAACAAAATAAGAGAGATAGTAGGTACCCGGTGCTGTCCCCGCAGGGATAGTAAAGTTGAATGACTCGAAGCTGCGTGCATTTACATTGAGCTGTGGGAACGAGTCCTCACCTACCTTTCGATTTGCAGCATAGGAGGCACTGTCCCGATTGAAGTAGTAGTGAACCTCTGCCGCGCCGTTACTTGTGCCGGTGCCGCGGTTATATATATCTAAACTGAAGGTAACTTCTTCGTTCGGGAGCACGCTGTTGTCATCTACAGTTACATTTTCACCTCTGAGATCCGGTTGAAGATTTTGCAGTACGGTTACCGACTGATTAAAATTATTATTATTTTCATTACTTTCTACAACAGTATTGGCTGCATCAATACTATAATATAAATAATAATCTCCCGGTTCTGTATTTGCTGGTACAACAAAGGAGTTATTAAGCTGAACTGATTGACCTACATTTAACGCTTGAAATTGAGCCGTAGTAAAGTGAGGGCGGCTATAGTCGCGTACAGACCCCCAGTAGTACCTTACCTCACTCAATGCGGAACGTGCGTTTCCATTATTAATAACCGTATTGCTGAAATCCAATCGCTCTCCGGGACGGATGGTGTTAGGAACAACTGAACCATCACTCGTGAGATCTGCTCGTTGTAGTGGTGGCGGCGGATCCATTACAATTTCTAAGTAAGGATTGTTTCCCGTTGAGCTATCGAACTTAAGGAGCCGATTATCTGCTCCACCTCCCAGCGCCCCTCCCTGTGCCCAGGGAGGATCTTGCTCAAGCATCAAGCCATGATTTGCAAATCCATTCTTCCAAGCTACTACAGAGTTAGTTACATTGAAGCTATGCCAAACATTTATTGGGTTTGCATTTACTCTACGCGTTGGATTTTCTTCTACGACTCTATTGCGAAAATCATTATAAACATACTGACCGGTGCCATTTCGATCCCAATCTCTATCAATTCTTTTAACCTCAAGGTCAGTGCCTGGAGCGACACCATTGCCAATATTTCTATAATACATTTTCAAACTGGCCGAGCGTACAGTGCCCTGTAAGTTCACGAAATTAGTATTAAAATACATGACTGAATGACGTGTAAAATTTTGCCCATTAACCCACAATCCCACAAATAAATCCCCATTATCTACAGAAGGAGGTAGGTTAACAGTATTATCAGGATCACCATTCCGAGCGCGTAAATAAAAATCAGTAATAGAACATGCTCTTATAAGTCCCTCCGGGTCCCCCAAACCGTCTCCATTGCCTTCTCTACATGCATAATATGTAGGATCGATTATCACTGGATAGACACGATTTGTATCTAATAGGTAGCTCGCCGGCACCTCCAAACCAATTCGCAACGTATTACCTTTCACCTCGATTATCTCATCCAGACCCAACAAAACATCGGGGGAAAGATCCAGCTCGTCTCGATGCTCGATCGTGCCATCAAACATCATGGAACCACTGATATGAACATTTACCCCATCCGCAGACTTAATATTAACCGGCTCCATGCCTTGTTTGTGGGTGCCAGTTACAACTGTGCCATCCCCCGCAACAACCTTTGCACCTTCTGGAATTTCGTACTCTTCCCAAAATAGCAGCGTGTCTGATGGAGTGATGTTTTTGAGAGGCTCTTTAATAATTATCTCACGATCACGTTTAAAACCACTGTCGCGGAATACGGTGTCGACACCTGGGTAGACATCGGTATAACGGGTAACAGTTACGTTGTCTTCTTGCGTCTGTTCGAACTGTGCGGTCTGTGGCTCGATAACTTCTTCTCCTTTTTGAAACACTCCGGTTCGCACGACGACAGTATCTGTATTTTCCAATGTATCTTCCGTGGGAATTTCATACTCGTAGCCCGCTTCGTCCTGGGGTGTTAACTGAGTATCCGTCATCTCGTTAAACAAACTCCAATCCTCATCTTGCACCTTTAGCTCCTCGCCATCTTGATACAAAAGGCGCGGGTTGTTGTATAAACGATGCACCGTTGTGCCATCTGGGAGATAGGCTATATCGGTCTTTTCATCAAGCACCTCCATCTTAGTATCGAGATACTCTTTCGTGAGCTGATACTCGGGCATAGTAAAGAGTGGAAAAACCGGAGCGGTTGTGATCGTCTCTGGGGGTTCAGCAAGCAAAAAAGGATTGGGAGTAATCGTAGTCCCGGGAATCATCGGATCAAAAGAAGGCGTTACGGTAGTTGGTAACTCAGGCGTTGAAATCGTAGAGATCGGTTCGATAATTTGGGTAGTCGAGTCTGTCGGATTCGTGGGAGAAGCTTCAATTTTAAAATCTCCAACCGGTTGCACGGTCGGAAGTTCTTTTGTTGGTGGCAGTACCGTGGGAGTAAGTGTAAGCGACTCAGGTGCTACCGTAGTAGGACTTGAGATTTCTATTTTTTCTATCGGCTGGCTCTCGGGATTAGTTGTGGAGAGTCCAAAAGCTGAAGCCGAAAACGGCATTAGCAGTGGCTGGATGGTCAAAGACACAATTAAAAAAATGACTGCCGATTTAGAAACAAGTTTGTGTGTAGACATCACCGTGGTGAATTTGAGAGTAATGACTCACTCTAAGTCAATTACATAAAAAAACGCAAGAATAAATTTGTGACACATTGCGAAATTACCTAGTCATTCCGCTTTAACACCTTACATATCTTTAAATAGCCGCTTGCAACTGATGTTGCGGAGTTATGAACTCGATTAGCTAACAACCTTAGCGCCTGCGGTTTCCTATGCGGCTATAAACCATTACAGCTTCCAAATAATATGACCTTCAAGGTCATAAGCACTGGTAAAAAGCATAGAAATATTAAATGCCAAATCTTTAGTCTCTCCGATCGCATCGTCGATTTCTTCTATCGTGGTGATTAAAAAGTAATGGTAGTCATGGTGTTGACTCATCTATAGATGAGTCAATGAGCCTACGTCACCTGTTTTTATTTAACTATAAGCCTTATTTCAAACCATAAATCCTTGTTGACGTAAAATTTTTGACAACATATAATTACCGTATATGTACCAACAAGTGCTCAAAAATCTCGGCTGGAGTGCAGAACAAATCGATGTGTATACGGCACTTTTGCAACTGGGAACTCAACCCGCGAGCGTGCTGGCGCGGCACTTAGAAAAAAAACGAACAACGGTTCGCGTGTACCTTGAACAACTAGCTCAGGATAGTTTTGTGAGAATTACATGGAAGGGGCGTACGCAATATTTCACTGCGGAAAAACCCGATGAAGCTCTTGAATCTCTCCGTCAGCACAAGACAAAAGCGCTGGAGAAGTGGGATCGCAATATCTCGGCTTTCTCTCATATACTTCCCGAGCTGACCTCTATTACGCGCAAAGATATGAACCTGCCCAAGGTTACTTTTTACGAGGGCACGCATGATCTTAAGCGCATGTATGCGGACTCGTTGACGTCAAAAACAGAGATCTTGTGTTTAAGCTCCGTTGAAGATTTATGGGATTTATTCGGCAAGGAATATGATCAATGGTATGTAAAAAGGCGTGTAAAAAGCAAAATTGCCTGTCGCTATATTTCAAAAAATACGCCCTTTGAGCGCGAGGAGGCTAAGAAAGATAAAAAATACTTACGCAGCTCACACCATCTAACCGCGAATCTTTTTGATATCTCAAATGAGATTAATATTTATGATGGCAAAGTTTCGATCATTACCTTGAAAAGCGAAAAAATCGGGATCTTAATCCAAAGCGAAGAAATCTATCACTCAATGAAAGTGATATTCGAAATATTGTGGAAGACGAGCAAGTAATCCTTATTCCCCGCGTGTTCGGCGAATGCGCTTAAGAAGTGCAACTGCACCTAATGCCATCCATGCGGGTAAGCCTTTTGGACGATTCCCTGCCTCAATAGCACATCCACCACCTCCATTAGAACCGCCAGGAGCTACTTCCTTTCCGCCCTCGCCACCTTCACCGCCATTTTCAGTGTCTCCACCATTGCCGATATGACCGGATTCACCGCCATTTCCGCCTACTTCAGGATCAGTGCCACCTTCACCACCATTTTCCATAGCTCCACCTGTTCCACCGGCACCTCCTTGGCCTTGCTTACAAATTTCATCAGCATTAACGTCGGCTGAAGTCATACGATGAGGATTGACGCTCAAATCACACTCTTCTTCGCCAATAGTTACAACTCTGCCATCTTCACAACGGAATTCCTGGCCAGCACTTCTCAAGGGAACAATAACCATCTGACCATCTTGTTCTACCCGTCTCCGATCAACTAATCCATCACAATCATTATCTATATTGTCGCAGCGGGTTTCAATTTCTTCATTTGGTGTACATGGAGCTTCTGAGCCACCTTCGCCGCCACTGCCACCGGGAGCTTCAAATCCGCCTGCTCCACCGGAGCCACCTTCGCCACCACTGCCACCGGGAGCCTCGATTCCACCTGTTCCTCCGTTTCCACCGGGGGCTTCCATTCCGCCTGCTCCGCCGGAACCACCTTCACCACCACTGCCACCGGGAGCCTCGATTCCACCTGTGCCACCTGTTCCTCCGTTTCCACCGGGGGCTTCCATTCCGCCTGTCCCACCGGAACCACCAATTTCTTCAGATCCGCCTGTACCTCCTTGTCCACCAGCTGCGGCAGCATCAATAGGCAAACCTGCATCGAGAACTTCCGGTATTCCTCCCATTCCGCCTTGGCCACCTTCACCGCCTGCGCCTGCATCAAGAGGTGGAACGATAACTTCTGCATCTAAAATTGGGGCTGCTGCGTCGGGAACTGCTGCGTCGCCTCCTCCCTGACCACCCACACCAGCATCCTGTTCTGGGGGATTTTCACCAGGAATTGCGACACTATCTTCTGATACTGACAATCTAAAGCCCGTACCATTTGCCGCCATAACTGCATCGGCCATAGGAGGGAATCGGCGTGATTCACCAGCATTTACAACCACATTAACGGGCTCTCCAAAAATACCATCGACGATAGGACGACCAGTTACCGTGACGCTCCCTGAGGTAACATCAAGGGTAACAGGACTAACACGTCCATTTGCCTCATTGAGTTTTACCACCAAGTCACCATGTGGTCCCTGGTCACGGACATCAGGAGCATTTGTATAGTTTAATTCTGAACCGGCACTTGCAAGAACTGTGTCCTGCTCTCCGGTAGGTACCACTTCTCCCCTCCAGTGAAGGTGCTCTTCATGGTTCGGGCTTATTCCTGCGTTTGGATACACCTGGCCATTGCTATCTGCCAATGAGCTTGTTGCGGGTGTCCAGCCAGGCATTAAGTTTGGTGGGGGCACCTCTGCTCCTGCTTGAATTTGTATACGGTCATCAATGCCATCTGCGTTCGTATCAGTACGAGGAAGTGCGCGGGTTGGCTCATTATCATCGTCATCTGCGACACCATCGCGATCCATATCTGCCGGTGCGATCGCGGCAACGGGGTTCCATGTGTGAGGGCGTAACTCAAGAACAGGTACGCCGTTAGCATTGATATCAACAGTTTCTAGAGCAAATGACTGCAATCCATTTGCAGTATTCAAGACTACAACGTCAATCTGACGACCATCAACAGTGTATGCACCTACCATTTCTGGATTGCCACAATCTACATCCTGATCACCTGTCCAATTTGTATCTTCAACTAACTGATCACCCTGCCATGTGAGCTGATAGGCGAACCCATCTAATCCACGGCCTAAAAGCTGATCACCTTGTGCAATCACGTTGTGGCCGTAGTATGCGGGTGCATCGTCCACGCCAGGTGTTGAAGTTGCGAAATCAAGTAATCCCGTATCCAAGGGATCCTGACCCAAGGCTACCTGTTGACGAACGAGTTCAGCCCAGGTACCGGGTGTATTCGGATCAAACTGCCAGTTATCGGAGTCAGCATAACCATCAACTCCAAATGGGGTACCATCATACGCCACTTTTCCCCCGGGTATAGGATTGGGCTCACCACCTGCATCATTTGCAACTTTTTCTACTCCATTTACTTTTACCCTATTCGTATCCCATTCCTTGATTACACGCATTTTTGTCCCGTTCTGATTCAACAACACAAAATCTTGCGTTGTTCTAGGAGACTCATTCGCCGGATGTTTAAGCTGTGGCGGGGCAAAATCAATAACAAAACCACTGACACTATCTCTGATACGTGTCTCTGCCTGAGAAAAACCAGCACGTTTATTCAATCCAATCTGTCCCTGATTTGAACCGGACATAACTGAAAAACTCGATCCATAGACATTTGGGTCTTGATCTTGTCGTATTTCTTCCGGTAGTGGTTGAACGTCAATGGGGAGTGGCATTTGACAGTGACCTAAAATTAAGTGCTTATATTAAGCCCTACCTACTGAAAAAGTCAATAGAAACGGCTTGGCAATTAGAAGTTTTCTAGCACAAATCCACCCAGTGTAGGCTTACGTTTTTTATCAATATGGAAGTCTCGGGTAATACTGCCAATACGCGCCTGCCCATCAATGGCAATTTTCTGATCAGAAAGCGGTTGAGAGACGAGCAATTGATACTCCAAGAAAGGTACAAAGAATGTCTTATTGTTAATATCAAATTGCTCCCTATCTTCAGGATTGCGGCGGGGCTGGCCGATGGCGTTGAGGCGCATGACCATCGATTGGTTGTTGGGCAATAATGCACTTAAAATATTTACAGCAGTTGGTATTCTTTGTATTGATAGATCGTGACTCAATACTCCAAACGCACTCTCCGACACATCATTAATGCGACCAGAGGAAATTTCATTATTTGTGATTAAATCCAAACTACGTTTTTTGCTGTCTTGCCGATCAACCTGATCCCTCGCCAGCAGCGTAATCTCTCCATCCGTACTATTAATACTCCACTGCATCAGCACCTGATCCTTTTTCACGTCACGGTAGGCATCGGCATTATCGGTGGGTGGATAGAGAACAATGCGGTCATCGGCGGGACAATTTTCCACATACCCCTCGCACGGTGCACGGACACGCAGGGAAAAATAACTATTGGGCTGCGTCAGATCAAGCCGGACCTCGCGACCATTTGAATCAGTGTAATACAGCGGAATTTCAATTGAGTCGCCGACAAACAACTTATTCCAATTACATCCGTCATCGGCATCATCGGCGTTCGCGCATGTAGCGGCAGCGGTTCCTGTCCCCTTTTCTGGAACAGAATATAGATTTTGATTATTAAATCTCAGCGTCGCAACCGTACGACCGCGCACCTGAAATGAAACACAACTTCCATCCGCGCAGGTCTCAATACCCGCAGCACTGGCCGCAGCGGCTAGCACTTGTGTTAAGTGTGTACGCGTCTCCTGTGGAAGCTGTGCGGAGTCTGCACCCACGCCACTGACACTCGCATACAGCGAACCGATTTCCGCAGCAGATTGAGCTAAATACGTAGCGACATCATTACTTCCCCGCTCGGCAACGGCGAGCAGCGCACGCAATCGCGCATCAAATAATCCGCCCATGATTAATAAAAATGCAGAGACGAACATGATGGCGACCATGAGGCTCACGCCGCGGGTGTTTGAAAGTGGGAGAAAATTCTTTTTCATAAAAATCAGCGGGAATATTTAGTCAAAACTAAACTGCGCGAAACCGAGCGTACCGATGGACCAGTACGGTAGCGAACATTTGAAACGACCAACATCGTGTCGTCAGTGCCATCGGGAGTAAGAGGTGTAAGCGAACCGGGCTCGCCGACCATATCAAAATACTGCACAGCAATCTCGCGATGAAAAATTGTCTCCTGCTCACCCGCCACATTGAGCGCATGATGATACACACCCGTCGCCTCATTGAGCGCCAACTTATATACATCGTCATGATCACCTCGTAGATTTTCATGAAGTGCCACGGCCTGCGGCCCCAGCTGCCACTGCAAATACCGCGGAGACTGGCCATCCAGCTCCACCTCAAGCGTATACGAACGATCCCCCACAATTCTATGATTTTCACAATCTCGAGCATCGGTATAATCAATTTCCGTATTCCAACACAACGATTCACGCGTAGAAAAACGCAATAAATTCGTATCGCGAAAATTACGCATCACCTCCAATCCCTCATCCGCTAAACGCGTGGCGATAACATCGGTGCGCTCCACATGACTTGCATTGCGCGAAGCTATAAATAATCCGCCCACTGGACCTGCCACGATCATAATCACGCCCAGAGCAATGATAACTTCCAGGAGAGACTCGCCAGCGGTAGATCGTAGAGAATTCATATAATTATTCAACTAACAAAGGTGCCGGAATCGGCGTTAGTAATTGCGTAGAAACCGTCTGTGTAATGGTAAACGGCTCAAGGGTGTCACGCGCTCCGATATAATCGGGGTTCGGCTGTACCGTGAGCACAATAGTCACGCGCGGCTGCGTAAGCTGATTTTTTTCGGCAAATGCATAGTGCGGATCTTCCAACGGCGCGATCAAAAACTGCAACTGCGAAATACTCACGCGCAGCGGACTCACCGGAACAAAATCCTTACTAAAGCCCTTTTCTTTTGTATCACACAAGTCATCATTCGCCTGTGCATCAGGCGGCAAAAGCTCTTCATTGCGCGGACGCGGCAGCTGACCCGGCAAGTTCGCACCTACCGTAGGACAATCATTAATTAACTCAGCTGGAGGCGGCAGCGGCACGTCTGGCGCAGCATCAACTCCACGGCACTGAAACTCCGGCGCGCAGATAAAACTATCATAGACGCCATCGTTATCCGTATCTTTTCCCTCCATTTTTAACATCGAAAGCGCATATGAATTCCGTCCAATTCTCTCGCGGGCAAAAATCGTCTTATAGCGCGCATCGGGAGAAATGAGATATAGCTCGGGCACAAAACCCAACTGTGCTTGATTCGGTGCATTTTCACCAAAGCAATTAGTCAGATCCAAGCCAGTCAAAAAATCTTTGCCTTTATTATCTTGCTGAGCCATGCGGCGTAAATATCGCATCGTGGCGCAAAACGCATTTTCTCTATCTGGTGCAGCACCGTTTAAACGCTTTCCATCGTAAGGATTCTGTCCTGTTGCTCGATCAATTGTCTTTTTTAACGGCACACAATTCTTCATATTTCGCTGACCGTCATTGCACTCAAATCCAAGTCTATTATCAGTTCCCGGATTAAAAAACGCGGAATAATAACGTCCAAAATTTTGCCCAAAATTCAACGGCCGGCCATTTGCCGGATGAGCCTGCACAACATATTGATTGTAATACTCATCATAATCGATCATGCCATCGTGCACCTGCTGCGCAATCGTATCCATAATAAAACGTGCATCTTCATATAACTGATTCTGCGTTGAGGCACGGCGCGACTCTCTAAATGAGTCGATAAACAAACTAGAAACCACCGTTGCAATAATACCAAAAACAGAAATCGCAATGAGGATTTCCGCCAGAGTAAAGCCTTTATGGTGATGCGTGGAATTCATTAGGTGACGATGTTAGACAACTGCAAAATTGGCATCATAATTGCGGCGACGATCACACCGACAATGCCACCAAGAACGACAATAATAAGCGGCTCTAACAATTTGGAAATTGAGGCAACTGCGGTGTCAATTTCATCTTCGTAATATTCAGCGATCTTCATAACAATCGTATCCAGCTGCGCGGTCTGCTCACCCACAGAAATCATCTGTACCATCATGGGCGGAAACTCCGGCGAGTCGCGCAAACTTTCACCAAGCGGAATACCTTTTTCCAAATCTTCAGTTACCAATGCAATACGTTGCTGATAAATAACGTTGCCGAGTGACTTTCCATTTATGGCTAAACTTTTTGTAATCGCCACGCCACTGCGCAATAAATTTCCCAGCGTCCGGCAAAAACGAGCCAAGATAGATTTCTGAACAATCGAACCGAAAATCGGTAAACGCAAAATTGCCCAGTCAAAAAATCGTATTCCCTCTGCTGTTTTGGAAGCAATCGCAGTGGTAAGTCCCAATGTAATTATTCCCAAAATAAGATAAACATAATCATTCACAAAAAAATCACTTACTGCGATCACATATTGCGTAAGCATAGGCAGCTCCTTTCCCGTATCCAAAAAAATCTGAGAAATACCCGGTATCACCATCACCATCATCGCGATCACCACCGCAATCATAACGGTTATCACGAAGGCAGGATACATAAGTGCGCCCTTCACTTTTGCTTTAATATATGCGGTTTTCTCCACCTCCAGGGCAAGTTCTTTTAAAATAGAATTCAATTGACCAGAGGCCTCGGCAGCGCGGATCATACCGCGTTGCGAGTCAGAAAAAAGATCATCAAACCCCACCATGCTTTCTGAAAAAGTAGAACCCTTTTCAATCGAACGCGCGATATCAAAAAGCGCATTTTTTAATTTATAATTACCCGTCTGTTCAGCAATCGTATCGAGCGACTTAATAAGTGGCACGCCCGCATTAATCATAATCGAAAATAGGCGGAAAAACGTCGCCATTTCATTTGCCTTTGGCTTACCGCGGGACTGTATCCATGCATCAACACGCCTATATAGGTTAATCCCCGTCGGTGCCTGTTTCATTTTTCGCTGAACTTCTTTCAGCATAGAAATGGGCAAAGCTCCCTCATCAATCGCAAGAGAAATCGTCTCCGGATCTTGTGCACTTGAACTCGACGAAACCTGGAACGAGCTATCGCCCAGTTTGCTATCGAGAATAAAATCTTGTGCCTTTTTCATTATATTTTTATGTTGTTGGTTGAGTTACAACGGGAACTCCAACGGGTGGAATCGGTGCAGCTACAACCGGCGCAGCAACCGGTGCGGCTGCTACGGTAGGAGGTACCACCATAAGCGGAGGTGTATCATCATCGTCAACTTCACGAGCAACGCTATAGACCTCTTCTAATGTTGTCTCGCCCTTGAGAGATTTAATAATTCCGGCCTGTTCAAGGGTTACCATTCCCGTTTCCATAGCCGCTTTTTCAATATCCACAGAACGACCTTCTTCAGTAATTAAACGACGTAATTTCCCATTCATCCACATCACTTCATAAATACCCACACGTCCAAAATATCCGGTGCCACCACATTGTTCGCAGCCTTTGCCACGGAAAAAATGAGGAGCCGAAAACAGTGCAGGATCATAATTATTTTTTTCTTCTTGAGCGAGCTTGCGCAGTGAACGTTCAACACGTCTCATCAGCTCTGTAGAAACCTCGTCAGCAATTTTACAATTAGTACAAATTTTTCTCACCAAACGCTGGGCAATAATAAGATTAATTGTTGAAGCCATGAGATACCCCGGAACGCCCATATTTGCGATTCTGGTAAGCGTTTCCACGGCACTATTCGTATGAATGGTAGAGAACACCAAATGACCCGTCAGTGATGATTCTATCGCCACATCCATCGTCTCGCGGTCACGAATTTCTCCCACCATGATAATGTCTGGATCCTGACGCAGAGCCGTACGCAAGCCATTTGCAAAGGTATAACTAATATCGGGATGCACCTGACTTTGGTTGAGTCCCTCCATTTGAATTTCAACGGGATCTTCAATCGTGAGCACATTTACATCCGTCGTATTTAACACATTTAAACACGCATACAACGTCGTCGTCTTACCCGAACCTGTCGGACCGGTAGTCATGATAACGCCATTGGGCAGCTCGAGACCCTTTTTAAGATATTTCATACTCACGCCCTCAATTCCAAGCTCCTCAAGCGAAGGAATTTTGCGCGACTTGTCCTGGATTCTCATCACAATCTTTTCGCCGTTCACCGTAGGAAAGGTAGAGACACGCAGATCCATCTCGCGATTATCGCGGGTAGTCACCGTCGTACGGCCATCCTGAGGAATGCGCTGTTCATCAATTTTCAAATTCGACATAATCTTAATACGCGAGATCACTGCAGGGTGCATATTAAGGGGATACTCTACAATGCGTCGCAAGACGCCATCTACACGGTAGCGTACGCGCGTAGTCGCGCGCTCGGGCTCGATATGAATATCAGAAGCACGCATATCCAGCGCCGCGGAAATGGTCGCAAGCACAATCTGCGGCACATTGCCGGCCAAAATTGCATCTTGTAATTGTTGTAGCTTACTTGGATCCATACTTTGTTTTTATTTCCGTATTTTGCCCGTCTGATAATAGGCCACCATCTCCACCGTAAAGTTCAGCACTTGCTTGGCATTGTCCAAAACCTCTCCACCATCAGGAAAATTGAGCTGTATAGAACTTATAGACATAAGTCGACGACCCGTGTCTACTGTTCCCGCCTCGTTGATAAAATTCAAAAATTTAAAGAAATTATCACGCGTAGCTTCGATATTCATAGAGATAGGTAGCCCGGAAATACCAGGCATACCTTTTATCGGTGCGCCCTTCCCATAGCGCAAGCTGCTCTGGAAAATTGGATTTTCCTTGAGATCGTTCTTTGCAAAAAAGTCATCAAAAACACGCGTCAATTCTGTATAGTTTTCATTCGGAGGCAAAATGGCCGCAATATTCTCAGACAAACTTTTCTGCTTCTGCGCCTGCGCCTCAGCAAACAACTTAAATTCTTTCGTACGCAAATCAAGCGTTGTACTAAGGGTTTCCAACCGCTGTCCACTTGTGGCAATTGCGGCTTTCTGAGCATTCAACAAATTATACTGTAGAAATGCATGCACGCCCGTTGCCGCCAATACGACGAGCGCAAGCGTAATGTAGATTGTCGTTCCTTTAAGTGCGTCTTGTTGAACCATAAAAGTGGATACGTTATTTTACTTCCTCATCACGAGGATCTGAACCTGTTTGAATAGCAAATTCCAAATCAATTCCTGAAGTGTAATCGCCTTTGTCATCGCGCGTCTTAGAAAATGAACGGAAGTCGATATCTTTAAATTTAGAAGATTTTTCAATCGCATCAATAAGCTGCGTAATAAAGCTAAAGGTACGGTTGTTTGGCGTCTTAGTAAGACCGCTAATCGAAATACGATTTGTGGCTGCATCAAAGCGATAACTAGAGAATAAGAATCCTCCAACGCTCTTAAATAAGCCCTGGCCGTAATACGTATCTGCCTTGCGCACGATAGCGTGAATATCCTGAATTAATTTTGCCCAATCCAATCGCTGCAATTTTATTTTTTGAATTGAAGAGAGCTCATCCGTACCATCTGCGCGAATCGTTGAAAGCAGCTGAGCCAACTCATCGTGTGATAACTTATCAATTTGCTTATCGCTAAGTGCATTTTTTAAATTATCGTTTTCTATGAGTCGCAGAACATTTTCTACAATGCGAATTTCGTCAGTGTTAGGCTCTTTTTGATCGGTAAGACTTCTCTTCTGCTCAATCAAATTATCCTTAAGGAGCTGAGCAAATTCAGCTTCTCTCTCTTCAAAAGTCACCGGTTTAGTAGTGATGAGCGGAATACTCAAATTTTCATTAAACTGCTTTTGAATTTCTTTTAATCGCTCACGGATTACCGTTGCTAACGAATCAGCAACACGCGTCGTTTCTATTACAGGAATATCGTGCACTGCCTTTAAGTACGGATCGATTGAGAGATTTACATCATCAAGTAACAAGCGAATATATCGATACCGCACGAGATTAATTTCCGTCTGTTTATTTTTTACTTCTGCGTTTGAACGCTCAAAAGAGCTTGCCGTATTAGGGCCACCCATCAGATCATTTAAGGCAGTAATATTCGAGTTTAACTGTACGTAGAAAAATCCAAAAACAAGAATCGCGATCAAGAATGCTCCATAAAAAATCGACTGAGTAAGCTTTAATTTTTTTCGATATGCTTCTTGGTAAACAGCTTTATTAAAAATCGGCTGAGGTCCTAGTAACTGTGAAATTGAACCGCCAGAAGAAGCTGGGCCCGTTGGAGCTGGCGTCTTCAAAATCTCATTCAGATCAGGCAATTTACCGCTATCCGCAAGCGTTCCCGCGCTGGGGGATTTATTTAATAACCGATCCAAAATCCCGCCTTTTGACGTCTTACCGCCTCCACCTCCCAGTGAAAATGTTTCGGGTTTCTTTTCCACCGTGTTCTCATCTGTTGAATCAGGTAGATTGGGCGTTTGATTTTTTATTTCGTCGTTCATTTTTGTGTTTCTATTAAATCTATATATTCTACCAAAAAAAGGGCTTTTCGGCAACCCCTGTCTTCTTATAGCAACGAATTATCTAAGCGGCTAACCCGCACTCGCAACAGTCATAGCCGGCACAATCAAACCCGAAATCAAAATATACAAGCTGCTCGCCAGGAAGGTAACGGTCAAAAACAGGGTAAACAGCAGGCTTGGAAGGGAGATGGTAGTGGTAGGAGTAGTGCTCATTGCACTAGTTAATACGATAAAGTAAGCGATCTATTACAAATAAAAAGACCGAGGTGTTTAAACCCCGGTCTTCTGCCTGTACAAGTTAGGTCTAATTATTTCAATTCTACCTTTGCACCAGCTGCCTCAAGCTTCTTCTTCATGTCTTCTGCCTCTTTCTTGTCTACTGCTTCCTTGACTGGCTTTGGAGCTCCGTCAACGAGGTCTTTAGCCTCTTTCAAACCCAAACCTGTAAGCTCACGAACAACTTTGATAACGCCAATCTTCTGAGCTCCGCCATCGACGAGAACTACAGAACACTTGCCACCATCGTCATCTGCTGCGCCTGCTGCTGCACCTGCTGCTGGCATAGCTGCCATTACAGGAGCTGCTGCTGAAACACCGAATTTTTCTTCCATAGCCTTCACGAGGTTTGCGAGCTCCATAACTGAGAGCTTCTCAACTGCCTCAAGAATCTTTTGTGCCTCTGCTGATAAGTCTGACATAGAATAGTAGTTAGTGATTAGTAATTAGTAAACATTAGTTGCCGGCTGCTGCACGCTTTTTCTGAACCTCAGAAAGTGCGAGAACAAAGCCGCGAAGTACACCATGCAATACGCCATGGAAACCTGAAATTGGACTCTTCATTGAGCCAACCAAGCGAGCCAAAAGCACATCGCGTGATGGAAGGGTTGCAATAGCTTTGGCATCTGCCGCAGACATTGTTTTGCCTTCAAAAATCGCACCAACGATCTTGATGCTCTCTACCTCTTTGCCGACCTCATAGAGGACTTTTGCGGGAGCAACAGAATCCTTAGCACCGAATGCGATACCGATTGCGCCTTCGAGAAATGATGCAGGAAGCTCGGAAAAACCGACTTCTTTTGCAGCAAGTTCAACCAGCGTCTTGCGGGCAACCTTATACATGACACCCTGTTCGCGCAATTTCTTACGCAAGGTGCGCATGCTTTTTACGTTGCTGCCCTGATACTGACTGAAGACGACAGAGCTGGCATTTTTGAAGCTCTCAATGAGCTCCGCGAGCATCTGCTTCTTCTGATCTTTCGTAATTGCCATAGTAAGAAGGGCTAATAAAATAACTCGACCATCATAGAGACAGCGAGCACAACATTTTATAGAAGCTAAATGTAGTACCTATTGTCTGGGCAGGGCTTAGAGATGCCAAACGGCATAATGCCTACTTTCTACGACGGTCGGATTATAATTGATCGCTCAGCCAAAAGTCAATTGATAAACAAATGCCGATTTTTTTCTACCAGAGCACGGATGGTCGGCGTTCCATTTTGATCAACAATCGAGAGGTATTTTTGACGATCATCAATCAGCTCTTCAAGATCTTCCGCAGTTAAATCACCCAGACACTCCAGTTTTACATGATGCCTGATTTCCGCAGCTGTTGCGATTTGGATAGCAAGGAGAGACACGCCCCTCATGAAGGATATTGCAGCCCGGTGCTTTCCATTGAGGATCGTTGGCCGATCCATCGTATGTGGGCGTGCATAATACAAAATTGGCGCTACATCTAAAACTTCTCCAGACTTATGCTGACCGTGCAGCTTAACTCTTCGCGTACTCCGTGTCCGTATCCTATCCAATTTCGCCTTGTCCAGCTCATGCCAATGGGGCGCAAGTTCACCCACCTCATCCGGCGATAGAATCTGTTTCAAAGCCATTGACGCGTATTGTAGAATAATACGGCAGATTGTCAAATCTCGTATGCTCGTAAATTATGGAACCCTTTTGATGCTAAAATGCTGCCTGTGAATTCTCTTGGTAAACAACTGGAGCAATTGGTAAGTGACTTCCTGAAAATTTCCGTGGAGGACAAAAAGCCACCACTCATTGTTTTGCTGGGGCCTACTGCCTCGGGAAAAACTGGCGCGTCAATTTCTCTCGCCCACACATTCAACGCAGAAATTATTTCTGCAGATAGTCGACAAGTGTATCGCGGAATGGATATTGGAACAGATAAAATTAAACTGGAAAAAAATGCGGAAGGACTTTTTCACGATAGTATTCGCCATCACCTTATTGATGTCGCTGATCCCACAGAACGCTTTACTGTTGCGGATTTTAAGCGACACTCGGAAAAAGCTATTGAGGAAATGATGCAACGAAAAAAAATTCCGTTTGTTGTTGGCGGCACGGGATTATACATTCGCGCGCTCACCGATAATTTTTTATTTCCCGGACAAGATCTGGAAATTAGAAAAAAAATCTATGACGAGTTAGAAAAAATTGGTGCGGAAAAATTACATGAACGATTACAAAAATTAGACCCTGAATCTGCAGCCACCATTCATTATAACAATATCCCCTACCTGACCCGCGCATTGGAAATCATTGAGATTACGGGCAAGCCTAAATCGGCACTCCAGGGAAAGCCAAAATACCGAGTACTGAAAATCGGACTCAACTGGCCACGCGATATTTTATTCAAACGAATAGAAGAGCGTATCGATGCACAAGTACATCACAATGGATTAATCGAAGAAACAGGCACCCTGCTGGAACAAGGATATAGTCCAGAAATTCCCTCTATGAAATCACTCGGCTATCAAGAAATGGTGCAGTATATTCAAGGTAAATTAACCCTAGAAGCGGCAACTGAATTGCTTAAATTAAATACACGCAACTTTGCCAAGCGCCAGATGACCTGGTGGAAGCGTGAACCTGACATAAATTGGATTGCACAAGGTGAAGTAAAACATTAAAATGCTTTTGTGCAACCTAGACGACCTATAGAATTCGAGGGAACCGACGTTGAATCAGACACTATTGTCCGCGATTTATTTGCATTACAAAATCCCGGAGGTGCAAAAATTATTTACAAAGGCATCTTAGGTGTAGAGGTTAAAGAGGTAAAAGAACTGGGGCCGGAACAGATTGCAATTAACTTAGACTATGTTGATCCTTCTACGGGAAAAGTAGCTAACACTACTATTACCGTACCTAGGATGTTTTTTTATGACGGCGTCTATGTAGTGAGAGAGAGAATTCTCGATACTCAAAAGGCAATTAACATTGATGCATTAGTTTCTCTGCTCTGTGAAGATGAAGGTGGTGAAGCTGCCCTTACCGTAAATATGTTGCAGCAAGCTGCCAGTTTTTTGGTAAAAGGGATTTTTAGAGAGTTCCGGAATAAAGACGATATCCCCACCCCACTTGAGACAAAACTTTTTATAGATTACTTCATTACAGAACTGCGTGAGCGTACAAAACTTAGTGATGCATCGGAGGTGCCAGAAGCAATTCATACTTTTGCAGAGGCGAGATATTGGATTGAAGCAGCGCAGGATAATAAAGGAGTTCGCTTGAGAACACTTGTTGATGAATGCGCTAAAAAACTAGTAATGGATACCGCTACCGGAGAAGATTCACCTACTGTCGCACAAGAGCTAAGTGAGAGAATCGATGCAGGAGCGGAAAGTTTAGACCAAGCATTGAGCGCGATCCCACCAACGGTAAGGCCGAGGGTAAAGGAATTACTGGACGGCTGGCTCTATTCCCAGACGATGAGTGCTGACCAAACGGCAAGGGAATATTCAGATCCAGAGGGGATTATAGAAGCGGTGCTTGATGAATATGCAGCCCTATGTTTTGAGCATGGAGTAAATGAAGGAAGGGTACGACAGATTCGCAGACGGAGCCCAGATAACGAAAATGAGGAAAAAGAAATGGCCATGGCACAGGTAATAGCAAAACATCTTCATGCTAAATATGGCGAGCTACTTGAGCACCACCGTCAATTCTATGAGGAGCGAGGTATTATTTGGCCAGACAGTACAAATATCGCCGAGGCACTTATAGAGAATTTTGTCACTGAAAATTCATAAGCGGTTCGTGCTACACTGAACCTACATGAGCATTTTGGGGAAAGTGTGGAATATTAAGAACAGCGAGCATGGAGTGCCTTTGCTGGAGCGGCTTTTAAAGAATCGCGGACTTGAGCATCCCGAACAAGTTCAGAACTTTTTATACCCCGAGCAGGTGCGCGATTTTCACGATCCATTTCTTATGGCGGATATGGAAAAGGCGGTGGCGCGTATTGGTGAGGCGATTGATAAAAGTGAGCGCATTATGATTTTTGGTGATTACGATGTAGATGGCATTACCGCATCGGCGATCCTGCTGCGAACGCTGAAAAAAATGGGGGCACAGGTTTCGTGTCGTCTGCCGCATAGGATAGAAGATGGCTACGGATTGCGAAAAAAATTCATGGATGAGTTCAAGAAAATAGAGGTAAAGCTGGTAATCACCGTGGACAACGGCATCTCTTGTTTTAACGAGGTGGCACACGGAAATTCACTTGGAATAGATACGATTGTGACCGATCATCACACAATACCAGAGAAGTTGCCCGATGCCATTGCGCTGTTGCATCCAAAACTTCCCGGAGCGGGATATCCGTGTACCGAGCTGACGGGCGCAGGCGTGGCACTAAAGCTCGCACAGGCATTATATGAACGACGTCTGCCAGAAAAAAAAGATGATATTTATGAGCTGTTGGATTTAGCATGCATGGGAACGGTAGCGGATCTGGGGGAACTGCGCGGAGAAAATCGGTTTATCGTAAAAGAGGGATTACAAAAATTACAAAACACGCGCTGGCCAGGACTTTCACGGCTCAAAGAAAGTGCGGGAATTCAGGGAAAATTAACGGTTCATCATATTGGATTTATGCTTTGTCCACGCATTAATGCCGCAGGACGCATGGCGCATCCTACGGATGCATTGAAGTTACTTATTAGCGATGGAAATGCGACGGGCGTGATGGCCGATCAGCTTGAAATACTCAATAAAAAACGCCAGAAATTAACGGGAGAGCTCATTGAAATTGCCGAGGAAATTGCGATGGAACAAAAAGAAGAGCCGTTGACGGTGATCGCTCATACTAGTTTTCACAGCGGAATTATTGGTCTGATTGCCGCACGCATATGCGAAAAATACGGTAAGCCCGCGATTATTATGGAAGATCGTGGAGAGGTTGTGGTGGGTTCGTGCCGGAGTATTCCGGGTATAAATGTCGTTGAAATTCTTACCCATGCGTCCGAGCTAATGACCGGTTTTGGTGGTCATGCAGCCGCAGCGGGATTTGAAATGCCGAAAAAAAATCTAGAAAAATTCACCAAGAAATCGATCAAAAAAATGAATACGATGCTTAAAGCGGGACCGCTGAAACCGCAGCTCGATATCGATTGCTTGCTAGAAGAAGCGGATATTACCGATAGAACTATTAAGCTTCTTGAGCTCATGGAGCCATACGGCATGGGCAACGAACGACCCAAATTTCTCTGTACTGGTCTACCGGTACATGAGGTAAACACCGTGGGAAAAGAAAAAAAACATTTAAAGATAACCTCTCATCTCAACGGCAAAAAAATTGACTGCATGGCATTTAAGATGGGGCATTTATTGGCTGAACTAAGCGCCGCAACCACGATCGACGCCGTATGCGAGCTGGAAGAAAACGAGTGGATGGGTCGCAAACGACTACAACTAAATATTATTGATTTTTCGGTGTGTGCGTAACGTGCAGCACCGCACCACTTATAATCTGTGTGAGCTTTTTCGCTGCAGGACTACCCGGCACGGCAAAGACACTCAATACCCCACTCCTTACCGTCACACTAATACCTATTGTTTTGGCGACTAGATTCAATGCAACCGTTGCAGGACTACTTAAGGTAACAGGAACACGCAGACCTAACTCAACCTTAGTCACCTCATTGGCGTCGGGCATTTGAAATTCAGTGATTCTGCTTTCGATATCTGCCATGTATTAGTTGCTTAATGAAGGCGTTATACTGTTATAAAACCATAGATATGTCAACCATAAACGGCTATCGCGCGTGTTTGGCATGGGTATATAGTCGTATATTGAATTTGAGGTAGTGCGTTCCCTTGACTTTTATGAATATATATTATATTATGTGTTGATATCACCTTAAAACTATGCAATTAACACAAACACAACTAGACGCCCTTGCCCTTATCAAAAACGCAAAGAATGTTTTGATTCTACCCTCAGCACCAATTGATGCTGACTCACTAGGATCAAGTCTTGCCTTTTATCTTACCCTTCAGAAATTGGGGAAAAAGGTAACAGTGGTTGCTGCCGATGCAGTGCCCGCGAGCTATAACTTTCTCCCCGCTATTAATACGATCTCTGCGGAGTTGAATTTTATCCGTGACTTTATTATTACCATCGACTGTCGTGAGACGCCGCCGGAAAATGTGCGTCACGAAATTCAGGGAAATAAAGTTAATATTATCGTCACACCCCACAAAGGTGCGTTGAACAAAGATCTCGTAAGTTTTTCAGAAGGTCCCTTCCCTTTCGATTGTATTATTACCGTCGATGCTGCTGATCCTGTTCAGTTTGGAAAAGTGTATGAAACATTTCCAGAAATTTTGCACTTAGCACCGGTGATCAATATTGATCATCATGTAAGTAATAAAGGATTTGGAAAAATTAATTTGGTAGACGTGATGGCACCAGCTACAACGACCATGATTTTGCCGCTGATTGAAGAGATGGGTGCCGATGCGGGAAAACAGCTTATAGATGCCGATATCGCAACATTGCTCTTGGCAGGATTAATCACGGACACGGGAAGTTTTCAGAATGCAAACACGACACCGGATGCATTTGCTCTCGCTGCAAAATTAATTGGATACGGTGCGCGTCAGCAAGAAATTATTCGCAATATATATAAAACGAAAAAACTTTCGACACTACGTTTATGGGGACGCACACTTACAAAAATTCAATTCGACGAACAGCACAAATTGGTCTGGTCAGTTTTAACCGCAAAAGATTTTGCAGAAATTGGAAGCTCACCGGATGAAACTGAAGGTGTCATCGATGAACTTATGAGCAACGCGCCGGGTGCTGAAATTGTATTTTTGCTCAAAGAAAAAGGCCCTCAAGAAGTTTCTGGATCTATCCGTACCTTGTCTTCAAGTATCGACTCAAGCAAGTTAGCGGGAATATTTGGAGGCGGTGGACACATTCAAGCTGCAGGATTTAAATTAAGCGGAAAAACCATTGTGGAAGCCGAAAAAACAGTAGTAGACGGCATGCGCGACTTCCAGAAAAAACGCCTGGGAATTGTTGAGGCCGTAACGGCAGCTCCAGTACCTACTCCCGTGGCTGCACCGACGCCAGTACCAACGCCTGTTGCTGCGCCTGCACCAGCTCCTATGCCCATGACTCCTCCTCCTGCTCCCATAGCTCCAGCTCCTACGGTTGTGCCAGCACCAACACCCGCAACTACACCAGCACCTACGGCGGCACCTGCGACCCTCACCTCAATGCCGCCATTCATGAACCCACTAAGCGTAGCTCCGGGTGCACCAACACCAGCACCTATGCCCGTGACGCCTCCCCCTGCTCCTGCTGCTCCAGCTCCCGTCGCTCCTCCTGTACCTCCAACCTACCCCACTCCTCCAGGAATTGGCTGATCATATCGAACACTCACTCCATATACGAGGTTAAGTAGAGCGCTCCACAGCGGGTGACCTCACCATAGCCAAGCACACGAATTTGGCGAGCAGTTAAGCCTTGCGGTACTTCACCGAAGAAATATGAAGCAAGGCGAAAGTTTAAAATATGATCCGAGGTAACTTCCCGTATATTTTCTATGGGTATCTGTGGGGGCGATTCGGGCTGCGGCGCTGCACTCCCTTCTGGGGAAGCTACACCGTCAATGTCTTCAATTTGGGTTGTGCTTGCTTCTGACATAGAAAATAAAATTAAATAAAAAAAATCCCGCTCAGTGCGAGCGGGAGTGTGTATCACATTATGCACAACACTACCGCCGCAGCTGCTCCTGCTTCTTCATCTTAATAGTGATGATGGTAGTACGTGTGTTCACTGTAAAAACTATATATTACACCCCAATCTTTTTCAACCACTTGCCCGTAAGTGACTCTGGATTGTTGGCGATCTGTTCAGGCGTTCCCAATCCCACAATCAAGCCTCCCTTCTCTCCACCTTCAGGTCCCAAATCAATAATATAATCAACGGATTTAATAATATCCAAGTTGTGTTCAATCGTCAGAACGGTGTTGCCGCGATCCACAAGCTCCTGCAAAACATTGAGCAACTTACGCACATCATCAAAATGCAAACCCGTCGTTGGCTCATCGAGAACATACAATGTACGGCCCGTTGCGCGGCGTGAGAGCTCTGTCGCAAGCTTAATACGCTGTGCCTCACCACCAGAAAGCGTCGTTGCTGACTGACCCAAATGCACATATGAAAGACCCACTTTATCCAACGTCTCCATCTTCTGCTTGATCGAAGGAATATTCTCAAAAAACTCATATGCCTCAGCTACCGTCATATCCAACACATCTGCAATATTTTTTCCACGGTAGGTAATTTCAAGTGCCTCTGCGTTATATCGACGACCCTTACATGCCTCACAGGCGACGTATACATCAGGCAAAAAGTGCATTTCAATTTTCTTCAAACCGTCACCTGCACATTCCTCACAGCGACCACCTTTTACATTGAAGCTAAAACGGCCAGCTTTATAACCTCGCAATTTTGCATCAGGAGTTCCCGCGAAAAGCTCACGTACATCAGTGAAAACACCAGTATATGTTGCAGTATTTGAGCGGGGCGTACGACCGATCGGTGACTGATCAATATTAATAATCTTATCCAAATGATGAATTCCCGTGATGCGCTCGTGTGCACCCGGACGGTCAGAAGAACCGTACAGTTCCTGTGAAACTTTTTTCACTAAAATATCGTTGATAAGTGTCGATTTACCCGAACCAGAAACGCCCGTTACCCCAACGAAAATTCCCAGCGGAATTTCCACACTTACCTTTTGCAAATTATGTTCGGTCGCATTTTCTATAACAAGTGTTTTTCCATTTCCTTTACGGCGAATTTTGGGCAGAGGAATTTCAAGCTTACCTGACAAATAGCCACCCGTTACCGAATTCTTATTCTTCATAATTTCCTGCGGTGTACCCGCGGCCACTACCTCACCACCATGCTTTCCTGCCCCCGGACCAATATCAATAATATAATCAGACGCGAGCATCGTATCTACGTCATGCTCCACCACAATTACCGTATTTCCTAAATCGCGTAAATTTTTCAGCGTTGTAATAAGCTTGTCGTTATCATTTTGATGAAGACCGATTGATGGCTCATCCAATACATAAATCACCCCGGACAATTTTGATCCGATCTGTGTTGCCAGACGAATACGCTGCGCCTCACCACCCGAAAGTGTGTTCGCGGCACGATCCAACGTGAGATAGCTCAATCCCACATCTGACAAAAATTGTAGACGGTTTTTTATCTCGACAAAAATCATACGGGCAATATCTTGCTCCATCTTGGAAAGCACCACGGTATCAAAAAATTCCCGTGAACGATCAACTGAAAATTTCGTTACTTGAATAATATTCAGATCACCAATTTTTATAGAAAGAGACTCGGGTTTTAGACGATTTCCCTTACACATCGGACATTCTAATATCCGCATGTACTGGTCAATTTTCTTGCGAATATATTCTGAATCCGTCTCAAGATAACGACGCTCTAAATTAGGGATAACACCTTCAAACGTCGTCGAATATGTTCCTTGGAAATTTGATTCATCGTCACCAAAAGGCACCTCATACTTCGTTTTTTTATCGCCGTATAAAATTAAATCAATCGCCTCCTGCGATAATTTAGCTATAGGCATGTGTAGCGAAAAATTATGATTCTTAGCTACTTTTTCAAGAATTTTATTATACCAAGACAAATGCGATGTCGTTGCTGACCAAGGCATAATTGCCCCTTCTGCAAGCGTTAGATTCTTATTGGGAATAACCAACTCAGGATCAATCTCAAGCTTCGTTCCCAATCCATGACACGCATCACACGCACCGTGTGGACTGTTAAAAGAAAAACTGCGTGGTGAAATTTCCGGGATACTCACGTTACAATCCGGACAAGCAAAACGCTCTGAAAAAATCATCGGCTTTGACTTAGGATCATCATGATCCATCACCTCCATCAATCCCTCGCCATGTCTCAACGCCGTTTCTACGGAGTCAGCCAGACGGGTACGATTAGGGTTAGTAACATCGATCTCTGTATCATTCCCCAATTTCTGCGTCTTCTTTCCTAAATCCTTCACCTGCACACGATCCACTACCACCTCAATCGTGTGCTTTTTATGTGCATCCAGCTGAGGTATCTCATTCATCGCATAAATCTCATCATCAATACGTACGCGCACAAAACCGGCTTTCTTAATTTTTTCAAAAACTTTATCGTGACTTCCCTTTCGATCACGCACAATCGGCGCCATGATCATAATGCGTTTCCCCTCTGGCATATGCGCGATATGATCCACAATCTGGCTCACCGTCTGACGAGCAATAGGCTTGCCACAATTCCTACAAAAAGGCTTACCAATTTTTGCGAATAACAAACGTAAGTAATCATAAATTTCCGTCACTGTTCCTACCGTGGAACGTGGATTACGGGGTGCTGTTTTTTGATCAATAGAGATCGCGGGAGAGAGCCCCTCAATGGCATCTACATCGGGCTTTTCCATGAGCTGCAAAAACTGACGCGCATAGGTAGATAGACTTTCTACATACCGACGCTGCCCCTCTGCGTAAATGGTATCAAACGCCAGTGAAGACTTACCACTACCTGACAAACCCGTCATCACCGTCATTTTATTACGGGGAATCTCGACGTTTATATTCTTCAGGTTGTGAAGCCGCGCGCCCTTAACACGAATTGTATCTTTTGGATCTAGCCCTAGCATAAATAGTGTTACTACACGCTAGCAGAATTTCCAGAAAGATCAAGACTCTTGTCTACCAGCCCACTTTAGTAACCGGTCCCAACGTCGCGTCGAATTTGGCGTTAAGGAGACATTATTGCGCTCTTCCTCCATCAATAGATCCAAACGACGATGATTTTCTTTTTGATTAAATAAATGCCGTACATAGAGATATCCAACTACAAGATAGGGCACCATAACGTAATCCCAACGCATTTGCAGGAAAATATCGAAGACGCCATGCAGTATCACTGAAATAAAAAGACCCTGAAGAATCTTCTCTTCATGGAAAAAATTTTCAGTTTTAAATTTAAATATGCGATGGAACCAACTCCAAAAACGATGACGATTGACGGTAAGCTCTTTCTGCAAAAGTGGTTTTGCAAAATGGCCGATCCCGTAATAATAGCCACATATTGCGGAAAAAAGCACATGAGCAAAAGTGGAAAAAAGTGAGCGGAAGATGAAATTAACAAATAAAGTATCTACGCCACCTTTTGTGTATGCATCGTAAAAGTAACTAATATTTTCAACAAATGAGAATCCCAGCGCGGCTATAATCGAAAACATAATTGCATCATCAATATGTCTCAACCGATGATCGTCCACCGCATGCACCACAGAGAGTTTCATAATCTCTTCCAAAACTCCTACAAAAGCAAAAAACAAAATCACACTTAACGGAATGGCAATAATATCTCCCACACTAACCGTAATATGGCTGACTTTACTGAGATAGTTATGAATATCAATACTGGGGAAAAATTGCCACAAATATTTATAGTAGAGAATGGGGAAGACGGCTAACCCACCGAGACCAAAGGTAAGCAAACTATGAAGACGGTCTTCACGCTGTTTTTTATAAAAGACAAGCCACCATGCAGCAGCAGGAATGGCCGCCATAAAGGTAAGCCCCGTAATCAATTGCACGTATGAAATAAGGTTGCTTGACATATTTTTATTTCCTTATCTAGTATACCATACTTTCTCTCCCCTCGCAATCTGGCCACCAGATGCGGTACAATCAACGAGTTATTAAGCAACACTCAATTATATGGATAAAAATTCTTCGATTTATAAATTACGACACTCCTGCTCTCATTTATTAGCTCAGGCGGTCATGCAGATGTTTCCCGAGGCAAAGTTGGGTTTTGGCCCACCAATTGAAAACGGGTTTTATTACGACTTCGAACTCCCGCGCGCTCTGATTCCAGAGGATTTGCCACTGCTTGAAAAAAGAATGAAGGAGATAACCAAAGAACGTCAGACATTTGTGCGACGCGATGAGCCTGTGGAAAAAGCAATCGAGTTTTTAGAAAAAGCAGGTCAGCCGTACAAGATTGATTTGATCAAAGGGTGGATGGCACAGGGTACGGAGACCGTGAGCTTTTATGAAAATGTCGATAAGAATGGTGCAGTAAAATTCGTCGATTTGTGTGAAGGATTCCACCTGGAAAATCTAGGCGAGATCAGGGCATTTAAGCTTATGCACACCGCAGGCGCGTACTGGCGTGGAGACGAGAAAAACCCTATGCTACAGCGTATTTATGGAACTGCATTTGAGACAAGAGAAGAGCTCGATGCATATGTAAAAAATTTGGAGGAGGCAAAAAAACGCGACCACAAATTGCTCGGAAAACAGCTCGAATTATTTACGCATAGCACCTTAGTGGGAGGTGGGCTGCCCCTCTTTTTACCAAAGGGTGCACAGCTCAAGCAATCACTCACTGATTTTATTACCAAGAAAAAGAAAGATCGCGGATATACATTTGTCTGCATTCCTCATATTGCAAAGGAAGATCTCTATGTACGTTCGGGTCACATGGGAAAGTACGATGCGATGATGCCGGTCATGGAAACAGAAGATGGCGACCGACTGGTGATGAAGGCAATGAACTGCCCCCACCACTTTGAGTTATATAACGCACAGCAACACAGCTACCGCCAGTTACCGCTACGCTATGCAGAAAATACAGTGGTGTATCGCAATGAAAAAAGCGGCGAGGTGAATGGATTATTGCGTGTACGTGCACTAACTCAAGATGATACGCATCACTTTGTGCGTTATGACCAAATCGCATCCGAGATCGATATGATTTTGGGATTAGTGCGTGAGGTATATGAAACATTTGGATTTAAAAAATTCCGTGCGCGTGTTTCGATTCGTGATCCGAAAAAACCTGAGAAATATTTTGGCACTGATGAAATTTGGCAGATGGCGGAGAAAAATTTAATCGAGGGCGTTCAGCGTTGGGGCGTTGAATATTTTATCGGCGAGGGAGAAGCTGCTTTTTACGGACCAAAGATTGATATTATGATTGAGGATGCATTGGGACGTGAGTGGCAGATGACCACGGTGCAGATGGATTTTGTACAACCAAAAAACTTCGAGATGACGTACGTGGGTGAAGATGGAAAACCTCACTACTGTGCCGTATTGCACGTAGCTGTTTTTGGCTCATTTGAGCGCTTTATGGCGATCATCATCGAGCACTTTGGTGGTGCATTCCCCTACTGGCTCGCGCCAGTGCAGGTGCGTATCTTGCCGATTTCAGATCAGTATTTGCCTTATGCTCACACAATTGAAGAAGCGCTGAAAAAACTGGATGTGCGCGTGGAGGTAGATGACGCAGCAGAGTCACTCGGTAAAAAAATTCGTGGCGCGGAGATGCAAAAAATTCCGTACATGTTTGTCGTCGGTGAAAAAGAAGCTGCCGATAACACCATCGCAGTGCGCGACTACGCAACGAAAAAACAGGAGGTGATGACGCTGGCAGATTTCCTGGCAAAAGTGAGCTAGAATAGCTTATTTAACAGAGATAATTTAGCTAATTTGACATTAGTTAAATTTGTGCTATTATGACATATCTATGCGACCTAGTGAAGGCCAAAATAGGGCTAGCGATATTATTCCATCTGAAGCCGAATTACAGCGGGTTAAGATGTATTTTGATAAGCGCCGAAAACTGGAGCAATTGCTTCGAGCTTATGAGGGACATTTATCACAAGGACTTTCTATAGAAGATCCTTTAAGCCTATTTTCACCTGGCACTAAAGTTAAAAAAGGTGATGTAATTATCATATATCAATGCTTTGCTACGGATATATATGTTTCTTTTCTTCCCGTTAGTGCAGTCATTGCAGACCATAAAAAAGGACGCCCGCGTTTTGGTGGCAATTTATATCATGCTACCTTCCCAAATTATCCTAGTAGTAGACCTCCCAATTGGGGACATTTATTACTGAATATTGATAAAAAGGGCTTTCGAAATATAGTTTTTAGTGGGCAAGAAGGGATAGAAGTTTCACTTGCCTCTAATTTAGTAAAAGAAGTAGCGGAGTCTCGAGATATTCCTCCTGTTATTGTTCTGGGACTTGCGCCAAAGGCTGAGCAAGCATTTAAAGAAATGGCGCAAGCCGTAGAATTCCCAGAACCAGATGAAGATCCCGTAGTGAGAGGTAATTTTCTCTTATATGCCGACGGAACCTACTCCCCACTGTTTGAGCCTGACAAGCGAAAACCTGCCCCGATTGAGTTCTATCCGGCTTCACATGCAACACCGGAGAATATACAAACTCACTACGGACAAGCGTTATCTTCGATTGAATATTAAATCCGCGCGGATATTACAAATATCGATCTTTGTTGGCCTCGTGATCTGCATTTGTAACGCCATATTGGGCGCGGCCGTCTTTATCTGTAAGGTAGAACCAATATGGTGACTCCTGTGGGTGTAAGGCCGCTTTAATCATCAATAGACCCGGATTACCAATCGGGCCGACGGGCAAACCTTTGCGCGTATAGGTATTGTAGGGAGTATCCGTTTGTAATTTTTTAGAAGTGACCGTTCGGTCTGGATCGCCATACAGCAGTGTTGCATCCGTCTGAAGTGGCCAGTCGTTCTCGATACGCTTCCACAAAATTCCTGCGATGATCGGCGCATCCTCAGCATGACGTGCCTCCTTTTCTAAAATAGAGGCCATGATAATTATTTCTTGAAGTGAGTGCTTGGACTCTTTAAAGTCTGGCGCTAAATCTCGCACGACTTTTTGCTCAAAGGTGCGCTTCATATATTTTCCAAAAGAAGCGGCGGTAAAATCGCCAGGTGTGACAAAGTACGTATCGGGAAAGAGCATGCCCTCTGCGTTTTCCTGTTTAGCCCAAGCGGTAAACTCCCCTGCCTGAGTGATACCCAGCTCAGCGAGACGCTCATCAATATCATAGATCGAATAGCCTTCGGGAATGGTGACGGTGAGCTGACCGGAAGAGGGATTACTAAGAAACGCGAGTACCTCAACAGGAGAGAAATTCGGGTCTATGTCGAAGCGACCAGCCTTCATATTGCGGTCAAGACCTCTCGCCCGAGCATACAGGCTAAGAACTGATGTGCTACGGATGAGCTCTTTCTCTTTTAGAGAATCCAAAATGTCTGAAAAACTCTGGCTGCGCTGAATCGCAAATGTCACCGGCTGTCTATCGGTGTCCACAGGAGAAAATAACTGGCGTTGGAACCACCAGAAAACTATAAAAAGACCAATGACAATGTAGAGGAGTTTTTTCACGTTGTTAGTATATCATTCCAACGCTGCGCGACCTGCTGAAATTTCAGCCAACTCCGCCGTAATACTTGCCTGACGAATCTTGTTGTAGGTAAGGGTAAAGTCAGAGATGAGCTGTGATGCATTATCAGAAGCATTGCGCATAGCCACCATACGTGAAGCGTGCTCAGATGCTGCAGCCTCAAGCACTGCTTGATACACCTGCATTTCTGTTAATCGTGGCAACAATGTGGCGAAAATAGTTTCAGGTGAAGGTTCAAATAGATACTCTTCCTGGATCGTCGCCTCATCTTTTTCCATAGCTTTTTGGCTATCAATTTCACTAATCATTTCATCCAGAGCAGCACGTGAAAACGGCAACAATCTGCGTACCATCGGCTTCTGAGAAAGTGCGGAAATATAATCGGTATAAACCAAAACGACTTTATCGTAACTGCCTGAAGTATAATCCTGCAAAATCATGCGACTGAGCGGGAACGTATCTTTCAACTTAGGTTTATTACTCATAGCGCTGTAAGCAGCTACGACATTTTTTCCTGAACGACGGAGGAAATCCTGCGCCTTGCGTCCGATTGCCACGAAAGACAACTCCGGCTTATGATCCAACTTCTCTTCGTTTTTCAGATATTCATTTAAACGACGGAAGAGCTGTGCGTTCAATACGCCACATAATCCACTATCCGTAGAGACCACTACCACTAAAACTTTTGTTACTGCGCGAACATCAAGTAATGCGTGCATAGCCTTTGCTCCCTCTTCAGTATTTGCTGTTTTCTCGGCCAAATTCTGTAAGAGCGCTTGAGCCATACGCGCATAAGGACGCAGCGCAAGGGTGTTAGCCACTGCACGGCGCATCTTAGATGCGGAGACCAGTTCCATCGCCTTAGTAATCTGGCGTGTGTTTTTGGTCGACTTAATCTTCTGACGAATTTCGCGTGTACCCTTTGCCATAATTACATAGTCTTAAATGTGGCGATTGCCTTCTTCAATTTCTCTTCTGTCTCAGGGCTCATCTCCTTCTTCTCACCAATTTCTTTGAGAATGCTGCGCTCAACATGCTCAAGGTAATCCAAGAATTTCTTTTCAAATTCACCAATTTTCTCAACTGGCACGTCATCCAAGTATCCGTTAATACCGGCATACAATGAGACAACCTGTTTTTCCATAACGAGCGGGGTGTACTGACCTTGCTTCAAGAGCTCAGTCAATGCGCGACCACGATCCAATTGTTTCTTAGTACCTGCATCCAAGTCAGAACCGAACTGTGCAAATGCAGCCAATTCACGGAACTGAGCCAAGTCCAAACGAAGACGGCCAGCCACTTTTTTCATAGCCTTAGTCTGAGCAGCAGAACCCACACGAGATACCGAGAGACCTACGTTTACCGCAGGGCGAATACCTTTATAGAAAAGATCTGGTTCAAGGTAAATCTGACCGTCAGTAATCGAGATAACGTTCGTAGGAACATATGCAGATACGTCACCAGCTTGCGTCTCGATAATAGGTAATGCAGTAAGTGAACCACCACCATTTTCTTTATTAAGTGAACATGCGCGCTCAAGCAAACGAGAGTGGAGATAGAAAACGTCACCAGGATATGCTTCACGACCTGGTGGGCGGCGTAAGAGCAATGAAATTTCACGGTATGCCCATGCGTGCTTACTCAAATCATCGTAAATCACGAGTACGTCTTTTCCTTGATCCAAGAAATATTCACCAATTGCGCAACCTGCGTACGGAGCCAAGAAGTTCAATGATGCTGGATCTGAAGCACTTCCCAAAACAACCGTGGTGTACTTCATCGCACCGCGCTTCTCTAACTCTGCTACGATCTTTGCAATTTTAGATTCTTTCTGACCAATCGCTACATAGATACAGATAATGTTTTGTCCTTGCTGGTTGAGGATCGTGTCGATTGCAATGGCAGTCTTACCGGTTTGACGATCACCAATGATCAACTCACGTTGACCACGGCCAATCGGAATCATACCGTCGATTGCCTTAATACCGGTCTGCAGCGGGCGATTCACCGACTGACGGGTGATAACACCAGGAGCAATTTTTTCAACCGGATAGAATTTGTCCGTTTTAATAGGAGCTTTGCCATCAATAGCTTCACCGAGTGGATTTACCACGCGGCCGATCAACTGATCACCAACCGGCACTGACAAGATACGGCCTGTTCCTTTTACTGTATCGCCTTCGCGGATAGTTGTCGTGTTGCTCATCAACATCGCACCAACAGTGTCCTGCTCAAGGTTCAATGCTACTCCGTATACATTGTTTCCAAAATCCACCATTTCAGCAGCTTTAACATCACTCAATCCTGAGATACGAGCGATACCATCACCGACTTCTACCACCGTTCCCACTTTCTCAGCAGAGATACCGGATTGAAATTTTTCGACTTCCTGTTGGATAGTCTGGAGAATGTGATCTTTAGGGTGCGTCATAGGGATTGGGATTAGATACTTACTTGCTGTGGATTAAGTTGTGTGTGAGCTTCTGAAGTTTAGCTTCAATTGTTCCGTCTATAAGAGTGTCGTCTATTTTAACTTTGAGTCCTCCTGAAATTGCAGAGGAAGGAGTGGCAGCAATGCTTACTTTGTTATCAAACTGTGCATTCATCTGCTTCTCAAACTCTTTTACTGAGTCGGGAAATTTTTCTGGATACTGAACCTGCATCTGTACGACGCCCTGCGACTTATACCACTCCGCCTCGAACATTTTCATGATCTTGGGTAGGAGCTTCATCTGCTTGCGGCGCTGTAACATCTTGAGAAAATTTTGAATCAAATTCTTGTCTTTCTCAAGACCGTTTTCAGCTACCATAAGCGCGAGGGCTTGTGCGTATTTGCGAGGGGTAATTTTCATACAGACTTCATTTCATTGCTGATAGCACCTACGAGGCGTTTCTGGTCTTCTGCGGAGAATTCTCTGCCCATGACTTTTGCGCTCGTCTGGATAATGAGACCCACCAACTCACCTTTTACTTCTGCGAGCATAGCGGTCTTTTCATCCTGGATCTGCGTACGTGCACGGTCCAAAAGTTCTTCTGACTGAGTTGCTGCTGCAGCCAAAATATCTTTTTTCATAGTCTCAGCATCAGACTTAGCTTCCTCTATAAGACGTCCGATTTCTTTCTTAGTTTCCATCATGCGCTCGTGCTCCATTTTTTCAACAGAGGCGAGTTTTTCTTCAGCTGCTTTTGCATCATGCATTCCCTTTTCAATGATCTTGGTACGTTTGTCCAAGGTAGCTAAGAGAGGACGATACACGAGTTTGAAGAGAATGATGGCCAAGATAGTGAAGTTGACGATCTGTGCGATCAACAACTTCCAGTCGATGGCTAATTTAGAGAGTAATTCCATAAGATAGAGGGGCGGTTACACAATTCGTTTCAAAATCGCTGCAATGCGAGCGCACGGCGCGAGCGCGAAACCAAGTGAAGGAGCCCGTAATAAGGGCAACTGAACGAGGTTGAGCTTATTAAGTAAGCTTCAGACGAACTTGATGATCAAAGCGATAACCAATGCGTACACTGCAATAGCTTCTGCGAAAGCAATAGCCAAGATCATAGCTGACTGGATTTTGCTTGCAGCTTCTGGATTGCGGCCGATGGCCTCCATAGCTTTAGATGCGAGCATACCGATCGCGATAGAAGGAGCAACTGCACCAATGGCGATTGTTGCGGCGACAAATAGATTTTTGTCCATATATAGAAGGTGGTTAGTAAATAGTTGATAAGTGATAAATGGCCAATCGAGGCCGGGGGCAGTTTATAGAGCAATGAACGAGAAATCAATGCGGCATAGCGTACTTTTCTACTCCTAATGTGCCGTGGAAGCATTTTTCATGAAGACCAGCGTGAGCAATGCAAACACTAATGCCTGCACAAATCCCACGAAGATCTCCAGTCCATAGAAAGGCAAAGGAGCAATAAACGGCGCCAAAAAGCCGATAACAACGAGAAGCACCTCTCCGGCAAATATGTTTCCAAAAAGACGGAAAGAGAATGATATCAATTTTGCGAACTCAGAAATAAATTCCAGTATACCGACGAAGAATCCGATAGGATCACGGAAAGGATTAACAAAAAACTTACCTGCATATCCAAAGAATCCAAGAGCTTTGATACCAAAATACTGCGTCATGAAAACAGAGATAAGCGCGAGTGCAAGTGTCATGTTCACATCAGCGTAACCTGTGCGGAAGATATGAATAACCTCGTGGCCGCCCTCGGATTCCTCGGCAACAGCGGCTTCAGCTGATTCACCGGCTGGTGGATGTCCTACTTCTGCGTCTACAGGAACAATTGCGGTAGGTGCGACGGGTTCTTCTTTAACAATTTCTTCATGTACAGCTTCTTCGCCACCCTCTTTAATACCGATTGAACCCACGCCCGGGAAAATACCGAGCCAGTTTGAGGCGATAACAAAGAAGAAAATAGTTGCTACAACAGGGAAGAAACGACGTGTTAACTTTGCGTCCTGTGTAATTGAATTGAAAAAATTGAAGAGGCCCTCAATGAGCATCTCCATAAAATTCTGTAATCCACGAGGAACCAAATTGCCGCTTTTACGCTTATACACGATAGCTACGATGATCAGTAGAATCATCGCGATCCATGCCATCACCATGCTATTGCGGATAGGAAATCCAGCAATTTCCATGAGTGTTTCAGAACCGAGTGTAGGAGCTGCGAATGCCATAAGAGTTAAAAGAGTTTGTACGATTTAATTTTTCGGTAGATACCAATCGATGTGATGACAATAGAGAGAACGACACCGATGAGGAGAAACAGAGGAGAAGTGCCAAGCTTGCGATCCAGGAGTGCGCCGCCGAGTCCAAACAGTACAATCGGGATGGCGATGGTGAAGCCCAGATCCATGGCAAGCGACATGAGCGATGCAGTGTTCGACTTTTTATTGCTGATCATCAGGTCGTGGGCCAGGAGTGCTGCGAGATGCATGTCTTCTGTACTGTTGTACTAATTTCAAGCGGGCCAACTCACGCTCCAGGATGGCGGTTGCCTCTGCAAAGCCCTCAACATCGTTTCGTTTTTCTTCCATTAACTTCTTTGCATCGTCGCGTGCGCGCTGGATTTTTTCTTCTTCCAACTCATCCGCTCTATCTGCAGAATCCGCCAATACCACAATTTCCTTCTTATTTACCTCGATAACACCACTTGAAACCGCGAGAGGAATTTCCTCATCCCCTTTCTTAATGCGCACAATACCTGCCTGCAACAGTGATACGAGGGGAATATGATGCGGAAGCACCGTGATTTCACCTTGAGTCGTGGGTAACACAACAGCGTCTACCGTGTCTTCAAACACAATGCGCTCAGGAGTTACTATTTTGAATTTAATGTGGGACATATGGGGATGACTACTATCACTCAACTTCGTCGATTGAACCTCTCATATAGAATGACTGCTCTGGTTTGTGATCATGTTTACCTTCCAAAATTTCTTTGAAGCTGCGAACCGTGTCCTTCAACGTTACGTACTTACCTGGACGGCCTGTAAATGTCTCAGCTACGAAGAATGGCTGTGAAAGGAACTTCTGAATCTTACGTGCACGAGTAACCGATATTTTATCTTCATCACTCAACTCTTCCATACCCAAGATCGCGATAATATCCTGCAAATCCTTATAACGCTGCAATACTTTCTGTACGCCACGAGCAACCATATAGTGATCTTCACCCACAATTTGTGGATCCAAAATCGTAGAGCTTGAGTCCAGTGGATCAACCGCTGGATAAATACCCAACTCTGATAACGGACGTGAGAGCACCACTGTTGAGTCCAAGTGACTGAAAGCCGTTGCAGGAGCCGGATCAGTAATATCATCAGCAGGCACGAACACCGCCTGAACTGAAGTAATTGAACCATCTTTTGTAGAAGTAATACGTTCCTGTAAGCCACCCATTTCAGTAGCAAGCGTAGGCTGATAACCCACCGCAGAAGGAATACGTCCGAGCAATGCAGACAACTCACTACCCGCCTGTGTGAAGCGGAAAATGTTATCCACAAAGAACAACACATCCTGATGCTCTTCATCACGGAAGTATTCTGCCATCGTCACACCCGTCAAACCCACGCGAAGACGTACGCCCGGTGGTTCGTTCATTTGACCGAAGACCATACACGTCTTTTCCAAAACGCCTGAATCTTTCATTTCATGGTACAAGTCATTTCCTTCACGAGTACGCTCTCCTACTCCGGCAAAAACTGAGAAACCTCCGTGCTCAGAAGCAATATTACGAATCAATTCCTGAATAATAACCGTCTTACCCACACCAGCTCCTCCGAAAAGACCAACCTTACCACCTTTCACAAAAGGACAGATAAGATCAACCACCTTAATACCCGTCTCAAATACCTGAGTCACCGTAGACTGCTTATCAAATGAAGGAGCAGGACGATGAATAGGATAAAATTTCTTTGTAGACACTTCTGGTTTTCCATCAATAGCCTTTCCTAAGGTATTGAACATGCGGCCCAATACTTCACGACCAACGGGTACTGAAATAGGAGCACCTAAATTTCTTACTTTTATAGAGCGAGCAAGTCCATCAGTAGGACCCATGGCAACTGCGCGTACATTGTTTCCTCCCAAATGCTGCTGAACCTCTAGGGTAAGCACTGAACCATCTTCACGATCTACCTCAAGAGCATCAAATAATTTTGGAAGCTCTGACTCAAATGAACAGTCCACCACGGCTCCGATAATCTGCGTTATTTTTCCGTCATTTGTAGCGTGCTTTGTGTGATGCGTAGCAGTAGTCATAAATAGTTTTTTAGTTCCAAAAATAAGCCGCACGTATTTTAACTATGCTACAGGGAAAGTAAAGCCCCCATAGCAAAAAAAGTTAGCGCATAGATCACTACTGTTGCCTACTATCTATTTACGATCTAGTGATGGGCATCTCCATGCTCTTCTGCATGCTGGCGTTCGACCAAAGCCTCTCGTGCGTGGTTGCGCAATTCAATAAGTTTATCTCGACCAGGACGATCCGCACGAGGAATACCACGTAGTCCATTTGCCGCGTCCATACCGCGTGAGATAGCACGTTTGATAACTTGCATTGCTTTTGCACCTTTATCTTCAGCGATCATGGCCTGTACTAATTGAGGAAGATTCTGAACTTTACCTTCATATTCATTTTGTTTGCGCTCCTCATCCTTATCCAAAATCGACTTTGTTTTATCTTTATATAAGAAATCAAAATCTTGTGCACGACCGTATTCCTTAGCAATTTCCATTACTAAATTACGCATCTGCCCCTGATGGAAACCCACGGTTACATCATCCACCACTGGAGGACTTCTATAGTGATGTTCATCCAAACGTGCGCGTGCCGGGCTCTTTTTGTCATAACGACTATCCATGATCAAATCGAAACGAATAAAAGAGTTTATACCTTCAGCAAGCGATGAAATCTTGTTTCCACGCTTTTCGTCGTCATCTTCTTCATCAATTGAATACGTAAGACTCTTAATATAATGGGCAAAACCTGGATAGGCATTCATAAAACCAGGTGTAGAGAAATATTTCTTGTTACCTGTAGCGGGCAGCGTTAACTGATCAATTTCAGTTGCACTTGCGGGAGGGATATAGAGATGCGCGTCATCGTGATCCATGTTTTCTGCGTTGCGTAAGCCCTTACTAATACGCACACGAACCGAATCACTCATAAGCATTTTCTCCCATAAAAATCTATTAAACTCTTCTGACGCCTTACAATTACGGAAATCATTAGGGAAATACTCTTCCATCATTTCCATAAAATCGTTCAAATTCAATTTTCGATGTTTCTTGATGATGGGGTCATACACAACTTCCTGAGTATAAAAATCAAGCAAAGGGAACTGGTTAAGATACAACGAGTTCAATTCACCAAGACGATCGATATGTAGTAGTGTTTCACCGTGAGGATTATGGCCGTGTCCATTACCTTCACGCGCCATTACTCCCATAAAAATGAAGAACACTTTGTCTTCCGTGTACATTTTTCCGTATTTAAGTGCACCATCCAAAATCGCCTCATATTCATGAGGACTCACGTATTCACCCTTGAGCCAGTCCTGCAACATCTTGCGCAACTCAGCAGAAGGACCACCCGTACCTTTTGGATCGTTTTCCAACTGTTTAAACTTCCACTCAAATTCTTTTTTGTGGCTGTTGTACTTACCTGTGTTATCCATATACCACTCGGCAGCAGTACCCTCACCCCAAAGCGCATCAATAGATTTTCTACAAAAATCTTCACCACTTTCTCCCGGTGGCATTTTTTCCGGCGACGGGATATACAACATCGTACCTTTAAGCGTGTAGCGTGAGGTCAAACGGTTGAGTGTATTCCACATAAAATGATCATCCCAACGCATTTCACCTTTATGAATGAGCGTGAGCATACAGGCTTTTGAGACATCTTTATCGGACGTCTCGTACATGGTTTTTTTAATTTTAGGAATACCCCAGTGCTCCATGGCTTCCTTATATTTATTTACTTCTTCGTGTTCTGCGGATTCCTTCACACGCTCACCTTCCACACCGAGCAAGCCCGGCATCTTACTGAGCGCCTCTGCATAACGACCCTTTGAACGGCGCTCGTGGCGGCGCTTCACAAATTCATAAATTTCCTTACCCACATTCCAAAGATCCGCGAGCGACAAAAACGTCGTGGTATGCCACATGCGAGCAAGCATTTTCATTGGTGTCTGAGCCTGTACTTCATCGCGTTCTTTATACACGCCTTCCCAACGCTTTGCGGCAGCATCTTCTTTTAACTCAACCTTAGTAAACTCATGTTCAAGTTTATCCTTGATTCCTTTACGTACATTCTCCTCTTCTTCACGCTCTGCACGTGAACGCACCTTTATCGGCAATTTTTCAACTTGATTTACCTTAATCCAATTAAAAAATTCAGGGAACGACATGTAGCGGCCGTTATTTAATTTCACGCCGTTGTTGTCTACTTTTTCTATAATAAAACTAGCACCACTATCATCGGGATACCGCAGCTCTTCACCCGCCTCCAGGTCAATCGGTGGATTGCTATCTGTATTAGTTCCGTATTCTTTATTCTGAACTTGGTTATAGCGGAAAAGCGCCTCGCGCAGCTCTTGCTGACTCATCGCCTTTTCAACTTCATAACGATGCCACCATTTTACAAACTCTCCATAGGTAAGTGACTCACGCATCTCAAATTCATCGACACCCTCCATACCCGGTGCAAACTGAACCGGCATATTAAAATAAATAACTCCATTTTTAATTTCAGTGACCGTCACGAATGTCGGTGTTCCCAAAATTTTTCCTTCCTTAGTGCGCGTGTGCAACATGTATGAAAGCATCGTGCCCGCCTCTAACTCACTTCCGTAAACGCCGTATCCAATCTTTTTCTGCACCTCCTTCATACCGTGAACCGCCTCAACTGCATCCACTGCGTCCACCCATTTCTTAAAACGACCCAACGTATATGAGCTACCATCATCTAAAATAATTTTCGGTGCACCGAGCACATACCCAATGCGATTCCCGTGATTATCATATTTAGGAATTTCCTCGATCGTAATATTTTTAATCGTGACGTGGTGCTTGCTCTTCACTGATATGATTGACGTAGGATCCGGGCGCTCATACTCAAGCTCAGTTCCCTCTTCAATACTCACTCCCACGGCACTGGAAGCATTTTTGAGAATTTCTTTTTTATCAGCGGCACGACGCACTCTACTCAAGTTATCGCTGATCATGTTATTGGCGGTATCCGTCAATTTCTTAAAATTCCTTTCAATAATAATTTCCTCACGCTTGCGTTCGATAATGCGTTTAAAAATTGCATCTCCTCCGGTGCGTTTCTCTATCAATGGCTGATACACTTTCATCTGTTTCTCAAAATCTTTTGAGGTCGGATCGAGCATGTAAATTGCCTTCACCGCAGCTGAATTTAAAACAGCAGTCTTATCGCCATTTTGCGCTGGCTTCATAAGTGCAAGCAGCTCATTCTTTAAGCCGCGATCAAAAATATCATCGTTGCGATTCAATGCTTTAATATCTTTTAACGCAGCCTCAAAACGTGCACGCTGATGCGGTAAACGATCCGCATATCCTTCTACACGCCACTGCAACTCATGAATTTTTCCACGCACATCACGCTGAATCGAGCCAATCACTTTCCACGAATCCTCCAACGACTCGATCTCGTTCATTTCTTTCAAAAGCGTTGCTTCATTTACATTTTCATCATTCAAAAAACGCTCAACTAAATTCTGCTTGGAGGCATCCTCCGCAGAAAGATAGTCGCGCATGCGCAACTTAGTAGCCGTGCTTGCGCGTGAAGTACCGATCTTCGTCTGTAAACTGCGACGACGATCTTCCTCCATGAGCTGATTCATGCGCAGCTTCTGCTCCTCATCTTGCTCATCTGGTGGCACTGCGCCTTCGGAGGCGCCTCCTCTCGGTGAGGTAGTCCTATAGATGAATCGATGTGTATTTTTATTTTCGCGGAACATATTTTTTTATTTTTCTAGCTTTTTATTTTTGTGGTCGGGGCGTGCTCGTCACTACTTTTTCAAGATCAGTCTTTAGAGCGCCATCATTGATCGTGGCAGCTTTAAGAATATTGGTAATCTGCCATGTTTCGAGATCTGTTTTGAGCGCAGCGTCCACCGCCGTACGAATTGCGGCAGCATCGGTTTTATCATCGATTGCCTGGAGAAAGGTGTTTCCTTTCTCTACTTTATCAGCTGTAACGTGTTTCACCTTGCCGTCCTCCAAGACGATGAGTGACTGCTTAAGCTTGTCGGCAGTAGGACCCGTAAGTGCGACAAGTTGTTTCTGAAGAGCAGTAAGTTCTGCCTCAGTAAATCCACCTGCCTGGAATGCACGCTGTCGAGCCGCATCAGGTGCACTCTTAGTCAAAATATTCAATGCTTGTGTTGAGTTACTTGCCACAGGAGCGGCCTCCGGCTTAGGAGGCTCTTTTCCTTCCGCTTTAGCTTTTTCTTCTTTTTGGCCTCGTTCAACAGCCAATTTAATATCATCAATCTTCTTTCCTGAGTTGGTTTCAATTTCACGTTTCAAAGCTGATATCTGGGGATCAGTGCTTCTATTGATACCTTCCAGTACACGTTTATAGTCAGTCGGCTCTTTACCGAATTGCTTTTCAATTTCATCAGGCTTCATACCTGCTTTCTCAGTTGCAAACGTACGCAGTGAGTCGAAAAATCCTGCTGATGCAATATATGTAGGTGAATTCTTCAACGTGTTCACAATTTCCTTTCCAAATGCCTGCGCACTTACACGGGCAGAATCTTTCAATGCACGGTCGACTTCCGGGTTAGGCGGCATTTCATAAACCGATCGTCCAAAGGTACTTTCAACCCTACCTGGAGTCTGTTTAAGGGTATTAAAGATACTTGCAGCACTTAAACTCTTATCCACTCCACCCACACTCATAGGGATAACAGGGGCGTAGGTAGGAAGTTTTGCGAGGAATTTTCCAAATGATTCGGCACCTCCTTTAATACCATCAGTAATCGTTGAAGCGTAGGTTTTGCTCGCGGCACCAAATACACCGGTCCAAACAATGACCACCGTACCAATTGCAATGAGCAATTCCTGAAGATTCGTAATGTCAGTAGGAACGGCACTTGGATCAATCGCATCCAGCGTATTAGATGAAAGCAAATCACCTGCCAAACTGGTATTTACTGAGAACGTATCGAGCATGATATATCCAATAGACATGACGATACCGATCGTAATTGGCGCGATGATATTTTGAACGACTTTGTCCTGAATATCTCCACCGTCTCCGGCAAATTTAGACAGACCCGGCAGCACGATTCCCAAGGCTATAAGCGGCGAAAGCGCCACGGCCACCCACACCACCACAAGGCGGAAGAGCAAGACCAGAAACAGCGCGATAAATGAAAGTGCATAGACTGCAAACAGCACGAGATTAAAGAGAATATTAAAGCCGAGCGAGGTAATATCCTTTACGCCATCACGAATGTATTTGAGATTAATGGCCTTACCGAATTTAATTGCGTAGACGACGGCAATATTGTTGCGATCTAAGCGTGAGAAAAATTGTTTAGCACGCGCATTAAAATGTTGATCATCGCAGAACTGCAGATGTAACGGTGCCTCATCACTATTCACCATACATATAGATTTTTCGAGTTCATTCTGAAAACTCGTCGTGCTACTAAGTGATGCAGACGGCAGTGCAAACACCGCACCAGTAATAACATTACTAAAATCCAAAATAATTTTAATGGCGATAAATGAAAAATTTACCCCAATCAATGCGAGAACAAATTTCGGAAGCGCCTGCTTAAATCCAAGCTGCAAGCCACCTTCCTGCCCTAGACCAAGCACGTTATACACGGCGATGGCGAGCAAGATTAATACGAACATTATATTTACCAAATTGCGAATCTGAATTGAGACATCGAGTAATCGCTCACCCATAGCACCACCAAAAATAAGATCATTATTGAGAAGCGCTCCGATCATAAGAAGCACCGGCCAGAGCAATCCAGAAATTAAACGCAGACCGATATTGGCAATCGCGTTTACTTGATTGAGTAACTTCACGAGCTCAGGATCAGTGGGATCATTATCTGGAGCGCCTACGGCTCCGGCGTTCTGTGGATCTGCGGGTGCAGCTGCAGGAGCGGCGGCAGGAGCTGCAGCGGGCGCGCCTTGAGCAGACACCGGCGTGACATTTGCAAAAGCATAGACCACGCCCATGAGCCACACAGACAGCACAATCGCCGCAAACTTCTTAACCCATTTTTGTTTTTTGGTAGTCATTTTTATAGGAGATAGCCGTTGTCGGTTAAATATTTTTCCAATTTTTCTTTGTCATGAATATCAACAACCTTAGAAAGAATGCGGAATGAGTGAAATACATCAGAACCAAAACGCACATGATCCTTGTAACCACACTTCAACGTATTATCAATCGTGGCATATTCCATAACATCCTTTGGCCACAGAGAAAAATCACCGCGTTTTTCATTTTCATTATTAGGGAACGTCCCTTCTTTGTTTTGTGTGGCACGCTGATGCATGTCATCAAAATTATTCAACATAAAACGGGCAAGCTGGGGACGGTCTGAAAACATATCATCAAGCTCCACAAGGTCATGATTTCTCGCTACAAGCTCTTTTTCTTTTACACTTGGGGCATACATCATTTTAGTAAAAAATGGGGAGATACCATTCATACCAATAGCGGCAGAAGTCATACCAAAAATACTTGAGCGATTAATCACTCCATCCTTAATACCCATAACAAAGGCCTTAATTCTTCCTTCATTACGCGTGTGTTCAGTACGACGATTAAGACGGTCTGAAACATTGGTAATCAAACTCACTAACATCGAGAGCGCACCAATATCCATTAAACGGCTATAAAGGAAGTTGTTAAAGGTAAGGTAATGCCCAACAGCACTGTCGAGATTTGTCTTGCTCATATCTTCAACATGCTTCTGAAGATCTTCCTTAGTAGCACGACGCATGTCTGCTAGCGTATCGAGCGAATCCAAAAAAGGTTTATCCAATGTCTGGAAAAAGGAACTTTCGGGATTCTGCTGAGCTTCCATAGTCCACTTCATAACATCGCGAACACGAATTGTACCTGCAGCTATCGAGCCCTGAATGAATTCTTTTGCCGCAGCGGGTGTTTTTTCCACTGCAAATCGCTCAACTAAAAACTTCTTCTCATCCTGTTTCATATTACGGACGATTTCGATCCACAACGGACGCTCCGCGTTATGGCGGAAGTCAGATTTTGAGACGTTATTCTGCTCGTCATCTCCAGAAATAAATCCAATAAGACGTTTATAATGTGCAACTGCATTCGGATTTTCCAAGCTCAACATGCGCTGAGCGTCCTTCTGCATCTTCTGCATGCCCTCAACGGAAGTATCCTTTAATGTTCCCACTTGTGTCACCACGCGATCACGACTCATCTGCTCAAAGAGCATGAGCGTAAAATCTGCATCTTCTTCAAGCATGCTGCGTACTTCATTGGCATCTACGCGCTCCAACTGTTCAATACGATTTTTAAAGGTAAGCAATTCCTCGTAATCCATCACCTCTAAATCAGGATTAATCTTTTCCTTTGCAATCTTCCCGTCCACACTACCTTGATCAGTGCGTGCACGTTTTGTTTCTCGAAGCTTCATTGAGCGACCTTCGGTCACAAGCTGTGTCTGTAGTCTATTAAGTGCCAGCATTGTCTTGTCATAAATTTGCTCCTGCGTCTCATCCTTGTACTTCACTTCTCTTTTTTGACGTTCTGCAAGATTGCGCACAGAAACCATGACGCTTCTATGAAGCTCTTTATATTTTGGATCATTCATATAACGATCATGCGCCGCCTGCGTCTCATGATCTGTTTCATTATCTTTATCCGGGTCGCCAAAAAGTTTCGCGTTCACATCAGGCATCCGCATCAGGCTCTTGAGTCGTTCTTTTTCGGTCTGCTGTTTTTCAGCAGCGAGCGCACCATCGATTACCTCTCGAGGATCCTGTCTTTTTTCCGGTGTTGGTTTTACTTCTGGAGCCATAAAATTACAGTCTCAATAAACGAATTACGGTATCAGCAAAGGGCTCATCAACGCCCTTAATTTCATGCATGTGCTCAAGCAATTCACGCTTCACCTCGGATACATCCATATCCACAAGATCAATACATACATCGGGACGCAACCGCGTCTGCATGCGTATATACAAGCGAGAAACAAACGGTGGATTATACACGATCCAAAAACCACGTAGCTCCGCATAAGAAAAAATATGTCTGCCAATCTTCACTCCAGCACGAGAAATTTTTACTTCGACATGCTGAGGCGGTGTGCGATAAATCAAATAATATGTTCCTGCAAAAACCAAGACGGCGATAGAAAATGTCCAGCCGTTAGTCATCAGTCCGTAGATCACCAAACCCAAAATAATTAATGCAGCACCTACGAACCACGTGAGTGATTTTTCATGGTGTGCATACTCGGGTGCAACCCAACTCATGGTCGCGTCTTCAAACATGTGACGATGAACAATTTGTTTTTTGTGTTTTTCCATTCCGATTTTTGTGTTTATTAAATCCACTCATTCTACCAGAAAATCAGCATTTCCTCAACGCTATCACTCCGTGAAAAACGTGCAACCGACGGGCAAATCAGGCAATGCCTCTTTCCACTCGTCAGAATACTGTTTACAGAATTTAAATATGTTTTTTAGTATTGATTTGTTGGTGCCGTTCACTATGAACATCGGCGTACCGTGTTCCGTGACGTACTCCGCCGCCTGTAATTTTGTTTTCATACCGCCACGGCTATTTTTGTCTCCGGCGCCCTGGGCCAGTTTCTTAATTTTCGCATCGATGCGCTCAACCACGGGAATGAATTTCGCCTCAGGATGTTTCCGTGGATCGGCAGTAAAAAGTCCATCGACACTCGTCACGATGATTAAAAAATCAGCGTTAATAAGTGCTGCCGTTTTTGCAGAAAGCATATCGTTATCTCCGAACTGCAATTCTGCAATCGTCGTCACATCATTTTCATTCACAATCGGAATCACATTTTTTTTCAACAATAATTCAAAAACATTGCGCGTATTTTTTGAGTTTTCTTTATTCACAAAATCATAATTGGTAAGCAGTGCCTGTGCCACCACAACATTGTGTTTCTCGAAATAGCGATCGTAGGTTTTCATGAGCATTACCTGCCCCACCGCCGCCAACGTCTGACGATAGGGAATGCTGCTATCTTCATGATTAAATGTGATACTCGTACGACCCGCTGCAACTGCACCAGAGCTCACAATAACGATTTCATGTCCATCAGCGTGCATGGCTGCCAAATCGCCAATAAAACGCTTTAAAAAGGCTACATTGAGCTGGTGGTCTTCATTTGTGAGCAGACCGGTACCGACTTTTATGACAAATCGCATCGGGCGCAGTATAGCAAAAAAAATCCCAGGCGGTTATGCCATGGGATTTTTCAGAATTGCTGTGTTGAAAAAATTAACGAACGTAAGGGAGCAATGCCATCTCACGTGAGATCTTGATTGCGTTTGAAAGACGGCGCTGGTGCTGAATACATACACCAGAGTAGTACTTAGGTACGATGCGTCCGTACTGTGACATAAATCTACCGATCATAGGAAGATTTTTGTAGTCGATGTAGACGATCTTGTCGGCACAGAATTTACACTTTTTTTTGCTGCGTCCTGCTGTCATATAAGTTAGTAGTTAGTTAATATTAGCCTTCGAACATGTCATCAGAGGGAGCCTCGTCCATGCCGTTATTGCTTGAGTCTGGAGTAGGTGCGCCCTGTAACAATTCATTTTCTTCTTCTTCAGATTTAGGTCTCTTCTCGAGCATAATCATGTCCTGAACGACAATTTCAGTGCGAAATTTCCTAGTGCCATCGGGCATAACTTTGCTGCGTGTCTTGAGGTATCCCTCAACGTAAACCAACTTTCCTTTTCTGAGATATTCCTGGCAGATCTCACCAAGCTTGGCCCATGCCACGAGCTCATGAAATTCTGTTGAAGTCATTTTTCGATTATCTTTTGTGAGCCACTCACGGTTTGTTGCGAGTCCAAAGGTAACAATTGACTGACCTGTAGTTGTCTTGCGCATCTCTGGATCGCGCGTCAGGTTACCAATCAAAATTACTTTATTAACACATCTCATGGGATATAGGGTTTAGGATTATTAGCGGACGTCGATGTCAGGATTTTCGAGAATCTGCTCAAGCTTCTTCTCAACCTTTTTCATCTTCTCCTGAGTGACCACTTCATTTTCCTGAACGTCTTTTACCGTAATACCAGGCATCTCTCTGCGTGGGCGTACTGATGGCTTGCGTGATGACACACCGCGCTGCTGCTCAGTTCCCTCTTCGTCCACCTCATCAGGCTTGAAAGCAACCGTCTTATAGCTTCCAGGAACGTAGCTGTTTGGCATAACCATCATCAAATGACGGAGTACCGCAGGATAAATCTTCAAGTTCATGTTCAAATCCATGATCTTTGCAGGATCTGCCATGAAATTCATCAAGATGTAGTAACCGTGTCTCTGCTTCTTGATCTTGTGCATCAAGTTGCGGCGACCCCAGCTTTCCTCGTACGTAATCTTATCAATGCTTTCATTGATAATCTTTTTGACCTCTCCGAGTTCTACCTCGAATTCTCTTTCAGCAAGATCTCCTGAAAGAATAAACATCAGTTCGTACTGACGTAGGTCCACCTCCTCAGTTGTAGCAGGCTCAGTTGTATGAGTCATAATAGCTATGGTTATAAACTAAAAGTCTATAGCTTTAGTCTTAAAAGTAACTAAAGCAGCGTGTGGATTCTAGTTAAAGGGCTAAATGAAGTCAAGTTTTACTTCCTGCGCATGAATTTTCGCTCAAGCTCCTCAAAGGTGATCGCGATCTTAGAAGGGCGGCCGTGGGGGCACGTAGCGTTATTAGTTGTAACTTGGAGATCGGTGAGGAGTTGACGCTGTTCGTGCGGTGAAAGGGGCATGCCAAAGGTCACGGCGGACTTGCAGGCGAGGGATTTGAGTAGGCGCTCGTTAAAGAGCTCTGAGGATTTTTGCTGCTGCATGACTTCTTCAATCATCTGCTTCACTATTTTTTCAATTGAATTCGCATCGAGCTGAGCGGGAATCGCGTGAATGGCGAGAGTATTGCCACTCCACTGCTCACACTCAAAACCAAGTTGCTGAAGGTGTGTGAGCGCCTCTTGAATGAAGACCGCTTCCGCATGTGTACAGTGAAGAGTTATAGGAACAAGCAAAGGCTGTGTTTGCTTCTGGGCTTGTTGATACTGCTTTTTGAGCTTCTCATACATGATGCGCTCGTGAGCGGCGTGCTGGTCTACGAGCACCAAGCTGTCTCCATCGCGCATGAGTATGTATGAGTTTGCCAAATAGCCGAGCGGCTCTATCAAGTGCGTCTGAGATTGATCAATAGAGTTATGCGGACGATCCTCAAGAGAAGTTTGCGTTAGAAGTGACGGAGTGGACTGTACTGGTGCATCGGTACGGCCCGTCTGCGTGACCATGGATGACTGCGTAGAGAAAAGCTGCTGCTCATCAAGTGACTGCTTCACCGCCTGTAGCACATTCCGATAAATATTCCCGGGCTCCACAAATTTTACAGAAAGCTTGCGTGGATGCACATTCACATCTACCTCACGCGGATCAAGATCGATATGTAACACAAAGAGCGGATAGCTACGCGCAGCCAATCGTGAGCCATAGGCATCGATCACCGCACGCGCAACACTAGAATCAGTAACATCGCGGCCGTTCACAAATAAATACTGATGACGTTTGGAGGCAAAAGCACTTCCCGGTCGCCCCACATATCCATAGACATGCAACGAGCCAGTTTCAAAATCTACCGCGACAGCTTCACGCATCACCTCTTTTCCCAACAGCGCACTCAATCGCTCCACATAGGAAGAATTATTCGGCAGCTCAAAAACCGGCTGACCATTATGCGTCAAAGAAAATCCAATGCGTGGATGAGACATCGCGATATGCGTGACCGTCTGCAACAAATGTGAAAATTCCGTGCTCTCGGTTTTTAAAAATTTCTTGCGCGCAGGTGTATTGAAAAATAAATTGCGAACCACAATCTCAGTCCCCGGCGCACAGCCGGTCGGGCCATGAGAAGTCACCTTCCCCGCATCAGCATGAACAGCGTAACCACCCTCTGCTCCGCTCACGCGTGTGGTTACTGACACATGCGCCACGGAACTAATCGCCGCCAACGCCTCACCACGAAATCCAAAAGAGCTCACCGCAGACAAATCCTCCAGTGAGTCGATCTTGCTCGTCGCGTGCTGTACAAAAGCCAAGCGCGCATCTTCCGCATCCATTCCGCAGCCATTATCGCGCACGGAAATTAATTTTGTTCCATCCTGCTGCACCTCAATTGCACAGTACGTCGCTCCTGCATCAATACTGTTTTCCAAAAGCTCTTTTATCACCGAGGCCGGCCGCTCCACTACTTCACCCGCCGCAATCTGACTAATGAGCGCGTCCGGAAGCACTGTTATAAATCCCATAAGTTTAACCATTGTAGCATATTGACTAACATGCATTTAGTGTTAAAGTAATGATAATTATGGCTGATAAATTAAGAAGAATTGATGGAGGGGGAGAAAGTGTAAGCCCTCAAAAATTGAGTCTAAGTAATGTAGCTTTTGAAAAACTGCAGAATATTCGAGATGGCCAGATAGGAACATTTTCAACAAATGGCAAAGAATTTATAGTATCGGAAAAACACCGTGTACGTATTGAATGGATACAACAAAGTGGAACAGAGTTAGCACTCATTGGCATTAACTATGGCGATGAAGATGGATTTTGCTTTTTTATTGATCAAACAGGAACGGTGCAGATAACAGACTGGAGTGCATACAAAAGAACAAAGATTTGGGCTATGGAGTACCATAATCCTCAAGAATTTTTAGCTGCATTAGACACACTGAAACTTGCACCAGACGTAGTTGATGCGATCATCAAAGGGTCTGATCATCCTGGTGTTGCAGAGAACATTGAAATTATCCGAGAGCTATTAGGTTTATAGATTTTTCATCTCGTGAAGCTTCTGCAACGCTTGTAATGGCGTGAGGTTATCCACATCGGTCTCAGACAGTTCCTTCAATACCTTATGTTCCCGCTCTACAAAGAGTGAGGGCTGTGAGTCATTTTCCACATGAGCATGCGCCTCTTTTTTAACTGCTGCATTTACTACATCTTCTTCCAGGTTCGATAAAATTTCTTTCGCATGTGAGATAATTTCTTTGGGCAAACCCGCCAATCGCGCTACCTCAATTCCATAACTACGATCGATCGCGCCGGAAATTATACGATACAAAAATATAATGCCGTCTTTATTTTCCTGAACTGCGGCACTGAAATTTACCGCACGGGGAAGCTGATCTGCAACGGCAATGAGCTCATGATAGTGGGTCGCAAAAATCGTCTTGGCCTGCACGACATTGTGAATGTGCTCGAGAATTGACCATGCGAGTGAAACACCGTCATAGGTAGAAGTTCCGCGCCCGATCTCATCCAAAATAATCAAACTGTCGCGCGTCGCGTAATGCAAAATATGCGCCGTCTCCTGCATCTCCACCATAAATGTACTCTGCCCGCGTACGAGATTATCACTTGCCCCTACACGCGTAAAAATCCGATCAATTAAAGGAATTTCAGCTACCGAGGCAGGAACGAAACTTCCCATATGTGCCATCAGAACCACCAACGCCGTCTGACGCAGATAGGTAGATTTACCGCCCATATTCGGACCCGTAATCAGCATCAATTCTGACTCGGCCAAGCTCGTATCGTTGGGTACAAACTGCTCGCTGTGCACCGCCTCCACAACGGGATGGCGACCGTCTTTTATCATGAGTGGCGCACCCGCTTCTTTCATCAAGGGGCGCACATAACGCTTAAGTTCTGCCAGTCGCGCAAACGAACGCAATACATCAACCGTCGCAAATAATCGCGCAGCGTCCTGTAGTAAACGTGTATGGGAAGTCACTTCTTCTCGCAACTTTAAAAACAATTGGTGCTCAAGTTCACGGGCTTTTGTTTCCGCGCCCAAAATTTTCTCCTCCAATATTTTTAACTCCGGCGTGATATAACGCTCGGCATTTGTCATGGTCTGCTTGCGCGTATAATTTTCTGGAACTTTTGCCAGATGAGTTTTAGTAATCTCAATATAGTAACCAAAGATTTGGTTATAGCGAATTTTCAACGAATTAATTCCCGTACGTGCGATTTCCTCTTCTTGCATCCGCTGAATTACGGCCTTACTTCCCTGCTCCAGAGCCCGCAGCTCATCGAGTTCCGCGTTATATCCATCACGAATTAATCCACCATCTTTTACTGAAAGTGGCGGTTCATCGACCAGCGCATTCATCAAATGCTGCCGCAGTTTTTCTAATTCAACGGTCGCTTCACATTGTTTTTGCAACTCGATAAATAACGGTGTCTTTGTCGTTGCAAGAATCTTCTGCAACTGTTCACGCGCACTCAGTGAGTGCGCAATTCCCAGCATATCTCGTGCATTTCCGCTCGTTACCGTAATACGCCCCAACAAGCGCTCGATATCCAAAACTTTCTTCAAAGCCTCTTCTAATCCCGACTTCAATTCAAATGACCCAATCACTTCTTCAATCGCATCAAGCCGTTCATTGATTTTTAAAATAGAATGCAGCGGATGTAGAAGCCAACTTCTAAGCATACGAGCCCCCATCGCCGTCAATGTCATATCAATAACCGAGAGCAGCGAACCCTCCACTGTCCGTTCACGAAGCGTTGATAACAACTCCAAATTGCGCACCGCATTTTCATCCAAAATTAATTCATCGGTCGCACTCAATAATCGCGGCGGCTGCATATGAGTCAAATCGGACTTCTGCGTCTCCTTCAAATAACTAAGCAATAACGCCGCGGCCTTCACCACAGCACCATGTTCCCCAAAACCAAAGGCCTCGATATTTTTAACTTTGTAAAATTCCGCCAAAAACTGTGCCGGCTCGTGCCACTGCTGATGGGGAAAAACCGGCAGAGATGCAAAGTGCTGCGCCACCTCTGGCAGCAACTGCTCATGCGCTTCTACGATCAACTCCGCAGGCTCAAGTCGCATCAATGCCTCACTCAAACCATCCACTCCCTCCGCATACATAACCTGGAATAATCCCGTCGTCACATCGGCCGCCGCAATTCCATACGACATTTTTTCCGGAATAATACTGACGATAAAATGATGCTGCTTATTATTCAAAACGCGTTCATCAAATGTCGTTCCCGGCGTTACCACACGCACCACATCGCGCTTCACAATTCCAGGCAAATTTGGATCCGACAGCTGCTCGCAGATCGCAATTTTTTTCCCTGCACGCGTGAGCCGTGAAAGATATCCACTCGCCGCATGATAGGGAATCCCACACATGGGCGTCTCCTGACGTTTCGTCAGCGTCAAATTCAGCAACCGTGAAATCTCAATCGCATCCTCACAAAACATCTCGTAAAAATCGCCTAATCTAAAAAACACCACACAATCCGGATATTTCTGCTTAATATCCAGGTATTGCTTCATCATGGGAGTAACTTTTTCTTGAGCCATATGCAACAGTGGCCTAGTATAACACTAATGATCCTCCACGTAGAAGACATGCCCCATTGGCGGCTTCAGGTTGCAGAGTTATATGATCAGCTTGAATTAGTAGCGGAATCTTCCGCGGAACTTGAGCAACTGAAAGACGGCGCAACGGCGCTCACTTTTATTAAAGAAAATGCCCCGGAAATCGACATTATTATCAGCGACTTAAACCTCACCGAACATCCAAACGACCCCCAGGGAGAAGACGTAATTGCTGCAGCTATCGCCTTGGGAATCCCAGAAAACAAGATCTGTCTTTTTACCAGTGCACCTTCATCAGCACGACGACGAATTTCAAAAGTAAGCGAAAAAATAACAATTTTCGACAAGTACGGAAATCACGAATTGCTCACGAACTGGCTGTATCGAGCACTGCAATAACTTCAATTGCCGGCTCTTCATAGGGATGTGCCGCGCGCACAGCAGCCATAACTGTTTTATATAATTCTCGTGGGCAGATAGCCTCGATACGCTCTTCCTCAACCTCCTCGATCTTCCCCTCTTTACCTAGAAAAGGATCCGCGCCCTTGAGCGGACGAAACCTCCCCACACCACGCACCGAAAAAGAACAGGAATCATACTTGTTCCACTTTCCCGCACCGGCCATAGCCAATGCACTGCGAATTTGTTCCGCATGCGTTACCGGCACATAGACAATAATTTTCACAAATTCACGATCTCCCATGTACACAGCTTAGAAGCTTTTGAGCGAAATGAGAATCAATTTATTTTGGCGATCAATCGCGTAGGGCGCGGTGACCTCACCATCCCATTCATACTTCACACGAGGACGAAAACTTTTCTCAAAAAGACCGAGTCCCTCTTCGTTATAAGGCAAAAGCACGAGCACTGGTTTGATAAATTTTGTACCGATGGGCAACATCTGGAACTCATCGATCACCGTACCCGCCTGTATCCGTTTCATCTCCAAGATAAGATCTTTTTCGAGTGCACCTGGTGGCACGATAATGCGTGCACCGCCCACATCACTTATCACCACACCACCTTCTGCTGCAGAGATAATCGGTGTAGCAGAAACGGGAACCGGTGGAACTTGCGCTTGTTCTTGTGGCCCTTTTTTATAAAGCTTTGTCGTTCCCCATACTATTAATCCCAAAAATAATGCACTTACAACAATAACGGCCGCAATTCTTCCGGCTGTTAAAAAATGTTCTGGCTCATACGGCTCATAAGGATGTTGAAGTGGTTTTTCTTCCATACATTAAGGTAAGAGATGATCATACACCAAATAAGCACTATGTCCACAGTCGAACCGAACGGATTATGATTTTAATATGGAGCCGATGAGAGGAGTTGAACCTCCGACCTTTCCCTTACGAAGGGACTGCTCTACCAACTGAGCTACATCGGCGAGAAACGAGGCAAGCGCGAATGCTTGCATTCGCATTTGCGAGTGACGAGCCAGATGTATCGTAGATACATCGGCGCATGCGAAATGCTATATGACTCAGCGGCTAACAGTCAAATTTAATACCACCGCATCAATCCAACGACTACTCCTTGAATATAGAGCTCTTGTTCAGGATGAATATCACTATATTCCTTATTTTCAGCCTTTAAGTAGGCCTTCCCATTCTTCATCATGTAGCGTTTTACCGTTGATCCTCCGTCCACCAATGCAATCACAATATCATTCACCTTTGGATGACGCTTACTATCGGCAATAACATGGTCACCCTCAAAAATACCCGCATCAATCATCGAGTCACCACGAACTTTTAATACAAACGCATCGCGTGGATCACGAATCTGCGATTCATCGATGCTCACCCAGTCCTGAACTGACTCTTCTGTAACCACTGCACCACCAGCAGGAATCGTTCCAAGAATCGGTATGCGCACAGACGGCGAATGTAACTGCTCCGCAACACGCGGCAACAACTTAATACTTCGTGGCGTATCTCCTTTTTGGATAACTTCTTTATCAACCAACGACTTAATACAGTGCACCACAAATCCATCGGACTTAAGTTTCATATGCATGCGCATTTCTTTCACCGTCGGGGACGCACCATGCTTAAGCTGATAACTTTCAATAAAATCAAACAACTGTTGTTCTTTAGGTGTAAGTTCCATGCCCGGAGTATATATGAGCGCGCGCTCATAGTCAAGCGAGTGCCGCAGCCACATTGGTCACATCCTCATCCTCATCAAGCGCATCTAAAAGCGTCATCATTTTTTCTCCTGTCGCCTCATCACTTAATTCTATGGGATTTAAGGGAATATAACTTAATTTCTGTGACTCAAGCGTAAATCCTTTTTCAAGTAGTCTTGTCCTCACCACAGCCAACTCATTGGGATGCGTATACACCGTATATCCCCCTCCACTTTCAACATCATTCTCAATTAAATCCTGCGCACCCGCATCAATAATTTCCAACTCATCATCATCACGCGCACCCTTTGCTTTTACATGAATTTCGCCTTTTCTCTCAAATAAAAAACTCGTCGCACCCGCAGAGCCCATCGTCCCTCCCGTCTTAGTAATAATCGTGCGCACTGCCTGAAACGTACGATTTTTATTATCGGTCAACGTCTCGATCATCAAGGCAACACCACCTGGACCAAAGCCCTCATACACCACCTCTTCATACTGCACGGCATCTTTTCCCTCACCCGTTCCTTTTTTAATTGCACGATCAATATTTTCACGAGGCATGTTATCTGCACGCGCATTTTCAATCATTGTGGCCAAGCCCGGATTCATACCAGGATCCCCGCCTGAGCGCCGCGCCGCCATCTCAATCAAGCGTCCGTGTCGCGTAAAAATCTTCCCGCGCTTTACATCTGCCGCGCCTTTCTTTAAACGAATTTGATGCCAGTGCGAGTGTCGTGCCATAATTGATGTATGCAAAAAATATTTTCAATCACTGCGGTCACCATTCTAACACTTTCATTATCTGCTTGCATGGCAAGCACAAACACGGTGAACACCACTACGGAATCCGTGAGTTATTCTGATCCACAACTTTTTGATGAATGCCCAGGAATTGATGCCTACGAAAATATGGCTTTTTATAATTCCCTTATCGTAAGCCTTAAAATAAACTCAACGCCTGCACTTCTCCCTGCTCCAGAAGATGAAGTAAGTGAAGATGCGCATTATATTGTAGGCGCCTGCTATTCTGAAAAACTCAAAACGGCACTCGTTCTAACAAATACAGCATATGAATTGGGCGGAGCTGCGTTCGGTATTTTTGAGTACGACACACGGACCAACACTGTTTTATCTGCAATTCATGCAGACAGCCTTCCTTATCCAAGTATTTTTGGCGAACGAAGTGGTACCAAAATCGACCTCGTAGATACCGTTTGTGCCCCATCAGAAAGCGACGCACCGGGTGATTGCCCTGAGAATTCAGCGACATACCAATACGACCTAGAGAGCCACCAAATTGTTGAGAAAAAGGCCTAATTCAGGACACCACAATACTGAACCCAGGAATATAAGCCTATTGTGTCAATAGGCTATTTTTGGTATAATGAAATGAAATATAAAAATAAATGTACCATTCTATATGAGCAGCAAAAAAATCAAACGCATCTCTACACTATTAGTCGCTTCGCTCGTTGGTGTCCTCGTACTAGGAGCGGTGAGCACGACCTCTGCATTTAGTAGTTACTCAGAAGAACTTCAAACAAGTGTTCTCAAAAAAACGGCTGTAAAGAAAATTAAAAAAGTAACCCAGCGTGTTGCACAAGGAATGACTTCAGATGGTACGGCTGTTACGGTTAGATGTGACCTTCAAAAACGTTCAGGAGCAGATTACAAAGGTGAGGTAACGGCACGTCAGGTGAATGTAGACGCTCAACCAGGCGAAGCATTTTCCCTCTCTCTCTTTGTAAAAAATGTGGGAACTGCTCCGTGGTTTAATGACACGAGCGGTTGTGCTACCTCCCCCATTGTCCATTTAGGAACGACGCGTCCAACGGATCGTGCAAGCGTTTTCTATACTCCTGGCGATGCAAGCTGGGCTACACGCAATCGCATAAAAATGGTGGAAACACGAGTAAATCCGGGACAGATTGCTACCTTTACCATTCAAGCAAAGGCGCCAAAGGTAACTGATTCTTTTAAAGAATATTTTAATATAGTCGTGGAAAATACCGCATGGTTGGAGACGGCAAACGAGACGATTGTTGTAATGGTACATGTTGGTGAGGTAAACGACTCCCACGCCAAGCGTGCTAAACTTCTCAACTGGTCAGCACAGGCATCATCACTTTCTGAAAATGCCCAAGTATACGTGGATGTAGATCTAGGTGAGCAGCTTGCGCGAGTATATGCAGGCGAAAGCATGATCAGAGAGTTTAAAACCTCAACAGGTGCTTACGAGACACCGACGCCAACAGGTCGTTTTAAGATTCTGAGCAAGCAGGAGTTGCGTATCGGAAGTAAATCACCTCACTATCGCATGCCGTACTTCCAGCAGATCACGCCGGGTTTTGTCGGCTTCCACTCACTCCCTTATCTGGAAAATGACCGAGGTACCTTCTGGAAAGAGGCACTCAATCATATTGGCCGTCGTGTATCGCATGGCTGTATTAGAATGTTGCCAGAAGATGCTTCAGATCTATTCGCGATAAGCGAGGTGGGTATGCCCGTGGTGGTGCATTATTAAAATAAAATATGGCAGAACCACTGGAATCACCCAAAACCCAAAAACAAGACGAGGGGCCGGTACTGGATGTCGCAGTGAGAAATGATGTTGTTAATACGTCACAAGGCAGACTGGGGGCTTTGAAAGACGCACTCGAGGCAACAAAGCTACCTGGCATTCAAACCGAGGAAGAACACGTATTACAGGAGATAGGAAGCGTGCGGGATTTCCTTAAAGAAAAATACGATGTGGAGTTGGTGATCCAAGGAAAAGAAACGGAATACGGCCCTTTGCGACTTACGGCATTCACTCATAAAGATAAATTGAGTGCGGCGTTTTTGAATCTTAAAAAAGATATATCGAAACTTCCACCGAAACTTATCGAAAAAATAGGATTGAAAAAAATTATCATCTCAAAAGAGCTCTATCACACTTATTATAATGCAGACGGGAAAGAAATTGTGCCCCTTGATGGAGCAACCATGGCGGGGAATCCTAAGATGTATTTGGCGGACGTGTTCCCTTTTCACCATGAATTATTCCATATGATTGACGCATTGCTGGGCGGACAAAAAACAGATGGGATGATTAACATGGACGATTGGAAATACTACAAGAATGGCACTGAACAAAATAGTGAGTGGGCAAGTAAAAATCCCGCAACTGAAGAAGAACAAAGTGGACAACTCGGAGATGAATATCAGGCAGGATTCTGCAGCGTTCTTTTCAATCGGTATGAGAGCGCCGATTACCAGGAGTGGTATGAAGAATTCATGGCAGAAAAAGGTGGTCCGGAAAAATTTGAACTTATGAAAAAGTGGCTCCTGGAAGCTTCTGACGGAAAATTAAATGAGCAGTACTGGAAAGATTTGGAGGCGGGCAAGGTGGATGAGGATTACTGGAAGCATGAGGCAAAATAAGAAAGTGATGCTGGATTCGGATTTAGCCCAGCTATATGAGGTAAAAACGAGCGAACTCAACAAGGCAGTGAGCAGAAATAAAGATCGGTTTCCTAGTGATTTTATGTTTCAACTGACATTAAAAGAAACAACAAACTTGAAATTCCAAATTGGCACTTCAAGTTCCTGGGGAGGCAGAAGGAAGCCATCTTACGCCTTTACGGAACAGTGAGTCGCCATGCTCTCCAGCGTACTCAAAAGCAAACGAGCAGTAGCGGTTAACATCGAGATCATGCGATCTTTTGTGAAACTACGGCAGCTGCTCTCCACTCACACGGAACTTGCACGCCAGTTAGAAGCGCTCGAAACAAAATATGATGCGCAATTTAAGGTAGTCTTTGATGCAATTCGCCAGCTCATGATGAAAAAAATTGGCTACAAGGTAACAGAAGATCGGATTTAAAAAGGCACAGTGCTTTCCCGCATCAATTTTTCTGCTAAAATGCTGTCCTATGACTGACTCGCCTCTTCTTTTAGGTTTAAATCCCGGCCAGCGTGAGGCAGTTTTGGCGACCTCGGGCCCTGTTTTGGTTATCGCGGGAGCGGGTTCAGGTAAGACACGCGCACTGACGTATCGTATCGCTTATCTGATAAAAGAATGTGGAATTTCGCCTCATAATATTTTAGCAGTGACGTTTACCAACAAAGCGGCGGGTGAGATGCGCGAACGTATAACCAAATTACTCACTGAAGACATAGGTGGACAGAGGCAGACACCGACACTCAATGCGGAAGAGGCCTCACTTTTTGGAAGTTTGGATTTTGGCACGCCGATGGGTGCAAATGGTGAGCCGATTCCTGTTGACCTTCCGACTATTGGAACATTCCACTCGCTGTGTGTGAGAATTTTACGCAAGCACATTCACCTACTCGATTTTGAAAATCAATTTACGATTTACGACACGTCTGATCAGCAGATTTTGATGAAACGGCTTATGGAAGAGTTGAAGATGAACGACAAAGAAGTGAATCCGAAGGCTGTCCTAAGCCATATTAGCAACGCAAAAAACCGCATGGTAAATCCGCGACAGTTTGCGGCTATGGCGGATTCATACTTTGCAGAAAAAGTTGCACGGCTCTATGGACCATACCAAGATGCACTCAAGAAAAATAACGCACTCGATTTTGATGATCTCTTGATGAAGACACTTGAGCTACTCCAAAAAGATGCATCGGTATTGGACTACTATCAGGAAAAATTCAAATTTGTGCATGTCGATGAGTATCAGGATACCAACCATGCACAGTATTTGATCGCAAAAATGCTCTCTGAAAAATATCGTAACTTATACGTGATCGGTGATCATGATCAGTCGATTTATAGCTGGCGCGGAGCCAATATTCAGAATATTTTGGATTTCGAAAAGGACTATAAAGATGCAAAAGTGATTACCCTAGAGCAGAATTACCGCTCTACACAGAGAATTTTGGATGCTGCACACTCGGTGATTATTAAAAATAAGCAGCGCAAAGAAAAGAAATTATGGACGGAGAAAACAGGTGGTGAAATGATCCGTCTATGGATCGCAGAAAATGAACGCCACGAAGCTGAACTTGCCGCACGCGAAATTCTAGAGGCAGTGCGCAAACATGAGAAACCGGATTATCGAGATTTCGTTATACTATACCGCATTAACGCCCAGTCCCGTACGATTGAAGAAGTATTTATGCGCTATGGAATTCCCTACAAGATTGTGGGGGGAATTCGTTTTTATGAGCGTAAAGAAATCAAGGACATCATGGCCTATCTGCGCGTGATCGCCAATCCATCGGACTCGGTGAGCATGCTGCGCATTATCAATACACCTCAGCGAAATATTGGACCCAAGACAATTGAAAAACTGCAGACCTATGCGAACATAAAGGACTATACATTGTTTGAGGCGATGCAGCATGTGGAAGAAATTTCTGATCTACCCGAGGCAAAAATGCAGAGCATTGAAAAATTTGCGAAGTTAATTAAGCATCTGCAAAAGCTCAATGAAGATACAACCGCCGCATCACTTATTAAATTTGTGATTGATGAAAGTGGATATAAAAAGTTTATTGATGATGGCTCACAAGAAGCAGAGGCACGACTGGAAAATATTGCAGAGTTGATTTCAGTGGCGACTAAATACGAGAAATTGGAGCCGGGATTGTCACTCAATATATTTCTGGAAGAAGTTTCATTGATTTCTGATTTGGACAGTTTGGAAGAAAAAGAAAATGCAGTCACGATGATGACGCTGCATGGCGCAAAGGGATTGGAGTATCCATGGGTATTCATTTTAGGCATGGAAGAAGGCTTGCTGCCGCACTCTCGAGCAATGTTGTCTCCAGAAGAATTAGAAGAAGAACGACGATTATTTTATGTGGGCTGCACGCGCGCAATGGAGCGTCTGTATTTATTGCACACAAAAAATCGCATGTTCTATGGCGAGTCACAGAATGCGGTCCCCTCACAATTCCTAGGCGATATCCCGATGGAATTACTCATCACCAATTCACGACGAGTGGGACTTGATCCGCGTGGACACCGCACGGTACTTTCTGCCGATCAAATCGGACGCAAAGAAATTCCCATGGAAAAAGAACTTCCCGAGTTTTCTGACGGTGACCGCGTGGTACACAAAATGTGGGGCGAAGGCGTAGTGATCTCGACACTGGGAGGTATCGTCACCGTGGCCTTCAAGAACCCAACCATCGGCATCAAAAAACTAGCTATCTCTGTCGCACCGCTGGAGAAGATATAGATGTTCTATGCCTTGGGTACATCAAGTGCAAAGCGCACCTTGTATGTGCTGTATATACTGTCTGGCGTAACGGGGGCGGAAATTACAACCTTGCCGTCTTTAGCTCTATGGGCTGAACGCATCGTGCCATCTTCACCGACAACCCAACATTCACATTTAGGGTCTACTGTGCCTTTTCGTCTCGTATTTTGATCAATCGGGCGATGCGCCTGTATCAAATTATATTCTGACTCACCAATAACACGCATCCCGGCTTTTTCTGCAGCTGCAACTGCAACGGTCCACCCTGCCCTATCGACGTTCTCATGAGCCTGACCAAATAGTATTTTTTCATCCGTTTGACCTATAACTGAGAGGTGAGTTCCTTGCTCTCCCTGTTTCATAAGTCTTTCCAATAGGTAGGGACGCAAACGGAGTGCAGCTTCAACATCTTTCCATTCAACTCCGTTACTTAAATCCGATTCGCGATTGAATGCACCTTCAAGTAAAACCAAAAAACTATACTGCTCATCATTCAACTCGGTACCAGTCTCTCCGCTTCCTAAAAATTTTTCCGCCTGAGCTACTGATTCATCAGTGAGTCCCAGTCCCTCGGTAAGATTTCTTACGCGACCAGCAGCTATAACCTGAGCCTGAGCAATGAGCCCATCTCTTTTTTGGCCGTGCTCACGGGTGGCACTACCCTTTCCCGCCTCGACACGATCTACTACCCTACCAGCGACTGCTGCAAAAGGAAGTTGCTCTTTTCTGCGTTCAACTCCATCCCATGCCTCTTGTTTCTCTGCCATAAATAATTATCGTTATGTTTTAGATAGAGACTTTAGAGCTAATTAAGGGGTTATGTCAAATCAATAGAGATAAGCAGAATGGGTGGGGCGCGACTGTTGTCGCGCCCCACCCTGAGAAGCGCCTCTACCACACAGAGACGGTGACCGTCGCGCTGGCGGTGAAAGAGCGGATGAGGGCCTTTTCAGGCTGAAGTGAAGAAAAAGCGGCAGGCGTGACGCACCAGGTGAAGTAGTCACCATCGCGGTGGACCACTCCGCGCTCATGCGAGATCGTGATGTAGCCGGACGTGCGCAGCACCTCGATGCAGTACTCCAGACCCGACTGGCCATAGAGCTCCAGCGAGAACGGCGCCTGCTGGTGCACGACGACCTCCTCCTGGAGGAACTGATCGTCGCACGGCCCGTGACTGGGATCCAGCCGCGGGCTGAACTGCAGCTCGTCTGCCGCGTCACTGAAGTCGATACAGAGGAAGTTCTCCAGAACCGGAGAATTTCCTTCCTGCACCTCGGCTTCAATCCGCGACTGATGAACCCCTGAATCGCTGCACGCACATACCGCGCACTGCAGCACTACAAAGAACGTCAGGTAACGCATACTACAACCTCTCCCTTCCCTTCATTTGTTAAGGACAACTCATGCAAATGGATGCTAGCAAACTCAGATGAAATTTCCGTGAATTAAAGATGAAAAAATTATGAATTTTTACTCATTGCCGACTCTGCTATAATCTTCTCGTGCATAAAAAATCGTACCCTCTCCATACCGTAATTGCTGCGGTCGCAATTGCTTTTGTCATCGGCGTTTATACTCCGTTGCCCCATTCATTTTTTGGCCCCGCAGAAGGTAATGGCATATCGTCAGCAAAAGAAAATGGCCCTCAGATAACGCCTGAAATTAAAAATTTAGACGAGGTCTGGGAGACACTTCACAAAGATTATTATAATTTTGATAAAGCCAATCGTACTGACTTGGAATCATCAGCAGTGAGAGGCTTTGTAGAAGGTTTAAACGATCCCTACACCGTCTACATGACACCTGAAGAATCGAAAGAATTTTCGAGTGACTTGGCAGGTAAGCTTGAGGGCATCGGTGCAGAAATGGAGGTACATAGCGGTGCTATCACCGTAGTAAATGTATTAAAAAAATCACCCGCAGAAGGTGCAGGATTACAGCCTCACGACATCATCTTAAAAATCAATGATGAAGATACGAGCAAAATGAAATTTATCGATGCAATTAAAAAAATCCGCGGGCCAAAAGGAACACCCGTGACACTTACGGTATACCGCGAAGGCGAAGAAGATGACGTTACCCTCACCATCACGCGCGATACGATTACCGTAGCAAGTGTGGAGGCCACAACTCATCCAGGAAAGATTGTCCAGCTGAGCGTGAACCAGTTTAATGACACGACCATCACCGATTTCAATGAGATTTTGCAAGACATGCTTTTGGATAAACCAAATGGAATTATCGTTGATTTACGCAACAATGGAGGTGGCTATCTAGAAACAGCAGTGGACTTTTTATCATTTATTTTGCCGCCAGATACATTGGCAGTTACGGTAAAAAAACGCGATCCTAAGAAAGATAAAACGCTCAAGACAACGGGGTCAGGGCCACTCGGAGATATTCCCGTAGTGGTATTGATAAATAAATTTTCCGCTTCAGCTTCTGAGATTGTGGCAGGGGCTATTCAAGATCACAAACGCGGTGCCCTTATTGGAGAAAAATCATATGGAAAGGGAACGGTTCAGGAACTTAAAACACTTACGGATGGCTCATTGTTACGTCTTACGATTGCTAAGTGGTTTACACCAAATGGTCGCAGCATTGATCAGACAGGATTGGAGCCGGACTTAGCGGTGTCGTTTACTAAAGAAGACAAAGCAGCCGGAAAAGATCCGCAGCTAGATGCCGCGCTTAAAGAATTGAGAAAGTAAGAACCGAGGATAGCTTATCAAACGGTATGGTTATTTCTTGTGGCCCAATTGAATAGGGACCAACTTGATACACATCAAATATAAAAACAAATCCCGCCTCGGTCACCAATACATTTTTGTAATTCTCATACGTAGGTGCGATCCCCTTTTTGATAATCGTTCCCCATCGTTTTTGCCTAAAGCGTGCCGTGAGAATTTCCTCTGCATTTTTTGAAAGTTCCGGCAGGTAGTCACCCTTAAAAAAATCCGCTAACGTAGGCTGTTTATTGGTGCGTAGATCATAATTAAAAACAATCGTGAAATTATTCGGATGCGCTGCACCTGCAGTGTAAGCACTTATATTAAAACGCAAACTCACAAAATTCTCATTCACTAAACTTGGCACATACTCCACCGCAATATTACTTCCCACCTCAAAAGTCCCTGCTGGTTTCTCGCTACTATCAAGCTCTTTTTTAAACTTATCAACTTCATCAAGTGCCACTTTTTTGGCCGCTTCATTAATCAACTGCTGTGTTTTTTTATTTTTAATTTCTGAAAACTCAGGATAATGCGCCGCAACTTTTAAACTTAATTTACCCGCATCTTCCTCGTAACTTTGTTTAATAAAATGCGGCAACGTAGACTGCTGACTAACAGGCACAGAGGAGCAACCCGTGAGCACGAGCAAACCCAAAGTCAAAACTGGAAGTCGATAGTTCATAAAACAGTTATTCCGTTACGGTGAGCGTGCCTCTCATGCCACCATGTCCTCCACCACAATACACCGAACAGAACATAGTGAAGACCCCTGTCTTATTTGCTATAAATGTTGCCGTTTTTGTCTCGCCGACATTAACCGTAAGATTTACTCCAAACTCAGCAATTGCCAAACCATGCATCTCGTCTTTACTCGTTACATTAATGACTACCTTGTCGCCTTTTTTAACGACAATTGCACCTGGTGAAAATGAAAACTGCTGTGCGATGATGTTAAATGTTTTGGTCACTGGTTGAGCTGCCGGAGTGGGCGTAGAAGTAGGTTGTGGCGTAGTCGGTACAGGCGCAGGAGCGGGCACTACCACCGTAGGTATCACTACCGGAGGAGTCGTTGTTGCAGCGGGTGTGGTTTCTGTCGTCGTGGTTGTTGTGCCACATGCAGCCAAAAGACCCATGAGCAATAAGCCTACTATGTATCTAAATGTAGTTTTTTTCATATAGGCAATTATACATTAAACGCGCTAACCCTCTATGTATATCTTTTCTGAGCAAAAACACCCTTCTTTAAATCCTTGCGCACCTTATATGTTTTTTCCGCCATTTTGAGCAAATTGGTATCCACATCAACTATCATCATTGCCTGGCGGTTATGGTTAAGCCTCTTAATAACACCTTCAAGCGGTGCCGTCACCTGCGAGTGACCGATTAACGGATCGTACTGTCCATCATAATCAAACGCACCCGCCGCATTACAATACATAAAAATAATTTCATCCTCAAAAGCTCGTGCTTCTGCAATAGAATCCACGTGATGTTTCTCGGATTGCTGAAATTGCTTCAACGCAGGGCCCGCATCAGAGTCACACCAATAGCTCGTACAAATAACAATCTCTACATCTTTACTGAGCATTTTCCGAAACATTTCAGGGAAAATTAAATCCCAACAAATCATCAAACCAACTTTTCCAAATTTCGTATTAAACACCATCGCCTTTTTTCCCGGTGTCATATATTTGCGTTCGGGATGCCACAAATTAATTTTACGATACCGCGTCTTCACCTTACCTTTCGCATCTATATAGTACGTGGTGTTATATACGCGTTTCCCCGCACGCTCCATAAATGAGCCGGTGACAATATCGATTGCATGCTTTTTTGCCAACGCAATAAAAAAATCCCGGAAGACATGTTTCGTATCCGTATATTCAATTTGTCCACAAATTGGACCCGTCACAAAATCTTCAGGAAAAACAACTAACTCCGCACCTTTGGCCTTTGCTTTTTCCACAAAGCGCGCTGCCTTTTTTAGATTTTTTTCCGTTTTAAACTGTGCAATTTCAAACTGCACAATCGCTACTTTAAACTTCATATGTATTTTTATTTATTCCCTACAGTATACCATTTATCGGCCTATTTTACGAACCGCATCCGTCACGCGGACGAGCTCATCACGCATTGTTTCAGCCGTCGCCCGATAGAAATTACCTTCTTTCTGGGCACACACACCCAGCTCATTCACCACCACGCGACCGGATTTCATGAGCTCATCAAGGGCATCTTGCACCTGGAGCTGATGGAGAAAGGGAATAACCTCATCCCCATTTTCTGCATTGATAAAGTATTTTTTATCAATCGCCTCGTCGCCCGTTTTAAAATCCGCTTTTCCCGTTAAACGACCCGCAATATCCAATAAGAAGTTACCTT
>JAGOUV010000005.1:43121-82769 GCA_018061065.1 Candidatus Altimarinota bacterium | reverse complement strand
AGAAAGGGAATAACCTCATCCCCATTTTCTGCATTGATAAAGTATTTTTTATCAATCGCCTCGTCGCCCGTTTTAAAATCCGCTTTTCCCGTTAAACGACCCGCAATATCCAATAAGAAGTTACCTTTGGTAACAAACAATTCCCGCTTAAACGGCTCACTAAAAAATCCTAAAATATACGTACGAAATGTGCGTGATCTTCCCTGTTGTCGGGAGGCTGAAAAAACTATCGCACGAACGCTGTTATATCTTCCTTCCATAAAAAAATATGGTTTCCAGTAACGTTCTTTATGCTGCATCGTCTGAATAATTTCTACAAATTCACTTGGAATCTGTTCAGCGGGGAAAAAGTGTAGTCCGAGCGTTTGTGCAATTTCCTGCAATCGTTGCAGGTGCTGTTCTTGCATACGACGTCCTAATATCACAAGACCCACGACAAACAATCCGACTCCCATAACAATAAGTAACGGTATCCAAAATGAATTAATGATTTGAGAACTCATGGGGAATTTTCTTTTCTGTAAGCCAATCGCGGAGTTGCTGACTACAGCGTGTATCTGCGTATTTTTCCTTTAAAAGCTCAAGCAACACCCGATCTTTTTCACTCGCAGGAATCGTAAGAGAATATTCATACTCATCTCTTCCCCACTGTTCTTCCACGCGCGGCCCCAGATCTTGTCCATGCAATACCAGCGAACCATCCGGATTAATTTCAATCCAGATGCGCTCTACATCACTGCCATTTTTTCTATGTAAAATATCCATGAGCACGGCGATTATACCTTTAAATTCAAATTGCCAATAACGGGATTCTGGAACCAGTCACGAACCGCATCACTTCTATTGCCGCTCACCAAGCCAGTTGCGCCATCACGACCCTTCACGATGCGATTAGAAATTGTGTTGGTGATCTCAACATTAGTCGTTCCCGAAAAACGATACTCAATTGCATTGGGATAATCGTTCTCAAAAAAAATCGTATTGTTTGAAACTTTTGTACCCGGCGAATTTTCTAAAGTAATTCCCGCATCGCCACGCGTATTATTATGATAAATCATATTGTTCCTGATTATGCCCGCAATATGTCCCCGATCTCCCATACCAAAACCAATACCGCGATCAGAATTAATAATCGTGTTCCCCTCTACCAGCGTGCCTTCTGAACTCGACCAAAAATGAATTGCATGTTCTGCAAGTGACTCTTCTGGTGAGGCAATATTTTTAAATACGTTGTTGCGCACAATCCAGTTTTTTCCGTTATGAACATCTATTCCACCGATATAATACTGGGGTCCCATTCCTGCGGTGTATTCAAAAAGCGAGCACTCTACTAAACCATTATCGCTCCTGATGCTCATATTATTCGCATTGTAGGATCCTTTTAATAACTGCTCACCGCCATCCGCAAAACGCACATTATGAATCACCACATTATCCGCATCATTTTCTCCGTGAATTTGAATCAGATGATTCGCTACCCATCCTATAGTAAGATCGGCAATCGTCACGTTATCGCTCACAATTTGAATTCCATGAGTAACATTTCCATTCATTCCCGCACCGCGAATAATCACATCATCACGATTCCCCGTCTCGCCACGCAGAGTCACATTATTTCCGCTTATCCATAGAAATTGAGAAAGTTGATAGGTTCCTTTTTTCAGAACAATCGTGACATTCCCCTCGTCATTTGCCTGCTCTACCGCGCTTACTAACTGCTGAACATTCGATACGGGAATCTGCTTATTTTGTGAAAAAGAAAAAGGAGCGCAAGAAGTAGCTGCAACATTCGTAGAGGCAACGGTAACTGGCTCCGTTACTGCTACCGGGTGTGGAAGTGGACCCGGCACTGGCTTCCCCTCAACACGCGCATCCACATAGTTTTTAAATCGATCAAACATCACGGCCGCCTCGGCACGAGAGATAGGATTACCCGGGCCAAAAGACCCATCAGGATATCCCGTAATCACCCCAATCTGCGTCATATTGCCCACCGCAGAGGAAAACCATGCTGCGTTATTAACATCGCTAAAAAGCACGCCAGAGGCGAATCCTACTGAAGCGATTGCACAAAGCGCTCCTGCCCAGAAGCCTAAAAAGAATTTTTTCATGCACATACATACAAAATGCATGCACAAGTGTCACATCTTGCCGCCTGGACCAGTCGCTTTACTTATAAAACACATGAGCTCACTTCCGTCATCCATTGTACCGCGCGCTTCCCGAGAACCACCTAGACAGTTTAAACGACCGTATTGCGCCGTACATGAAGCCTGCAGCCCATCTGCGCTCAACTTTGATTCAATATCAAGGCGTTGCTCATCAACATTCCACCAATCGGTAATACGCGCACAATTAACATAAGAAAAATCCTGTTGAATACCCACATGTTCAACTCCTAAATCTTCTAAAACTTCGCCTAATACCGCTGCATTAATGTAACTCACTTCTGGGGCGATTGGGGTACAGGTGCCTTCCCATTTTTGAGGTGCACCACCGCACGCCTCCAAATTCAGGAGTGCCGATAAACCAACTGCTAACTTTAAATTATTCCCCATCAGGAGAATAATACTTGCTAAGCAGTCTTTGTCAATCCGTACTTCTTCATTACAAAGAGTCCACCCAAAGCCAACGTTACCATGTAGACAACCGTTGAAAATTCAGGAACCGGTGTAGCTGCGGCAAGCACTGAGATCTGACTTACTTGAGCACCCTGTGAGCCGCTCGCCTGCATTCTTATATAATAATAATTGGGAGACTCATTGAGAGAACTTTGTGTCCACTCTGCTGGCACCGTCCATGAGAAACTTCCCACGCCCGTGCTCGCAAAAAGATTTGTAGTTTCATTGAGGCTCAAGGTTATCCATTCTGATGACGTGCCATTCCAGTAGGACAACGTAGGAAGCATAAACGTCATGTAAGAAGTAGACGAGACATCAAAAACTATCTTGCTAAACTTCCCCGTTGAACCATAGTAAACGATATCACCCCCCACTCCCGGCCAGTCAATATCTCCCGCACTATCGCTGTCATAGGCATCGGTGGTGTCATCATTGTATGAGCTGCCAACTTCATGTAGAAATATTGAAAGATCCGTGTCAGCGCCTGACAGTGGGGCCGCAAAAGCACTTGTAGCAAAAGAAAAGAGGAGAACAATAACCAGCGAAAATCGTATGAGTTTCATATGTATTTGTTACATTTTAGAGTAGTGGAAATTATCCACTATTGTAGCCCTTTAGTAAAGGGTCCACAGCGACGGCGTTTTGGGAGTATTATCGCGCAGCAATGTGTAAGGATTCGATTACTTCACTACTTAATAGTCCATGATCTACAAAATTCCGGATATACTATGAATCATCTCTCCCCTGCCAGACAGCAAAGACTACGCCAACTTAGGAGTTAGGCGAAATCGGCATCAACCATATGAAAAGTAAAATTAAAAACTGGATCAAACGATATTTACCTGCAGAAATATTTGGAACATTAGGGGCAATAATTTTTCCAACTGTAGTTTCTTTTTTTACAAAAAATATTCTTATAATAGCCTTAGCTGGTACTTGGGGTGAGAATATGGGTTTCTATGGAACAATGATTTTTCAAGAAGTGAATGAAAGTAGAAAAAAACATAGGCAGTTGAACAAAAATTATGGAATTGTTTCTTTCGGAAAAAGTATCAGGAATATTTTCTTAGAATTTGGTTTGGCAGAAACTGCAGATTCACTTTTTGTAAGGCCGGCCACAATGTTTTTTACCGTGTCCAGTATTGATAATCTCCAATTAGGCGTATTCACTGGCAAAATTATTGCCGATGTAATTTTCTACATTCCCACAGTTATTAGTTACGAGTTACGAAAAAAACATCTAATTGATTAATGCCAACATCATCGAATACGCGGAACGTAAGCGTAAATAAAAAAATTACTAACACTTAACCAAGGCAATATGAAAAAATTAACTTTAGAACGTTCATTCTCGACCCCAATAGAAAAGGTTTGGGAAGCATTAACGAGCGCAGATAAACTAAAAAAATGGTGGTCTCCACCTGGTTTTAAGGCAGCAGATATCTCCGTTGACTTTAAAAAGGGCGGAATATTTGGATATTGTTTTAAAAATTCAGAAGGCCAAGAGTTTTGGGGCCGCGGAGTTTATCAAGCAATTGAGGAGCCTAAATTTTTATCCTGGCTAGATACATTCACTGATTCAAAAGGAAATCCCGTTCCATCCTCACACTATGGAATGTCTGGTGAAGAAACGATCGAGTCATTAGTGGAATTTAGCTTAACAGTAGAAAATGGCATTACTACAATGAAAATGGTCGGTGAAAATCCCCACGATGATTCTATGCTAGAAAGTATGACAAAAGGATGGAATGGAATGTTTGATAAACTTGAAGCACTTTTAAAGAATGAATAATTCATCAGGCGTTAGCTGAAATCCATTTTTTTCTTTAATATACAAACATGCTGTTAGATATTTTATTTGGACTAAAAACACACGCGATCCTTGATGTTTGGACAATCGAACACTTACTAAGTGGTATTTCCGTTGGATCTGCCGTGAAAAAAAAGAATCACAAAGTTATTCAGAAAATATTGAATATCGCTGATCATAAGCACCATTCATGGTGGTTCGATATAACGGGAGTTCTCTTCTTTGCATACCTTTGGGAGACCATAGAGCACTATCTTGAAACGGGGATTGCGGGTTCTCGCGTAGCATATTGGCTCCAGGGAGTAGAATTTTGGCCAAATAGACTAATCGCAGATCCCCTTATGCTCGTTTTGGGATATATGATAGCAAAAAAATATCCGTTCCTTGTATGGCCAGCAAGATTTCTTTCTATAGCTTGGCTTATCGTTCATGTCTTTATTCTTCCCCACTCAATGTATCTGCAAGAGGTTTTGTTAAAATGAGAACAATATGAAAATAATCACAAAGCTAGAGAAACTGGAATTACATCATCGAATCATAGCCTTCATTGTGATAATGATTTTAACCATAGCGATTACGAGACTCTCCGTGTTAGTTCACAATCCTAATCCGCTTTTTTTCAACTTTGAGATACATCATTTTGATTATGGTATTTTCTTGCTACTTATCACTAATCTTTTGTTGCTATTCGGCAAGCCCAACCTCCCTGTTCACCTGTTTACAGCAGGAATTGCATTCGGCCTAATTATTGACGATTTATGGTTTATCCGCAGCAACATCAACGATCCAGGAATCAATGAAGTCCAGATATATAATTCGACATTCCTTTCTGTGCTCATCCTTAGCATTTTTATTGTTCTTTTAGTCCTGTTAATTGACCATTTTAAGAAAAAGAAAAAACATGGCCTTCATACAAGCGCCGAAGCGAGCGATCCAGAGTTTAAAGGCGTAACAACTGAGTGAAATACGGTATAAAAATACTCTATGATTGCTCATATTTTTGTTAAGGCTTACAATTAGCATAATTCTTAAACAAACGATTCTATGCAAAAAACAGTCGTCACGATAATCCTTACTGCATTAATAGCTGGTGGAGGTGTTTATTTCTGGCAACAACAGAAAACTGGCGAGCCAACGAATACTGTTACTCAAACACAACAGCCAGAATCGCTCGCGCAACCGACCGTAGTGGCATCACAGAAAGCATCACCGCAATATAGCAGCATGGATACCTACGTAGACTTGGTTGTAAATCCATCAACTAATAATCAATATAAGACCAGCAAGCCTTCTGAGTTTCAAAGAGCAAAGTTTGGTGATACAGGTGGTGAGATAAATGTTGCACCTGACGGCGCATCTACGAGTGTTTACGTTCTTGCGAAAAAGAATTGGGATACCGGCAATATGGAAGATGTCCAAACATTTTACTTAGAAGTTAGTGGACCTTCTCCATGTTGGTCTAAGCCTGACTGTACCGAACCAAACACAGTAGATTTCTACGGACCATTTGAAGGAAAACTTCAACGATTAGTGCAGTAAAAAATAAGCGCAAAATGCGCTAACAGCGAATATACAGCTCGGCTGCGCCTCGCCCAAATCAACTCATATGAAAGACCGAGTAGCTAGTTTTATTGCGTCGGGCGAGAATCCAAACGGGTACTATGTCTCTGCCGAAACCCTACTGCAAGTGATCGAGTCAAAAAACACATCAGACAACATCTCCCACACCCGGCCGTCACGCACCATAAAACCAGGTATAATGCATATATATGTCTGTTAGAAAAAAATATGTGTGGTTCGTCCTTGGATTATTTGTTGTTGCCATAACCGCAACTCTATCTCTATCTAAATCTAACGAGACGGCATCATCACAATACGGTTTTCTATATGCTGATCAAGATTACTGCAACCGAAATTATAGTGTTAGTAATGATAATACCTATCAAGTTGTTGAGGGAAAATTAATTAAAAAATCCAAACAGTGCGGCTCCGAGCGAAAACATTTAAAGCTATATCTATTTCACAATGGAGAAAATAAGGAAATTACTTATGAAGAAGCTAAAAATATACAGTTGGATGTAAGCCCGGTATCACCCGACAGTTACGAAATTATTTTCCAGAAGAAAACTTCTCTTTTGTGTTTTATAACAGAAAACTCTTGCTGGAATACCTATCAGAAAAAGGGACTAACAAAAAGTAAAATTGAGGCTCATGTTTCTCAGGGCTCTAGAAGTAATTTCTATTTTCTAGGCTGGGTACTTTAAGGCAGCATCCGCCATTGCGCTTATGTTTATTCACGCTTAGAATTAACGTAATTCTTAAAGCTGGAGCATGGAAATTACAATATTTTTAGCAAAATTCTGGGGAAGTCTTTTTATGATTCTAGGCGCGCTGTCTGTTGGTGCACGGTTCCTAGGTAGAGTTATCGGATATACGGAAGATAAAGCCGTTACCGTATCTACCGGTTATATTACCTTTTTGTTGGGTTTGGCGACGGTTGTTGCTCATAATGTTTGGGTTGCTGACTGGCGAGTTGCTATCACTATCTTGGGATGGATTACCCTGCTTAAAGGAATTGAAAAAATTGGATTCCCTGAGCGTGTTCACAAAAAAGCACAGATGTTTAAAAACGCACAGATATTTTGGGGCTTCATTATATTTCTCATAGGCGCATTTTACTTTTGGATAGGTTTATAAATATGATACAAATATTAACCGTCATCGCTCCGCTATTTCTCATAATTTTTGCGAGTGCATTACTGCAGAAGTTCAAAAATATGGGAGACAACTGGTCTACCGTTTTAAATGAATTCTCATTAAAAATTGGTCTTCCCGTATTGATTTTCTCTGCACTTTCTAAAGTGCCTTTTTCGTTTTCCACAGAAGCGAGCCTCATCATCTCGAACTCACTATTTATACTGGCAAGTCTATTATTGGCTTTTGTACTAGGAAAAATCCTGCGGCTCAATAAGCAAATGTTCCGAACACTCTCCATTTGCTTTGTCTTTGGAAACATCGCTTATCTGGGTATTCCGATACTAGTACAAACCTCCGGGGAACAAATTCTTCCTACCGCCACGTTAATCGTAGCGATTTATTTATTCTGGATCTTCACCGTTGAAATTGGCTATTTGGATTACTCAATCGAAAAAAATAAAAAAGATGTAGTGATAAATATTTTAAAAAACCTGTTCACCAATCCCCTTTTGATTTCCGTTATTTTGGGAATCATCGTGGGCAGTTTCCGCATTCCCCTTCCCTCAATCCTCCTGAAGTCACTGGACATGATTACCGCATCAGTAACACCTACAGTGCTTATCGTCATAGGTCTATTTATTGGAAAATCGACGTTTGGAAAACTATCGGAATGGTTTCCCGTATTATTATTTTCACTATTAAAACTTCTCATATTGCCAGCTATTTTTTATTTTGGTGCATTATTTTCAGGAGCCACGTTACCTCAATTCCCCAGCTCAATAATTCAGGCTGCAATGCCGTTGGCTATCACTCCCTTTGCATTAGCGGACAAATATAACTTGAACAAAGCATTTATTACTCGTTCAATAGTGCTCAGCATCATTCTTTCTGTCGTAACCTTGCCGTTCTGGATCTCAGTGTTACAGAGCTAATACTCTGCAATTCAATTTCCTGGAGGAGGGAGAGGGATTCGAACCCTCGAGACTCTTGCGAGCCTAATAGTTTTCAAGACTATCCGTTTCAACCACTCACGCATCCCTCCTTACTGTTTAAGCTTATGCTAGGCTAAAATAGCAGGCGAAGTATACAACTACAATTGAATGAGAACAAGGTAGACGTAAAATACGTATTTAGGTATAGTGGGCAGGCTTCAACCAAGGAAACTGAGTGCGGGAATAGGCAGGGGAAAGCCACACGAGAACCCCGGGCGCCACACGGTGGCGCCGCGAGCCGAGTGAGGGAGCGCGCAATTAGCGCGACCGAACGAAGGCGAGCTTATAAAGTAAGGAGAGGTACTCAAGTGGTTGAAGAGGAGGGTTTGCTAAACCCTTAGGGGTACGTTAAGTGCCCGCGGGAGTTCGAATCTCCCCCTCTCCGCCAGAAGCAATTAAAAAAGAGCCCTCTTATCTTAGTAAGAGAGCCCTTTTTGATGTTATTTTTACACCTGATCCTCCACAAACGCCTTGAGCGGCTCCATGTAATATTCTTTCCAGCCGTCTCGAATCCCCTGCACCTCTTCATCGGGAATATTCTTGTGAACTAATACAACGAGGGTTGTTTTTCCTTTTTTAGTAACCTTTTCGCTCAACGAAAAACAAACCATCGAGGGCTCTTCCCAGTTACCGGCATACCATTGCTGCACCAACTTTACCTCCGGCTGCACCTCAGTATTTGTTCCGTAAATATCTCCACCCCACAGCGAAAACTTTGCGTCGACACGCGCACTCATTTTTGCGGGACCTCCACCCCACTGGTCAATAAGCTTAGGACTCACCAATGCCCTCCAGACCTTCTCTACAGGAGCGTTGATGCTGTATCTCTGCCTGACGGTCTTCATACCCTCATTATGCGCTCTATACGAGGCTTATTCAACGTGCAAAAGCACCGGTCTCAGTTCCTGCGGGGGACGGGGAGCTTCTTCATTACATCTTCGCGTTAATCCAACCGCCGCAATACCGCTCGCCGCTAAAAGCATGGGGATTGCATATCTTCCTACTTTCTTACCCAGCGGTAGTCGCGCAGACAAACCGCCAATAGCCATTGGCTCAAAAATACTGTCGTCCACTAGATCACTGCCGTCCACTTCCTTTAGATCTTCCAATCTCACGATATGCGTTTCCCCACGCAATGAAGCACGAGCTTCCACACCGGCAGCGTGATGGGCCCTTCCCGTTTGTACTACTTCAGCAATGCGCGGACGGGTTGGTGCATCAACATGATAATGATCTGCATCATGCTCGTCGATAACTATGTTTGGAACATCGAAACAATCTGTTTTGCCATCCAGAACATCCAGCACTATACGGCCTTGCGCTTCGACATTTAAAAATGAAGGACGGGATTCTTCTGCAGGCTCGGCTGATTGATTAGAAAGTTCACGGAGTCGCACATTGACGCTTCGCATTCGTTCATTCGAATTCTGCGCAGCTTTATTGAGATAGGTACTAAATACATCCGCATCTTCTGCATGCATTTCAAAAAAATGCCCTGACGATTTTTCCATAAAAAGAAGCGATTCACTATCGATCACCTCAAATACCGCACCTGAGTTATCCACAAAACTCACTCCTCCTTCCCGGGTAATATTCAAGCGTAGTGAGTACCCTACATAACCCTCGGCATTTTCATTTAGTTCATTTCCCATAGTGAGACAATATATATAACTGTCTGATGTTCCGTCAACGCTTCTATTCCGCTATACTTAGCCTATGGAAATCGCAGCATTTGCCGCAGGGTGTTTCTGGGGAGTGGAAGAGACATTCCGCACACTCGCGGGGGTAAAAGAAACCACCGTGGGCTATATGGGAGGCAAGACCGAGAATCCCACCTACGAAACTGTCTGCAGTGGTACAACCGGCCATGCCGAGGCTCTTCAAATCAAATTTGATCCCAAGGAAATTTCTTATGAAAAATTGCTAAATATTTTTTGGAAGTCTCACAATCCAACAACGTACCACCAACAGGGGCCGGATGTGGGCTCACAGTATCGTTCAGTGATTTTTTACTACTCACCCGAACAGAAAAAAATCGCCGAAGAGTCAAAGGCAGAGCTGGAAAAAGCGGGACGCTTCATGAATCCGATCGTCACTGAAATCGTTACCGCACCAACATTTTGGTCAGCAGAAGAGTATCACCAAAAGTATTTGGCCAAACGCGGGGCGGCATCATGCCACATTTGAATTTAGGAAACTGCTTGCTGTTCTGGTGGGCTCATAAAGGTGTCGATACCACGTCTATTCCAATATCCATTATCTTTTTTGTACCCCATATTATGCATGCGTGGCATACGTGCACCAGAACTATTAGAAATCGCCGTGTTAGATCCAACTACGATTCCAATGTGCGGATAGCCTAGCTTTACATTGCCGTCATTTTCAGTTTTTTGTGTGCGATTCCAGATAACCACATCACCTGGACGTGGAGGCCCCTGATGTTCTGTCCAATTCTGTTTTCGTAATTCAGCCCGCGTAGCAGTAACACCTAGAAGCTCTTTATTTATACAGCCACTCAGTCTTAAAATTCTACTGACTACTTGCGCACAAGCTAAATTTCCACCATCCACCTCTTCGCCCCTAAAATTCGGCGAACCGAGCATACTTTGAGCTATGTTAACTATTTTCTCGCGATTAGGAGTGTCGAATTTTCGTTCTGAGATTTCTTTTTTTACTGCCGCAATTTGTTCTGGCTTGTAATCTTCTTCATTATTATCACCCACCTCCCCAAACAAGCGACTCATAATATCAGCAACATTTCCAATTAAACTGGCCATGGTGCCTATGGTTCGGGCTAACGTTTCAAATCGATCAGCTTTATTTTCATCTTTTAACGCAGCGGCTACTTTATCTCGCGGAACATTAGATTCTTCGTCCACCTGACGTATCAGATTCTTCACAATTTCTGCTTGTTGTTTACGACCGAGTTGCTCAAATTCTTTTCGTTTTGCAAGAACTTCTCCAGGTATAGGCTTAGCCGATTCCAAAGGTTTTGAAGGTTCTTTTCCCTCCTCGGGAGGCGTTATTTTGACAATTTCAGCCATCGGGTAATTATACCATATCTGGTAGAATAGAGCCATGAACATCATTCTTCGCGACAACCAACACTACGTACTGCGCCTCACTCTCGGCGAGGATTTTATGACGAGCGTAGTGGCTTTTGCAAAAGAACATACCATCACCGCAGCCTCATTTACTGCAATTGGAGCCACTCAAAAACTAACTCTTGGATACTACGAGCTGCAAAAAAAGACCTATATCGACAGAAGCTTTAGTGAAGATCTGGAAATAGTCAGCATCACGGGAAATATTGCCCTAAAGGACGGTGCGCCAGTTATTCATGCTCACGGAGTCTTCTCAAATCAGGAAATGCAGACGTTTGGCGGGCATATAAAGCAGCTTATCGTGGGGGCTTCATGCGAAATCGCGCTGACGGTTTATAACGGCACCATAGAGCGTGCAATGAATGAAGAAGTCGGACTGCCGCTTATGAAGTAGGAGGTGTACTATATCGACATGAAACATCTTACAAAACAACTCATGGTGGTGAGCGCTTTAGCCGTACTATTTTTACTGCCGGCAAGTGCATCTGCAAATATCATACGAAACGAGGAAAATGTACTCGTGAACGTTGCGGAAACTCTTGAATCTACAGGATTTTTTGCAGGTCAAAATGTGCGTGTGGATGGCGTGATTAACGGAGATGTTTTTTGTGCAGGCTCAAGTGTGACGATCACTGGAACCGTAAATGGTGACGTGATTTGTGGAGGTCAGTCGCTTACCATTGACGGTCATATAAATGGAAATGTCCGCAGTGCGGGGCAGTTTTTGACGATTAATGGAAGTGTGGAGCGCAACGTAATGATGTTTGGACAAAAATTTATACTGGGACAAAAAGCAGTGGTGCGTGGAGAAGTGCATTTTGCGGGTCAGTGGTTAGAAGTATTGGGAAACATTAAAAAAGATCTTAGCGTGGCGGGTCAGAGTGTTATTATTCAGGGCGTAGTTGAACGTGATGTACGAGCCGAAGTTCAGGATTTTACCGCAACAAAACCAGCTCTTATTAAAGGAAAATTAGTCTACGCAAGTAAGCGCGACGCAAAAATTGACGATGGTGTAGTGAAAGGTGGAATTGAAAAACGCGCATCGCTTCAAGGAAGAGATGAACCTGAGGGAAAACGCTTGAGAAATATGTTTATTGCAATGTGGGCGGGATGGAAACTCTATTCGATTTTTGCATTGATCGTATTGGGATTGGCGATGATATGGGCACGACCAAAGAAAGTGGCAGAGGTGCTTGAGATGATTCAGAAACATGCAGGATCATCTATTCTCTGGGGTGCGGCATCAATGATTATTGCGCCTATCGTATTTGTTGTTCTGATGATGACTGTTGTGGGGATCCCACTCGCGCTGGTGGGTGCGGTGCTCTACGGTATCACTGTGGCTGTGAGCCGCATTTATATTGCAATGCTCGTAGGACAAAAAATACTTTTGAAACTTCGTCATGGCAAGACAACACATTTAGCATGGGGATTAGTATTAGGTATGCCAATTGTAGTTATCATCTGTGCTATTCCCCTATTGGGCTGGGCGCTCTCGGCTGTGGCGGTCTGGGCTGGTACCGGCGCAGCTTTGCAGATAGTAATGCAGCGAAAATAGTGGCTCATATAAGGCAAAAAGCAGCTCAGGAAGTCTGTCGCCGCGTAGGCGGCAGACTTCTGTTAGAATAGGTGCGCGTTAGTTAATGGAGAGGTGGCAGAGTGGTTGAACGCGCCGCTCTCGAAAAGCGGTATACCCGCAAGGGTATCGAGGGTTCGAACCCCTCCCTCTCCGCCATTAGTAACTAAGCATTCACATGTCGACCACGAAAGAATTCGTCGCCTATATTCTCGACCAAATCGACGATCCAAAAGCCCGGGCGCGGGCGATGTTTGGTGAATATGGCCTGTATTATGATGACGTTATTGTGGCTTTGATTTGCGATGATACGCTGTTTGTAAAAATAACTGAGGGCACTAAGAAAATCTTGGGAAACGATGCCGAGATGGGGCCGCCCTATCCCACTGCAAAGCCATCTTATGTTATAGACGAGCGATATATTGAAGATCGCAAAAAATTGCGCGAGCTGCTGAAGGCCTGCGCAAAAGACGTACAAAAAACCAAAAAAAGAAAACCCTAACCAAGCTTATGGATATACTAATTAGAGATGCCGTAGAAAAAGACTTAAAAGAAATTGTAGAGATCTACAATCAAGCAATCGTAGCAAAAATTTCCACATCAGACATCGCAACGTTTAATGTTGAGGACAAAAGAGAATGGTTCGAGGAGTTCTCAAAAGAATATCCAATTTTAGTCGCAGAATATGAAGGAAAAGTAGTCGGGTGGATATCCATTAGCCCATACAGGAAAGGGCGTGAGGGCTTAAAGAATACGATAATGGTAAGCTACTACGTTCACAATGAATATAAGAGAAAAGGAGTGGGCGACAAGTTATTAAAAGAAATGCTTGAGAGAAGCAAGGCGTTGGGGTACAAGAATATTTTTGGAATTATATTTGATATTAATATTGGAAGTATAAAATTATTGGAGAAAAATGGCTTCAAAAGGTGGGCTCTACTACCCGATGTCGTAGAAATTGAAGGAAGAATATACAGCCATTTATACCTAGGAAGAAAAATATAATTATGCAAAAATACGTCGCTCTGCTGCGAGGAATTAACGTTGGTGGGAATAAGAAAGTTCCCATGGCCGATTTAAAAAAGTGTTTGGAAAAATTAGATTTCAAAAATATAAAAACGCTTTTGAACTCAGGCAATGTGGTCTTTGAGGGTGCAAAATCAGATGAAAAAAAACTCATTAAAAAGCTCGAGGCTGCGCTAGAAGAAAAGTTTAATTTTACCGTTCCCGTTATCTTGCGCACCGCCGAAGAAATTGAAAAATTGATAAAAACAGATCCATTTCAGAATATCCATGTCGACAAAAATACACGGCTCTACATAACTTTTCTGGCTGAAAAAAGTACGAGCGCTATGGGAATCCCCTATGAATCGTCAAAAAAAGAATTCCGTATTTTAGAGAAAACTAATCGAGAACTTTTTAGTATTTTGCAGCTGTCGCCCAGCACAAAAACAACCGAACTCATGTCGATAATTGAAAAAGAATTCGGCAAAAATGTAACCACACGCAACTGGAATACCGTCTTAAAAATAGCAGAATTATAATATGCACCGTATCGCCACATTTATCGAGCATCACTTTTGGATATTTTTCCTGGCGGGAATTATTGGGGGTCTAATTTTCCCACAGTATAGCGAGTCGCTGCGTTTCTTACTTCAACCGGCATTAATGTTCATGCTCTTTTTGCTCTTTCTAAAACTAAAACTCGGCGACATAGCAAAAAGCATCAGTGACTATAAACTCATGAGCTACCTTGCGGTACTCTTCCTTCTAGTCATACCCATCATTACCTACGCCATTTTCGTTTTCATTGACCCAACCATCGCCCTGGGTTTTCTCCTGCTCGCTGCAGTACCACCGGGGAGCTCAACTCCGGCACTCACTGACCTCGTCAACGGAAATGTCGTTTTATCCATGAGCATTTTGATTATCTGTTCACTCTTGGCACCCTTTACGATTCCCCTTCTCTTCAGTTACGCAACACCAGCAGGTGTCTCCATTGATGCCATGGAAATGTTCGTGACGCTCACGACCTTGATTTTCATTCCACTCATTTTGTCATACCCCATTAAAAAAATCTTTCCGAAAAAAATATCGCAGAGCGTTCGCTATTTTGCCGCCATTAATGTTGTGATCATATTCTTTTTTGTGTACACCGCCATCGGGACTGAGCAGAAATTTATCATGGACAATTTCGATCAGGTCATAGGCCAGCTTGTATTATTATATATTTTCTTCGGCGCACTACATGTGATCGGTTATTTTGCGGGCACAGGGCGAAATAAAGCCGATAAAATAGCCATTATCGTATCAAATTCCTATCGCAATAATGGTATGGGAATTGTATTGGCCGCAACATTTTTCAGTCCTACCATTGTCATCCTCATGGTACTCTCGGAAATACCGTGGAGTACACTATTGGGTCCATTCAAAAAGATAGTGCCGTATCTTAAATAAATCTTATGAGGTTTTCTTGCGCTCCTTAATGAAGTGAAAAACAACCGGCAAAATAGAAAGCAGGATTATTCCTCCTATGATCGGCAAAAGGTAACGATCGATATCGGGAATTGATTTTCCTAAAAAATAACCCGCAAGCGTGAGTCCAAACGTCCACAAAAATCCGCCGAGCACATTATTAAAAACAAATTTCCGGTAGGTCATGTTTCCCGCACCCGCCACAATCGGCGTAAATGTGCGTACCACCGGCATGAAGCGAGCAAGAATTATTGCCTTACCACCATATTTTTCAAAAAATGCATTCGCACGCTCAAGATGATTGGGGTGAAACCATCTTGACTCTTTTTTATTGAAAATTTTGGGACCCATTTTTTTGCCAAAGGCATATCCCACACTGTCACCAAAAACCGCAGCGGCAAAACACAAAGGCACGAGAAGGTAGATATTTAAATACCCCTGCGAAGCGAGCAGTCCCGCAGTGAAAAGCAAGCTATCACCCGGCAAGAAAAACCCGATCAGCAAGCCCGACTCTGCAAACACAATGGCGGTAACGCCGATATATCCAACTGTCTTGATTAGTTCAACAATATCAAACATAGCAATAGATAGGGTAACACATCTGGTATAATCGGCACATGAAGATTCGTATTTTCGCCACGGGAGGAACCTTTGATAAAGAATATAATGAGCTTAACGGTTCACTGTTTTTTAAAGAAACACACCTCCCTGAGACGCTCACCTTGGGACGTGCACGTATTCCCGTGGAGATTGAGACGCTGATGATGATCGACAGCTTAGATATGGATGAATCGCATCGCCAGATCATCGCTGAGCACTGCCTAAAAGCCGCAGAAGAGCGCATTGTGGTAACTCACGGCACGGATACTATGGTAGAAACGGCAAAAGTACTCGCCGCAAAAGTCCCCAATAAAACAATCGTTCTCACCGGCGCAATGGTTCCCTATAAATTTGGCAGCTCTGACGGACTCTTCAACCTTGGCAGTGCCATCGCATTTGCACAGACTCTTCCGCATGGCGTGTATATCGCTATGAATGGCCGCTACTTCACTTGGGATAATGTAAGGAAAAATAAAGCAATCGGTGAATTCGAGGAATTAAAATAATCTACATGTCATTAAAAGATATTTACAGCGCATGTGATGACCTGGAGCGAATTCCGGCTATTAATAAGGAAAACTGGCTCTATGAGTTGGATTTTTTAAGTCGTAGTCTTCCTCACCATGCACATGTGCTTCAAGTGGGCTGCGGAAATGGAACGCGTATTATTCGTCTTCATGAGCGACGTCCGGATTTAATTTTAGCGGGTCTAGAAATTGATCATGAGCTCTATGATCTAGCACGCAAGAATATTGCCGAGGCAGGCGTAAGGGCGAATATTGTTTTGGGAGATATAACGCATCCACCGGGCCTCTCTAAGTTTGATTATGTCCTCTGTCTCAATAACACACTCGGATATATACCCGATGAAGCAGGCGCATTTAAGCATATGAAAAAACTCGGCAGACACAGTATTATTTCGGTATATGGAGAAGATTTTAATGAAGAGCGCGCACAGGAATATTTTTCATCGATTGGACTTTCCGACTACTCAAAAATTAAAAAATACACCCAAGAACAGGTAGAATCATGGGGTGGAAAGCTCACCATTACGCCACTAGGTTATCTAGCGACGCTTCGGAACTAACACCCACAAGCCTAGAATCATAAGCAGAAAACCGATCGCCTGATAAATACTGGGAACCTCTTTTAAAAATAAAATTGAATACAAAATACCCACCGGCGGACCACAAATAGCAAAGATCGTTGATTTCGTGATCGGCATAGAGCGCATACCAGAGAGCCAGAGCCATTTGGAAAAGCCAAGAATAATCGCGCCATTAATAAAGAGAAAAAGAAGATGTTGCCGTGCTGATGTTGCAATAGATCCCCATGCAGAGGCTTCAAAAATACCGCTCAGTAAAAGCAAAACCGTTCCCCCCATAAGACTGCGCAAAAAAAGCACCGTCCACGGAGTCACTGTTTTTAAAGATTTTTTGGCGTAGATATTCCCAAACGGATATAAAAAAGTAGAGGCGATAATAAGGAGATCTCCAATATTAAAATGCAGACTGCCATTATACAGAACCGAAAGCGTGCCACTTAACACCAATACTCCGCCGATCCATACACTGCGCGTAATTACCTCTCCAAATATCAATCCGTTGATAATAAATGCACTCAGCAGCTCCGTTTGATGCAAGAGTGTCGTATTGAGACTTGAGGTGTACTGCGTGCCGATATAAATCAAAATAAACGGCAGAATAATATTAAAGACGGTGTTGCCCATTGTATAGAGCCATTCTGTGCGATTGAGCTTAAGCTCACGACGTTTTGTAGTGAGCGATAATGGCACCATGACCAATGCCGCAATCAAGTTACTTATGCCCGCAAAAAATAATGGGGGAAAATAGCCCACTCCAATATTTGCAAAAACAGGAAAGAGTCCAAAAAAAGGAATCGCCGCCAGTAAGTAGTATTCTCCGCGAATATTTGATAATTTCATTTCGGCAGAATTCTACTCCACATCCATGAATAAAAAAGCCCTGATCACGATTCTGTTTACCATGTTTCTCGATATGATTGGGATTGGGATTCTTATTCCCGTCATTCCGCTCCTACTTGGCGATCCTGGCTCACAATACTACCTTTTGAGTGCTGCGAGCGATCCAAAAGCGGGTTACATTCTATTGGGAATATTATCGGCGACATTTCCTTTTGCTCAATTTATTGCTGCACCTATTTTAGGACAGCTCTCAGATCGCTACGGACGCAAACGCATTCTATTGGCATGTCTCGCAGGAACTGCCGCATCATATGCACTGTTTGGACTTGGCATTGTGATTCATAATATTCCGTTATTATTCATTTCACGCGCTATAGCCGGATTCACGGGAGGAAGCATTGCCGTTGCACAAGCTGCCATGGCCGACATAACTCCACCTGAAGATCGTACAAAAACATTTGGACTGTTGGGAATGGTCTTTGGATTAGGCTTTATTTTAGGCCCCCTGTTAGGAGGTATACTTTCAAATCATGAGGTTGCTTCTTTCTTTAATGCGGCAACGCCATTTTGGTTTTCCGGTATTTTGAGCTGCATAAATATCTATTTTGTTATTCGTTTTTTACCAGAAACATTAAAGACGACTGGCTCGGCTATTCGGCTGCGTTGGTCACAATCAATTCACAATATCATTAAAGCATTCGGTTTCCCGGGGCTGCGAACACTCTTCACCACGTCATTTCTATTTCAATCAGGCTTCGCATTCTTCACCTCATTTTTCGGCGTATTTTTGCTAACAAAATTTGGCTATAGCCAGACTAATATCGGGATGCTTTTTGCGTATGTGGGAATTTGGGTAGTCATCACACAGGGTTTCATTACGCGCATAGTAAGTAAATATATCAAGGAAGCCGCCGTGCTGAAGCTCACTATTTTAGCCGAAGGTTTCTTCACTTTTGCCTACGTCATACCACAACATGCATGGAGCCTTTTCGTCTGGGTAATACCTTTTTTCGCCATTTTCAACGGACTCAGCAACAGCAACCTTACCTCGCTCATTAGCCGTTCTGCCGGGCCAGAAGTACAAGGCGAAGTTCTGGGAATCAACGCCAGCATGCAAGCTCTTTCAAATATATTTCCTCCCCTTTTTGCCGGCGTGATTGCATCGCAATTCTCCCCTGAAATGCCAATCATTATCGGTAGCGGATTAATTGCACTGAGCGGAATAGTATTTTTATTATTTTTCCATAAAAGAAGAAAAATATTGTCATGAGAATACTTATTGTAAAAAATGAGTCGCATGAAGGCGGCGGAATTTTCCAAGAAGAGCTCATCAAATTGAACATCCCCTATGATGTTATTGATCTAAATACCGGAGACACATGGCCACATTTAGAAAAGTATGACGGTCTTATAGTTATGGGCGGTTCAAATAGTGCAAATGATGGCGTTGATAAGATGACGACAGAAGTAGACAAGGTGCGGCAGTGGCTTAAAACTGACAAGCCCTACCTGGGCATATGCCTTGGGCTGCAAGTTATGGTAAAAGCAGCCGGTGGCACTGTGGTAAAAAATACGGAAAAGGAAGTAGGATTTCGTGGATCTGATGGACAGTTATTTTCCGTGACACTGTGTGATGAAGCAATGAATGATCAGCTTTTAAAAAATATACCTAAGGAATTTAACGTATTTCATCTACACGGAGAAACTGTTATCCCGAATGAAAAAGTGGAAATTTTAGGTACGGGAATTTCTTGCCGAAATCAAATAGCAAAAGTTGGTAGACATGCGTACGGACTTCAGTTTCACTGCGAGCTCACCGCTGAAATGTTTAATGACTGGAAAGCGAAAGATCCCTGGCTGCAGGAAATTAACCAACCTCAACTAACCCAAGATTGGCTCACTGAAAATAAAAACATGGCGACGATTACTCAAACTCTCATGCGTAATTTCCTGGCATTAATTGAACAAAAATGATATAATCGTGAGAATCAAAAACATATATAAATAACAAAAATACCTATGAGTATTAGAACAAAAATTGCGATTGGTTTTGTCGCAATGCTAGTGATAGTGGGAGGACTTGTCGCTTTTTCAGGCGGCGGACTATTCCAGGGAAGTTCAAAAATACTTTTCAGTAAACCTTCTACGATCCGTATCGTGACTCCTATAAATGGAGCATATAATGCGGTAAATCCACAAATTGTCGTCAGTGGAGTTGCAAAGGCAAATTCTACTGTTTCTATTTTCAATGGAAACGCAAAGATGGGAGAAACAGCTGCAGATGTAAAAGGCAATTTCTCTTTTAGAACACCCGCACTTCCAAGAGGCGATTATAATTTCAAAGCTCAAGACAATAAAGGTGATACTTCTACGGTAGTTAAGGTAACCGTCGACGCTATTGCACGCATCACAACACCTACCGCCGGTACATATAACACCGCAGGAGTCATGGTGATAGAGGGTGATGCGCCAGCCGGTGCAGCCGCAGAGCTCCTCGATGGTAACAGAGTAATCGGCACATTCCAGCCGACTCCAAGTGGTCATTTTTCTTATTCAGTTCCCTCAGTAGCAGCTGGTGCACACCGTTTCAGTATTCGTGCAGGAGCATTGCGCTCACCAGAAGTTGCTATTCAAAACACCTTATCAATAACGATCGATCGGCCAGCAGCAGGAGTTTACGCTACTGCTGATAGCCCTACGGTAGTTGCCGGACGTGGCCCCGCGGGAAGCACACTCCAGTTTTTTGATAATAATGTAGCAATAGGACGAGCTCTGGTTGATAAAGATGGTAGGTATTCTTACGGAACACCACGATTGAGTGGCGGTACACATGTACTGCGTGTAGAAGGAGCCGGTAGAGTAACGGCAGAGGTTACGTTACATCTGCGTGGAAACCTTACCATTAGCAAAAATGCTTTACGAGATCCTCAACAGTTATCCCTAACATTTAGAGCACAGGCAGAGACTATTTCTGTTCGCACATTAAGCGTATTAGTGGAAGGAGATGCATCGACCGTATACTTAGCACAAGAAAATGAGGGGCAACTTGCCATGATACCGGGAACAGAAGAAGTACCACAGACACTCGCCAACGGTAGAAAAGTTGCACGCTTTGAAAGTGATGCTGCACAAGGATTATTCGAGGTTACACCTCAAAACAACCGAAATGTGGTAATTATCGCACGTCCCTCACGGGCGGGACGCACCAATCCTATACCATCCCTATATTTCAATACTGCCGATGCACAAGCAGACTTCCAGATGGTACGTATCAACAGCCAAGGACAGTCACACGATGCAGCTACAGAGGCAAATAATGGAATAACTGACGGAAGTATTACGCTCGTCCAACCATACACACTGGGAGCAAATGAAACAATTTTATCCAACTGGGACCCACGAGCAGCTGCAGCTGCACCGGTAGTTCAAGAATCAAATGCAGTGCTAACGGTAAGTGCCGGTGAAGAAATCGTAGGGCCTGATGCAGGCATTCCTTCCGGAACTGAAAATGTTGCGCTCGCCAATATACGTTTGAGTGCTGCCGACGGCGCAGTTAAAGTTACAAAACTAACTGCTGTCGCTATACAAGATGAAGACTCAATACGCGCTGGTGGCCGTAATCCATTTGAACAACTATTTTTATTTGAGGGTGACCGTCCTGTTACTAATGCAAATGGCGTTGGTTTCCGCGGATCAGTAGGCGCAGATGGCAAAGTATCTTTTATCGCCCGTGCTCAAGGTGCAACTGAACTCTTTACCGTTACACCAGGTACTACACGAACTATTACCGTTCGCGGCACACCTGCAGTAGACACACGACCGGGCACACGCGTATACGTAGGATTTGTAGTCACTAAGGGTGATGAGGTTAACCAAATTGAAGCGCAAGCTGACAATCAAACATTCAATGACGAAGCCTATGCACACATTCATTTTGGCGACTTAAGCGATGCCACTGGATACGGAGATTATACATTGGGAGGAAATCGATTAGGTTACTCACGGCCTGCGCGTGCGGTCCTGGGTACAATGACTATCTCACTCGACGGCTCAACACCAGCAACTCGCCAAATCAGCGCAAATGAGGCAGTGGTGGGACAACCAACTGCATTTACTTCTATCCGCTTTGTTGCCGATCGTGAGCCAATAACCGTAAATGCCCTCTCCGTAGTAAACACTGCATTTACCGGGTTGGGTGAAACACGCCAGATGCTCACTTCAGTCGCGCTCTACGATGGAAATGCCCAGCTTACCAATCATGTTTCTTTTGATGGAAACGATGTAGCACATTTCCAAAATGACGACGAAACCCAGCCTCTTTTCACCGTCTATCCAAACCAGCCACGCGTGATTACCATAAAAGGATACGTAAGCCCTGACGCAATCCTTGCAGCACATGGCACAATCCGTTTGGGCATATATATCAACGAAGAAGATTTAATTAACTCATTCAATCCTCGCCGTTTCGATATCTACATCTCACGCGTAAACACGGGCATGAGCAGCGCAGAGATTGACGGCGCAAATAACCGCAATGGGGTTACTGAACCAACTACGGGCATTAACTTTACTTCAAATGGATTCATAAACGGCGACCTCGACATGCCGTATATCGGAGGAAATGAGATGACGATTACAGGTGGACGTTAAAATCACCCTCTACATGACCTCAGGCGCTTGAATTCCAAGCAACTGCAAGCCGTTTCTCAAAACCACCGTCGTCGCACGAACTAATTGAAGCCGGGCATCTCGCTCGGCTTCTTTTTCTGCCTGAAGTACGGGCGCACTCGCATAGAATGAGTTGAAAGCACTCGCCACTTCAAACAAATAATTCGCTAGTAAATTCGGCTTAAAATCCATGGCAGACTGAACCGCAACCTCGGGAAGTTTTGGAAGTAATCGCGCTAACGCCAACTCAGACGGTAGATTATAGGTTGTAGTCTTTTCTGTAGCCTTCTCAGTCCCCGCTTCTCCCTTCCTCAAAATCGAGCAGCCGCGCGCATGAACATACTGCAAATACGGCGCGCTGTTCCCTTCCAAGCTCAACATTTTATCCCAAGTAAAGGTCACATTCGTCGTGCGATTTTGGCAGAGTATCGCGTACTTCACCGCGCCAATTCCCACCATCTGCGCGATATCTTTTTTCTGCTCATCACTTAAATCTGGATTTTTCTCCTTCACCATTTCATGAGCACGTTCCACCGCCTCATCCAAAACTTCATCCATCAAAATAATATTCCCTTTGCGCGTACTCATTCGTTTTTCCGGAAAACTCATGCGCCCAAATGCAACGTGAATATTTTTTGCATCGGTGATATTCAACATTCCAGTAACTTCAAATAACTGTTTGAAATACATCTCCTGAGCCACATCCACTACATTCACCATCAAGTCAGGATGCCAGGTGCGCTCCCAATACAAAATGCGCGCCAAGTCGCGTGTCGCATACAGTGTTGCCCCATCCGATTTTCTAATAATCGCTGGTGGATATTTTTCATGATTAAATGGCGCAATCAATGCCCCACGCTCACCTTCCACAAAAATCCCCTTCTCAATACCCATCGCAATAATCTCCTGCATTTTATCTTCGTAAAAACTCTCACCATTGATGTGATCAAATTCAACATCCAAACGTTTCCATGTCTTATAAAAAACCTGGACACTCAAATCGACAATCCATCTCCACAATTTTTTATTCTCACTATCTCCCTCTTCTAATTTTTTAAATTCAGCGCGACCAAGATCTTCTAATTCCGGCTTCTGCTCAACCTCTTCATGAAAACGCACATATAATTTTAACAACTCAGGAATCGGATCTTTTTTCACCACTTCCGCATCTCCCCAATTTTTATATGCCCAAATTAATTTTCCAAATTGCGTCCCCCAATCTCCCAAATAATTATCGCGCACTAAATTGTAACCAACCGCTTTAAAAATCCGATTGAGTGAATTTCCAATAATCGTTGAGAGTAAGTGATGCACTCCCATGGGCTTAGCCACATTCGGATGTGAGGTATCGGTGACCACAGTCTTCCCCTTCATCACCTCACTGTTTCCAAAATCATCTCCAGCCGCAATAACCTGCGCAGAAAATTTTGCCAAAAAATCAGCAGCAAAAAAGAAGTTAATAAATCCCGGCCCGGCGATCTCAATCTTCTCCACGCCCTCCGGCTTTTCTAAAGCTGCCACTAACTCATCCGCAACCTCACGCGGCTTTTTGCCCTCTCTCTTGGCCAGCTCAAGCGCGACGGGACTGGAATAATCTCCATGTGCCGCCTCGGATGGGTACTCAACTTTAATCTCATTTTCGTAACTATATCCGGCCTTTTTTACTGCGGCCAGCATCGCCTTACGAACGGTCTGAATATACAGCTTCATAACGGGCGCATTGTATAACAGCCTTCTGTTATAATAAAGGAAATATATGGATCGAACGTGTACCGTCTGCAGGCAAAATTTCACCATCTCCGACCGCGACCGTGCCTACTACGACCAGATCCAGGTACCCGCGCCGACCAAGTGCCCCAACTGCAGGCTTATTCGCCGTTTACATGAGCGCAACACGAAAAAACCGTACTATAGAACATGTAGTTTTTCGGGCAAAAAAATCCTCTCGCAATATGCTGCGGAAGTTCCTTTTCCGGTTTACGAGGGGGAGGTCTGGTGGTCTGACCAATGGGATCCGCTTTCATACGGACGCGACTTTGATTTCAATCGGCCTTTTTTTGAACAGTTTAAAGAGCTGAAAAATACCGTCCCACACCTGGCGCTCTTTAATACCATCGGCACGTTAGAAAATAGTGAGTTCAATACCTGTACCGCGTACCTAAAAAACTGCTATCTGCTAGCGGAATCTGACTACTGTGAAGACTGCTACTACTCCAACTTACTCAAGCACAGCCAGAACTGCATCGACTGCAGTATCTGTTACGAAGACGAGGTTTGTTATGAGTGCATCGACTGCCAAAAGTGCTATCGCCTCTTCTACTCCCAAGACTGCATGAGCTGCCAGGATAGTTATTTTTTAAAAAACTGCCACAACGTTACCGACTCAATTGGCTGTATCAATATTCGTCGCGGCCAGTATTTGATTTTCAACAAGCAGTATTCAAAAGAAGATTATGAAAATATGAAGGTGGATTTTAAGTTAGATACGCATCAAGGAATTGATGCACTAAAGAAAAAAACTGAGGAATTTTTCTCCACTCAACCACAACAACACCTCATAGAGGAGCACAATGAAAATAGTTTTGGCGATCATTTATTCAATTCAAAAAATGCCTGGTACTGTTTCGACTCAAAAGATCTAGAAGATTGCACCTACTGCTTCCGCGTATCGTTAGGCGTTAAATCATCCATGGACTACACCTCATGGGGGGATAAAGCCGAGCTCGTCTACGAATCGAGCAGCTGCGGTGACCACGTCTACAACCTCAAATTCTGCACAATGTGTTGGACCAACTGCCAGAATCTTACCTACTGCGATGGATGTTTCAGCTCGAGTGATTTATTTGGATGCGTGGGCGTGCGTCGAAAAAAATACTGCATCTTAAACAAACAATATTCAAAAGAAGATTACGAATTACTGATGCCAAAAATCATAGAACATATGCGTAAAACGGGTGAATATGGAGAGTTTTTCCCGCAAGACGTTGCTCCTCTCGCCTACAATGAATCTCTCGTGATGGACTGTTTCCCCCTGGAAAAAGAACAGGCACTCGCGCTCGGTTATCGTTGGAAAGATGAACCGCTGATCGACCATACATCTGACCACCTGATATGCGAAAGCTGTGGAAAAAATTATGCGTTTATTGAACAAGAGTTGGCATTTTATAAAACTCACAACTTACCGCCACCCCTGAAATGTTTTGCCTGTCGACATCGCACTCGCGTAGCAAACCGTACCATGCCCGCCATCTATGAATATCCGTGCAGCAGATGCTCAGAGCTTATGTATACCGGCTATCAACCCGATAGCGGCCTCACGATCCTCTGTAAAAAATGCTACTTACAGGAGGTTTATTGATCAGCTAACACCTGAACCAAACAACTGAAAAGCCTTATAACAAGCGTAAGTAATTGTACTCGATCAAATCAGTGATACAATTATTTGATAACAAAAAGCTTATGAGAAACAAAAAACAACGAAAAAACTATCGAATGTTGGGACTTGTAGCAATGAGCGTGCTCATGACGAGCATGTTCTCAGGGAGCTCCATTTCTATTGTACGTGCACAAGGTGAAGAGCTTGTAGCCGCTGCGGATGCGATTGTTCCGTCAGATGTAGAAGAAGTACAGGCAATGCCCGGTGATGGCGAAGTCTTAGTTCAATGGAAAGCAGCAACAGACAATGTAGCTGTGGTGGGTTACAAAGTTCACCGCGGTACTCATTCCCTGACTGAAGAAAATCCTCGCTATGATTTGCCTTCTATTCCGGTAGGCAATGTCACAAGCTATCGCATAAAAGATCTGACAAACAACCAAGCATATTATTTTTCGGTAAGTGCAATTGACGCAGCAGGAAATGAAAGTGAATACTATTCGCCCGAGGCAACTACTACTCCTAAAACGGGACTGCGCCTTTCTTCTATTGAAGATGATGGAAAATCACCAAAAGTAGAAGACGTAAGCGCAGAAGATATAATTTCCGTGACCGTAGAATTTTCTGAGCCAGTAAAATTACCTGAACAAAATCCCGAGAGCGCCTTTGTTATTGAGGCTGAGGACAAAACTCGCTTGTCGGTTCAAAAAGCAGAAATCGATACACGCGATGACACGGGCAAGACGGTTGTTTTAACTACTGCTCCACAAAAAGATGGAACTGAATATGTAGTAACTGCAGGAATTGAAGTAAAAGATTATTTCAATAATCCCGTTATTAGTGGAACATCTGATACTGGTTCATTCACGGGAAGCTCAAAACAAAAACCAGGAACCACTGTAACGCCAGGAACTGATATTCCAGGAGGTGGCGCCAACGATACACAGCCACCTTTGATCACTGCATCAGTTGCGGATTTCAACGATCGCATTTCAGTGACTTTTTCCGAGCCGGTTGTATTGCCGACGGATCCAACTACACACATCACCGTTAAAAATCATGATAATGAAGCACCTCTTGCCGTTAAGAACGTAAGTTTGAGTACGGATGGCGCTACGCTTTATATTACAACTGACCCCATGCAGGGCATTGTTTATGATCTATGGATGAGTGATATCGCAGATGCAAAAGGTAATACTGCTATTGAGGGACTTCGTGGAACAGTAACGGGAAAAGTAGATGGAACGGGACGCGACACAACTCCCCCAGAAAATATTACCGAGCTTATTGCAAATATAAAAAATGCACCAAGAGGTATTCTCGAGTTGCGCTGGAAAGAAAGTGCAAATACGCAGCGTGATTTAGCAGATCAGTTATTGTATCAGAGCGTGGGCAAAAATACGTCGAACTTTGGACATGCATCATCATTAGGCGCTGCAAGTACCGCCGCAGAAATTCAGGACCTTCAGACAGGTTGGTATACGTTCAAAATCACGACAAAAGACAATGCAGGCAATGAAAGCAGCGGTTCGATCATCAGCAAATTCTTACCCGAGACAGGTCCTGGAATGCTCGCCGCAGGAGTAACGAGCTTGCTCATGGGATTATATCGCCGCAAGAAGAAGAATAGTAAATAGTGGTTCATATTTTTTTCATCGTGCGTTCATTTTAGTTTGCTAGCATGCATCGTTGCATGAGGCTTTTTAAAACGATCTGCATTGTTGTGGTGGCTTGTGGAGTGGCCATCTATTATTACCTATCTTCCCTTCCTCCAGGATTCGACCATCGTCTTCACGTCGATTTTTTAAATATAGGGCAGGGAGACAGTACCCTCATACAAACGCGCAGCGGCGAGCGGATTTTAATAGATGGCGGAATGGGGACGGCAGTGATTCGGGAGCTACAGGAAGTGATGCCTCAGGGTGAGCGAGCCATCGACCTGGTAATTGCAACACACGGAGACAAGGATCATATCGAGGGTCTGCAGGCGGTGATCAACCGCTATACCGTGAAGACGCTGTACGCTTCAGCTCTCAAGGGAAATACACTCGGGGTGGGATTATTAAAAAAAGCGCGCGCTCGGGGGACGCAGATTATCTTTGCCGATGAACACAGTGATGTGCGTTTCCAAGATGGCAGCACGCTCGACATTCTTTACCCCTTTCAAAAACAAATCACCGCTGAAAATGCCAATGATTATTCAATAGTGGCGCGCTATGACAGTGGTGAACAGAGTTTTTTATTTACCGGTGACCTCCCCTCTCATATTGAAGAGTTGCTCATCGCACGCCGAGCGCCGCTCGATGTCGATGTTTTAAAAGTCGGCCATCATGGAAGTAAATTTAGTACGAGCAAGGATTTTTTAACGCATGTGACACCGGAGCTCGCGACGATTTCTGTCGGCAAGAAGAATACCTATGGACATCCGGATCCCGGCGTCTTAGCACGACTAAAACAAGCAGGTTCAAAAATTATGCGGACCGACCTCGCGGGAAGAATATCGCTCACTTATTAAAAACTAATTAATCATCAACACGATGAATTTTTGCCCCCAATGATTGCAGTGTTTCGTCAAAATCTTCGTAACCACGATCGATATATTGAATTTGAGTAACCGTTGTTTTTCCCTTAGCTACAAGTCCTGCCAAAATCATCGCCGCACCCGCACGTAGATCAAAGCTGCGAACAGTCATACCTGACAATGGCGTAGGCCCTTCAACATATGCTTCATGTGGATTTTCAATGCGAATATCCGCACCCATATTTTTCAACTCTGATACATAGGCAAATCTTCCTTCAAACAACGCCTCGTGAATATAACTCGTGCCCTGCGCCTGTGTAAGCAAGACGGTAAACGGCGGCTGTAAATCAGTGGGGAAACCAGGGAAAACATTTGTCTGAAGACGCTTACAGGCCACGAGACGCTTAGTCGGGTGCACCGTAACGACATCGTTTTTAATAGTGAATTGAGCGCCCATCTCACGCAACAAATTCCAGAACACATCGAGATCATGAATCGGTACGCCCTGAATAGTCACCGTTCCTTTTGTGAGAAGTGCCGCCAGTACAAGCGTTCCCGCCTGCAAATAGTCACTCGTAATACGATAGGTCGCGCCATGCAGTTTCTTTTTTCCTGAGACAACCAACGTATGAGTTCCAATGCCTTTAATATCTACGCCCAACTGAATTAAAAAGCGGCATAAATCCTGCACATGTGGCTCAATAGCAGCAAGACGAATCGTTGTCTCACCATCTGCCAACGACGCGGCAATCACCGCATTTTCAGTAGCGGTTACACTCATTTCTTTCAAAACGATATCAGCGGGTTTTGGTTTTCCATCAAGTACAATCTCGTCATCCATATCCCCTTCCCACTTCACGCCCATATCCCTCAACACTTCCAAATGAGTATCGATTGAGCGCGCGCCCAGCACGCAGCCACCCGGATACGGCATGGAAACTTTTCCCAACCGCGCGAGCATGGGACCCAATAACAAAATTGAGGCACGCATATGACTCACCACTTCTTTATTTACCTGACGTGTCTTAATTTTTTTTGTCTGAATCGTAATGGTGTGATTCTTGAACTCGAACTCACTTCCCAAATCTTTCAAAATCGCCAACATGCTGTGCGTGTCTTTTATATCCGGAACATTATTTAAAATACAGAGTTCGTCGGTGAGCAGCGTTGCGGCCAAAATCGGCAGCATCGCGTTTTTAGATGCACCTACTTGAACAGTACCCTTGAGCGGGACTCCGCCATGAATGACAAAATGTGACACGGAGATAGTATAACAGGTTAGCGAACGTAGTATACTACCTACATGATGAGTGCACAGACTATTGGCCAACATGCGCAAAAAGCCAGCCGAACGACTGCCCTGCTTTCTACAGAGGCTAAAAATACTATTTTATTGGCCATTGCAGAGCGACTTGAGGAACATTCTGCGGCGATCATCGAGGCAAATGAAAAAGATCTGCTGCGTGCGAAAAATAATAATCTTGAGGCGGGTTTTATTGACCGTCTGACGCTGGATGAAAAACGAATTGCACAACTGGTGAAATCGATTCAAAACGTTATTACGTTAAAAGATTATGTTGGTGAATTATTGGAGGCACGCGTACGTGAAGATGGATTGAGTCTTAAACGAGTTCGCGTGCCGCTGGGAGTGATCCTGATGATTTATGAGGCACGACCCAATGTAACGGTTGATGCAGCGTGTCTGGCGCTAAAAAGCGGCAATGCAGTGATTCTAAAAGGCGGAAGTGAGGCACTCGAGACGAATAAAAAACTCGTGGAGATTATGCGCAGTGTTTTGGCGGAGATCGGGGGAACGGAGCCGGAGCATAATCTTGTGGATGCGGTGCAGCTTATCTCGGGTACGGATCGCAATCTAACTCATGAACTATTGCAACTCGACCGTTTAATCGATGTGGTGATTCCTCGTGGCGGCAAAGGCCTGATTAACTTTGTAAAAGAAAATAGTCGCGTCCCTATTATTGAGACGGGGGCATCGGTAGTGCACACCTATATTCATGAAGCAGCGGATATTTCAAAAGCGGTGGCAATTGCGATGAATGCAAAATTACGACGAACCTCGATTTGCAATACGCTCGACACGCTTATAGTGGATTCAAAAATAGCAGGGGAATTCTTGGCAGCATTCCTAGAAGCGCTGGACAAAAACCCCTACCACGCAGACCATTTAGAAATTCGCGCAGATGAAAATGCATATGCACTACTTAAGAAAAATCCCCAGCCACATGGATGCAATATACATATTAAGAAAGCCATGGAAGAAGATTTCGATACGGAATTTTTAGATTATATTTTGGCAATTAAAACGGTGAATTCATTTGATGAGGCGCTCGCGCACATTCGTGCGCATTCACTAAAACATTCAGAGGCAATCGTCACAGAACAGAGCCACGTCGCAGAACAATTTATAAAAGAAGTTGATGCGGCCTGCGTCTATTGGAATGCCTCCACTCAATTTTCTGACGGCGGTGAATTTGGACTTGGTGCGGAAATTGGCATCTCAACTCAAAAGCTACATGTGCGCGGTCCCTTTGCGCTCGAGGGGCTAACCACGTATAAATGGATAGTAGAAGGCAACGGACATATTCGCTAACACGCTTCTATGTTCTCAAATACATTCTCGCTCGATGAATTCAGAAAACATCTGCCTAAAAGGCAATCCGACTCACACAAAGGTGATAACGGACGGGTATTGATTATTGGCGGATCACGAGAATATTACGGCGCACCTATTTTGGCTGGCCTAAGCGCCTTAGGCAGCGGTGCAGACTTGGTATATCTCCTTGTTCCCGAGTGCAATTTTGAGGTTACTCGCGGGTTTTATCCCGATTTTATTGTCCGCAGTTACCCCGGCGATGCATTAAATGAAAATGCAATTGAACCCGCATTTGAACTATTAAAAAAAGTTGATGCAGTGCTTATTGGACCGGGCATAGGAAAAGGAGCGGATCGCCTGAAAGTAGTCGAGGAAATTATTGCAGATGCAGCGTGTCCGATAATTCTCGACGCAGAGGCCATTGCGATTGCAAAAGAATGTGGGAAAAATCCCGATCCTCGTCGATGTTTCATGATCACTCCTCACGGCAAAGAACTCGAACCACTTTTGGATGTGCATCTTCCAGAAGATAACGATGGAAGAAAGAAAATTATCGATGCGTTTGCAAAACAATATGGCATTACCGTGTTATTAAAAGGCTCGCATGACCTTATCGCCTCTCCGGATGAAAAAGTGATAACCAACACTACGGGAAATGCAGGAATGACCGTAGGCGGGACGGGAGATGCCCTGGCGGGATGTGCAGCAAGTTTTGCAGCTCAACATATGCCGCTTCACTATGCCGCCGCATGTGCAGCATTTATTATCGGAACAACGGGTGACGAATTATATAAAACGAAAGGCTCTTATTTTATCGCCAGCGACGTCGCACTTGAGCTGCCGTACATGCTCCACCGACTCTTCTAAATCATGATTCATACGTACGAGATACTAAAACCATTCGAAGACAACATAGGACATGCGGTTTTTGATCGTACGATAGACCCTTTTGACACATCGACTATTCAAAAATTACTCGGCTCAAAAGAACAGCCGTACCAATTTACTCAGCAGCTGCACGGGACAAAACATTATCTAATAAAAGAACTTCCGTCTGAGTCGCGCCCGCACGAGGGCGACATTTTGCTGACTCAAATTCCACAATTGCCCCTTATCATTCGTGTGGCTGATTGCGGAAGCATTTTTTTCTATGATCCGGAGCATAAAGCTATAGCCAATGTTCACGCGGGCTGGCGCGGGATCGCACAGAAAATTATTCCGCGTACGATTGATCTTATGCAACAGGCTTTTTCAACCGATCGCACCAAACTCATCGCATGCCTAAGCCCTATGGTCGGGCCTTGTTGTACGGAGTTCACCGATCCCAAAACCGAACTTCCCTCTTTTCTCCACGCTTATATCCTGGAAGAAAATTATGTGGATTTATGGGGTGCCGTGGAAGGACAGCTCATTGGTAGTGGCATACCAAAAGAAAATATCGAAATTGCGCGCATCTGTACGGTCTGTACACCTGAACACTACCATTCATACCGTCGTGACAAAGAAAACGCCGGCCGCTTCTGCACGGGAATTATGTTGAAAGCCTAACTATTATATGTAATAAGTAACCTGTGAATATTTCACTTATTGGCTGTGGCCATATGGGAACCGCGATCGCAAAATCGCTCCTTCAATCGCCCGATTATACCGTCTACGTAAGCAATCCAACTACCCCCCGTTTTTCCCTTAGCGCAGAGCAGAAAAAGCGTTTTGTATTTCTGCGTGGCAACAAGGAAATTGCCCTAAAATCAAAGATCATCATTCTCGCGGTGAAGCCCAAAATAGTTGAGTCCGTACTTCGTGAAATTGCACCACAATTAACTTCAGATCACATTGTGATTTCAATTGCCGCAGGGGTTAATATGGCTTCTATTAAACGTTGGGCGCGCGGTCACAAAAAACTCGTGCGCGTGATGCCCAATCTTCCTGCTCAGGTTTTCGCAGGCGTTTCAGTCTGGAAACAATTGGGGTTAAATAAAGCTGAGAAAAAAATAGTGAGCACGATTTTGTCACAATTTGGATTTCAAACCGAGGTAAATAGCGAGGCAAAAATCGACATGGCAACGGCGGTCTCTGGAGGCGGGCCAGCATACGTGGCAGCCTTTCTCGAATCATCTCAACGCGCACTGCAAAGTGCCGGCTACTCAAAATCAGATGCACGAAATATCGCACTCGCAAGTGTTATCGGCTCTGCGGTGTATATGCAAAAAACGGGTATGGAATTTTCAGAAGTAAAATCCGCCGTTCAAACAAAAGGTGGAACTACTGAGGCCGGCTTCAAAATTTTGAACCAGAAAAAATGGCAGGCAGTCCTGGAAAAAGCCTATGCTGCTGGCCAAAAACGCGCCCAAGAGTTGGGGGAATAAAGGCACTCCATCCCAGTTTGACGTTTTACTATTTCATTGCCCTTTCGTGTGCGCGCGCACACTTTTGATAGCTACACAAACCAGCGCACAATATCACGGTAGCTCGCACGCTTTTTTTTCATAATTTCTTTTCGCTGCTTCAGCGCATAAGGCATTTTTTTGAAAAGCTGCACCATCGACTTCCACAAAAACGGCTCGCGAATGGTCATCCATCCCACCATCAAGATTTCTTTCCAAATAATCGGCAGAACATCACGGAGCACATGCGTGGGCATTTCATTTTTCAAACGCATTAATCGCTCATTTATAAACGAGTAATGCTTGGTAAACTGCGGCAAGTTTTTCCGATTCTGCGCGACTTTTATGGCTCCCGCGCGATCAAAAACCCCTGTTCCCCGGCCGTGATACGCCACTGCAACAGGCTCGTAAAAAGACTTCCAACCCAAAAGCAAAAGCCGCCATGAAATATCCACATCTTCTTTATACATAAAAAAATGCGTATCAAAACTTTCACCAAAAATTTCTATATCCTCAAGCGCCTCACGTCGATATAACGGACACGCACCCGTTACTCCAAATACCTGCTCGGCTGTATCGTATTGCCCACGATCTTCCTCTGCCTGTCCACGATCCACGCACCGCCGACTCCGATACATCAGCAATCCTGCGCTATCAATAACATTCGTTTTTTTATCATGCTGAAAATCATACCGACGCAACTTTCCAATAATCGCACCTATTTTTTTATCTGCATGCATTTTTGCAACTAATAGTTTCAAATAATCGGGCTCAAAAACAATATCGGGATTCACGATCATCACAAATTCACCCTTACTTTCTTTGATGCCCTGATCCGCCGCACCAGCATATCCATTATTTATTTTATTTTTAATTATGCGCACCTGCGGAAAATGCTTTGCAATATATTCAACTGAATCATCGTGCGAATCATTATCGATAAAAATGAGCTCAGTTTCCACTCCCTTCAGAGCCTCAATAGACTCCATAAACCGCTCCAGAAAGCGCTTGCCGTTATAATTGATCGCTACAATTGAAACCATATTATTGCTTACTAAACAAAGGCTCTTTCATCTTACACACCGCAAAACGAATATAATTCCCCGAACCCATCTTCATTTCCACACCCAAACATTTGGTCTCTAAAAAAACACGTTTTACATCGACTTCTTTTTTCATTTTCAAAAATAAATATAATCCTTGCGGCTCTTTTAATTGGTCTTCGGTAATGTGAAGTTGTTTTTTATCAAACAAATCGGAGAATTTTTCTGCCATCATGTAGGTAAATAATCCCGCACGCTCTTTCATCCAAAAATGATGCAACTCATGTAGTGCCTCTGTCTCGCGTTCCGTGGGCTGTGCAAGTGCGAGTGCCAATGCATCTTTGTAGCGGCCATTTCCGGAAGAAACGGTCGTATTATAATTTTGCAAAACTAAATATAACTCGCTGTTAGTGGTAAAAAAACAACCGATACGTTCACCACATAATCCGTGTGACTTAGAAAAACTCTCCAAAAATACAATGCGATTCCGTATGGTCTCATCGCGCATTATGCCTTTCATCAAGGCCTGCGCACGCTTTTCCGTCAGTGTTCGAATATAGGCACAATCAAGTAAAATCCACGCACCCGGAGCATGCTCTACGATCTTCGCGCATGTCTCGTGCAGCTGCTGAGGTGTCATTGCCGTGCCAGAGGGATTTCCCACGGGCGTGATGCACCAAATATCCATGTAGTCAGTGGTGTCATCGGGCGAAAACGCACCGTAAAAAGTTTTCACATCATCCGCACTCAAATGCAACCGCGCGGCAGGATCAGTACTAATGCTGTGAATTTCACCGAGCTGCGCCTCGAAAATATGATTTTTAATAACTGAAATCCAGGTCGGAAATGTGTTGTCCGGATTAATAAAACGGGGTCGTTTTTTTGTGGTAAATGCGTAGTGCACAAACGTTGCTGCAAAATCATCGAGCGCTCGCATGCCGCCGTTCACGATGGTTGATTGATTACTCAAGAGCTCTTTGAGGCCTTGTACATGCGAAAAGCCGTAGTGCTTGTCATAGTATTCGATTAAAGCCGTGCGCGCCTCCGGCGCGCCTCGTGACGTCAAATCATAGCCCGCACCACAATGTCTTAACAGCTCCATATGCTCATCGTGTGCACGATCAATTATTCCAAAAACCACCTTCTCAATCTCTTCCGGCAAATCCACGTCACCATACGACATCAGCTGAATATCATTCGTTTCAAATCCTAGAATTTCCATCGCCTCCTTCACCACCGCGCCGCACATGGCCGTATGACGAATCTTCATGCCCGCAAACATCTGACTAATCAACACATCCTCAAAAACGACTTCCACGAGTTTTTTAAAAACTTTTTCACGACTTCCCTTCGCGCTCGCAATCTCACTTTCAACGATCGCCAAAATCCTCTGCGCATGCGCAATCACATCGCTATTTTTATCCGTCCGCGCTGCTTTACCAAAAGAAAAAAATCCCATTGCCTATAAGATAGTGGGCTACGCGCTCTGTGGCAATGGCACTATTTTTTATTCCCGAACACCATAAACAGCTGCTCCCCATCAACTATTCTTAGCTTAATTAACGCCTGATCAAGAGCATTCAGTCCAGAAACAAGTGCAGATCGAATCTTCGCAGGAGCCCGCAATCGCGCAATAAATGGTGTCGTAAAGCCAAAATACGCCCTCTTCTCCTTCAGCACAAAATTCTTTTTTAACATATCGATATAGTCATGCGGCGCCGAGTCTTCAGCAGGTGAAAGCTCCACCTCACTTTTGCCCTTTGCACGATTAGAAATTATCTTCCACTTCTCGGCAAATTTTTCGCGTGTCGGAAGCACCATCCAGAAAAACGCCGCCAACACTTTCCTCAACATCGAGTGCGTATGCTGATGTTCCATCAAAACAAAAACGCCATCTTTCTTGAGCGACTTTTTAATCTGTTTAATAAGACGCTCCGCCTGTTCAATATGATGAAACGTATTCCAGGACAAAATCACATCGAAATGATTTTCCGGTAGCTCAACCGTATTAAGATCGCCATGCTGAAACGTAAGTTTCACCTGCGGCTCGGATTTCATCGCCTCATTGAGTGCTTTAATCGTCTTTTCCTGCACATCGATTCCCAAAACATCCCCGCCCAGTTTTGCCAACATATACGCATTTCCCCCACTTCCCGACCCTAAATCCAGCACCTTTATTCCATGCCGAATTTTATCTTTCAAAACTTTCTTAGGATACGCCAGAATTTTCTTCGCTATACGCGCATCCTCCCAATAATATTTAGGATCTTTTGCCACAAAATCTTCTCGCGTGCGAAAATCCAAGCCCTCTGCAGAAAGATCCGCTATAACATTTTCCCAATATTCTCCTTCTTTCTGAACTTTCTCCGTATGGCTCATGATAGCTAAATTACAGGAAATGTGGGTGTTTTTAAATACGACTTCTGAGGCCTGCGGGTTACTGGTATACTACCGCCATGTTGAACCCGTTTCTCTTCACCTCCGAATCTGTTACTGAGGGTCATCCTGACAAAATTTGCGATCAAGTTTCAGATGCAATTTTAGATGCGATGCTCGCACAGGATCCCCTTTCACGTGTCGCGGTTGAGTGTCTCACTACAACAGGAATGATGATGGTAGCGGGCGAGGTCACCACTGATTGCTATGTAGATATTCCCGCATTGGTGCGCTCGACAATAAAAGATATTGGTTACACTAACCCCGAATTTGGCTTGGACTACAGTGACTGCGCGGTATTGACGGCAATTCACGAGCAGAGCAAAAATATTTCAGTTGGAGTGACCCCGGGCAAAAAACACGAGCAGGGCGCGGGAGATCAGGGTCTGATGTTTGGATTTGCCTGCACGGAAACGCCTACGCTTATGCCACTTCCGATTTCACTCGCACATCAATTGGCAATGCGCCTAGCAGAGGTTCGCAAGAAAAAAATCCTGCCGTGGGTACGTCCTGATGGAAAATCCCAGGTGACGATTGAGTATGAAAATGGAAAGCCAAAACGTGCAGAAGCAATCGTTATTGCAGTGCATCATGCACCGGAAATTTCACAGAAAAAAATCCGCGAAGAAATTATTGAGAATGTCATTAATCCGGTTTGTAAAAAATGGATCGATAAAAAAACGAAGATCTTTATTAATGAAACAGGTGTATTTATTGTGGGCGGCCCCGAGGCAGACACAGGCCTTACCGGACGCAAAATCATTGTGGATACGTATGGTGGATATGCACCTCACGGAGGTGGCGCATTCAGCGGAAAAGACCCGAGCAAAGTTGATCGCAGTGCTTGTTATGCTGCACGCTATATCGCAAAAAATATCGTTGCTGCAAAGCTTGCCGATAAATGTTTGATTCAACTCGCCTACTCAATTGGCGTTGCGGAACCTGTTTCAATCTCAGTAAATACCTATGGCAGCGGAAAAGTTGCAGACGAAAAATTAGTAAAAGCAGTGCGCGAATTATTCCCCACAAAACCCGCGGATATTATTTCCGAATTAAAATTATTGCGTCCTATTTATAAAAAAACTGCCGCGTACGGACACTTCGGCCGTGAAGAAAAAGAATTCACTTGGGAAAAAACTGATAAAGCAAAATTACTCGCCTCACATGTCACACGTTAAAGATCTACAACTCGCTGGAGCCGGAGAAAAAAATGTCGCACTCGCACGGATGCGCATGCAGCCGCTCTTACATGTCGCCGCAGATTTCAAAAAACGAAAGCCGTTCAAGGGACTGCGCATTGGCATGGCATTACATCTCACAAAGGAAACCGCTGTGCTCGTTGAGACACTTCAGGCAGGAGGTGCAAGAGTGGCTATTGCAAGCTGTAATCCCCTTTCTACTCAAGACGATATTGCCGCATATTTGGCCAAGTCCGGCGTGGAAGTCTATGGCTACAAAGGCGAAAGCACGGAAGATTATTACAAATTTATTCGCGCTGTTATTGAAACCAAACCACACATTACCATCGATGACGGATGCGATTTAGTGACGGAGATTCATCAGCATCATCCCAAATTAATTAAAGACATTATTGGCGGATGCGAAGAGACTACCACTGGCGTTATTCGTTTGAAGGCGATGGAAAAAGATCGTGCGCTCAAATATCCCGTGGTTGCAGTAAACGACAATCAAACTAAACATCTGTTCGATAACTATTACGGAACGGGCCAGTCCACATGGGATGGCATTTTACGCGCAACAAATATTTTGATCGCAGGTAAGACCGTCGTTGTGGCTGGTTATGGTGATTGCAGTAAAGGTATTGCGCGTCGCGCAGAAGGTATGGGCGCTCATGTCATTGTCACCGAAATAAACCCTATACGCGCATTACAGGCTCTTATGGATGGATTCCGCGTCATGGAGATGTCAGATGCCGCTTCACTGGGAGACATCTTTATAACCGCAACGGGAAACAAGCACGTCATACGCACCGAGCACATGAAGAAAATGAAGGACGGTGCCATTCTGGCAAATAGCGGACACTTCAATATTGAAATTGATGTCGCTGGGCTCGAAAAAATCGCTGATAGCAAGCAAAATGTACGCACCTCAATGGACGAATATATTTTAAAAACAGGCACGCAAAAAAAGCGCATCTACATTTTAGGCGAGGGCAGATTAATCAATCTCGCCGCCGCAGAAGGTCACCCGTCAGAAGTCATGGCCCTCTCATTCTGCGGCCAAGCTCTCGCGTGCGACTGGCTCGTAAAACAGCGCGGCACGCTCAAAAACCAGGTATACACGCTCCCCGCTTCTATCGATGAAGCCATCGCCGCACGAGCACTCACCGCGTACCACATCGCAATCGACACTCCCACAAAAGAACAACTCAAATACATGAGCTCGTGGTCGGAAGGCACCTGAATAGTAGCCCCACACTCCCCTACCTCATCGCCTTCTGTGCAAAACGCACTGCCTCGTATTTTGGCATGAAGAGATTCAAACGGCATTTGCCGCCTAGATAGCGTGAAGCAATTCCCGCCTTACGTGCAGTGATATATACACTGGCCATTTTTTCAGTCAGACCTTCTGCATCTACACAGACATCTTGAAGTTGTTCTACCGTAGCTGGCTCAAGTGCAATCCCCTTTGCATTTAATAATCCTTCATAGAATTGAATGCGCGTTACTTTTGTCGCTGCAGTAGCAGCACGATTCAATAAGCTCTCTTTTCTCGCATCAATAATACATCGTGCAAGTCCTGGGAACGTCTCATCAGAGCCACAATTC
>JAGOUV010000005.1:0-43021 GCA_018061065.1 Candidatus Altimarinota bacterium | reverse complement strand
GTATCGCTTGCGCCTGTTGTGACGGTAAGACTATTAGTTCCCGTAACAAAAGCACTCGCCGTTGAACCCGCTACGATAGTGAGCGGTGAAGTGGTTAAGCTAAGAGTTAGATCCGAATTAAAATTCACACTTGCCGCAGAAGCCATCGCAATATTAATCATAAGTGCGATAACTGTAACGACTGAAACCGATATTTTGTATTTAGTGTCGTACATATTGACAGATCTATAACCTTTATTATATCTTACCATCCTTATGGCAATATTAAAAGGGGAAATCCCATCATCAACTAGAGAAAATAAGACCACTTCTGCCCTCGTTCTCCCAGGCGGATCGAGAGTAATGAACGGGCTAAGTAGGGCTGTTCAGGCAGCTACATTAGTTGCAGCTACATTAACTGCTGCTAGTTGTACTACGACATTTCCTCCTCAAAAGAAGGTTCGTGATGTCGGTGTAAGTAATTCAGATGCCAATACTCCTATAAACGATGCCGTTGCACCTATTGGAGATGGTGCTGTTCCTCCCCCGCCCGATGGAAGTGTGTCGCCAGAAGATGGCACAACTCCAAGACAGGATGGCGGTTTACCACCACAAGATGCCCTTACTTCACCCAAAGATGGAGCGCTACTACCGCCTGATGCTTCTGATGGTGCGGTAGTTCCCCCTCGCGATGCATTCGTACCCTCACGAGACGGAGCTGTACCGGACGGAGCTTTGCCAGATGGTGCTCTTCCCGACGCTCGACTTCCAGACGCAGCACTACCTGACATTGGCCGCCCTGATGGCGCAGTTCAAGACGCAGTTTTACCCCCTATGGACGCTGCTCCACCGCACGATGCGGGACAACTCCCACTCGATGCGACACCGCCACCAGCAGATGTAATTATCTTTCCGCCCCCTCACGATGCCGAAGCTGATGCCGAGACTGATGCCGCTGACGCTCTCCTTGATGCCACAGCAGACGGCCCTATTCTCGACGCAGCCATTGTCGATGCCGCTGTCCTTGACGCCGCATCTCCTCCTCTCGATGCAGCAGCAGATAATTGCCAACTAGGCGCTATGCCATGTATTGACTTTGAAGCTTTGGGTGAATGCCAAAACAGCACCTATACTGTTTGCGAAGGACCCGTGGGCGAGAACTTACTAATTTGCTTGCCAAGCGATCCCTCAGCAGAGCCATTCCTTAGCCCAACCGATGAAAACTGTGATGGATTCGTTAATGTTCCCGACACATACGCCGGCGTCTGTGATAACGGCCGTGCGCACTCAGCACCCAATCTTTTAACACAGATGACGTATACCCCGGATAATGGCGTGCAGGCTGCCTGTGAACGTGACCCCGCTATCGGTGACCGCTATATTGGTTTAAATACAAATGATGGAATCGCAACACGCGTTGTTACAACCGCAGACCCAGAGGGCAATGCAGTAATTGCGATTACTCATCCATCTAACATGCCAAACATGGGCGCGGCAGATTCACAGGGAGAGCCTATTGTACCGGCCATTACCACAACTCCTGGTGATGCTTACATAAAAGAAGAATTCACGATCATTGGTCGTGATCCTAACGCACAGGTCATTTTAACAATTAACGACCCGGCCAATTAATTATGAATACTCTACGTTCAACATTGCTGGGTGCGGCACTTACTATTGCGCCAGCTTTTAGTGGTTGTACAGAACATAATGAGCTTTCCGATAAGCCAAACGATGCAGAAGTCAGTAGCCTAGACGCATCAAAAAAGCCGGATACAGAAGTATCAGATGCAGCCCGTGACGCCCTTTTGGCGGATATGGGTAGCCAGCTCGATGCCGCAATTACTACTCTCCCTGATACGGGCAAAGAAGACGGCTCAATAACTGCGGATAGTGCATCCACATCAGATGCCACCAGCACTGACGCATTTACTCCTGATGCTTCTCAGGGCCGATTATGCCCAAATGGAGAGCCACCGGTAGCAGAAGAATTCTACAGCACGGATGATGATAATTGCGATGGCGTGGATCATGTGCCCAATGTATACGCAGTTGTTTGTGATACGGACCGTCCTGCGCAGATAAGCGTAGTCCCCGATTCAGTGGGCGTTTCAGTCGCATGTCCGGATAACACACGCAGAGCTGATCATGACGAATTTATTGTTTTGAGAACTGATGACGGTGTGCCCACGCAGGTGGTAACAACCGCAGATGAAAATGGAACAGCAGTGATAACAATTGTGCGACCAATAGATGCTCCAGAAATGGGTCCTACAACGGCGACAGGCATCGATGGCGGCAATGACCGAATAATCGGTGAATCATGCGTAATACCCGTACCTGGCGATCAATACGCGGCAGAATGCTTCCGGACACAGACGGACGGTGGTAGACAGACTATCTTTCAGATCGCGGATCCCGAGTAAGAGCAAAAGAATTCATAACAGAGATGATGAAGACCCGGCTCGCTACGGCACTGGGTCTTTTTTTAGGTTCCTAAGTACACAATTATTTACACAACAAAAAACCCCCCGAATTTCTTCGGGGGGTTTAAGTAGTTCAAGTTATGAGGCTCAAACTATACGCTATACACTAGTAAGGCATTGAGCGTGTGAGAGACGTTGACTGGCCGACTGCAGGCATCACCCAAGTGATTGGAGATGTAGCAGTTACAGCATTGTCATACCAACGAAGATCACCGGCTGTTGCCTGTGTACCCAAGTTGATTGTCGCACTCACAGAGTCGTTACCAGCAGGAGTAGCGTTGTTAAAGATCGTTGCTGAAGGTACGTAAACGTCGTATGAAGCAGCAGTTGAACCCAATGTTAGGTTCGTACCAGCTGCAGCAACAGCGTTGCCGATATCCTCACCAATGATGAAGGTAATAGTACCAGCTGCAGCTGAACTCATGTATGAGTAGCCACGAGCACGTACGATACCAGACTGATCGCGGATTGATGCAGAAGCAGCATCAGAATCTACCAATGAACCAGCAAGGTTCAATACGACAGAGTCGTTGTAGAAGCGAAGGTTATCTACATAGATGTTAGCTGCACCGCCAGCTTCAACACCATCAGCGTCAGTTGCAATACCTGCATATCGTGAGACCTGATCAGTTGTCTCAGTTGGAGTTACCTCAACGAATGTCCAAGCATTAGCAGCCAAATCACCTAATGTTATAGATGAAGATGCAGTTGTAGTATCAGCTGTAGCGTTTGTTACAAAGAGGAAGTCATCTGCTGCTGCGTTATAGTCTGCACGCACCCAGAGAGATGCTTTGCTGTAGTTGTCTGCATCCACATCAGCAGCTGCGCCGAAGTCGAATACCATAACACTATCAGCACTCCACTCATTGCCACCACCATTAGCACCAGCTGCCCATTTGATAGAGTTTGTTCCATCAACAGCAACTGTAGCAGATGCTGAAACAGCAGCATTTCCGTCAGTTTCCTGCCAGTCATTGCCTGCTGCGCCACCATCAGCCTCATCATTTGCCTGAAGAGCAGCGCGGAGTACGCCCTGACCATTCGTATCAGCCAATGAGAGTTTCATGATTGCATCATTAGCACTCGTGCTGCGTTGATTTGAGTCTGAACCTGGCTGTACAGCAGCCAAACCAGCAACAAAGCTTGTGCGGTAGATCTTAAATGTCTGTCCGCTCAAAGCTGCTGAAGGTAGTGAGCTTATTGCAGTACCAGATTGAGCACCGTAAGCCGTTACAGACGAAGCTGCGAGGCTAATAACGTGTGAGTTACCTGATGTTGCATTACCGAACTGAGCAGCATCTGCAGTAAGTTTCAAGTATAAGCTACCGTTCTTTGGAACGATAAGGCTCAAACCTGAGAAGGTTACTGTACCAGAAGCACCATCATCACCGAATGCATTCACTGTTGTACCAAGCTGAGTGAATGAAGCATCAGAATCAAGTTTCTTCCAAACTTTTACGTTCTGAAGAGCACCTGAATCAGTTGCAGTGTTTGTGAATACCAACTGAGTGACATTGAGATCCTCAGAAGCAGCTGCAGTGAACTTGAATGTAGCAAGCTCATTGTCAACTGAACCCATCACCAAGTGGCGTGATGTAGGAGTAGAACCATCAACAACAGTTGATGAGAAGCTACCGCTCGCAGCCAAGTAAACATTCTGCAAAGCAACTACGCTGGCAGTTGATGTGTCTGAAGAAGTCACATCGCCTGTAGAAGCAGCTGAGTAGAATGAAGCAATGCCGTTAGCATCGTTATTTACTGAGAAAGATGTAGCTGTGCTCTTTACGTCAGCAACGATATCAAGCGTCATTTGTCCAGATGCAGCAATCTTCAATGAAGATGCTGGTGAGAACGTATATGTAGTAGCAGCAGTGTCAGTCAAAGTACCAGTAGTAGTACCGATCTGATCACCAGGCTGTGTACAGTATGTGCCAGTCTTACAGAGACGAAGATTCTGGAATGTGTCTGCCAATGTATCTGTAGCAGCAACGCCAGCAGAGAATGCAGAAGCAAGAGTAATTCCATCAGCAGCGTCGCTGATTGCAGCAGCAGCTCCAACAGTACATGTAACTGTAGTTGAAGTAGTTGCAGTAACGGCACATGTAGTTGCAGTAGTCAAAGTACCTGTCAAAGCAAGACCGTAGGTTTCACCTACGAGATATTCGGCCGGTGTTGCTGGCTCGAAGATAACAGTCTCACCTGCAGTCAATGTATTGTCGGCAACTCCTTCCTCCCAGTCACCAGCTGTAGCAGCTCCATCAAGAGCACCTTGAGTAACAGCTTCTGTAGCTGAAGCCAATGTGTCCTGAACTTTGATCTGAGTTACAGAACTTCCTTCACCTGCACCAGCAGCGAGAGTGAATGAACCGATGCGAACACCAGTTGCACCCTTAACGCCTGTAGGCAATGTTGAAGTACCGTTTGCAATTGAGAAGTTCTTAGTAGGAGTCAATGAACCAGCCTTAACAGTAAGGAGGTTAGCAGTTGATGCTGAAGTAGTAAGTGAAGCAAGTGATACCTGTGCAGTTGCACTTCCAGCATTCAACTTGATTGTTACTGTCTCATTTCCTGAATAAGCAGTTGCGTCTGATTTTTTGACATCTGCAACAACCTTCAAGTACTTAGCTGAAGATTCCCCTGAAGGAACGATCAAGTTGTTACCTGGAGTGAATGACGTATCGTCACCACCTGCTGTTGAGTTACCATCATCAGATGCAGCTGATGCCAAATCAGTAGTAGTACCAATCTGAACATATCCAGCAACATCATCACCGAACAAAATCTTACCATTGTCCAAACCAGTTGCAGCAATTGAACCAGTTGTAGAAACAGAAAGGTCAGTGAATTTTACTGGCTCTCCAGTTGCCAACAATTTGAACTTAGCCAAGGTAACATTTGTTGCACCAAGAGCTACGTTTACTGATGGAGAATCTGAAGCTTTTGTAATTGTTACTGAACCTGTGTTGATTGAAGTACCAGTTGATGTAGTTGGCTCGATAATAGCCAATGTATCAGTACCGTTTGTCTTCAATTGAACAGCGTAGTTCGTATCGAAAGCAACAACATCTGCTGCTTTGCGGACAGTGAACTTGAATGAGCGGTTTGTTCCACCCATTGCAGTACCCTTCAAGAAAACTGTCTTTGTCTGACCCTTATCAAGTTTGATAGGAGCAGCAGAGAGATCGAAAGTAACTGTGTTGTCTGAACCAAGGCTCATCTCTGAGCTCACAGGTGTACCTGCGTACTCAAGGTAAAGCTTAGTAAGGTCGCTAGGTGATGTTGTTCCCACAACAGTGAGCATCAAGCGGCGAACCTCAATAATCTGGTCTGTACCAACAAGGTTAAATCTCCACAACTCTTTTGAGTTTCCATCTGGATCGATAGTAGCTGGGAAAGTTGTGTAGTTTGTGATGTCAAACTGACCAAGGTCGGCAACTGTAGCAGTGTCGATCTCGTTAGCAGTTCCCATTGGGAAGCTACCAGAAACAGTTGCACCATCAGTCTCGACTGAAGTAGCAGCCAAGAGTTTGAATACAAATGACTTGTTTGAGCTAACACCGTTAGCTACATCAACCTTGAGCCATACGCCCTTAGTTGTGCCTGCTGGAACAGTGAACAAACCGTTTGAGTTTGTGAAAGTGATAACACCGTCAGAGAAAGAAGTGTACTCAGCTAGGCGAGTTGTGCCGTCGTAGAGATACAAGTTTGAAAGATCAGTATCTGAAGAGATACCTTCTCTCTTAATCTTAACAGTCTTAACTTTTACATCACCATCAGAAGCAGCTGTGAAGTTGAACTTAGCAACTGCAGCAAGTGCCTGAGCACCATCAGCTGAAGTTGTATCAGCCAACAATGTCATCTTAGTAGATGGAGTGTCTGATGCCATAGCAACAGTCAAACCGCTACCTGAAGGTGGATTCTCTGGTTCTGGACCAACATTTGTTGAATCTATGTCCAAGAGAGCCTGAAGTGCATCTACATCTGTACCAGCTGCCTCTGCAGCAACCTCGAGAACGTTAATCTCGTTGTCCGTAATATACTGAGCAACACGGTTCATAAGAACGATGCCCTCTAGCTTATTAGTAGTAGCAGTGCAGTTGAGCTTAGTTGAGGCCTGACCCATAAGACCAGCGTCAACTACTGATGCCCAATAAGGAAGTGACCAGTCTGGGCAAGAAGCCAAATCTGAGTAGCCATCCAAGACAGCCTCATCAGCTTCTGGAAGACCAAGCATTCTTGTCAAAACTGCTGCTGTAGCAGAACGATTCATCTCGCCTGGTGCATCAAAGTCATCGTTTGTGAACCAGCCGAGTTGTCCAGCTGCTGAAGCGTAAGCTGCCCACCATTGTGCAGCATCTGAGTAGTCAATGTCGCCATGGACTGCCTCTGGTTTGTCGTACTGAACGTCAGTAGAACGCAAACCCATAGTAACGAATTCAGCTCTGATCAATTTCTTGTCAAAGTTTGGCGTAAGTGTGCAATCGATGATACCGCTATCGCAAGCAGCATCGACGTCAACAGAAGCCCAGGTAGGAGCATTTGCACCTGTATAACTTGCAGAAGCAAGAGGAGCAAATACAACGAGACCTGAAAGAACAGAAAGAATTCCAAGGAGCGAAAGCGCCTTGCGAACTCCGAGAAGTCTCCGAGTATTCATAGTGAATAGTTAAGGAGTAATAAAAATAAACCTAGTTAACAATTGGATAATCAACACTCATATAGGACGATTAGTCATACATGCGGTGAGCCGCACCAATAAAGCGACTCCCCTTTCCTGCCTTCCTAGATGTCGACCACACCGATCAGAGAGTAGGAATAATGCAAAGAGGGAAAAACGGTTGGAAAGTATCACAACTGTACAGCTATAAGAGCCTGCACAGGGTTCATATGTTTAATTCATTAACGGTCGCGCCTAGTTTTCAAAGATCGGTGACACAAAAACGTCAGAAAACGCTTTATTTAGTCGGAAAACTCGATGTTTAGTGATAAAAATATCGGGGAAAATTTATCAGAGCTAACCTGTAAAGTCAAACCTGTAATAGGTTATGGTCGACAGGTTAATTTGCGCTGTTTCGCTTAGTTCTAACTAAATCTACTGTTTTTTGTTTCAGAAAACCACATGACATATTACTAAAATGTTTTTGAGCTTGATAAATATGCATATAGCGACACATTAATAGTAAAGTTGTCAATATAAAGTCACCCTTCGGAGCAATTTTAAAGGAAAAAATTAACTCTTGCTTAGGATAGATTTTGATTATATAAGTGAGTAACCAAGGTATGCCGCGTTCGTCTAGTGGTCCAGGACGCCTCCCTCTCACGGAGGAAATCACGGGTTCGACTCCCGTACGCGGTACCAATGAGTGAGTAGGTAGAGGGTAGACAACAGATAATTGGAAATGCGGGAATGCAAAATGCAGATAAGCAATGGCTGCAAGCCGTTTTTCGAGGATTGAATAATTGACTAGTCCCCTCTTGTGTAGGTATAAAAAGAGCTGGTGGATAGGCACAGAAATTGTGTATACAAAGTAGGGTAGGCAAAATATTTGACGGGAAGTACATTACGTAATCAAATAAGTACACACTATGAAAGATTTATACGAAATACTCGGAGTATCTAAAACAGCGAGCGAAGATGAAATCAAGCGCGCATACCGTAAGCTAGCCCAAAAGTACCACCCTGACACTACTAAAGGTGATAAGACATCCGACGAAAAGTTCAAAGAGGTAAGTGGTGCCTACGAAGTGCTCTCGGATAAGCAGAAGCGTAGTCAGTATGATCAGTATGGATCTGCGGCGTTTAATCAAGGCCAAGGTGGGCAGGGAGGATTCCCCGGAGGGTTTGATTTTGGGGGGATGGGGGGATTTGGAGAGAGTTTTGGCGATATATTTGAAACGTTTTTTGGCGGAGGCGCTTCTAGAAGCCAATCTTACGCACAACAACGAGGAAACGATAGGGAAGTGGAGTTATCATTAAGTTTTGAAGAGGCAGCTTTTGGAGTAGAAAAAAATATTAGTATTACTCGAATTGCGGCATGCGAGACCTGCAATGGCACGGGAGGAGCACCGGGTAGTCGAGTAGTCACATGTGAAAAATGCTCAGGTAAAGGGGAAATTCGACGTGTTCAGAATACAATTTTAGGTCAAGTGAGTACTCGCCAGGTATGCAACGAGTGTCAGGGAAGAGGTAAGAAATCTGACAAGCCCTGCCCAACCTGTAATGGAGCTACTCTTATACGGAAGAAGGAAGACCTGTTGGTGAGAATACCCGCCGGAGTGGATAATGGCTCGACTATTAGACTATCCGGAAAAGGGGATAGTGGCTCTCATGGCGCAGAAAGTGGGGATCTCTATATAGGACTGCGCGTAAGTGCGAGTAAGTTGTATAAGCGAAAGGGGAATGACGTATACTCAAAAGTCACTATTCATCCATTACAAGCCATCTTGGGGGATAACCTTGATGTACAGACGCTCAATGGAGTGGGGAAAGTAAAAATTCCGGCTGGCACACAGCATGGGAAGCTATTCAAAATAAAAGAGATGGGTATCCCGGATATTAAGAGTGGCCATAAAGGTGACCATTTTGCTGAGATGTTTATCGAAGTGCCAACAAAACTATCTAAGCAAGAAAAAGACATCTATAGGCAAGCTGCAGGGGCTTCCGGCTTAAGCATAAAAGAAGAAAAAGGATTGTTTGGATGATGCATGAAGAATAGAATAGCGTCTTATGCGACGCTTTGATGCACCATCGACATTTAGTATTAATGTAGCTAATACACCACCAAAGGTTGAGCGAAGCGGCAGACCCGAGGAGTTATTTCCAGATGTTTTAAAGAAAGCACAATCGTTATCCGAAGAATTACATTGCAAAGTGACTCCAAGCCGCGACGGCTTACTTCTGCAGAAAAACGGTCTATCAATGCAAATATTAATGCGAGATGGAAAAGTCGATATTGAATGCAAATTGGACGGCGTACTGACTATGCATCTTATTAATCCGCACTCGGTAGTTTATTTTGGAACATTTCTTCAGGCATTCTTTACAAAAAAATAGCGATAATTAATTATCGCCCGTCGGTTTAAATTATAACGTGGTGGGTCGGGCGGGAATCGAACCCGCGACCATCAGCTTAAAAGGCTGTTGCTCTACCGACTGAGCTACCGACCCACATGTAGGAAAATTGCGAAGTATTTGTATCACGCCTCTGCTTTTTTTCCAAACAGACTTGTAATTAAGAACGCTACTGCAGGAAGGGAAAACCAAAAATTATAATTATCAATCATCATGCGAATCATTTGGGAGTCCTTATAAGGGCCGGAAAGAGCAACATTGGATAGATTCATCGTTCCGCTTACAAAAGACGCTCCAGAGACGTAAATAAGCATCGTGCTAATCACGAGTCCCGCACTCAAGAAGCCAAATATGAGCGCCATAATTACTCCGAGCGCACCGTCTGAGCCAAAGCCACCGGGCGTTACCTCGAACCCTCCACGCAATACGATGATGACAATTGCGGAAATAAAAATGAGGATTTTAAACATCAACAGCGTGTACTCGGGATTTGCCAGACCCATAAATTTGAGGAAGAACAAAAATTCTTGAGATGAAAGGGCATATATTTTTAGCAAATTTCCCAGGCCGTCTGCAGTGAGGATCGCCAAATAACTACCAATAATAATTTTGAGCGTGTTCTCGCGACCTACGATAAAACTGTAGGCAACAATAACGGCAAACACTACGATAATGAATAAATCCCAGGAGAGTGTGAGCATAGCAGAGGTCGGAGATTATAGTACACCCTGGAGGGGCTAGTACCAAACTTACTGGAACACATCTTGCCATCCCGGCTAGAATATCTTTTAACCTCATCTTGATTACCCAACTTTTTTTGAGTATTCATATGTACGTATGGAACAGCTACTTACGATCATCGAGGCCGCCCAAACTACCGGCAAGTCAATTCAGACGATTCGTCGCATGATTAAGCATAAGAAGATTAAGGTGAAGCGTCAGAAGACTCCACAGGGTTTTAACTACATGATCGCAAAGGACTCTTTGGTTGATTTCTTCGAGAAAAGCAAGCCTACACAGGCTGTTCCTGAGTTGGATACCCAAGAGACCACCCGTGACCACCGTTCTCTCAATGATGAACACATTCAGCAATTTAGAGGCGAAGTTGATCGTTTCAATACGACTATCCAACACCTTATCGGCCAGATGGATAGCGACAAAAATAAGTTTTTCGATTTAATCAAAACATTTCAAGATCGCGTGATTATTCTTGAGAACCAGATCAAACTTTTAGAGTCTCCTAAACATACGTGGTGGGAGCGCATGTGGAAATAACGATTGTATTTTATGGCACGACTCACGCGCGAAGTTGCACGTAAGTGTATTCACCTATTGGGACTTCCCATTATCTTTGGGTACATTTTTCTCGCTCACTATTTTTCACACCGCGTAGGAATTTTAGGCCTCACCGGACTTTTATTATTATTGCTCGAATTTGAGTATCTAAGAATCGATCTTCAAATAGAAATGGGCAATGAAATAACCAATGCTTTTTCACGATTATTTTTGCGCAAGCATGAGAGAAATAATGTTGTCAGCTCGGTATTTTTTATTGTCGCTTGTATCGTTGCATTTTCTGCTTTCGACTATCCTATTGCCCTCACTGCATTACTTATGACGGTATTTGGCGATATGAGCTCTGCAATCTTTGGTGTGGCTTATGGTAAGCAAAAAATCTTTAGAAGCAAATCATATATAGGTAGCTTTGCTGGATTGATTACTAATATACTTGTCGCGTTGGGGATGATGTATTACTTCCCGGGTACGATCGATCTAGTATTGGCACTTTCCATGGCGGCAACGGCGACAATTGTAGAAACTATCACAAAAAAATTAGATGACAACTTAACTGTGCCTTTATTTACAGGTTTCTTGGGTCAGGCAATTGTATTTTGGCATAAATTTCTGTAACCTCTGACCATGAACTTCTTCCAAAATACCCTCAATCTGATTGAGCAGTCTTCTGAAATAATGAGCCTTTCTACAGAAGCGAAGGCCATTTTAAGTAACCCGCAAAGAATCATCCAGGTAAGCATGCCGATTCGCATGGATTCTGGCGAGTTAAAAGTTTTTACTGGATTCCGCGTACAACACTGTGATGTGCCCGGACCATTCAAGGGAGGTATACGTTATCACCCCAATGTGGACATGGAAGAGGTGAAAGCGTTGGCTACCCTCATGACATTTAAGTGCGCCGTCGTGGGTATTCCCCTCGGTGGAGGAAAGGGAGGAATTATTGTTGATCCTAAACAGCTCTCAAAAGGTGAGTTAGAGCGGCTTACTCGTTCGTATACTCAGAAGATTGCACCATTTATTGGGCCAGACAAAGACGTTCCTGCACCCGATGTAAACACGGATGGCCAGATCATGGCATGGGTTGCAGATGAGTACTCAAAGCAGGTTGGACACAATGCGCTCGGGGTAGTCACGGGAAAGCCTTTGAGCATCGGTGGCTCACTCGGACGTGATACGGCAACTGCTCAGGGTGGTTATTATGTGCTGAATGAAATTGTTAAAGAAAAGGGAATTGATCCAAAAACAACCCGCGTCGTTATTCAAGGATTTGGAAATGCTGGTGCAAATGCTGCTCAAATTTTAGAAGCGGCAGGATTTAAAGTAATTGCAGTTTCTGATTCAAAGGGTGGCATTCACTGTGAAGAAGGTATTCACGTTGTTAATGCAATGAAATGTAAATTAGAAAAAGGTTCAATCCATGAGTGTACTGTTGGTGGCAAAGATTATCATGTTGCAAAAGGAACTACGTGCGACCGCGTAACGAATGAACAATTGCTTGAATTGGATTGCGACATATTAGTGGTATCTGCACTTGAGAATCAGATCACGAGTGCAAATGCGAATAATGTAAAAGCGAAGATTATTTTAGAGCTCGCGAATGGACCTTTAAGCGCTGAGGCAGACGATATTTTAAATAAACGTGGCATCATGGTTATTCCCGATATTTTGGCGAATGCCGGTGGCGTGACGGTAAGTTATTTTGAGTGGGTACAGAACTTGATGAATTATTATTGGACACGAGAGGAAGTACAGAAACGATTAGAAATTATTATGTGTGAGTCGTGGAAACGGGTATATGGCGCAAGCAAAAAATATAACTGTTCACTGCGCATGGGAGCATTTATAACTGCTTTTGAGCGTCTTTCTGGAATGATGAAGTCACGTGGAATTATCTAAATATATGAAGCAATTTCTCTTTAATTTTAAAGATAAGGATTCACAAAGTAGGGAATTGCGTGGCGGTAAAGGCGCGGTGCTTGCAGAGATGACATCCGTTGGACTTCCAGTGCCTCCAGGCTTCACTATTACAACAGAGGCCTGCGCGTACTACATGGAGCATCGTGATGTGCCAAAACAATTCTGGCAAACGACGGCGAAGTTTATGAAGACGCTAGAAAAGGAAACGGGGAAGGGATTTGGTTCATCAAAAAATCCACTCCTTGTTTCTGTGCGTTCTGGTGCGGCAATCTCTATGCCGGGCATGATGGATACCATTTTGAATTTAGGACTCAATGATAAAACGGTTGAGGCTCTTGTTAAAAAAACGAAGAACAAACGATTCTGCTGGGATGCGTATCGTCGATTTGTGAGCATGTTTGGTGATGTAGTTATGGAAGTAGCATATGAAAAATTTGAGGCCGCTATTGAGAAAGTAAAAGCAAAGCGAAATCTAAAAAATGATACTGATTTAAACGTAGAAGAATTACAGGAATTAGTGCAGACATTTAAATGGATAGTCAAAAAAAGCTCAGGTAAAGATTTTCCTGAAGATCCGTATGATCAGCTACAGCAAGCCATTGTAGCCGTGTTTCATTCTTGGAATAGTGAGCGTGCAAAGGCGTACCGAAAGATTAATAAAATTACCGGACTACTAGGAACCGCGGTAAATGTGCAGAGCATGGTATTTGGAAATATGGGCAATACATCGGGCACGGGTGTGGCATTTACGCGAAACCCTTCTACCGGTGCAAAAGAATTTTATGGTGAATTTCTAATCAATGCACAGGGTGAAGATGTTGTAGCGGGAATTCGTACGCCGCAGAAAATTTCAGAGCTTAAAAAAATTATGCCGAAGGTTTTTGCTCAGCTGATGACGATTCAGAAAAAACTGGAACGTCATTATAAAAATATGCAGGACATTGAATTTACCGTTGAGGAGGGGAAGCTTTTTATTCTCCAAAGTAGAAATGGTAAACGGACTGCACAGGCAGGATTAAAAATTGCAACTGACATGGTGCGCGAAAAACTGGTGACGAAAAAAGAAGCATTATTACTCGTAAACCCGCTTCAGCTTAATCAACTATTACATCCGATGATTCCGGATAATCACAAGGGTGATGTCATTGGAAAGGGTTTGCCTGCGTCACCGGGGGCTGCAACGGGCAAGGTGGTCTTCTCTCCTGAGAAGGCGGTAGAATGGACGGAAAACGGCGAAAAAGTGATTCTAGTACGCAAAGAAACGTCACCAGAAGATATTCAGGGGATGTTTGCAGCGCAGGGAATTTTAACTTCAACGGGAGGTATGACGTCGCACGCAGCGGTGGTATGCCGCGGCATGGGAAAATGTTGTATCGCAGGTTGTGCAGATGTTGAAGTTGATTACTCACGGAATATTTTCCACTGTGGCGATATGACAATTAAACAGGGGGATTTGATTACCCTAAATGGAAGCACGGGCGAAATTATTTTGGGTGAAGTGGCCTTGCAAGAGCCAAAGATGAGCAAGGAATTTGTTGAGTTTATGAAATGGGTAGACGACTATCGCACGCTCAAAGTACGTACCAATGCTGATACGCCTTTGGATGTAGCGGTCGCACGCGAGTTTGGTGCTGAGGGAATTGGACTATGCAGAACTGAACATATGTTTTTTGAAGAAGATCGTATTCCAAAAATTCGCGAGATGATTTTGGCAAAAGATACAGCCGGACGTTTAGAGGCACTGCAAAAATTACTACCGCTTCAGCGCGGTGATTTTGAGGGGATTTTTAAAGTCATGGATGGATTTCCGGTGACGATTCGCTTACTCGATCCACCTCTCCATGAATTTATTCCACAAACCGATAAGCAATTACAAGTGGTCTCGGAAAATATGGGAGTAAGTATAGAAATGCTCCAGCGCGCTTCACAGCAATTACACGAAATTAATCCGATGCTGGGACATCGCGGTTGCCGCTTGGGTGTGACGTATCCTGAGATTTACGAAATGCAAGTTCAGGCAATTATTGAGGCAGCAATTAAGGTAAGTAAACGGGGGATTAAGGTGCTTCCCGAAATTGAAATTCCAATTGTTGGTATGGCAGCCGAACTTAAATTAATGCGAAAATTAACAGAGCAAGTTATTGCAAAGTACCAGAAGAAAATTACCTTCCCGATAAAAATTGGAACGATGATCGAGCTGCCACGCGCGTGTCTCACGGCAGATGAGATCGCACAGTATGCTGACTTTTTCTCTTTTGGAACGAATGATCTCACTCAAATGACCTACGGTATTTCACGCGATGACGCAGGAAAATTTTTGCCAACATATCTGGAAAAAGTGCTCATGGAACGTGACCCTACAGAAACGATCGATCAAAAAGGTGTGGGTCAGTTGATGAAGATTGCGGTGCAATTAGGTAGAAAGGTGAAGCCAAATTTAGAGATCGGCATCTGTGGAGAACACGGCGGTGAGCCATTGTCCGTTGAATTCTGCCATCAAATCGGACTCGATTATGTAAGCTGCTCACCCTACCGCGTACCTATTGCAAAACTAGCCGCAGCACAAGCAGCTATCAATGATGTAAGGTAGGAGATTATTTTTCGTCCGTGTAGCCATCCATTCCACGGTTAACACTCGCAGTAAATCCTGTAGTTTGTTTGCCTGAAGGTACGCTTTTTCGTGCCATGAATTTTTCAAAATTCAACAAAGGCACACGTATACCCCCCGCCGTACCCATTCCCCCGGAGGTGATTTTGTAATGCCAAAGTGAACCTGGATTATCGGGAAAAATAATTTTCATAACTACATAATCATCTACCGACTCAACATCAAATTGCGCATCGCTTTCCAATGTATCCCAGTGATCTGTAACCGGCCCCAACTTTCCTCGGGCTGGTCTCGTAATGGCTCTCATCCTCTCTACCACCTGCATGGCACTGCCCTCAGGAACAGTAAAAAAACGCGCTATCGCATCCAGCATTTCGGGATAGCTTACCTTAGCGAGTTTAATTTGTTCAGGAGTTTCACTCATCCCATCATTTTAGCATAATTTTAGTGTATAGTTAAGCCATGAAACTTAAAGAACAACTCCAACAGGACATGCTAACGGCCATGAAAGCCGGTGAAAAAGAAAAGGTGGATGTACTCCGAATGGCAAAAGCAGCCATTATGAAATTCGAAGTTTCCGGTGGAGCAAAAAAAGATATCAGCGATGAAGAAGTGCTCACTATTATTGGCAAAGAAGTGAAGCAGCGCAAGGAAGCTGCGCAGGTGTATATCCAAGGTGGTCGCAAAGATTTAGCTGATAAAGAAGAGTCTGAGGCGGCGATTTTGGCTACGTACTTGCCCGCCCAAATGAGTGAAGAGGAAATTCGGGTAGTCGTCGCAGAGGTCATTGCTGCAACAGGTGCAACAAGCCAAAAAGAAATTGGGAAGGTAATGGGGGGACTTATGCCAAAAGTAAAAGGAAAGGCCGATGGTCAGTTGGTAAATAAAATTGTGCGTGAATTACTTCCTGCGTAAGAATTTAGAAAGAGCGAACCCGCCAATGAAGGCAGACTCGCTCTTTTTTGTTTTGCGTTAATAATTTAGCGGCGTGGAATGCGAGGAAGTGGTTGTTTTAGAATTTCACTAATCGGTACCATTCGCTGTCCCGGAGCAGGACTCATAAAACTCACGGTAATAGCGTCAGTTAAGTCGCTAATGAGTGCATTGCCACCATTTACAGAGCAGTTGATAGATCCGCCTACCACTGCGTTCACGGTACATGTTGTTGAAACAGCGTTATTACTTGCTTTAGTAATACGATACATCTCGCCGGCATGGTAGCCAGCAGGACGACGCACACTGATAAGTACCGCCTCACCCTGAGTCAGTTGATCGTCAAATATAGTCTCAAGCCAGTGGGGAACCTCTACTGTATCTGGAAAGCCTGGGTTTGCTGGCTCCACAGGATCCTGAGGAATAATAGTGAGCGTAATTGCATCAGCAAAGTCACTTATTGCTGCAGCGCGATTTACCGTACAGCGAATTGATGAAACAACAATTTGAGTAACCGTACACTGCGTAGTAATTGTTGCATCACTTGTTTTATCGACACGGTAGGTTTCGCCCACATGCCACTGCATTGGATTGCGAACGCTTACGGAAATATTTTCTCCCTGAACTAATAGTTCATCGTTAATATCTTCCATCCAGTGTGGCACCTGCACTGTTTCCGGACGATCAGGAGTATTCACCCGGGAAATAACTCGAGGAGCTGTATCAAGAACCGGCGCGCTGCCGCGATACTGCTGACCCGTGCCCGTAAAGACCGCAACGCTTATTAAAGCGACGGCAAGGCATACTCCCATGGTAGCTTTGAGATTTAAATTTGTTTTCATATTTTTTGTTATTTATATTAGCTAAATTATACCATATTTACGCTATTTTAGCAATTATGCTCAATAAGCATAAACTTACTGCGTTTATACTATTGGTCGGGGTGCTGGGACTCGAACCCAGGGCCTCCTGGTCCCAAACCAGGCGCGATAGCCAACTTCGCCACACCCCGCTTTATAAGCTCAACTTCGTTCAGAACTGGCCGAGCCAGATTCTTCACTCGTCTCGCGCCGTGCGCTCGCAATAAGGAAGAACTGATTCTTACCGTTCACGCTGGAGATCTTAGGTGAAATAAACCCCATACGCAAGCTTTCAGCTTTTTCTTTTCATCTATATTATACCAGCAACAGGTTATCACTTCTATGCAAAAACTTTTTTCTGAGATCGTAGGCATGCATGTCCTAGAGGAGTTCGGCGGCGGCCAACCGATTGCACTCGTGCGCGATATTATTATCGATCCTGAAAATGGCAAGGTAGTGGGCTTTATCGTAGGAAAAAGAAAAATGATCGTACCTATGGATATTGAATATATTGGGGCAAACATGCTGGTGCATAGCCGCGATTCAATTGTGCCTTTTGATGATGTCATGCGCGTACAAACTATTATGCAGGAGCAGGAATCGACTATTTTATGGCGCAAAGTTTTTGAAGAAAAAACAAATACCTATGTGGGACGCGTGGTGGATTATGTGATTAATACAAATCTCATGAGCTTGCTCGCACTGCATGTGGCAAAAACTTTTTTTGTATTTCAATACGATGAGAAAATAATTTCCGCCAAGTCGATCGTGCGCATAGAGAAAGAGGGGATTTACATCAAAAGCGCGACTGAAAAAAAGAAAGCCGCGGAAAAAATACTCGAACCAAAAATTGAATCCACACCGTCACTGGCGTGAGAGAGAGATGAAATAGGAATTTCAGAATTCGAGCGAAAACGGTAAAAATCGACGATAGCGTATTAAGTAATACGCTGAGGAGATTTGAACTGTTTGCAGCCGAATTATGGAATTCCTATAAAAAAGACCCCGTCTTTCGACGAGGCCTTTCTGCCTGATTATGAAAAGGTTCTTTCTTCAACTATCTCTATGAACTTACGCTGGCTGGCCAGTAGCGGCGCCAAAGATTGTGTTCACCAATGCGAATGAGACGATGATAAGGATAATTCCGATTGCTGCATACATAAGAATCTTCTTAGCCTTATTAACATTGTCCTCGTTACCAGCAGAGCTGACATAAAGGAAGCCACCGTAGATCACCATGATCACCGCGAGCAAACCAAGGAATCCAAGGAAGAAATCCAAGATAACCAATACAATGCCACGGATGCCCGTTGCACCACCTGAAAGCTTTGTAATAAAGCTAGGTGAGTCTTGATCTTGGCTAATTACACCCTGAGCGAATGCAGTTCCTACGCCGAGAGCGTTGAAGAGCATTGCTGCAAATGAAGTAATTCCAGTAACCGCGAGAGCCTTTTTGATACTTTTCATAATATGTTTTTTAAATGGTATCAAGTTATATTACCACAAATCATAGTGTAGGTGCAAGTGCCCTATCAGGTCAAAAACAGAAGGCAACTATTAATTGACGGAATAGCCATGAGTATTATGCATGCATTATTTACCGCTCTCCCACAATTTTAACCTCCATTTCCAGAGTAATTCCGAATTTTTTCTGTACTTCTTCTACCGCCAGATCACGCAGTGCCAAAATATCAGCGGCAGTGGCCGTTCCTGTATTCATAAAAAAATTCGCATGCTTAGGACTGATCTGCGCTCCACCTATTTGTTTACCTTTAAGTCCCACTTGATCGATTAACCATCCAGCAGGCTGCTCCAGAGAAGGATTTTTGAAAAAAGAACCGGCCGTATATCCCGTGGGCTGCTTGCCACGACGAATCTCATCAACCTCTTTCATATGCTCTTTAGAGGTCTCCGTACTGCCTTTTGATAACCCCAGTGTCACGTCCATAATAATGTCGTCGGAATCCTGAAGTGAGGTATGCCGATATTCAATTTCAACTACCTCTCGAGGCACGGGACCTACCGCACCCGTGTGGGGATTATAAACCGTAAGACGTTTGAGGAAGTTTCCCGTTTGAGCTTTTGGTACCCCGGCATTTCCCCAAACCGCCGCACCGATCGAACCCGGCACGCCATAGAGCGGCTCAAGTCCAGTCAATCCACGCTCCACTGCCGCCTTAATAACCTGCCCCAAAAGCACCCCGCTATCTGCTATTACGTCATTTCCAATAATCTGCAGCCCATTTGTCATATTTTTAATAATGAGCCCACGGAAACCTTTATCAGTAAAAAGGGTATTCGTACCCTTTCCAATAACCTTATAGGGAATACCGTCACGCTGTGCAAACTGCAGCAATGCAGGCAAATCATCTTTCTTAAACCACTCAAAAAACAGATCTGCCGGCCCTCCCACGCGGAAGGTACAATGGTTTTTTAGCAGCTCATTTTGCTTAAGTCGAGGGAAAGCAGTAAGAATTCGTTGAAAATCCATGAAATGTTGGTAATATTGCGTAGCTTTCGCATTCTACCATTTACGCCGCTTTAGCTCAGCTGGTAGAGCAACAGTTTTGTAAACTGTGGGTCGTCGGTTCGAATCCGACAAGCGGCTCCATCTCACTTCATACATATTTCACAGGAATATATGTTTGTAGTATCGTGAGAATATCGTGGCAAAAAAAGAAAAAATAAGCGGCAAACTGCAATATATTTTGCTCGCTGTTATTGCGAGCTTACTTATTTTTCAGAGCGTCATTCAATTTAAACTCGCACAAGAAGATTCTCAAACGATTGATGAAGGAGCTCATATTGGTGCGGGATATACCTATCTCACGCGAGGGGATTTCCGCTTTAACCCAGAGCATCCGCCCCTATTGAAATTCATATCAGCGCTTGGAGTGATCGCTCATACAATCAATGTACCTTTTGCAACGACTGACTGGCAGCGCGCGGGATATTTTTATTTTGATGCAAATATTCAAAGTGGAAAGTGGGGACATGATCTTATTTATAGAAGTGGTAATAATGCAGATGATATTCTGACCTGGGCACGAACCGGCCCTGTTCTTTTAACGCTTCTACTCGGAATACTTATTGCTGTTGTGAGCGTTCGCATGTGGGGATGGATGGCGGGCGCGATGGCAACGGCATTCTATGTTTTTGATCCGCTCATCGCAGGACACGGGCACTTAGTAACAACAGACGTTATTGCGTCTTTTGGCTTTCTTATCGCCCTTTTAAGCTGCTGGTATTTCCTCAAAAAACCTTCCTGGAAATCGACACTGCTATTCGGGGTTACTTTGGGAATTGCATTACTCTCTAAATTTACCGTGCTCGCGGTACTGCCCTTTATCGTCGCGGCATTTTTTATTCATCTCATAAAAATAAAACCTTCACTCAAGGCGGGACTTCTCCAGTTCGGACAATTTTGTGCGGTGTTTATTATCGCAATCGGCGTGATTTGGGTGGGCTATGGATTTCAAGACAACACGCTTCCGCTTACGACAGGATATGATGACTATGGAATTGAATATTCAAAACCATACAATGGTTCACTGCAATATATGTATAACAATGCAGATGTTTTTTCATGGATACCTCTGCCGTATCATTATATAAAAGGAGCGTTATTAGTTTTAGGACACGCCGGGTTTGGACACTATGCATTTTTGCTTGGAGAAATGAGCATTACCGGATGGTGGTATTACTTCCTCGTCTTGATTTTCACAAAGACACCACTGATAGTTATTGGCTTACTGCTAACAAGTATTTGGATCTTAATTCGTGCAAAAAAAACTAAAAAATACACGCCGTCACTGCCACATATGCTTGCTGCAGGTGCAGGATGGTTTTTGATTGTAGGAATGTTTTCAAAGGCGAATATTGGTCTGCGACATATCATGCCATTATATCCTGCGATGTTTTTAGTGGGGGGATATGCCTTTAGTTTATTATCAATGCGTTTTAAAAAAATATGGCTGGGACTCATGGGCGTAGTGGCGATTCAATTTATGTTTGCCTATCCTTTTTATTTGTCATATTTCAACGAGCTTGCCGGCGGGCCGTATGCGGGTTACAAAATAAGTACCGACTCCAATTTAGATTGGGCACAGGATATTAAACGAATTAAAACGTACCTTGATACGCATGATTTAGAAGAACTTCCCTATGTTGTTTACTATTGGGATGGTGAAGATGCGCTTGATTATTACGGCATTCAAAGACGACCGACCGATCAGCTGATAACCCAACCTACGGGCACGGTTATTATTGGTGCGTCGTTGCTGCAAACGCCAGAGAGAAAATGGATTATGAACCGAAAATTAGTCGATCAAATAACGCCGGGGGTACTGGTTTATGACCTCGACAGGCCTAGATAACACTATAATGACAAAAGGCTCCTTGCAAAAATCCTTGATTTATGCGAAAAATGGATGGCTGAATTGTTAGCTTACACGTGGGTAGGTAGCGAAGCGGTCAAACGCAACAGACTGTAAATCTGTCGGCTCCGGCCTTCGAAGGTTCGAATCCTTCCCTGCCCACCAAAAGAAATTTAAGCAGCCTGCCGCTTTCAAAAGCGGCAGGCTTAGAGCTGCTACAGTGTATCGTCTGCAGGCTGAGGATCACCGGGGATTATTACCGTGAGGCGACCCCGAACTCTCTCTTTAACTTGTTGTGCAATTTTTATTACTGCAGCTCGATCCATACCAAGGGGGAGCATAGCGGGTTCATCGAGTACCAGAAATACGCTTCCATTTTCTTCCCTAAGAAAACCATCAACCGTTGCCAACATCGACTGCAGCTTAGCTGCGATTTCATTCTGTGTATTAAAAGTAACGGCAGTTGCATGATCAAAATTCCCTCGTGCATTTTTATAAAATCCATCGCTATGTTCTGCGTGTACAACTCCAAGTAAAATATTTTTAGGGGACATAAAAAAGTTATTAGTACGAATAAAAAAAGAACCTCTTCATCTGAAGGGGCCCGCGTAACCTGGCAACAATGATTAATTAGATGCGGCTACAACAAAACCCCTTCTGTAGAAGTCCGCAACAACAATTCTGTCGGAAAGAAAATGGGGTTTTCATGTCTGCACTCTATCACACTAATGGCTCGTGACAAGCTTGAATGCAGAATAGCGACTATCGCTCAACTCGTCATGTGGAGGCCATAATCCCTCATGATCTGACACTGATAGTGCCCTATGAGGGGCCTTGTATAAGTGCAGGGCGTGTCCATCTACAAGTGATCGCGCCTCCGGCAAAACATCTGGAGTCAATATAACCTGGTAGAGTGTCCTATCATCGGGATGCTCACCGCTATAAACAACTTTTCCCGGATAACAATGATGCTCTGTCTTCCCTCGTTTTCCGCGCTTGCCTCGTGCAACGCTTTTAGATAAAACGAGAACCGTGTCATCAACCTGCAGAGACTCCAGACCTGCGCGTACTGCCTCATCAGTACGACTACCATGTAAACCTTTGGTTTCATTAAAGAGGGGAGCCAAATAATGATGCCGTTCACTAGCAACAAACAAAGCTCTAATTATCTCGGGCGAAAGTATCGTACATCCCGATAATATTTTTTGCATTCTTCTTATATGCTTTGGCAACGCTGATTCATCATCGAGTGATACATCTCCACCTAGCTCACCATCTATACATCGCAGTAATTTCCCCTCGCCTAGATTTCGCAGTTCTTTAAGCAAATATTCGTGCAAAATCTCTCCTTCATCATGTGCTCTATCATGGGGTACATACTTAACTAAGTCTCCTCGCCGTAAACTCAGCTGAGTAGTAGGATCTTGAATAATTCGTGTTAATCGCTCATCAATACCATCGAAGTCTCGTAGAGAAAGTGTATGAGGGGGCAGTACGGCACCTTCTTCTTCTACTTCAGGAATGACAATATTGACATTACACATAACCGTATCGAGCACCTCATCTATAAGTGGTGCTAAGACATCACGAGCGTCACTCGCACGACATGAGAGCTTAACGGTATGATAAACATCAGATAAGGATCCAGCATCGTGCTCATGCAACTCCGCTGCTAATCGATCTGCAATTTTCTGTGGCATAAGAGCCTATTTTCTCTTTAATACGGCGTACGTCAAGTCCAGCATGTGTTTTTCTTCAATTTCCTTCATGTGATCATAGCCAAAAACATGCAGCAGGCCGTGCACAAAAAGAAACTTTAACTCTTCATTAAGCGATTGTTTTATCTGAGCCGCCTGACGGCGCGCATAGGGGACCGAGATGAAGATCTCACCGGCAAATGTATCCGGATCCCGGGGATCAGCCTCAAAATAACTGAGCGAAACCACATCGGTCGGACGATTTTTTTTATGATGCTGCTTATTCAATTGTGTAATTTTTGTATCGCCAACAAAACTCACCTCAATCAGAAAATCTTTCTTTGATGTAATGCGTTTATCTTTAATGAGAATTTTTCGCGCACGCTCAGCTAACTCACTAAACTGCTTAGTTATAATTTTCGTCTGCGTAAAATTGTAGATATCTATAGTAATCATTCGTGGTGTCGCAGAACCTCATATAACATTATTGCTGTAGCGCTGGCAACATTAAGCGAGTGTGCACGCCCGAGCATCGGAATACTCACTGCTGCATCACAGAGGGCGAGCATTTCAGGAGAGACACCGCTCACTTCGTTTCCAATCACCACACAAACGGGGAACCGATAGGTCAGTTGAGTATACAAAACCGACTCATGGGTAAGCTCAAGTGCGACTAGCTGCATTCCGGCATCTTTCATTTTCTGGGCTGCCACGAGCGAATTTTCTTCATACTCCCACGGCACAACCTCAGTTGCACCCAGTGCAGTTTTTTGGATATGCGGATTGGGCGGACACGGCGTTATTCCCGTTAATAAAAGTTTTTCGGCACGCATACCATCGGCTGTTCGAAAAACAGAACCAACATTGTGTGCACTTCTCACATTTTCCAAAAGTACAACACACGGCGTACGTGATAATGTCTTGAGCAATAGCGGCGTAGGACGGATCGTACGGAACTCTTCAGTGGTGATTTTTCGTAAGCGCATTGACTTTGACCTCAAGAAGTTTTTAAATAGTACAGACACTATGTCGACAGTCTCCTCACAACAAGCGAACTATATAGACCGTAAGGTGGCAAGCAAACTTCTACGTGTGTCTATTCGTACGATAGATCGTTATATCCGCAGTGGCAAGCTCACCGCCGTTCAGAAGAATGGCCGTATTTGGGTTGAACGCAAGCAAGTGGATAATTTCTCTGCATGGGATAATGCAGTTCCAGTAACGGTAGTAGACACGCGCGCCCCACAGGCACAACACATTGCTACTCCCGCTGTCACACCAACTATTAATCGTCCGGTGACACGCACGCCTGAGGTAGTCAACGCTCAGACGAACGAGTCGCATTTCTATAAAGATTTATATGAAGATGCAAAAGTAATTATTCGTGATTATCAGAAAAAACTGGAGAATACACAGTACCGGATGAATCAGCTGGAGTCTCAAATCGTATCTCTTCAAAATACAACGCAGCACACCGCTCCTCAACAAATTGCCGTACGTGAAATTCGTGAGGTCAATGATCATGGTCACCGTGACGATCACATCTCACTTGAACTTCTTAAAAAAGATTTTATTCAAAAAGAACGCGAATTCGAATCAATCAAAGACGCATTACAAAAAGAACAGACGAATAAAATTATATTTGCCGTTATTGCCTACGCACTCTTGGCATTACAGCCAGTGATTTGGTATTTGGCGCTCAACTAGTTACTTCATTAAAATCGCATCTCGCTCCGTCACGATGATTTTTAACGTAGGATGTGCCTTTTCAAGACGATCAATAATACCTCCTGGCTGTGCAATAGCTTTGCGCATTTCTTCTTTTGGACCAATGGCGGCAAGGCGATACGGTGGTTTAACAAAATCACCACGCATCAACATACCGCCGGCAACATCGTGAAAACCCGCATTTTGCTGAGTAATACGCGCATCATTAAAAGCTACTGCCTCTGCACCCGTACCCACAAGTTGGGCAATAATATCCGTCATCCAAAATGCCTCGATCGATTGATTAATGGTCACTTCAATACCCGGACCCGTCACCGGAACCATGCCCGAAAGCAGCGCAAGATGATCCATCTCATCTTCCACTCCCGTACCCGCTACTGCTTTCTGCAGATCATTTATTCGTTTTTCTTTTTCATCAATTTGATTGCGCAATGTTTGATTGGCGATTTGGAAAACACGAATTTCAGAAATCACACTGCGTTGATCAGTACGCTGTAAGAATAATTGAGCAGCACGCAGCGAGCGCACCTGAAGCGCGAGCAGAATTCCCATTAAGAAAGTAACTAAAATTAAGCTCCGTTTCATTTTTGCGTCGTGGTTAGATAGCGCACCTCGATAGAAAGTTTGCGTGCGGGAATTTGAATTTGGCTTTTACGGTCAACAAAAACACGAATCCCATTTTTACGTATATAGGTGAGTGCGCCCTCAAGCGCATCTTGATTCCCCAATGCACTAATTACATAGGGACCTGCGACCTGAATGTTATCGATAAAAATAGTATCAAAAGCCGAACGAATGGGGGTAAGGGGAGTTACTCGTTGGCCGTTAATAGAAACTGCTCCCGCTTGTTGTAGAAAAAGTGCATTCACCGCATCACGTATATCAGCCGACTGTACGAAACTTTCATTGAGCGCAGAATAATCAAAACGGGAAGCGGTAGGATTATCATTCATAGTGATCTCCACTCCAACTCCTTGTACATTTGAAAATCCTGTTATCTCTCGAAGTTGCTGAAGCTTGTCGCGGGTTTCTTTTGCAGTGCGCTGCTCCAAAAGAGATTCAAGTTCTTGCTGTCTTTCATCGAACTGCTCAAGTTTTTTACTTAATTGTTCTTGATCGACTCGAAAATCTTGAAATAACTCACGCCTCAACGCGATCTGTTCTTGGTTAGAAGAACCAAATGTCACGGGCCCGGAATGGATCTGCAAAATTAAAATAATACCGATGGCCAACCCAATCGCAATAAAAATTCCGTTTACCACGGACTGCTTATATATCAATTTTCCACCCGCTCGTTTCATAATTGTGTGCTTATAGTGTCGCATAAAAATGATTTTTTTGCACCGACCTAACCTGATAATTTCGAATAAGAGAATAAATTACACACATGCATAGAATAATATATTGCGCTAATTTCTAAATGAGATACAATGACGTGATTTGGTCATTTACAACTCGGCGCAACCAGCCTCCAAAACGTGAAAGGTGGAATGAAAGGCAAGATCAGTTCATTAAAACAAAAATACATTTAATTCTGCATTTCTTGCCCTTCATTCTGCTTTGCACTGGCGTGGAATCACAACAGACCGTCCACGCCCCTAAACAAAAACAAACTTGGAACCTGTACCTTGACTTTATGTCATTACAGCGTTCGTCCACAAGCTGTCGTTACGGTTCGGCAGAACAAACAAAAACCAAAGCAAGGCTCATCGCTTAAATCTGGCGATTAGAAAGGGTTGGTCTCCTTTCTCTCCACTCCCTCCTCGAATTTAAAACCTCCGGTGTCATACAAATTATTTTATTTGGCGCCGGATAGGTCTCGGGGAGGGATGGATGCAAAAGAATATTTATGAAAAACATCTCGATCTCGACAAAACTGCCGAGATTTTGCTGTATACTGCTGCCATGATTGGGATCTTCGACTCTGGTTACGGCGGACTTACGGTGATGAAAGAAATTGTGCGCATGCTGCCGCAGTATGATTATCTATACTTGGGTGATAATGCACGAACGCCCTACGGAAATCGTTCAAAAGAAACGATTATTGAATATACTGATCAAGCAGTACGGTATTTATTTGAACGTGGCGCGCGACTCATTGTCGTGGCGTGTTTTACGGCGACGAGTCAGGCACTGCGCGAGCTGCAGGAAAAATACTTACGCGATCCTAAATCTCCCTATAAAGATCGAAAAATTTTGGGAGTAGTGAGGCCGGTGGTAGAAAAAGCAACGCAGATAACGCGCTCAAAACATATTGGTATTATCGGAACGCGGGGAACAATTGCATCGCATACCTTTGATATAGAGCTTAAAAAATTAAATGAGAGCATCACTGCAACTTCGCAGGCGTGTCCGCTGCTAGTGCCCTTTATAGAAGAAGGGTGGCACAAAAAACCGGAAGCTCTTTCGATTTTAAAAAAATATCTGCGACCTCTAAAGGCTCATCACATTGATACGTTACTGCTAGGCTGCACTCACTATCCGCTTATGATTCAAGACATTCGTCGCATCATGGGCAAACGGGTCAAAGTAATGCACTCGGGTGAGATTGTGGCGGAGAGCTTAGTTGATTACTTGAAGCGTCATCCGGAAATTGAAACTCAACTTACACAAAAGGGGACGCAGACTTTTTTGACAACTGACGATACTGAAAAATTCAAAAACTTCGCGCAAGAATTTGCACATGTTGCCGTCTCCAAAATCGAGAAAATCAGTTTATAGGCGGACAATATCGTACTTGAGAGGGACCTCAAAAAGCTTCTTACCATTGCGTGATACCTCCCAGGCATTTTCAGTGCGCTTAATATCAAACGAGTTATTTGGGTACCACTCACGATGAAGTGTATCGGCCTGCGCTTCTGTAATCGCTACGGGAAGAGCGTCCTTTGTAGTTTTCACACGGTAATAGCTTGTAGTGCGCGGCGTCTCACATTCGTTTACGTTCGCGTAAGGAGGTGCGGTTGCATATATGACCTCGCTGCCGTCAGCAGCATAAGACAATCGTGAAAAGCCTTTGCCCATCTCTCCGAGTGTCCTAATTTTCTCGCCAGTCACACTATCACGTAATATATAGAGACTCGCCTCACTACCGGAGAAGTCATTACAAATATTTGGAATCGTTTTTTCAACCGTCGCAACATACCGACCATTAGAAGAAATAGACAAATAAAGATCCCCTGAAGCACCTGGGATTTCATGGATTTTGCCATCCTTTACCGTTAGGAACCATGCCCGAGAAGCTTCCCCAAGTGCTTGCTGTAAAATAACCGTATCTGCGTCACGGATAGCACTAATAAACATATATTTTCCGCCGGTATCTCCGCTCGCTAGAGTAGTTGCGGTTCCCGTACCAAGATCTATTTTATGAAGGTAAAATCCAAAATCATTTGGTGAGGCATAAATCTGATCCCAGATAAACATCGTCTTCCCATCAGATGAAAAAATTAGATTATTCACCTGTTTTTTAGGCGTGAAGAGCGTCGAGCGTGCGCCTGTAGCAATATCAATTTGCTCTAATTTGCTCTCCAAATTTACATACAACTTCTTGCCATCAGGAGAAAGGTCATATGAGTTAGGATACTCTCCAACTTTTCCAATTTCCTCAACGAGGACCTTCGGCTCAGTAGTTTCTGAACGCACCCAAATGCGTTCAGTAGGCCAACCGCGATTATTCGCGTCTGTTGTCCTAATATTTTCCGTGTAAATAAATGGCTTTTCTAGGGGGGAAATTATGGGTTCTACGGGCGGAGTAACGGGCGTGACAGGAGTAACAGGAGTGTCAGTTGATGGTGTCGGCGTCGGAGACGTTTGTGTACATGCAGCAAGAAGAAACAGCGATATAACCGCAATCGACAAAAAAGATAGTTTTTTCATACCACCATCCTAGCACTATCCTTATTCCCACTCAATTGTACCCGGTGGCTTATTAGTGACGTCAAAAAGTACCGCAGAGACATGGGGCTTGAGAAGTTTTACTAACTTGGCGAGCAACTTCTGATTCATCTTATAAAAATGTGCCGTCATCGCTTCATCGGAACAAATGGGACGCAAAATTACCGCGTCTTTTTTTACGTTATTAATATGCAACGGCACGAGCACGGTAGGAAATTGCCATACATCGCGCATGATCTTATTTTTCACCACAAAACCCATGACGATATCATCTAATTTCTGAGTCAGCGCAATCCGCTTGGGTGAAAGATCGGCTTTGAAAGCCTTAATCTTCGTAATTTTTTCTGGAGCCAGCAACAAACATACGCGATTTACAATAGGGAAGTGATTCGTCACGTACGTGGAAATATGCTCAAGTTTTGCAAATGAAACGGCCTTATTTTTTTTATTCCAAATAAAGAGGGGATGCTTGTATGAGCGATTGTCTCCACCCACACCGACGCTGCGAATCGGCGCAATGCAGCCATTTTCTAATCCTTCTTTTTTCAAATACTCTGCTATCAAGCGCTCATGCTCAGCATGCTTATCGGGAAGATCGGCCTTACCGTTTGAGCAAAGCATGCGTACCGCAAGACCCGGACCGGGGAAGGGATGCTTCCACACCATCTCGTTTGGAAGACCCAATTGCGTACCAAGTTCGCGTACCTCGTCTTTATAGAGCTCTGCAAGCGGTTCAATCACTTTATTTTCCTCAATCATCTGCATGATTTCCGGCACGCGATTGTGATGCGTCTTAATCTTATCAGCATGTTTGGTGCCCTTACTCTCAATAGTATCAGGATAAATCGTGCCCTGACCAAGTACCCATTTCTCGGGATCAAGCTTCATTTGCTTCACTGCTTTTGCCTGTACTTTTAGAAACGTCGTTCCAATGATCGCGCGTTTTTCTTCCGGATCCACCACGCCCTTAAGTGCACTCAAAAATTCTTTCTGCCCGTTATATACATGGAAATTTTTTATGCCCACTTTTCTTAAAAGAGTCGCTGTTTTTTTTGCCTCATTTTTTCTGAGTAATCCCGTATCAACAAATAATCCATAGACGCGTGCAGCTCCCAATGCCTTAGCAAGCATGACGTACGCCACGGTTGAATCCACGCCGCCACTCGCCAATAAAAATACATTGCGATCACCAACTTTTTCCTTTATTTCAGCCATTTTTTGAGACAAAAACTGTTTCATCCCCCATTCGCGTTTTACTCCGGTGAGTTTCAAAAATGCATCGAGAATTTTCATCCCTTCATGCGTGTGTTTTACTTCTAAATGAAATTGCGTGGTGTAAATTTTTCTCTTGAGATCGGCGAACGCGGCATACGGACAGTCGCTCGTCTGCGCAATCATCTCAAAATCTTTTGGCAGCTGTGTGACGGTATCTCCGTGTGACATCCATACTTGTGATTTTTTTGAAACGCCCTTAAAAATTCCCACTGATTTTTCAATATTCAAACTGGCCATGCCGTATTCCTTAGACTTTCCTGGCTCCACTTTTCCTCCCATCAAGTAGGCAACTAATTGTGAGCCATAACAGATTCCCAAGATGGGAACACCTAAAGTAAAAATTCCCGGATCGATGGTGGGCGCATTTTTTTCGTACACTGACTGTGGTCCACCGGACAGAATTATCGCCTTATATTTTTTAAAATCCTCGAGTGGAGTTTCCGGCAAAACGATCTCCGCATAGACATGCAGACGACGTATACGATTCGCGATTAGATGCGCATACTGGCTTCCAAAATCAACCACAGCGATAACTTCATTTTTTTTCATTATCAAATCGTTACTCTAAGAATATATTCTACTAAAATAGGCCATCCCCAAATTATAAAGGCTACAAAGGCTAAACCCGCCATGACAGGCACCAATAAAGGCCGCGTTTGCATAAGCCCTTTTTCTTTAATGGCCTTAACTTCCGGAATTTCATATTTACTGAGAAAGCGCGTGGTAATAATCAACAATAATATGTTGCCGCCAAAAATAAGATAATTGAAATTTTGAGCAATGGTAATGGCCGTTTTATATTCCTCAGGAATAACATCCTTAATTATACTGGCGGTACGATCGGGACTGATCATGGTCTGCAATAACAAGTGAGTATTATTTGCTAAGGCCCCTTGCGCAGCAGTAACAATTTTATTTGCCGCCCAAACATCAACCGCAAGAGCTATCATCATGAAGATGACAAAAGCCGCCAAACTTTTTTTCAAGGCACTGCGAATCATGGCACCGCTTGGTAAAACTTTGCTATTTGCAAAACTCATTACATACACGGGGATCAAACTAAATAATAATCCCAAAAACATATACTCACTCGCCGGATAGAGGCGAATCTTTGCTTCAGGAACTTCTGTCGTTGTTGGGGCTGTTTCCATGAGCCAATTATATAGGAGTTAGCAGACCATAGGAATAGTCACACATACCAGATATATATAATATTCCATATATTACGCAATGCACGCGAGTCGCTGGGAGGGCGATTTTCAGGTATAATAAACAGATTTAAAAACAAAAAAATATGGCAGCTGTAGACGAATTAACAAGTGGGCTGGCAGATCGAGCAAGTATTAATTATTCAGAAATTGCAGTCGCAGTAGTTCTGAAATTTATCGACGTCTTAGAGGCGGCGGTGATTATTGTGGTGGGATTGATTGTTGTTCGAATCGCAAAACGACATTTTCAGAAAATCGAGACTACGCATGAGCGCCAACGCACTGGATTGAATTTACTGGAAAAAATAACTTCTGGTTTTATTATTGTAGTAACTGTTACGCTCGCGCTAAAAGTAGTGGGGCTGGATATTACGCTTATTGTCGGTGTGATTACGCTGGGTATGAGTTTTGGTGTGCGCGATGTTATTAAAAATTACGTGGCAGGCCTTTTGATTTTATTTAAGGCACCTTTTGAGATTCACGATGTTATTAAAATTCGCAATTACACTGGCCGCGTAGAAAAAATTGAATTTCAATCAGTGACATTGCAAACCTTCGATCACAAAGAAGTGACGATTCAAAATAGCGATTTACTAACACAGCCGATCACCAATTTTTCTCGCATGCCCGAGACGCGTTTGAGCATTGATATGCTCCTGGGTTACGGAACTGACAGCACTAAGGCAATGATGATCTTCGATCGTATTCTAAAAAATCATCCTGAAATTTTGCAGACACCTAAGTATTCAATTGTATTTGGAAAATTCGACGAGTTCGGTATGAATGTGACGGTGAGATTTTGGGTGAAGCGTCCGGGCAATCCACTACGCATAAAATCTGAAGTATCGCTCGCTCTTAGCAGCGCCTTTGATGAGGCAATAATTATTGCGCCGTATAATAGAGAAGCGGGATTGAGTGATGGATATAGTATGACCGAGGCACGCAAAGAACGCCTGAAGTTGTTCTACGGACAACCAATGCTGGCGGACTTGGCAACTCAGACGGCAACCCAGGTTGCAGTTGCTACGGAGCCAGTTGTGGCTGAGTATGCGGATGCGGAGGAGCCGGAATGATTATTGTTGAATACCTTAGGGCTCGATCAGAAGCCGATTTTGGCCATTTTGATTTGTCACAAAAGCCAATTTACCGTTTACTGAAATGAAATATTCAAGTGATTCAAAAATACCTGGCTCACTATCGGAAATTGTCTTGCCATCATAGGTAATATTCCAGCCCCAATCACTGTTAACCAAGAGTTCTTTATTATTCATCTTTGTTGCAAGAGCTCCGTTAACGTACGCCTGTGAATATATATAATTTCGTTCGTTAGGACAGATACTGTACTTATTATAAACCTCCTGGCTATAAGGCAATTTCTTGATGCCATCAACGACAACATATTCCTGAGTAGGCTCGGGCTTTCCTGTATCAGGTAGATACTCTTCCCCAGGCGATAGTGGCTTTAGTTTAGGCTGGTAAATTTTCCAAAATACAAAACCACTTTCAGGATTGCAGTTAGGAATTTCCGGCTCTAATTCATACGGACCATATTGATCAATTTTATCCGATGTTTTTGTGCCATGTGCGACATACCATTTTCCACCTTTGCGTCCGACCACAAGATAATGCTCATTCATAGCGCGCAGCCGCGTAACTTCATCAAAAGAAATCGATGTCTTCGTATAATCTCTATAAACCGCCGGTGAAGTGCTATCAATTTCGCTCATGACATAAAGAATTTCATTACCAAAAGCAGTAATATTCTCGATAAGCGGAGCAGAGGCAAAAATTTGAAATTGTATAGTATTTGAGACGGGGGGAGTCTGAGAAATAGGTGCTGCTGATTCTCCCGGTTGGCCAGGCGTACAGGCACTGAGAAATAAACTTAAAAAAAGCGGTAAGACACTATAAACTCGAGTATTCATAGTCGTGTAATACACTTATTATGGCCGCGCATCAAGAAAAACAGGTGTGCTGTCAGGTGTGCCACCGCAGTGCTTTTGTAATAGCTCAATAAGTTCGCTCATCATTTTTTCTACATCTGCTAGCGTGCACCCATCGTTGCCATCAATATTCACCACTATATTTTTTGTATCCGGAGTGATTTTTGTTATCTCAGAATACTGATAGTTAAAATCGCGCACGGTAACTATAGGTGTGGGTGTGCTCGAATCAAAATAACAAAGCTCATCCGCCATAAGGGGAACAAATCTATCAGTGCCCATTCCTTTATACATCTCACCACCTTTTGCAAAATCCAAAACAATCGGCAGCGTCATTTTATCTAAATCAAAAAGTCCGACAGCCAACTGATGTTTTACAGAAATTATATTTCCCATATCAACTGCGGAATTAATGGGGGTCAGTTTTTTCCCGTTTGCAAGGCGTGAAATCAAAGCTACGGGACTCGGTTTATTATTCGACGGCTTCACTCCGAACCCACGATACATCTCACGGAATGATTCTAAGCGCGGTGATTTTTTCTTCAAATTTTCAAAATCCAAACCTTGCCAATACGGCGCAGCAATTGACTCAAAATTATCTCCTAAATTCCCGATATGCACGCCACGCAATAGGGCAAATCCGACTTTCACTCCAGGAAAACGCACGCGAACTTCTTTTTTAATAACAATTTCTGGCGAAACCAAATCGGCGATTTCGGGTTTTTCAAATTTAGGAAGTTTTGCGATTTCATAAAAACGCTGCGTCACAAATTCACGGTCAAGTGCATCCAAAAACCAACCTGCCTGTGGACCAGAATCTTTTCCAAGTAATGCGATATAAATTGCCTTAAATGCATCGCGGGCTTCCAGGGGAGAGGATTTACGCACCTCGTGAATAGAGGTGTGGAGCTCTTCACCAAGCCATTCCGTGCGAGATAACATCAAATCAGCAACGGCCTTCAGGAAATGTTTTTGATCTTCACTTAATTCACGAGCCAATGGAGGCAGTTCTTTTTGCACGGTAAATTTTGCGCTGTCCGGAGCGTACCGCTGCAGCCATACACGCGCATAATCTCTACGCAACTCAGCCTCGGTAATATCTGCTGGAGTGAGCGGGGCACCTTTTAACTTTTCCATCTCCGTCTTGAAATCGAGACTTGGAATCTGCACCGTAAAAGCAACACGCGAGAAGCGGGGGAAAAACACCTCGCCAATTTCAGAAGAATCCAATTGTGAAAAATGATATACACGCTTGAGATCTTCGGCATTTTCCTTATCACTATGCCCAAAATAAGCTGCCGCTGCCTCATCATGAGCATCAAACAAACGCGGAATTGCATCACTACCCGTATCAAAATCAATCGCCTGTGGATAACGCGTGCGCACCATAAGAAAGCGCAACAACTCGGGCGTAATGCTGTCTGCCACTTCACGCGAGCTGGCTCCAATGCCTTTACTTGCACTCATCTTTGCACCACCAAAATTCAAAAATTCGTAGGGAATATTAAAAGGCACAACACCCTTGAAAACTTCTTTTGCAATTCGTGCCGCAACATCTCGTGAACCGCCCACCACTGAGTGATCTTTTCCTGCACCTTCAATATCCACCGGAAAAATCTGCCACTTGGCAGCCCACTCTACTTTCCACGGCAACTTTCCGCGCCCCTTATATGGCGCGACCTTGCCCGTGTGCCCGCATCCCACCGCCCATTTCACTTTGTTTGGCTCACAGCGATACTCCACTATTTTGGCTCCCATAGGTCCTTCTGAGCCAATCACCGTTGTTGTTCCCACGCGTCCGCAGTTCTCGCAAACAACCTGCACCGGGTTCCACTCCTCGTCTTTTTCAGAGCCGGAAACTTCCTTATATATACGACGAATTTCATCCGGATTCTCAAGCGCAACATCGATCCAATGATCGTATTTTCCCTCAGCGTAATAATCACTTCCTAAATAAATTGTTGGCTTAAATCCAATTGAATTAATTACATCTACAAATTCATTACCAAAGTATCGTGCAAAATTTTCAGCGGGTTTAATACCTAAACCCGGAGCCGTTTTCTCGTCGGGGGTAGGGACGTCCTTGAGCGGCTTTCCCATGTGCTGGTCAAAAACTTTTTTATCCAAATATACCGGCATGCCATCCATGGGATCGGCGTCGTTGATCTCATAAAAATACTCAACGTCATAGCCTTTTTCTGCCAGTGCTTGAGCCACCACTCCATGGATCACCACGCCACGCAACGAACCTACATGCACGCGTCCTGAAGCTGTTTTTTCGTCACGCACAATGAATTTTTTCTTACCCGGATACGCAGCTTCTATCTGCGCCACGAGCTCATCTACCCAAAACATAGTATGGTCAGTATAAAAGGGGGCTTACATAAGGGCAAGCGGGAATAAGCGGAGAGCTATTGCAGGAGAAACTAAGCCAATGATAAAGTGAAGTCTTTTAGTGAAAATTCATTAATTTTTCATCATTATGTTCACTCCCCATCGGTTGGTTTATAAGATGATTACGCCCAGTGAAGTTATCGACATTGGCTCACGCCTACCGGCGGCAAGTAAACCACAGTTTCAAAAACTCGATGCGAGAGCTGACGGCTTGCAAGGAATAAACGGCCCTAAACAGATGGTCGTTTTTGTTAACCCTGAAAAACCTGAGGAAATTTTGAATCATCCCGCATTGGGACCGGCACTTAGCCACCAAGCGGCGGCGTTATTTAAAGAAGGCAAAAAACCGGGCTCAAAGGAATTGCGCTCAGGTTCAACGACTGTTGCGGTGCAGGGACTGGGAACTATTGAGATGGTGCATGTGGTTGCAGGAGGTCCTACAAAGGGAAGTCCCGATGACGATAATGGATTTTATCTACCAATGGCATGGAGAGATGCGGTTGGAACTCAGCTTAAGGACGTAGTCGGCGAAAATGTAAAAAACGAGCAGGCAGGTACCAATGATGGGTTGGCAATTTATGTTGATTCATCAATTTCACAATCAGAGACACTACCTCATGCTATGCGTGCAGTAGGTATGGGACTGGGAAATGTGGGGTATGAAGCGGGACACTACCGATCCGAAGCATCTGAACAATTTACCGATGGCAAATCTGCAGAAAAGGCAGCCGAGGGGGCAGAGGCATCTCCTGATGCCATTACCCGCACTACACGCAAAGCGTTGAAAAATGTTTATCTGTATAGTGATGTACTAGAAGCTGATGCTGGTGCAGAAAAAATGGCAAAACCTTTTGAAGCAGGGGATGGCATTTCCCGTGTTCAGTCACTGGTAAAATTCTTAACGGAAGCACCTCATAATCTTATGACGAGTGAGGTTTTTGTACGGACTATTAATAAAATGGTTGAGGTCTTAAAAACATCTGGCGTACCACTTGAACTTGAAATTTATGGACCCCACACAGAAGGCATTACCGTTAATGGATCGCTTGATGCTCAGGGACTCAATGTCCTTAAGGCGGTACACCAGGGCTCAGTAAATGAGAATGGACCATTCATGGTACGCGCAAAATATCGCCCAGAGTCGGCCAAGGGAAAACCCGTCCAGATTGTTGCGGGAAAGACACTCGTCTTTGATGACGGCGGCAAATGTGCAAAAGGAAAAGCAGCGGAAGGTATGCAGGGTGACATGATGGGTGGTGCGAGCGTAGCGGGACAAATGGCGCTCTTGGCTGAACAACCAATCGATGGAAATATTGATTTCACGTTTGCTGTCGTCTCGAATACTAATGACGGTGCTGCACGTAATATGGAAGATATAATGACCCATGCAAGCGGAAAAACAACGCGTGAAATGAACACAGATGCAGAGGGCAGACAGGCACTTGGTGACGTTATTGGAGCGAACTTAAGAATGCTTGCCGCAGAAGGTGCAGAGATCTCTGAGGTGAGTAGTTTTGCAACACTCACGGGACATGCAATTCTCGTTTCAAGTCATAATTCACTCGTCATTACTGACAGCCGCAGTAGAGGACGCGCCATGGAAGATGTGGCACGACAATTGGGTGATCAAATCCAATTCGAACGTTTAGAACCAACTGACACCAAGGCAATTACCGATACTGCGGGACAGGCTGATCTTGGAAATATCGGCAGGGGAAATGCAAACCTGGGTGGTGCAGCAGCGCGTGGTGCGATGGCCGGAGCAGCATATATTAGGGCTGCCGCAGGAATAGAGAAAACTCCTTTTGTGCATTTTGATATTGCACCTGCGCTCGAACCGGGGGCGCTTGGAAAACGCAAAGACGTGCAGGGTATGTTCCCCGCAGATGGATACCTGGCAACGATGCGTGCACGCATGGAAAGTGTAGCGGCGCTCGGCGCAAAAGAAAGCGTTGCTTAGAAATTTATCGCACGACGCTCATAGGCTTCAATCTCACGTTCATTCAAAAAGGTCTGGCCGATCTCGTCCAGGCCTTTTATTAAAAAGTCTTTGGTAGCGGGATCGATGAAAAAAGGAAAAATGCGGGGAGGTGAGCAGGCAAAGGTAATAACCTGATTTGGCAAATCTACCGCAGCCTCCATAGCATCAGAAAATCCAGCCATACAAGACATAATTTCGTTAACTGTTGCTTCGGGAAGCTCAATGAGTAAGAGGCCATTTTTTGTGCTGTTGTTTTTAAAAATATCGGCAAAACTGGGAGCTATAACGACGCTAAAACCGTATTGTTGCACCGCCCACACCGCATGTTCACGGCTTGAGCCACAGCCAAAATTTGCACCGGTTACTAAAATACTCGCGCCCCTATATTGAGGCTTATTCAAATCAAAATCCGGGTTAAGGGAGCCATCGGCGTTATACCGTGAGTCAAAAAATAGACTCGGTCCAAATCCAGTGCGCTTGATCGATTTCAAAAATTGCTTGGGAATAATTTGGTCAGTGTCGATATTGGAGCGATCGAGAACTGCGATGATACCCGTATGTGTAGTAAAAGATTTCATAATTACAATTTCCTTATATCTACAAAGTGTCCGGCGATTGCCGCCGCTGCCGCCATTTGTGGACTCACTAAATGCGTACGTCCACCCTTGCCCTGACGGCCCTCAAAATTACGATTAGAGGTAGAGGCGCACCGCTGTCCCGGCTGTAGAATATCAGGATTCATACCCAGACACATACTACATCCCGCAAAACGCCATTCGCAACCCGCCGCCTGAAAAATCTCGTGCAGACCTTCTTTTTCCGCCTGTGCTTTTACCGCAACGGAGCCAGGAACCACCATTGCGCGTACGCCCTTTGCAACTTTTTTTCCTTTAAATAGTTCTGCCGCGGCACGCAAATCTTCTATCCGTGCATTGGTACAACTTCCAATAAACACCATATCGATTTTTATATCCGTCATTTTTGTTCCCGGCGTGAGATCCATATACGTCAGCGCACGTTGCACATCATCGCGTGCAAAACCCGGAGCCTCATCGAGCCCCGGTACCACGCCGGTCACATCCACCACCATTCCCGGACTCGTGCCCCACGTAACCTGAGGTGCCAACTCATTCGCATCAATTATTACCTCGCGATCAAAGACTGCCCCCTCATCCGTGGGCAGTAATTTCCATTGGGAAATGGCTTTCTTAAGAGCTTCGCCCGTTGGCGCAAAAGGTCGATTCCCATTTGCGATATATTCGTATGTCACCTCATCAGGCGCGATCATGCCCGCACGCGCACCCGCCTCTATACTCATGTTACACATCGTCATGCGTGCCTCCATAGAGAGCGCCCGCACCGCCTCACCCATGTACTCAAAAACATAGCCCGTTCCACCCGCAGGCCCGATGACTCCAATGAGTTTTAAAATCATGTCCTTGGCAGTCACCTGTGGCTGTAATTTCCCTGTATACAAAACTTTAAACGTCTTTGGTTTTTTCTGGGAAAGCGTCTGCGTAGCCAACACATGCTCCACCTCCGACGTACCAATGCCAAATGCCAGTGTTCCAAATGCACCATGCGTCGCCGTATGTGAGTCACCACAGACAATGGTCGTTCCCGGCAGCGTAAAGCCAAGTTCAGGCCCTATAATATGCACAATTCCCTGACGCTCACTCTCCAGTCCGTAGAGCGTCACGCCAAACTCTTCGCAATTTTTCTTTAGCGTTTCAATTTGTTCGCGCGAAATTGGATCCAGAATATTCGTTCTCGAATCAGTGGGCACATTGTGATCCATCGTAGCAAGAGTAAGATCGGTTCTGCGTACTTTTCTCCCCGCAATTCTAAGTCCCTCAAATGCCTGGGGGCTCGTCACTTCATGTACTAAATGTCTGTCTATATAGAGCAAATCACGGCCATCAGGAAGATGTTTTACCACATGATTATTCCAAAGTTTTTCAAAAAGAGTTTTCATTATAATTGTTCAATAATACGTCGGGACAGCTCAATGGTAGAGAGAGGATGATGCGGTGCAATATCAACTGTCCCATGACCAGCCTCAATCACTTTCTTTACCGCATCTTCAATCGCAGATGCTTCTTTTTCAAGTCCAAATGAATAGCGCAACAATAATGCTGCAGATAAAATTGCACCAACCGGATTAGCAATATCTTTCCCGGCCGCTTGCGGATATGACCCATGAATAGGCTCATACAAGCCAAAACCCTGCCTTGTTCCGATCGAAGCCGACGGCAACATTCCCAAGGATCCCGTGATCACCGACGCCTCATCAGTCAAAATATCTCCAAATAAATTCTCTGTAAGCATGACATCAAACTGTCGCGGATTACGAATAATTTGCATCGCCGCATTATCGACATATAAAAAATCCAAAATGATTTCTGGATATTTTTTTGCAAAATCAGTAACCACTTCTCGCCATAACTGCGACGTAGCAAGTACATTTGCCTTATCCACAAGCGTAACTTTGTTACGACGTTTTGCCGCAAGCTCAAAGGCAAATTCAGCAACGCGCTCAATCTCCTCACGCGTATACGTACACGTGTCGATCGCATGTGAGCCATCCGCAGCTTTCACGCGCGGTTGTCCAAAATATATTCCCGCAGTCAATTCACGAATCACCACAAAATCCACATCACGCACAACTTCTTCCTTCAACGGCGACTGCGCTGCAAGCGAAGTAAAAGTCATGATAGGCCGTACATTCGCATACAGCTCAAGAGCTTTTCGGAGCTTAAGTAAGCCCTGTTCCGGCCGCACGGCCACAGACGGATTATCAAAGCGCGGATCTCCAATCGCGCCAAATAAAATCGCATCGCTCTTCTTACATAACTCTAATGTTTCATCCGGGAGTGGATTCCCCGTCGCATCAATCGCTGCCGCACCAACAAGTGCATCTTTAAAAATAAACTCATGATTAAACTGTTGCGCGATTTTTCTCAACACATTCACCGCCTGCTGAGTCACCTCAGGTCCGATGCCATCACCCGCTAATACTGCGATATATTTTTTCATACAATTTTATTAAGCGCATCAATATATGCCTTTACAGAGGCCACAATCGTATCCGTATCCGCCGCAAATCCATAGTAGGTGCGTCCCTTAAAAGTAATTTGAATATGCACTTTCCCCATGTCATCGGTACCGCCGGTAATCGCCTGTACTAGAAATTCGTCGAGACGTACTTTCTTTTTTACCATCGCGTTAACACACTGAAACGCTGCATCCACCGGCCCATTCCCCGTACCCGTTGCAACATGCTCCTCACCATCTATCTGCAGCTTCACCGTCGCCATTGGCGTAAGTGGATAACCCGATGTTACCTGCAAAAGCGTCAACTTAATTCCTTTTTTATTATCAACTTTTTGCCCCATTAATACTTTTAAATCTTCGTCATTAACCTCTTTTTTCTTGTCCGCCAAAACTAAAAATTCTTTATATAAAGAATCGATCTGAGTCTTCTTTATTTCAAATCCCAACTTCTCTAATCGATGCGTAAGAGCCGCACGTCCACTGCGCGCCGTTAGAATAATTGCCGACTGAACACCGACATCCTTTGGGTCAATAATCTCGTAGTTTAAGCGGTTTTTCAGTACCCCATGCTGATGAATTCCCGACGAATGTGCAAAGGCATTTTTCCCCACAATCGCCTTGTTGTATTGAACGGGCATGCGCATTAGTCGAGACACCAAACGACTCGCCGGATAAATTTTTCGCGTATTAATGTCTGTGTGAACGCCGATATTTTTTTGATGTGTTTTTATAATCATCGCAATCTCCTCCAGTGAAGTATTCCCCGCACGCTCGCCGACACCATTGATCGTGACCTCGACCTGCCGCGCTCCATTCATGACACCCGCCATGGAATTCGCCGTCGCCATACCCAGGTCATTATGGCAGTGGACAGAGATAATCGCCTTATTAATATTGGGGACATTATCGAATAAATATTTAATTTTCGCGCCAAACTCAGCAGGCAAACAGTATCCCGTCGTATCGGGAATATTCACCACGGTCGCTCCCGCAGCAATCACCGCCTCTACCATCTGACATAAAAAATCATTATCCGCACGTCCCGCATCTTCTCCATAAAACTCAATATCCTCTACAAATTTTTTCGCATACTTCACCGCACGCACGCCTTGTTCCAAAATATCTTTTCGCGTTGAATTAAATTTATATTTTATATGCATATCAGAGGCTCCTATGCCCGTGTGAATACGTTTCCTTTTTGCAAATTTCAAGGCATCCACCGCTGCATCAATATCCCCCTCACGCGCGCGCGTCAGAGCACATATTATTGGCTTACTCACGACCTTAGAGATCTCTCGCACCGACTGAAAATCACCGGGACTTGAGATGGGAAATCCCGCCTCAATTACATCCACCCCCAGTTCCTGCAAAAGCCGCGCCACCTCAAGTTTTTCTAACGTATTTAACTGACAACCAGGCACTTGCTCGCCATCGCGCAATGTCGTATCGAAGATATAAACTTTATCACTCATAGAGTAGAAAAATAAAAATTAATTACAACCTTTTGTAGCGTTCGTGCTTGAGAATTTTTTAAAATTATCGGCAATCGTTCCGCATGATGTACATACATACTCAACTTTCTTAGTCGTGCTAATTATCTGTTCCCCCTTCAGGACCATATATGCGCGTCGATGATTACTGTCTGTGCGTTGTAATGAAATATTCATAGTAATAAAGGTTACAAAAAAATACCCGCTATACCTGAGCGGGAGGGGAGAGATCGAGAGCGTAATGCTTATTTCTGGATTCTCACATATTCCCGCGCAGGCGTACGTAGCTCAAGGACTTTGAGCATAATAAGTATCGCGACGAGAATGAGAGACGAAATAATCATTGCAAAATTCATTCTAACAAAAAACCAATCCAGGTCAAATTAATATCTCCGGCAAACTCTAATGTCCACTGCTGCCATGTCTAGGACGCTTCTCTATATCACGGTGATACGTTTGAATCGTCTTAATTGCGGCTTGAAACAATTGGATCATTTCATCAGGCGTTGTCCCGGGTCTAAAATTAAATGACGTAAGTAATTGCTGTGCACGATCAAAGCTCAATGGTCGTCCAAATCTCGCGGCAGGGAATCGAAGATTAGCCAACTCACGTCTATCTTTAATAAGTGAACCATCGGGAACCGCTGTTCTCAAGTGAGGCATCCCTTCTTGTCCTCTCATACTCCATACATGAGCAGTAGTAGAAACTTCCTCTCCATCACGGCTTCTTCGCTCAAGGGCTTCCACGGTCTCCAGTGACAACAAGGTACCTGCAGGAAGTAGTGTCTCTGGATGATCTGGATGCTGGCGTGGTGCAGTAGTAACTACACGGG
>JAGOUV010000001.1:222379-224732 GCA_018061065.1 Candidatus Altimarinota bacterium | reverse complement strand
TACGGGACGGTCACGCGTTTGATCACAACACGCCGGGCGCAGACCCACAAGTACGCGCCCCGTAACCTGAAAGTGCCATCTACAGGGCATCTAACAGGTTCTAAACCAAAGGCGCTGCGAACTCCCGTTCCAGCGCCTTTTACCTTTGCCTAAATGTAAGCGTAGAACAGACCGAGCCTTGACATATATTCATAATAATGCTAAGTTCGTCTGCTTTATGAATACTACTCAAACAGCAAAAAGTACTCTTATCGGTCTGGCAACTATTGCCTTAGTTTTAAATGGCTACGTCTCTGCTGCACAAGAAAAAACAACACATCAGGTCGTTTATAATAATGCGGCTACAACAACCTCTACGACTTCAGTAGTAGGCACAGAAAAAACTAATGCCCGCAGCTCAAGCTCAACTCCTGCAGAAGACAAAGAAGAAAACTACAGCAACCTTTTAGCGAGTTTACCCGTACGTCTCAAGCCCGGCACCGATCACCGTCCAGACAGCAAACCTACGGAAGAGGCTTCTCGCCGCTGTCGCGCCGTAGTCTACGAAACACTCGCACAACTTCCCGCAAATCACCGCAATCAATTAAAAGAGCTAACCCTTTTTTATACCAATGATGGTCGCCGTGGATTGGGTGGAAATGGATCGATCGTTTTGCGTTGTTTAAATGTAACGCGTGGAGAACTCGCCTCAGTGCTGACTCATGAAATGGGACATATTGTTGATTCAAGCACGCTCGTTGGTTTTAATAACGACATCGATACGGGATTCTATGATTTTTCTAAATTGGTAACAGTTGACGATCCCAGTCTTCAATTTTATAAAATTGCATGGGACAGCTCTGAAAAAATGAAAGATCCAGCTTCTGAATTGGACTTCGTTTCTGGCTACGCTATGAGTGATCCTTTTGAAGATTTTGCCGAGACGTATGCATTTTATCGTTTGCACGGACATGAGTTCCGTACGCTTATTCAAAGCAGCGAAATGCTTAAGCAAAAATACGAGTTTATGAAGACGAACGTATTTTATGGACAGGAATTTGAGCTCGATCAGGATTCCGAAATGGACATCTGGTCACGCCATTACGACGTGACCGTGATGCCCTTCGATGTACAACGCTTCTTGGCGCTGTAACTAGTTGATTACTTATTTAATCTCGATCGTTCCAAACGTTGAGATACTTCGACGTGTTGGATCAGCGGATGATTGAATGACAACTGGCTCAACTACATACGTACCTTTGGAAACAACTCGAGCCAAGTACGAGATGCTACGATATCCATAGTCATTAACATGAATTACCACGCGCTGACCATCAATGCGTGTTGGATAATAGAGCGGTATCGCTTTGCTGCCGTAGTCATACGGATTATATGAAAGTGTTGTTACCGGAAGCAAACCAGCAGGCAATGTATCAATAATATCAATACCGCCTTTTAACTTTTCCTGTATGCGCGGCAGCAAAATAACTTTCACTATACTTCCCTCTTGCAATACCTTCGCTTCTTTACCATTTTGTTCATAGACGCGAGAGATACTGAGCGTTGACGTATTTGATTCAGGGGCTTGTGAAAGGGCAATATCGTATGTTGCTGCAATTGCCATTGGACCTTCGACAGAAGTAACATGAAGATTTTTCAACTCATCGGGTGAGACACTAATAGTAATCGTCTCCGCACGTTCGATTGAAACTGAATCACCATCTCCCGCAATATCATATTTCAATGAACCTTTCTGAACCGGTGCACCACGCTTGAGGAATGCATCAATTGCAATGATCTGCTCAATGGCATTTGTATTAGTCGTAGGTACAAATTGCTGTGTTGCCTTTAGAAGTGCAAGCGCTGACTCGTGATCAATCAACGCTGCCGTAGCAGCAGCTAAGCCCGTAAGCTGTTTATTGCTCTCCATGTCTTTTGAGATATTGAGGAAAATTGCCTGGCCTTCTTTTTGAGTAAATTTCGCAATCACTTCATCAAGTAATGTACGTGCGCGTGCACTGTCACCTAACTGTGCGAATCCAAATGCGAGCACCAACTTACCTTCCGTAGAAAGATTTTTCTGCTGATATTGCTGGAACAATACGAGGTCATTCAGCACTGGAAGTTTGAGTGCCGCTTTTCCCGCGAGCGCCATCGTAATTTCATCCAGATTTGATTTTGCACCAGAGATAATCCCATCAAAATACTGCTCAAGACGGCTCGCATCAATACGTTCTTTTACCAATCCTGCAGCCTTAAATCCGACACTAAGATCTGCATCACCATAGAGGAAGAGACGTAATCCTCCATTAGGTGCTTGATACATTAAAAGCGGATCTTGAGTAACTTTTGAAGGATCTTCTGCCATAATTTG
>JAGOUV010000001.1:0-222279 GCA_018061065.1 Candidatus Altimarinota bacterium | reverse complement strand
CTGCAGCCTTAAATCCGACACTAAGATCTGCATCACCATAGAGGAAGAGACGTAATCCTCCATTAGGTGCTTGATACATTAAAAGCGGATCTTGAGTAACTTTTGAAGGATCTTCTGCCATAATTTGTTGTGCGCGCGTTGCAGCAACTTGTAAATCTAAACGACCATACGAAGTATTTGATAATCGATACAACATCTGTGCGAATGTTGCGTAGGGCTGAAGTGAGAACGTTAACTGAATACGTTTAGCTGCCTCAGGAATATCTGTAAATGACATGCCGGTAGTTGCGTCATACACTTTCGTAGCAGGAACTTTTGCAAACGCATCGACAATCGTTACCTGCTTCTCAATGACATCTTTTAAATCACCTGCCTGTGCAGTTACCTTTATCGTATGTGTTCCCAAGGGTAGTGACGGAAGCGCAATCCATAGAGGATTTGAGCCTTTTGATGACATACTTTGCTTATCAATTCCGAGTGTCGCTGCTGAAATCTCAAACTTCACTTCTTGATCTTGTTTCAGCTGATCACCAAATCCACGCAAACGAATCTGCGGTTTATCCTGGGTGCTATAAGCCGCATTCATAGTCACATCGGCGAAGAAATTCTTAGTAACGGGAAGCGTCACACGTCCCATGCCTGCATAGAGATCTTTAGAAACTGCCTGTGCCGTAACGCGATATGCGGTGATGTCATGTGGCATATCAAATTCAACGGTCGCTTTTCCATTGCCATCAGTATGTACGGTCTTAAAAAGCGGGGTGATTTTAAATAAATTCCTGGTAATTCCATCGCCATCGCCGCCTCCTCCTTTCCCTCCATCACTGGTATCGGTAGGATCTGGTGAGGTAGAAGAAATCAACGTTACTCCGCTATAAAGGGTTTGATAGAGCTCGGTGAGCGGATCTTCAGGATTGAAATATGACTCTTGAATTGCGTACATGGCCTCATCAACTGCTTTTATATTTACATCTGCAGAGATGGCATCACCGTCAGTCGTTTTTGTCTGAACTTCTACTTTTACTTTTTGACCCGGCTTGTAGGTTTTATTGTCGGTTGAAATATTCACATCAATTTTATGCTCATCTTGATCAAACTGTATGAGCGATTCATACGATGAGAATTTAAAGTACGTTCCATCAAACCACACCGCACCAACATTCACATTAGGAATGTGTTTTTTCTCGAAGGTAAATGAATAACGGGACGTGTCTGAAAAAGCAAAGTCCATGAGTCCTGCCTGCATCGTATAAAATAAGAATTGTCCTTTCTTTTCCGTAATAGATTTAGCGTTGCGCTGCATAACGAGCTCAACTTTTTCACCTTCCTTATATTTGGGCGCATTTCCCGACTTTTCCAAAGCCTTCACATCCTGAATCGAGTAGTAAGAATAGCTGCTGTCTTCGTTTGAACCTGAGGTTGGATAGTAATATAACGAACTTTGCGTTTCGCGGCCTTTTTTGTCATAGGCAAAGGCAACAAAGCGATACACCGTATCTGGATCATACGCATAGTTAAGTGAAAATTGACCCTTTTTATCCGTGTCTGCTGTCAGATTTGTAACAAATACTTCATGCTGTGAGCTTTTAGTTCTCTCAACATTTTGCTTTAAAATATCATCGTATTCCTGATAGGTCGTCTTTTCTTCCACTTCTTTGTACACCATAACGGTTACTTTCAATCCTGAGATTGGATCGGTGAGGTAACTCTGATTACTGTCGTATTTAGTAATATCAACCGCGTTCACAATTCCTTTAATTATCTTACCGTCACGTTGAAGATCTAAATTGTAATCGCTATTTAGGATCGTGATTCCCACTGTTTCTGAAATATCACCATATTCGGCATTTTCAGGAGTAAAGGTAAATGAGCTCCATGTAGTTAAGTAATGATACTTAGTTTCATTCTTAGGCATTTTTTTCGTATCAAATGTAAACGTTGCATGACCTTTTTCATCAGTCGTAAGCTTTCGTGGGAAATCTTTAAATGTTGTAAACGTGCTTACATCTATGCCCAGATTGGGGATCGGCGTTCCATCAAAAAATGATGCATCAATACTCATCGTTGCAGTATCGCCATTCCAGACCACTTTCTTATCAGGCGTTATGGTAAAGCGATATGTTGGCTTCTGGAAGGTTGCCACCTGTATCGTGTGTGTTCCCACGAGCTCACCTTTTTCCGTCTTCACATACATCGTGTAGCTGCTAGGAGAAAGGTATTTAAGCTGCAATACGCCTTCAAATGTTCCGATGTCGTTTGAACGAACCGTCGTTTTTGCAACAGGCTTATCATTATTGTAGCTCTTGAGTTCGATGGTTAAATCTTCACCACTATGTCCTGCACGGCGCTGTGCAACACCCCAGATATTTACCGTATCATCGGGCAAATAGAGCGAACGATCTGTAGAAAGAGTAAACCAATAGTCAGATCGCGTTCCGGAATAACCGAACTCGGAATTCGTAGCAGTTCCCTGAACACAGTTGCGCGGCATAGGAAGAAGCAACGACTGGCTCGCCGCCGTAATAATTGCCACATCCGTTTTTTGGGTTTCATCACATGCAGGAGTCTTGAAGCGACCAATTCCTTCATCATTCGTCGTCAACGATTTGTCGCTATTTACAAAGGTAATTTTTGAGCCTTTTGAGGGGGTGCGCGCAGTCTGATTTTGAATCCATAAAATACTCTCTGTTACACTTCCCAAAACAAATCCACGTAGCTGAGAAACCTGGAAAATTAAATCATCGTATGTCTCGCCATTTCCAGATAGCTGAGCCACATATACGCCCGTGTCTTTAATTTCTGGGAAACTAAGTTTATATCCCTCAGATTGTATTTCTTCAATTGTCTGTGTGTAGAATTCGCGCATTCCTGAAATATTTACGCGGTTTGTAGAACAGTTTTCACACACCCAATCAGGCACAAGCGCGTTGCGCACGCTTCTATTGAGCACATCTTCTGTATTCGCAAATTTATAAATCTTTAATACGACATTCTTAGGCATTCCCTTACCGCGTGCATATAAACTAAATGACAATTTTTCACTTGGTGCAAAGCTTTGGAAATCCTTATATTTATAATCAAATCGGGCGCTCGGAGTGCTGTCTACTTCGTACGCATCGGTAGTGAAAAAAGCGAATGAATAATCTTCCGTAAGCTGCTGCGCAGCCCCACCCAGCACAAGTCCCTTACTTACGGTAACCGTATATGCAGTAAGTTCTTTTAATTTACCGCTTGGCACAAACACAAGCGTCTTACCATTCTTTTTAAACGTACCGGCAACAGATGGTGTAATTGAGAAATGCTTTTTAAAATCATCAACAGTTACTCCTTCATGACTAAAGGTAACCTCAATTCCTGAAGCTACGGGAATATAATTAGTTTTATTACCCGGCACGGTTCGCGCAATCTTAAAAATATCCTTTACTTGGAAAGCGAAACGATACTCTTTAGGAATAATAATATTATTTTCATTGAGATATGCCGCATCCACCACGATGTTATAAACCGTAGCTGGCTCAAGTGTTTCAGTAGGACGGATCTCGTACTCGGTATCTGATGTTTTATTCAAATCAAATTTTAGCTCAGGCACAAAACTCAAATGCTTCTTGAGTTCATCGGCATCCAACGGCGTCTTAGAAGTAAGTTTAAATGTGGTCTGCGCCTCGATACCAGTGACATCGCTAGCGGTTGGCGTAATCGTAATCGCCTCTGCGGCATACGCACGGTCAACAAGCAAGAAACTGTCATTTCCCAAAAAGGGTGACAACAGCGGAACCACCAATACAACGATAACGACTGCGGCAAGCACCGGAAGTGCAAGCTTTAATTTCAGCCAAGATGGCCAAGTAAACGAATGAGCTGAAACCATAGAAGAGGTGTTATGTCGGCGCGCCTCAAGCAGGTTATGAAGCAGCTGAGTCTTGAACTCAGCACGAGGGTGCGTCGACGGATAAGGTGTGTTAGAGAGCTTCATCTGCGCCTCCTCTAACGATCCACTCTTGGGTTTCTTACGGAAAAATGACAATAATTTACGCATAATCTTTAAGTTTATGATACGTCTGCTCAAACTGAGCCATAGCGCGATGCAACATCACGCCAACATTATTTTCTGTACAATTGAGCGAAGCCGCTATTTCGGCTGTCTCCAGATCAGCAAAAAACTTCAAATGAAGTATCTGTTGATGTTTTTCGGGAAGTTTAGACAACACCTTCATTACGTGAGCCCGATCCTGACCTTTTGCGAGCTCATCATGCGGGTTTAATGCCTTTTCAGGTAATACCTCATGCAACTCCTCAATATCTTCTGTAGGTTTGAAGGTACGGTAGTAGTCGATAATCGTATTAGTTGCGATGCGGTAAATCCAGGCCTTAAAAGTAGTTCCCTTGAAGCTTCTGAGATGCTCGACTACTTTTAGAAAAATCTGCGAGGTAATTTCCTCTGCATCGTCCTGGTTTCCCACTCTACGGTGAACATACCCATATATGAGAGGAAGGTATTTTTCATAGAGCTGGCCAAACGCCCCGTCATCGGTTTTTGCTTTTTCTACCAGCTGAGCCTCGTCCTGCGCCATAAGAGTCATGCTGGGCTAAATGGTACCATATATGGTAGAATAATAGGAATACCTATGCATAAAAAAACAAAAAAAATAGGGGGAGCAGCAGGACTTTCTATAGAAGAAGCATTTAAGCGATTTGAAACCTCTGATAAAGGATTACATGCAAGTGATGCCAAAGCACGACTTTTGAAAAATGGTGCGAATGATATAAGTGCCAAGTCACAGCGACAAGGACTCTCTATTTTTATTTCACAATTTAAAAGTCCGCTCATTTTTTTACTCTTAGGTGCAGCAGCTTTTTCATTCTTTCTCGGCGATACAATAGATGCATACGTGATTTGGGCGATTGTCGGATTGAGTGCGGTGCTTGGTTTTTTTCAAGAATACAAGGCTGAACAGGCACTGCGTGAACTGAAAAAACTGGTAACCGTGCGCGCAAAAGTCATACGCGATGGCTCAGTGATAGAGATAGATGCAAAGGAGCTGGTGCCCGGTGATATTGTGCACATGAATATTGGAGATATCGTTCCTGCAGATATTCGACTTTTTAATATTGATGATTTTTCCACTGATGAGTCGCCTCTTACGGGTGAATCACTGCCGGTGGCAAAAAAAATTGAGGCACTCGATAATCACCTCTCTCTGCCACAGGATTTAGTAAACATGGCGTTTATGGGAACGTCGGTAGCAAGTGGACTGGGTGAAGGCGTGGTGGTGGCAACGGGCATGCAGACTTTTTTTGGTAAAACATCCGCGTTTCTTAAAGAAAAAACTCCCGAGACGAATTTCCAGAAGAGTATTGAGAAATTTGGCGGCATGCTGTTAAAGGTTACCTTCGTCATGACGCTTTTTATTTTAGGAACAAATGCGGTCTTAGGTAAGCCATTTTTCGACTCATTGCTCTTTGCGATCGCGCTGGCGGTGGGCATCACTCCAGAGATGTTGCCGATTCTCATGACTATCACGCTTTCAAACGGCGCGCTGAAGATGGCAAAGTTAAAAGTTATTACCAAGACGCTCGCTGCGGTGGAAGATTTTGGAAATATCGATACGCTCTGCTGTGATAAGACCGGAACGCTCACTGAGGGAACACTGACCCTATCTGATTACAAAAATGCAGAGGATAAGCAGGATCCACAGGTACTGCTTTACGGTGTGCTTTGTAACTCGGCACAAGTGGGTAAAGGCAAAAAGTCGTACGGAAATGGCATTGATATGGCGCTTTTACATAGTTTAGCCGCCCGACATATTTCCGCTGAACTAAAGGAATATAAAACGACTGATAAAAATGAATTTGATTTTGAGCGACGCAGAATGAGTGTGGTGGTAAAGAAAAACAGCCAACATATTTTTATTTCAAAAGGTGCGCCGGAAGCGGTGCTTGAGATATGTAAGATGACCCCGCATGAACGTCATGCTGCAGAAAAACAGGTTATGCAGTACGAAGAAGAGGGCTATCGCGTAATTGCGGTTGCTGAAAAGAGATTTAATGTAGACAGCTCTACAAAAATAGACGAAACAAATTTAAAGCTCGTGGGATTTTTATTGTTCCTCGATCCACCCAAGAGCACGGTAAAAGACTCGCTTCACCTCCTCCAACAGTTGGGAATTGCGATCAAGATTATTAGTGGTGACAGTGCACTCATTACCCATAAGATATGCAAGGAAGTTGGTTTTGCAGTGGCGCACGATAGAGTGATCACCGGCGACGAGCTTCAAAAAATGTCGCTGCGAACTTTTGAACACACGATTCAAACATACAATGTTTTTGCCCGTGTGACACCTGAACAGAAATATAAAATTGTCTCTCGGCTCAATAAAGAAGGGCATATCGTGGGCTTTTTAGGCGATGGTATTAATGATGCCCCCGCGCTTAAGGCTGCGGATGTGGGCATCTCGGTGGACTCTGCAACAGGAATTGCAAAAGAAGCCGCGGATATAATTTTGCTGCAGAAAAGTCTCCATGTCCTTGCAGAAGGAATTATGGAGGGACGAAAAATCTTCAGCAATATCATGAAGTATATTTTGAATACCATCAGCGCAAACTTTGGAAATATGTTTACGGTGGCAGCGTCCTCGATCTTTCTGAATTTCATTCCGCTCCTCCCCTCTCAAATTTTGTTGAATAATTTTATTAGTGATGTTCCTCTCTTCACTATAGCCACGGACACCGTAGACCCCGAACTCATAAAACGTCCACGCCGCTGGGATATAAAACTCATTACGCGCTTCATGATTTACTTTGGCTTCTTGAGTACCATCTTTGATTTACTGCTCATTGTGCCGCTGATATTTGTAGCAAAAGTGAGCCCAGAAATGTTCCGCACCGCATGGTTTATAGAATCATCACTCTCTGAGATGCTGATAACGTTCTCAATACGCACGCAGATGGCCTTCTATAAGAGCCGTCCAAGTACGTGGCTGTGGGTATCGTCAGTGGCTGCAGCGCTGGTTACCTTCGCGATTCCGTACTTTGCCTTTGGGCAAGAATGGTTCGGGTTCGTGCCACTATCGATGGGTATCATAGGATTTATCATAGCCATATTAATCGGGTACTTTATCGCGGCAGAAGTGGGTAAAAAGTACTTCTTTAAGAAGTTTCAGCTTTAGTGGTACTATGGGCTCATGTTTAATGATCACAAGCCAGGACGAGAGCTCGATGGAACCAGTGCCTCTGCGGCAGATGACCGCCTAGAGGATATTTTAAGCCGCGTACGATCAGCAGGTGCAGACGTGACGCTCGACGAGCGCGTTCCCCTCTTCATCGACTTCAATATGGAGGAGGTAAAAATCGGCGATCGCCGCATTGTAGAGTTTAACTTGAACAAAACGGAATTTCAGATCACCCGCGACGTAAAGATGATGCGTATTGGCGGAGCAGGCCACAAAAAACATTTGGAAGAGGTCTCAAACCCTATCATCGAGACCAAACTAAAAAGACGACCCGAGACATCTGATCAGTGGTTAGATGTGGATATGGACGACATGTTCTAATACACGGAGAGAAGATTGAAATTTTAAGCTTCTGCCGAAAACGTTGAATACCGAGGAGGCGTATTAAGTAATACGCTGAGGAGGTATGAAGCGTTTGCAGGCGAAGGTTATAATTTCAGTAATGGGGTGTCTATCGGGGTTCGAACCCGAACTAACAGGACCACAACCTGTTGTGCTGCCATTACACCATAGACACCATAATAGCGGCAGGATTATAGCAGTGCAGCTGGCTTGTTGCTAGGGGTTTTGAGGTGGCTTACTATCGTTCAGCTGCTGCTGATTTTCAATTTGTGCCTTAATACTCTGCATAACGCCCTGCATCAAAAATTCACAGAAAGAGAAAAACGTCTCGTAAGACATCGCAGCAAACTGCTCGGGATCAACCGCCTCAAAATAATCACTCATAACCGCCGCACTGAGATCAATAACCACCGGTTTTATTGCTCCTTCCTTATTAATCGCCGTCTCAAGCAAACGGAACGGCACCGCCTGACCCGCCTCTAAAATCCCCTTTCCCCAGTCATCTATATGCGCACGGATTTCCAGAGGCAACGCGTGATTCTCATAGCCCACGGTAAGCGAAAATTCAGTGGCGTGTTTTTCCGCGGGAAGCTCGGGATGCTGTGCCAACTCTGCTTTATATTTATCGACTTCTTGCTGAATATCCTCGTTACCCAAAATAATTATGCTCAAAATAAAACTCGCTGGAATGTTTTCCTCCAGCAAACGCGCCGCCAAAATTAAAATTGACCGATGCTGATTGGATTGAATAAATTTCAATAAAATCGCCGCCAACTTATCGTCCTTAACTTTCTGCTGTGCTTGAGCTTTTTGCGCAGCCGCAATAAACGCACCACTGGCTTTCATCTGCTCTTTAAAGCGCTCAAAAGCCGCGGGATCGTATGCATCACCTCCCTCACTTGGATTGAAAAATTCTGCTCCAGACATGCAAGGGATACTATAAACAAAAAAAAGACACACGTACATGTGTCTTTAATAAATCTTAGTAAGGTTCTAACTTATACAACCGAGACGTAAACATCGCGGTGTACCTGACCATCGAAACGTGTGCGACGGCGCTGATCGAATTTCACCTTACCTTCCTTTACTGAGAAGATAGTGAAGTCGCAGCCCATGCGTACGTTGTCGCCAGGGAAGAACTTAGTTCCTTTTTGTCTGATAATGATTGCTCCCGGTTGAGCGATTTCCCCTGCAAAGAGTTTAACACCACGTCGTTTTGCTTTCGAATCGCGGCCGTTTTTGGAGGAGCCACCGGCTTTTTTATGTGCCATAGCTGATGCATATTAGCGATATATGGTTAAAACGCAATAGTTTTTATACCCTGAATAGCTTGTCTGAATTGTCAATCAGGTCGTTTTCTGGTATAATTATCTGATTTTCTATGGGATTAAAACAAACAAAAATTAGCGCGATAGGCTTACTTTTGGTCATTTTACTGACTCAGATTCCCGTAACCCAGGCTCAGGCGACACAACCTGTAGGAACTTCCGGTGCCACTCAGCTTACTAAAACCTTAGAAGATACAGTGAAGAAGAAGCTCAAAGATGGTGCGTTATTTGTCTTGGGATTACAGAATAAATTAGGCCAATCAAGCCGTACCCTGAATAGTTTGAAGGGAAATATTACATTGCTTGAAGAAGAACTGACCGGTGCACGCGAGGATATTATGACGCTGCAGGGGCAACTTACGAATATTAAGCTACTTATTGATCGCAACAATACAAAAATAGCCGCAACGACGTTATTGATCGCAGAAGACAAAAACAAAATAAGCATTTTAGGAAATGAAGTTCGGGCGCGCCAAGCACAGATCGATGAACAAAAAGAAATCGTACAGAAAACAATGACGAGTTATTTTTTACAGACGAGTGCCTTGGGTTCATACATGAATCAAGACGATAAACTCCTAGCGATGTTGTCGTATGGAGAAGGCATTGGTGATGCGGCACAGATGCAGGATTATCTGCATAGTTTGGAGAGCAAAAGTTATGAAATGATCGCTAAACTTATTGCACAGCAAGCTGAAATGGAGGCAAAAGAAACAGAATTAAAAACGACAAATGAAGATCTGATTCAATTGCAAAACGCACTTGCACAAGAAAAGAAAAATTTGATTGACGCTCAGGATGCAATTAGCCGCTTGCTTATTGAAACGGCAGGTAAAGAATCGACGTATCAGCAGTTGCTGGAAACTTCGAAAAAAGAAGAGGTACATGTCTCGCTTGAGATTCAGCGTTTGCAGGAAAATTTCGCCTTCTTCCAATCAAAACTTAATGAGTTGAGACAGGCAAAAGAAAGTGGAAACTTTGATGCTGCGGTAGGATTGAAAGCAGACGATTTTGCGGCGTTGAGTCAGCTACGCGGTAGCTCGCTTTTGGCATGGCCAGTGTCCCCTGCTTTGGGAATTAGCGCGTTCTTCCACGATGTAGAGTATCAGGGAGCGCTGGGCGTACAGCACCAGGCAGTTGATATTCGCGCAACACAGGGAACAGCAATTCATGCAGCGGCCGATGGAATCGTCAGTAAGGCAGCAGACAATGGCATGGGCTATAGCTATATTATCGTTGCACACGAGAAAGGCCTCATGACACTTTACGGCCACGTTTTAGACATTCAAGTTAAGGTGGGCGATACAGTGCGTCAGGGGCAGACAATCGGCCTCACCGGAGGTATGCCGGGAACCAAGGGTGCTGGCTGGCTGACCACCGGACCACATTTGCACCTTGAGGTATTTAAAGACTTCAAGCATGTCGATCCACTTCTTTATTTGCCGCTCGAATATATTCCACAGCAGCTTCTCAGTTCCAAATATATTAAGAAGGCAATCGGTACACGTTTGGATGAGAAGATTGCAATTCCCCAGTAAATCGCGCTAGTCTAGTGCGGTATGCAACGTTTTTTTGTCGCGCCAGATTCGGCAGCCATTAAGGAAAATGAAATTATCCTCCGTGATGAGGAGCAGCTGCATCAAATGATGCGTGTATTGCGCATGGAAGTTGGTGATCGCGTGGTGTGTTTGGATAATACGGGTATGGAGTATGACTGTGTGGTGCAGGAATTAGGCAAAAAAAATGCAGTGCTCAAAGTTGAGGGTAAAGTGATCGCAAAAACAGAACCCACGGTGAACGTGACGATTTACCAGGCACTTCCTAAAAAAATGGAGCTCTTTGAGTGGGTGTTACAAAAAGGCACTGAGCTAGGAGTTAAAAAATTCGTCCCTATGATAACAGCGTTTTGCCAGCGCAATGAACTTCCTAAGCGCGAGCGGCTTGAGCGCATTTTAGTGGAGGCGGCTGAACAGTCGGAACGTGGGATTATTCCCCTACTGGCCAATGCGGTTGAGTATAAAAAAGCTATAGCAGAAGATACTGCAGCACTGAAAATAGTTTTGCATTCTCGTGGAACATGGCCGTTGCTCTCAACGCTCATGGCTGAGCATAAAGACGCCACAGAAGTCGCATTGTTTATTGGACCCGAGGGTGGTTTGCGTGATGACGAAGTATCTCTCGCGGAGAAAAGCGGCGCACACATTGCCTCACTTGGACCACGCATTTTACGCACAGAAACCGCTGCTATCGCTGCAGCTGCACTCGTTTTAATTCCCTGCGCAGCTCACGGTGCTTAGGAATCGTTTCAGCCACAAGCGCCCAAAATTTCTTAGAGTGATTCATTTGTCCCAAATGGCATAACTCGTGGACAACCACATAGTCGGCGAGCTCTTTTTGCAGTAGGGCGATGCGATAGTTAAAATTAATGTTCCCCTTTTTTGAGCAGCTCCCCCAGCGTGTTTTTTGATTTTTAATCGTGACTCTATTGAATTGAAATTCGTAATGACGATTGAAGTGCTCTATACGCGCCTGTGCCAAACTGAGAGCAGCTGCCTTGTGCTCAAGATATTCCTGTCTACGGACTTTTTTACTTTTAAACAGCTGTGCGGGAAATTTTTTAAAGTAGTCTATTTTAGAGAGCACCCACTTCGACTTTTTAACAATAAATCGTTCAATAATCCCCTGAGGAATAGTTGGTGGTGCGGTCACAACCATATCTCCACCCGCAAAAATTGCCATGCTCATTCTGCGAGCCCGCTTACTAACTTTTAGCGTATACTCAACTGTTTTATTCGTGAGCGCTATATATTTCTTAATCATTTTTTAGCCACAGACACAATAAAAGCCACGAGCGCCCCTACGCCGCTTCCTATTTGCAGATAAAAATTCAGATCGCGCTGTGTTGAGTTTGAGACCATATCGAAAACTAAAAAACCAATACCAATAGCTTGGAACAAAGGAAAAGACCACGTCATTTTTTTATTCCCCGCCAACATGTAAGCAATCTGAACAATCCAAGAGACAACGATCAACAACAAACCAATCGAAAAAAGCTGAATATCCATAAAAAGAAATTAATGAATAAAAATGAAAGAAACTGGTTGGGGAGGAGGGATTCGAACCCCCGAATGATGGCTTCAAAGGCCACTGCCTTACCACTTGGCTACTCCCCAGTGACGTAAAAACTTAGTTCGAACAGGATTATAACGATTTACTTTGACATTTTCTATACCATCGATAAGCTCTACGCATATGACAGACGATGGACGGGTAAAAAATGACCAGGGATACGCAATTGCTGTTGATCGCGACTTATGCGTAACGCTCGCCGTATGTTTAGGTGTTGCACCAGATGTATTTGAGCTCGATGCAGAGGGAAAGGCGGTGGTAAAGAATCCAAATGGTGGCGACCTAGCGACACTTATCGACGCCTGCAAAAGCTGCCCGGTAAACGCGCTCATTCTCTATCACCCAAATGGAAAACGCATCTGGCCCGACCCCGAGGTTGATGGAGACGGCAATCCGGTAACTTAATGATTATTTTTCAGAGTTACTCTGAGTTTATCTAGCGGTAGCGTGTTAACGATGTGTTTTTGCTCTGCCCAACCGCGGCGCGCCCACTTTACCCCCAAATCCATAAGCCAGAGCGACGGTACCGAGTGCGCATCGGAATCGATTGAGAACATGCAGCCATATTTAATGGCCTCACGAATATATTTATCCTGAAGATCCAAGCGTTCATGTTGGGCATTAATTTCTAAGACAGTATTTGTTTCGACTGCTTTTTTAAATATTTTTTCATAATTCAACTGATAGGGTGGACGACGTGTAATCAGCCTTCCGCTGGGATGACCGATAATATGCACATACGGATTCTCCATCGCTTTCATAATACGCTCGGTATTATCTTGATTAAAACGCGAGTGCACGGAAGCAACGACAATATCAAACTGCTTGAGAATCTCATCGGGATAATCGATCGATCCATCCGGCAGAATATCAACCTCAGTTCCAAACAAAATTTCTATAGATAATCTGCTGCGCATTTCTTCAATCTCTTTGCGTTTTTCTTTGAGCCGTTCGACCGTCAATCCATGCGCAATTTTCAGCGAAGGTGAGTGATCCGTCAGCGCAATATACTCATATCCACGATCTTGTGCCGCCTTTGCCATATTGAAAATTGAATCCATGCCATCTGACCAGGTTGAGTGGGTATGCAAATCCCCCTTAATGTCTCTTATATCAACAAGCCGAGGAATTTTGTGGGCAATGGCCGCCTCGATTTCTCCATTATCAGTGCGAATTTCGGGTGGTACATATTGCATTCCCAACGACTCATAACACTCCTCTTCTGTCTTACTTGCGACGAGCGTTTCACCCTTAAAGAAGCCATATTCCGACAACTTAAATCCCTTCGTTTTGGCATACGTACGCAAATGCACGTTGTGCAGTTTTGAGCCGGTGAAGTATTGGAGCGCACTGCCATATTGATCAGGATGTACAACACGAAGATCCACCTGAACGTTATTATTAATGAGAATCGAGGTCTTAGTATCGCCCTGAACCAAGATTTTTTTAACAAAAGGTTGCTTCACAAAAAATTCAATAATCTTAACGGGATCTTTTCCCGATGCCAAAATATCAATATCGCCTACTGTTTCTTCACAGCGTCGAAACGATCCCGCCGGTTCTACTTGCTCAACCTCGGGGCACTCTCGTAAACGTTTCACCATATTAGAAACAGGAGAAAAGACATACCCCAGAGCACGGCGATCTACGGATGTCTGTTGTTTTATGGCGATCCCCTCAAGAATCTTCTGCGCAGTTTTTTCACCAAATCCCTTAAGCGTTTGTACACTTCCCTGGGCAATCGCCTCCTTCAAATCTTCGATATTAGTTATGTTGAGGGTATTAGCTAAAACGCGCACTTTTTTTGGCCCCAGAGATGGAATTGCCAGCAAATCACTAAAGCCCTTGGGAACATGTTTTTTTAGTATCTCGTACTCGTGCAACTCCCCTGTTTCTACGTATTCCTTAATCATAGCCTCAATCCCCTTTCCCACGCCGGGAATTTCCCTGAGACGGTTCTCTTTTGTCAGTTTAACCAGATCCTCACCAACTTCAGTAATGGCAATAGCCGCATTGCGATACGCACGGATGCGAAACATACTGTTGGGCTCATTCAAAAACTCCACAATTTCTGCGGTATGTTGGAATATATCCGAGAGCTCCTGGTTTATGTTACGTGCATTTGCCATAGACGTATTGTACTATACAGGCCGTATGATGCTACGTTTGAATAAATATCTGGCTGACCGAGGAGTTGCCTCACGCCGCAAGTGCGATGAGTATATCGCGCAAGGAATGATTAAAATTAATGGCGTAGTAGTCACGGAGCTCGGAACAAAAGTTGATACAGAAAAAGATACCGTTGAAGTGGCTCCTCAGTTACAGTTAATAAAAGCAGAACTGAAATACTACGTGGTGAATAAACCGGTCGGCTATGTGTGTAGTGTGACGGGTCCTGAAGAACCAAAAGTCACCGAGCTCGTGAAAGATATTCCTGCGAGACTTTTCCCCGTGGGACGTCTGGATAAACTCACCTCGGGATTACTCATCATGACAAATGATGGACAGTTTGCGTACGAGTTAACTCATCCAAAATTTGAAAAGGAAAAAGAGTATGTAGTGAAAGTTCGTGAAAAAGTTACCGATGAAAAATTGCGCCTTTTACGCGAACGTTTTTTTATTAAAGGAAAATTAACGCAACCACCTGACATCCAACTTGCAAGTCCGCATCTTTTCCATGTGATACTTCATGAAGGACGCAATCGTCAGATTCGCCGCATGTGTGAGCGCACCGGGCTTACCATTGAAAAACTAAAAAGAATCCGCATCGCAAAATTAGTATTGGGAAATATTGATGCCGGACAATACAAAGAACTCAATGCAGAACATCGTGATGCACTGAAAGGACTGACGAAAGAAGTTATTCTCGTTTCTTAAGAATTGCCAAAAACGCCTCTTGAGGAAGATCAACCTTGCCGACTTTTTTCATGCGTTTCTTACCTGCCTTTTGCTTTTTCAAAAGTTTATCTTTTCGGCTTCTGTCGCCACCATACAAATAGCCGATGACATCTTTTCTCATAGCTGAAATCGTCTCACGCGCAATGATTTTAAAACCGATTGCAGCCTGGATCGTAATTTCAAATTGAGCTTTTGGAATAATTTCTTTCAAACGTTTCGTGAGTTCAGCACCAATATGATATGCATCTGAGCGATGAACGATTAATGAAAGCGCATCAACTTTTTCACTCGCCAACAAAATATCAAGCTTCACTAAATCTTCTGCTCGATACTCGATAAACTCATAATTCATAGAAGCATAGCCGGAGGTAATGCTCTTGAGCTCATCATAAAAATCGGTGACGATCTGCGCAAGTGGCATCTCAAAGGTCAAAATCGCACGTATCGCCTCTAGGTAAACGAGATTTTTATTGATTCCACGACGCTCTTCACACAACTTCATGATCACGCCAATATAATCCCGCGGCACGATGATTTCTACTTTCATCCACGGCTCACGAATATCGGTGTAGTAATTAGGCTCGGGCAACTCAGACGGATTTGAAACCGGAACCACTTCTCCGTTGGTTCTCACGACCTCGTAGGACACGCTCGGTGCAGTTGCAATGAGTGACAAATTATATTCACGCTCAAGACGCTCCTGCACGATTTCCATATGCAACAAGCCAAGGAATCCACATCTAAATCCATGTCCTAACGCCGCGGAACTTTCTACCTCGTATACCAATGATGCATCATTTAATGACAACTTCATGAGCGCGTCTTTTAACATTTCATAGTCATCACCCGCGGTAGGAAAAATACCTGCATATACAAATGGCACCACTTTTTTATAACCCGGGAGCGGCGCCGGATTTGTGTTAGACCCCCTCCAAAGCGTATCACCCACGCGCGCCTCACCCACTCCTTTTACCCCCGTTACTACATATCCAATTTCGCCACACTGTAGAACGGCTGAAGGAGCGTATTTAGGCTTAAAGTAGCCCACTTCAAGCACCTCAATATCCTGATTTGAATGTAAAAACCTCATGTTATCCCCTCTCTTAATCGAACCCTGAAACACACGCACAAATGTCACCACTCCTTTGTAACTATCGTAGACAGAGTCAAATACCACTGCCTTTGTTTCTTCCGTATCTGCGAATTCTTTGGGCGGCGGAATACGATCGATAATTGCCTCGATTAATTGTTCCACATTGAGACCCGATTTTGCTGAAATTGAAATAATCTCACTCTCATCCACAGCCAGTGTATTTTTCAATTCTTCCGTAACACGCTCAATATCCGCAGCGGGCAGATCAATTTTATTGATTACCGGAATAATAGTCAGGTTATGTTCCATCGCCATGTAGGTATTGGCCAATGTCTGCGCCTGAATTCCCTGTGTCGCATCAACCACTAAAATCGCACCTTCCACAGCCGCCAAACTACGAGAAACCTCATAACTAAAATCCACATGCCCTGGCGTATCAATAAGGTTCAAAATGAACTCTTCTTTCCCCCGTTTCCAGGTCATGCGCACGGGCGCCAATTTGATCGTAATTCCCTTCTCCTGCTCCAACTCCATCGAGTCCAACATCTGGGCATGCTTCATATCACGAGCGGCCACCGTCCCCGTCACCTCCAAAAAACGGTCGGCGAGAGTCGATTTTCCGTGATCAATATGCGCTATAATGCAGAAATTGCGAATTCGGGACAGATCAGCCATATGCCAGATATTATTAGCATAAATAGGCATTTTTTGATATAATACTATGATGCAATTCAAGGTACCCCAAGATGTATTACGAGCCGACAAAATCGTCGGATTTCTCACCTTACGACAGCTGATCATTGTGACGCTGGGGGGTGGACTTGCATATGGATTCTATACGATCCTCAGTAAACAGTATTTTGTAGAAGTATGGCTTCCACCAGTTGCCTTTATTGCGATCATCACCATCGCCTTTGCGTTTATACGTTTTCACGACATACCTTTTGAGAAACTCATACTCTCCATTGTGGAATATAAATTTAAACCTCAGAAACGAACCTGGCAGAAAATAAAAGGAGATGTCATTCGCTCAGTTTTGGAATCATATCAAACATTTGCTCCGGTCAAAGCTGGACCTACCGCAGCGGTAGCCGCATCAGATAGACGAAAAAAACTTGAAGAAGTCACAAAGCTTGTGGATACACATGCTGCATCGATAACCTCACATCACGGATAATTCTATGATCAAACTTTGTTATGTATAACATTTTCGCCAAAAATTCAGAGAGCGTAAAAAATAACGGACACATGAATCCAAAAGCTGCCACGCAGCTGCATCTGAGAATATCAGAGATTCGTGATAATACCGTTGTGCTCAAAAATGGTGGCTTGCGCGCCGTGCTGAAAGTTTCAAGTATTAACTTTAATTTGAAGTCGGAAGATGAGCAGAATGCCATTATTTACTCATATCAAGCATTTCTCAATACGCTCGAATTTCCCGTACAGGTTGTAATTCGCTCGAGAAAATTGGATTTGGACACCTATATCGAAAAGTTGAGAAAAATGGGCGAGAAACAAAGTAATACACTCCTTCAACGTCAGACCTATGAATATATTGAGTATGTTCAGCGTTTGATCGAATACGCAGACATTATGGAAAAAGAATTCTATGTGGTGATTCCCATGGATCCTGCTCGTGCCTCAAAACCAAGTTTTGTGCAGTCTTTTTGGGATCGTATGCATCCCGCCGAGACCATCGGGGCAATTATGAAAAAACATCAAGAATTTGAACAGCTCAAAAAAACCCTTACACAAAGGGTTTTAACAAGCTCCACATCACTAGAAAACTGCGGACTGAAAGTGGAACAACTAAAAACAACCGAATTGATCGCCATGTTCTATCAGATCTTCAACCCCATGACTGCGCGCAATGAAAAGGTTGAGGATTCGGCACAAACTACCATTCAAAGTGAAGCTCAACTAGGGCACTAAAATATTTAATGAAAAAAACACCCGATCACTCAGGGAAAAAGTTAAGCATGTTAGCACCTCTTGCTGCCGCTGCCGCGTTGACCGTCTGGGCTGCTGCAAAAGATAATCCCATTGATGTGAACGGTGCGGCTACGAATAGGGCTGTTGCAGGTGCAGTTGGTGGAGCGCCTGACCAACCTGACCAGAGAGATGTAGATGGGACAGGAGCGCACTCGGAAAAACCCGATATGACTAAATTTGCTGAGGCATTGGCACGAATTGCTGAACGAGCGAGCGGACATGATGAAGAAACTGACAAAGTTGAAAATGATGAGATTGATGATAGTGAACTTCTAGCAAAAGCATTAGATGGCCACTACGAAAGCGCAAAGCAATTTGTAAATCGATTTAGAAAGGAATTTTTTACTATAGCCTCCACTACAAGTACTGAAGAAGCTGACAGAATAATGAAAGAAAAATTGAAAAATATGGGGGCTGACGTTGATATCGATGGAAAATTATCGAATATGATAATCGCAACTGAGAATTATCGGAAATTGAGAGCAAATAAATCTGAATTCATGAATGCCGCACAGTATCACAATGACAACGTTACTTCACGAATGGACGGCGATGTGGCAAGAGGATACAAAGATATGTTGTACACGCGGCTAGCTAGCGATTTGGTGTTTGGTGATGCATATGACCCCATCAAGCTAAAAATGATGAATATGGATGAGGCAGGCATGAGAGCGTTCGCTCAAGAAACAGTCGACTATATTGAGCAAAATGTATCGCATGACTATCTTGATCCTGACATTATGGATATGCTACGCAGAAGATATGGCTTGGACCGATAATTAAAGGCAACTAAAAAAACACTGTTCTGGCGTCGACCTACTTTTGCAGCCCAATGGCTACTATCATCGGCCCTGAATTGCTTAACTGCCGTGTTCGGGATGGGAACGGGTGTGACCAATTCGGAATAGACACCAGAACAGTGCCTTTTTAAGGGAACCGTTCTGTTTATAGAGTACTTACTGTAGTCAATTTTTTAATTCTTTTCTAGTGCAGTTGCTTGTTTTGCTCAGCAAACTGCTAGTTAAAGGCGAATTCTGAAATAAGTCAGTTGCCTATTAGTACCACTCGGCTAAAACTCTTGCGAGCCTTACACCTGTGGCCTATTAACACCTAGTCTTGGTGCAGGCTAATGGGGAAATATTATCTTGAGATGTGCTTCCCACTTAGATGCTTTCAGCGGTTATCACGTCCGAACATAGCTACCCAACAGTGCCGTTGACACGACAATTGGTGCACTAGAGGTTCGTCCACCCCGGTCCTCTCGTACTAGGGGCAGGTTCTCGCATATTTCCTACGATCATGGAGGATAGAGGCCAAACTGTCTCACGACGTTCTGAACCCAGCTCGCGTACCGCTTTAAATGGCGAACAGCCATACCCTTGGGACCTTCTCCAGCCCCAGGATGCGACGAGCCGACATCGAGGTGCCAAACCAGATCGTCGATGTGAACTCTTGGATCTGATCAGCCTGTTATCCCCGGCGTAACTTTTATCCGTTGAGCGATACCCTACCCACGTAGTGGCATCGGATCACTTTCGCCTGCTTTCGCATCTGCTCGACTCGTTGGTCTCGCAGTTAAGCCAGCTTGTGCGAATACACGTCCAGCCTGATTTCCATCCAGGCTAAGCTGACCATCGCGCTCCTCCGTTACTTTTTAGGAGGAAACCGCCCCAGTTAAACTGCCCACCAAACACTGTCTCCCGTTTTTTACACGGGGTTAGAGGCAAAGTATGTTCAGGGTGGTATCTCAACGTTGCCTCAGGCACCGCCGAAACGATGCCATCATAGGCTCCCACCTATCCTGCGCAAAACATACCTCGAATCAATGTCAGGCTACAGTAAAGCTGCACAGGGTCTTATCGTCCTTCCATGATTAATCGGCGTTTTTACCGACTCTGTAATTTCACCGGGCACTCTCTCGAGACAGTCGCCGGACCGTTCCGCTTTTCGTGCGGGTCGGAACTTACCCGACAAGGAATTTCGCTACCTTAGGACCGTTATAGTTACGGCCGCCGTTCACCAGGGCTTAGATTCGGAGCTTGCACCCCTCCTCGTGACCTTCTGGCACTGGGCAAGCGACGCCCCCTATACTTCACCTTACGGTTTTGCAGAGAGCTGTGTTTTTGATAAACAGTCGCCTGGCGTCTTTAACTGCGGCCCCATAATAAATCATGGGGCAAGGTTTATCCCGTAGTTACACCTGCTGTATTGCCGAGTTCCTTAAGAGAGTATCACCCGAGCACCTTAGTATACTCAACCTATCCACCGGAGTTGGTTTGCGGTACGGTAACCCTTGTTTCTCACTGTGAAAGTTTTCTCGGCAGCTGAACCGTTTGGAATCTCCCCGGATTGCTCCGAAGCATTTTGCGTCGTACCTTGTGACACCTAACGGATTTCCCTATTAGGTCATAAACTTAGTACTTGCACGTGCATTCATTACACACGCTCCAAAAATCCTGCTGCGTCATTCCCCAGTTAGCGCCACCTTCGATTAACTAAAAATCCATCCCGATAAATCGGGAATTCATTATAGAAGATCTAAGATATTGCTTGGGCGAAACAAAGGTTGTATCCGAATATTAACGGATTGTCCATCAGTCCGACTTCTCAGTCGTGACCTAAGGCCCGACTAACCCCACGTCGATCGACGTTGCGTGGGAAACCTTGGATTTTCGGTGACCAGAGTTTTCGTCTGGTTTAAGTTACTTATACCAACATCGTCACTTCTCAACACTCCACCCAACTTCGCAATTGAGCTTCAGTGCGTTGAGAACGCTCTCCTACCACTTTACGAAATAAATCGTAAAATCCGCTGCTTCGGTTAAAGATTTAAGCCCCGTTATATTTTCGGCGCAAAATTGCATCGACCAGTGAGCTGTTACGCTTTCTTTAAAGGATGGCTGCTTCTAAGCCAACCTCCTGGCTGTCTATGCAATTTCACATCCTTTACCACTAAATCTCTATTAGGGACCTTAGCAGGCGGTCTGGGCTGTTCCCCTCGCGACCAATGGCACTTCGCTGTCATGGTCTGACTGCCAATATATGACAATGGTATTCGAAGTTTTTCTCGGTTTGGTAGGTGTATTGCACCCCCTAGCCGAAAAAGAGCTCTACCCCCACTGTGTAAACTATTGACGCTAACCCTAAAGTTATTTCGGAGAGAACCAGCTATCTCGGGGTTCGATAGGCATTTCACCTCTACCCACAGCTCATCACCCAGTCTTGCAATACCAGTGTGTTCGGACCTCCCCCTGCGGTTAAGCAGGGTTCATCCTGGCCATGGGTAGCTCACCCCGTTTCGGGTCTAGAATATGAGACTATCGCACTATTCGTACTTGCTTTCGCTACGGCTACGCCTAGTAAACTGGCTTAACCTTAAATGCCTCATACTACTAACTCGTTGGTCCGTTCTACAAAAAGTACGCCACAATCCCAAAAATGAGACCGTGACTCTTTATAAGAAGAGAGTTTCAGATTCTATTTCATCCCCCTATCTGGGGTACTTTTCACCTTTCCCTCACGGTACTTGTTCGCTATCGATCTTCTGTCCTATTTAGCCTTGGAGGGTGGTCCCCCCTAATTCGGGCCGGATTACACGTGTCCGACCTTACTCAGGATACTCCTCAGTCACTCGCATTTTCGCTTACGGGGCTATCACCCGCTATGGCCGTCCTTTCCAGGCTCGTTCAGCTAATGTTTGTGAATCTTAAACGGAGTCCTATAACCCCAATGCCGAAGCACTGGTTTGGGCTGTTCCCATTTCGCTCGCCACTACTTTGGGAATCTCGGTTGATTTATCTTCCACAGTTACTAAGATGTTTCAGTTCACTGTGTAACCTCTCTAGACTTACGTCTAGAGTAATCCGACATGACTCGGATTGGGTTTCCCCATTCGGACATCCCCGGCTCAAAGCGTACTTGGCTCGCTCACCGGGGCTTTTCGCAGCCTGTCGCGTCCTTCATCGGAGACAGAAGTCAAGGCATCCACTCTCTTCCCTTTGTAACTTATTCCAGACATTCACTCTCTATAAATAGAGAATGAATATAAACGCCTTTAACTAGCAATTGCTAAGAAAAACAATTGTTAGACAAAGAATTAAATTTTCTGACTACAAGTTGTTAAAGATCTCAGTAAACAAAAAGGGTGGTGTTTCCACTCACCCCTCAGGTCCAAACAATCGATTGCGTAGTGCTACTTCGGTTTGGAACTAGGGGGTGGTGAAAAATGCATAGGCTAAACTAGCTGTCTTATTATAGTGACGGACTTCTCTAAGTCAAATAGAAAATAGAGTAATTTTACTCAGAATCGCCAAAGCAAGACGTGGCGCATATTTTTTGCTTATTTTAAGCCAAACTAACCTGAAAAACATTGTTGCGTATTTTTAGATAACTTGCCCAGTATATATATTTTGCGATGCTTTTTGCGAAATTCTTATTGAAAAAACGGACCCAAGAGAGACTGACCGAGTGATTGTAAGGTACCCAGTGCATACATAAGTGAAAGAATTGAGATCCCCAATCCAACAATAATCAGCCCGGTGTAGGTGCCACCGGGACCGAACCATTTTTCAAACGCAGCAAATTCGCCCGTAAAACGTTTAATCTTCTCCCTATAGACGACAAACACGATGCCTAGAGGGAAACCGATGATGCCGACGAGAAATCTCATGGTTATGGCGTTACGCGATTAATCAAACGTGGGAATGGAATTGATTCTCGAACATGCTGCAAGCCGCAGAGCCAGGTCACCATACGCTCAAGGCCGATACCGAATCCGCTGTGGGGCACTGAGCCAAAGCGACGCAGATCTAAATACCACTCAAAATCTTTTTGATTCAAGCCGTGCTCTTTTATGCGCTGCTCAAGCAGTGCGATATCGTCCTCACGCTGACTACCTCCAATCACCTCTCCGTATTTGGGCAATAATAAATCTGCACACAATACACGTTCGTGATCGCTCGGATCACGCTTCATATAGAAGGCCTTAACTTTTGCGGGATAATTTTCTACAAAAACGGGACGATCAAACATATTCGCAAGCGCAACTTCCTCCTCTGCTCCGAAGTCATCATCCTCGCGCGGAGCAAATCCTGCATCCGCTAATTTCTTCCATGCATCTTTATGAGTGATGTGATGAAACGGACTTTTCGTATTTTCTAATTCTGCAATATCGCGCTCCAAAACCGCGAGATCTTTTGCGTTGCGTTTCAAAACTTTCTCTACCACATGCACGAACATCCGCTCCTGCACGTCCATATTCATCTTCTGATCACAGAAGGCCATCTCGGCATCCATCATCCAGAATTCAGTTAAGTGACGGCGCGTCTTGGATTTTTCTGCGCGGAAGACGGGACCAAAGTCATAGACTTTTCCCAGTGAGAAAATTGTCGACTCTATATAGAGTTGTCCTGACTGTGTGAGATACGCTTTGCCCTCATCAAAATAATCGACGGAAAAAAGTGTCGTCGTTCCCTCACATGCATTGGGCGTAAATATCGGTGCATCGGTACGCGTGAACCCTTCATTATCCAAAAACTCCATGATGCCATACATAGCAGTGTGACGAATTCTGAGAATCGCCGCCTGACGTGCTGAACGCAACCACAAATGTCTATTATCTAACAAAAATTCCGGGCCGTGCTCTTTTTTTCCAATTGGATACTCGAGCGTTGGATTTTGTACCACTGCAATCTCTGTCACATCCATCTCAAAGACATCTGCCTTCTTTGGATGCTGCTTAACTGTTCCTGTAATATGGATTGAAGCCTCAAAGTTCAATGTGTTAGCAATTTCAAATGCCTTGGGCGCCGCCTGCTGGCTCACCACACACTGCATCACTCCCGATCCATCGCGCACTTCCAAGAAAGCGAGCTTACCGCTTGAGCGCTTGTTAAACATCCAGCCACTTATCGTGGCAACTGCACCTACATGACTTCCTGCATTTTTAATTTCAATATTCATGCGGGTAGTATATCGCTAAGTTGCCTTCTTTGAAATCGCTCTGCCCAACAAGTAAGCAATGCCTCCCTGCCACATGACGAAGAGATATAAATATGAGGCTGAAGCGAAGATATTACCCAATACTCCATCTGGAGGATCATTGAATATACGGTGAAGTGGATAATTTAGATTATCGAAAAATTCAAATTCTCCTAAATACCAACTTAAGCCGAGTAGACCTCCTGAAAGAGCTATAACAAAAACTTCTTTGAATTGAATTTTCTTGATAAAAAAGTGGAAGACAACTGAAACTATGAGTGCACCAAGAGTTCCGGAAATAAAAAAAACGGTCTCGTGATCTATAAAATAGACGAGATGATAAGCAATTATATAAGCCATGGTTACAAATGGTATCCAGGCAATAATAAAGGCTTTATCTTTAGGGATTCCTTTCTTCAGAAAAACTAAGGCCATGAATACAGCAAACATAATTCCGGGAGAATATACCAACAAAAAACCAAATACACTCGGGAGCTTCACATCAATTTCATCAGTGAGCACGAAAGTTAGAAACGACAAAAAACCCGATACCATTCCTATGAGCAACATCTTGATAGGAGTTTTCATGAAAAAAAGTTTTACTGGTGGAGGTGATGGGGGTCGAACCCACGACCTTCTGATTGCAAATCAGACGCTCTAGCCAACTGAGCTACACCCCCCCGTTAGTAAGCTTATCTACAATAAGCTCGCCTATTATATAGGCTCATTATTATTTCGCAAGACGTTGTACAAAAGTATAGGTTCTCTGCGGTAATTCATTGCCCGCAAGATCGCGCAAGCCACCCACCTCTACTATATAACGCTCTTCTGGCTGCGCCGTCATAGTATCCGTGACAAAAGTAATTTTCTTTCCCTCCACCTTATATGAAACGATTTTGAGATCATCGTATTGAGGAAGAGTCACGTTGCTGTCGCGGACTCTAATTTTTTCGAGCAGCACTGATGTCGGTTCAATAGGTTCATTAAATTCCAATACTAATTCATTTATTTTTCCAAGTCCCTGACGAATCACTCGCGGCGCAAACGTATCGGGCGCTACCTCAAAACTCAAATCAATATCGTGCGTGAGAAGTCCTTTCCAAATCGCAATATTTTCACGCTGCGAAAAATCACCACTCACAACGTGCATGCCCTGCGGAATACGAACGGCAATTTCATAATAGTCATCAAACGTGCCCGGCTGTTTTTGGACATGTAATTGATAGTGTAACTCATCAAATATCGAGCGAGGAAATGATATGTCTGCAGATAATGTTTGCGTAGATTCTACCGGTAATCGGTAAGCGAAACCTCCATAGGTTAATCCATTTTCTTTTCCACTCAATTGAGCATTATCTACCACATGATCGTTGGGAAGATACACGCGTACATAACCTTTATAGTCGGTGCTCAAAGGAACATTTTGCTGACCAGGATGGTCATAACGAATATATAATTTCGATTTTCCCGCGAGCAGATCAACCGCATAAAAAACCGACCGCTGAATATAACGATTCGATTTTCCTCCGCCATAATTTGCATCCACTATAGCGAGCAGATCATTGCGCCCTGCGGGCGTGAGCGTTCCTGCCCAGTGTGCGTTGCGCGCAATTGTTTCAAGTTTTTCATCCTTAAAAAATAATTGTGCATGCTTATCATCGAACGCTTTTCTAAATGAATTCAAAACTGAAAAATGATTCCATGGCAACGCAGATTTTTTCACCATCGCCTTTATAAGATCTTTGGTAAATGATTTACGATTTTCAAGCGCACTCACATCGTGTAGATCAACATTAGATACTTGATTTTCCAGCTGCTCAAAAACAGTGGTGCTCGTATAGGTAGTTCCATTGATTGAAACTCCTCTAACTGCATCAAGCCAATATTCCAAAAAACTCATATCAACTGAAACAACCCCATCGATTTTTTGAAAAGGACGTGTCTTGTGGAGAAAACCTTCCAAGTCAGCAGCAGTGGTAGGAAAATTCGGTGCAACATTCGCATCTCGAAATGTATGCCCCTTATAATTGGGATCTGCGAGAAGTTGATCAAGGGGTTCAGGTGGTTGTACAAAGTCGTGATCATCTATTGTGCCGTAGACATCCTCAAAATTAAAACTCGTGGGAATACCATTTTTTATCGTTAGTAATCCAAAGGCACTAATAAACCCTCCGGTTGGGCGAAGTTCGTAGTTGTTCTGAAATAACAACAGATAATTTTTTTCACCGCCCAGCAGCTTAAAAGGATGAAACATGTATCGCATGCCGGGACCTATGGCGGTACACAGACCTAGGATATATAGCAGTAAAAGGCCTACAAGACCCCCCACGTACCACTTGCCCCTTTTATACTTTTTTTTAAGTTGCGCATTCATTGGACACATTGTAGTCCGTATTTAGATGACACGCTACTGCGATGCTTTATTGACAGTCCCCCCTCCGCCAGTCGATAATTGATTGTAAATGAATGATCGAACACACGCTCCTTTGAGAAATCCTGTGTTACCGGTACACAGCGAAGCGATAAATACATCGCTCTTACTTGATGTGCTGACACATTTCAACGGACTTATTGCTAGTGAAGTTTCGTTTGAAGATTTCTGTGATGAGGTTGGTAAACTATTAAAAGAAAAATTACGTTTTAGCTATACACATATTTGGATTCGCGATACTGCACGAGAAGACGTGCTTATTTTGGTAACTCCTGAAGAATCGAATAAGTTCCGCACCGCCTCAGTTGATAAAGGAATTATTGGAAAGGCATTTCGTGAAAATATGATTATAACCGTGCCTGATGTTTCTAAAGAAACTGAGTATATAAATGCCCATCCTGAAATTAAATCAGAAATTTGTATTCCCCTTGTCGCACGTGGCCAAAGCACGCCACTGGGAGTGCTCAATATAGAGCATGATCAAACAGAAGATTTTTCATCACATATACCAACGCTGAAAATAATTGCAGAAAATCTAACTCACGCAGTACAAATCGCACTCTGGCACAAAATGGAACGAGAATATAAGCACGTTGTGGATAGAATGACTGAAGGTCTCTGTCTTATAAATAAAGAAGGAGTAATTTCGTATGCGAATAAAATGTTTTGCAATTATGTAGGTGAAGATCAGCACACAATGGCGGGTAAACGTTTTAATGATTTTATCGAACAATCGAGTCGCGACAAATTCATTATGAATCATCGCACCGATGCATCGGATGTTCCGTGTACGCATGAATTTTTATTGCAACCTAAGGAAGGAGATTTTCTACCAGTACTTACCAATATTGCCCCATTTCACGAAGGCTGGACTATTATTACATGCACCGATTTACGCCCCATCAAAGCAACTGAATCTAAGTTGCGCCGCGCGGAGCAGCTCTCGTCAATTATTATGCAAAACTGTGAAGAGGCAATCATCAGCTTCTCCATTCAGGGAAAAATACAAAGTTGGAACGTAGGCGCTGAGCGCATGTTTGGATTCAAAGCAGATGAAATGATGGGAACAACCGAAACCTCATTTATGCCTACCGACCGACTAAAGTCTGGTGAGTTGCGCACGCTTTTGGAAGAGGTGAAACATCGCGGTTACGTGAGAAATTTCGAGACGATACGTCTTAATAAAATGGGGAAACCGCTGTATGTCTCCGTTACCATGAGCCCGTTAAAAGATGATAAAGGAATCGTCTATGCGTATTCGGCATTGTACCGAGATATAACAACCCAAAAAAAATGGGAGCGTGAGCTGCAAGATCGTTTTGAAAAAATGCAGGATGCATACAGAGAGATGGGACGACAGCGTCGCTACATGGATTTCTTGATGGAGATTATAAATATGGCAACCAACCCCCACTCATCGACTAAAACGATCGCAAATTATATTGTGAATGCCGTCATTATTATTGCTCGTGTAGATGCAGCAACAATTCGCATCATGGATCACCAACGAGAAAAACTTACTCTCGTAGCTTACAGCGGACTCAATGAAGAATGGTGGAGTAAAAAATCAATTCCGTATGAAGGAAGTTTACTAGAGTCAGCAATAAAAAGTGGCACCTCATTGAAAATCTTAGACGTGGTGAACAACCAACAATACGTCTCACCATCGCTCGCTCGAAAAAACAATTTACGATCTGCCTTGGTTATTCCTCTAGAAGTAAAAGGTGAAGTTATGGGGTCGCTAACACTTTATTTATCATATGAGGGGAACCTAGGACTTCTGGATGAAGAGTTTATAACTATGTTTGCAAAACAGGCTTCAATTGCCTTAAAACTAACAACTTTATAAGGAGAGATAGTCGTTTTATTTGCAAAAATACCCCAGATTTAGTACAAATAAAGCAATGAATGCATTTCCACAAACGCATCGCTCAAGTTACAGCAATGCGGCGTTTTTGTGATATGCATCTGTTTATTCAATAATTTTTTAGCTCGATGAAGCCTTTTTCACAACGAATTCCACGACTTGGTACTGAGAATGCATTTTCTGTCATTTCTAAAGCAAACAAATTTGAGACAGAGGTTTTAAAACCACAGGGTAAAAAACTGGTTCGTCTTCAGATCGGTGAGCCGGCTTTCGATACGCCTGAACATGTTAAGCAGGCAGGTATTGATGCAATTAAGGCAAATCAGACGCACTACACGGCAGCACCAGGCATCATGGATTTCAGGAAAATTATTGCAGAGGTTACTTCAAAGAAAACAGGTGTGAATTATGTAGGTGAAGATGTCGTCGTTATGTCTGCGGCAAAGTCCGTTATGTTCCATATGATCAATGCACTCATTGATCCAGGTGACGAGGTAATTGTGCCTAACCCTGGCTTTCCGATCTATGAATCAGTGGTGAATTACCTTGGCGGTACTTCTGTTCCCCTCCCCTTGCTTGAGGAAAAGGAATTCAACTTCTCATTGGAAGATTTGAAGAAATTGATCACCCCCAAGACCAAGATGATCATCATCAACACTCCGCAGAATCCAACGGGTGGTGTGCTGACAAAAGAAACGCTCGAAGAAATGGCAAAGCTATGTGTAGAACATGATCTCTGGGTTCTTTCAGATGAGATCTATGATGAAATTGTTTACGAAGGTGAACACATCTCAATTACAAAATTTCCTGGTATGGCAGAGCGCACCGTTATTCTTAATGGTTGTTCTAAGACATACGCAATGACGGGTTGGAGATTGGGATGGGCAGTTACAAAAAATGCAGAGATGGCAGCGACACTTGAGAAGCTCGTTATCAATGATGTTTCATGCGCACCTGCTATGGTGCAGTTTGCTGGTATGGCAGCGCTCACGGGTCCTCAGGATGCAGTCGCTATGATGAAAGCTGAGTACAAAAAACGCCGTGATTTATTGGTAACGTTGAATTCTGAAGTACCTGGATTCAGCTGTAAATCTCCTAAAGGAGCGTTCTATCTTTTCGTAAATGTGAAACCAATTTTAGAAAAGTTGAAGGTCAACAGCTCGGAATTTGCTGACATGATTATGCGTGAAGCTCATGTGCTTGTATTACCGGGAACTGCTTTTGGTGCACACGGTGAAGGCTATATTCGCTACTCGTACGTTTCTTCTGAGGCAGATATCAATGAAGGTATGCGCCGCATAAAAGACTACGTGAGCAGCATTTACACAGCGTAATCTACCCCACCTCTACACATCTACTTTTCTTATCTCTTCTAACTCTTCTATGGCTAACATCTACGTAACACGTGAAATTCCCGAAGGCGGCCTCAAGATGCTCCGCGAAAAATTTGGAACATTTGAGATGAATCCTAATGACAAGGTACTTCCACGCGAAGAGTTACTTCAAAAAGTAAAGGGCCGCGATGCGGTGCTCTGTTTACTCACTGATAAAATCGATGCAGAGGTTTTCGACGCAGCAGGCCCACAATGCAAAATTTTCTCAAACTATGCGGTGGGTTTTAACAACGTCGATCTAAAAGCAGCTGGTGACCGCAATATTTTGATCACCAATACTCCAGGAGTTTTGACTGATGCAACTGCTGATTTAGCAATTTCATTGCTCTTCTCTGCTGCACGACGCATTAGTGAATCAGACGCATATCTACGTGCAGGAAAATTTAAAGGCTGGGGTCCGATGCACTTTTTGGGACAAGATTTCTCAGGTGGTAAGACACTTGGAATTATTGGCGCAGGACGCATAGGTGCAAATGTTGCTATGAAGATGGCAAAGGGATTTGGATTGAAGATTATTTACGCAGATATGTTTAAGAATGAGGCGCTCGAAAAAGAAACTGGCGCACGACAAGTAGATATGGAGACGCTCTGTCGCGAAAGTGATTTTATCTCTGTTCACGTAAATCTTACTCCTGAGACGACTCATCTTATCAATGAGAAAACGCTCGGCATGATGAAACCAAACTGCGTATTGGTGAATACGTCACGTGGCCCCGTCATTGATGAGAACGCCCTTGTTGCTGCGCTTAAAGCAAAGAAAATCTTCTCTGCTGGTCTAGATGTGTTTGAAAAAGAACCTGAATTAGCACCGGGATTAGTTGAGCAAGCAAACTGTGTTTTAGTACCACATATTGCGAGTGCTACGATGTGGACACGCACACGCATGGCAGAAATTGCTGCACAAAATTTGATCGATGCATTGGAAGGACGCGAGCCACAATTTTTAGTTAACAAAGAATTTCTTAAGAAGGCTTAATGAACGATCGCAAAATAGTTAATGACATTATAGAGCATGTGCTGGAGGCAACTTCACCGCATGCTCTTTTGCGTTCATATATAAAAAAATTACGTGTAGAAAAATATGAGAAGATCGCCGTGATCAGCATCGGAAAAGCTGCTCGCACAATGGGTGACGCATGTATTTCATTATTACCACGAAAACCCGATTACGAATTGTATGCAGATGAAGGTCATCCACTTCCTACTATAGAAGGAGTAAAAAAAACTAAGCGCATAATTGATGTGGCAAAAAAGTTAACTGAAAAAGATTTGGCAATTGTATTAGTGAGTGGTGGCGGTTCGGCGATGTTTGTACAACCTGCTCAAGGTATTTCACTCAAAGATAAGATTGCGACAACAAAAGCACTCCTCATGTGTGGTGCAACGATTAACGAGATTAATACCGTGCGTAAGCACCTTTCACAGGTAAAGGGTGGACGGCTTGCAGCATTGCTTTCTCCTGCCACGATACAAGCATTCGTGATTTCTGATGTCGTGGGAAATGATCTCAGCACTATTGCCTCCGGACCGTTGGTTGCAGACAAAAGCACCTTCAAGGACGCAGTGGAAATTATTAAAAAATATCACGCAAAAATTCCTAAAAAAGTTTTACATTACTTAGAAGAAAACAGTGGACGTCTAGAAAATGAAAGTATCAAACCCGGCACTGCGGCTCTTAAAAAAGTTCGCAGCATTATTATTGCAGATCATTACACCGCACTAAAAGCAGCAGCAGAAAAAGCAAAAAAATATAAGATGAACGTAGTGCGCGAAAAAGAAATGTGTACCGGTGAAGCCTGCATCACGGCAGAAAAAATTGTTAAAAAATATCGTCAGAAAAATACTATTTATCTCGTCTGCGGAGAAACTACCGTCACATGTGGAAAGAAGCACGGCTACGGTGGCCGTAATCAAGAATTTGTATTGAGTGCGCTTCAATTTATCAAACCACACCAAACAATCGCATCTTTTGGCACCGATGGCGTGGACGGGATGTGTCCTGAAGAAGTAGCGGGCGCCATCGGCGACGCGCAGGTGCTTACCGCCGCAAGCAAACAAAAACTCAATTTACAACGATTTTTAAAAGATCATGATTCCTATACGTTTTTTAAAAAAACGAATGGATTGTTGATAACCGGACCTACGGGGAATAATTTGGGTGATTTAATGATCCTCATTAATCAATAATGCAGACATTATCTCCCAGATGAGGCTCTGATAACGTAAAATAGGCAGATTGTTGTACGTGCGTAGCTTCCGTCTCATCCGGTAATCGAGGATGATTGTTTCCCCAGCCCCACTTCCGTACGATATCGACTCCTCCATTTCGATAGATAGAGCATTCCCCTGCTTGGGCTGACTCTAAATTTCGCGCTACCTGAAGCTTTACCGACCGCGACTGACCTACATTAATGGTAATCGTATCTCCAATCCTCTCCAAACATTCGGCTGCAGAACGAACTGCACTACTCCCCCGAGGCAAGGTAACCACATTCCCAAAGGTATCAATCCAAGAAATTTTCCAACCATCTTCCGGAGTAGGAATATCTTCAACTCCTTGTTCTTCTAATTTTACCCGTGCACAAACGTGTTCGTTTAATAAACTTGGTGCGACACGAGATCTAAATTGATCACCATTAGGATGCAGCCCGTTATCCACTAACGGCAAGACTCGTACACGCGCCACCGCATCACGCACTTCAGAAAGAACATCTAAGTTAGTCGTCACTACGCGCAGCAACGAATCTGCATTTGGCTCTCTGAGAACATCAACAACATGGAAACGAGCCGTTGGTCCATCGGTACGCGGCGCACGATTAATAAAAATGCCCGTCCTACCGCTCGCAGCTCCTGCTGTCTCTTGTAATCTAACCGCAAGACTTACAATATGACGAAGGTACTCAATCGGCAGACCACGAATATTCTCTTTTTCCTGAACTCCATTAAAAACATCAGCGCTGGCAAAATCAGTCTCTAACCGCGCATCCCAGTCTGGCCGCTGAATAATGCTATGCGGTGTTCCATCGGAATTACTATTACCCCCATAAGTATCGGAAAAGGCATAAAGGCGTGCATAGGATGAAGTCATAAAAAAAGTGAAAATATATAAAAAGACCCTCAGTCTGGCTTCGCGACAAGGGCTTCACTTCTCGTTCGGTTGGCGGGTCAGTTTATCTCAATTCAGATAACGTGATTCCGCACACCGGCCCTTGCCGCATGCGCATTATCATCGTCATCATTGAGAAAACTGGCTTCATGTAAGCCTAACAGTAGGCTCCTATCTTGGATTTGTCAAATAAGGATTCTTTGATATACTAGGGCGGCATTAAAAGCGGCAGATAGAAAGCACGACCCGGGGGCGGGTAGCTCAGTTGGTTAGAGCGCGACACTGATAATGTCGAGGTCAGAGGTTCAACTCCTCTCTCGCCCACCAGAAAAATTGCTCTGCAATTTTTCCTGATTCAACAAATAGTCGGTCTATTCAATAATTCCCGACACAGACGGCATCTCTTTTTCATCATCGAGAACGACTATCTCGCTTTCATCAGGTGCTTCTTTTTGAGCAGGAGGATTATATCTCAGTTCACGCAGATATTCTGCTTTGATAATGGTAGGCAATGCACGCGGTGAAATATCTGCAAGTACATGGCGGGCAACATGAGAAACCACGGCTCGAATACCATGAGTTGGAGAATCAGTAATAATCGCCGGGAAATTATACTCAGTTGTAGCACCTGCAATTGACTGCTGATCTACTGAATTATCGTACACACGAACTACCCCTGCCAAAGAACTCATTGCGGAGGTGGCAATCTCTAATCCAATTCCCGTACCACCTTCAGTCATGGTGATTCCATGTGCATTGAGATAATCCATTATGGCGTCATAACCAACTTCCCTCAAAACAGCATCAGGGTCAGTTTTAAAAGCAACTTCAAAATGAGTGAGGGTCTCGCCTTTCTTTTCGCGTTTTTCTATATAGCCGAGTATTTTTTTTATCAGTTTAGGCCGATCAACCCCCGGACCATCATCAGTGACTTTGAGTGTCATAACCCCATGCATTGTTGAACCAGCAATGCGCAGGTTAGGGCGTCTTTCACGACCATTTTTATTATAAAAAGCCTTTATTGCGTTGTCTAAAGCAATATAAACGGCATAACTTATAATATTTTTGTCTCCCACGAGCATGCAGTCCTCATCGACTTCGACGTCAATTTCTAAATCAGAGTATTTACCTTTATGTTGATATTGTATCGCCGAACAAATGGGTCTAAATGCATCAACCAAATTAAATTGCTCCTTCTTAGGCTGTTTACTGACTACAGCAAGCATAGTGTGAGCAATCGCTTGAACAAGATCCCTCATGAAAGGCATCATGGATCTTAACCGAGGCATATATTCATCTGAGTCATCTTCAATCATTGCTTTGGCATATTGGGCTGGCTTCATAAGAAATGCGTTGAGATCATGATCCAGAAAGCGGTGTGCAAGATCAAATTGAGGATTGCGTAAATTCCCCTCATCGTCTTTAATTTTTGCGACCGAATGAATGCCTTCAGTCAATGTTGCTATCTCGTCACATAATGTGCTCAATTTTGAAAGAAAATTCGTATCCAGGTTATCTTCATGAGGTGAAGGCAATCGTGCAATAAGCTGTTCAATAGCAACTAAAGCCTTCAGCAAAGTGGGAGTACTAATTAGTTTTTCCAAATCAGGATTCAGTTCATGCAAAAGGGTGAATTGTGCTAATGAATGAAGTTCAGAAAATAATTCCTCACGATTAATCGGCCTCGCGGCTAAAGGTGCCGTATCAAATGATGCCCCACTAGCACACGTGATAACTTCCTTTGTGACATAGTCCTCAAAGGCATCGGGGTCTAATTGATTTTCGTGTGATGGTCTGGTCTGTAATGACATATTGTAATATCTAGGTAGAGCCGCGGTATTCTACCTATTTTTTCTAAAAAGTCAATGGTGTCAAGTTGAGGTTAATTTGTCTACAATGGCAACATGATAAAAATCAATGAATCCTCGCTTATTTGCCTCGCTTTACAGGGTAAAGTTGCTCATGCTGATGAATTCCTGCCATTTGAAGTTGGCCACGATGGAACCCCTCGTGCAGTGCCTGGTACCGGATCAATTACCTATAATGTCAAGGTAGGCGACACCGCATTTGGATGGGCCTCGGATCACACGGAACCTGGCGTCTCAACGGTTTGTATAACTGACGAAAAAGCTTTTGCACGTGGATATAATTTTCTATCATGCATAGGGAATGAAGTACGTGTAGTTAATGGCGATGCAAAGGGTGCAAAAGGAATCGTGACGGGTAAGCACGGCGGCGTGGAGCATGTACTTATAGACTTCCCTCAAGATGTATTGGAGAAGCTTAGCTTTGATGACAAGTTTATTATTAAATCATTGGGTCAGGGTTTAGAGTTGAGCGACTATAAAGACGTCCGCTGCTACAATCTCTCTCCAGCTCTCGTTAAGAAAATGAATATTCGTGAGAAGGCAGGCGCGCTTGAAATTGGGGTGACGCATATTGTTCCAGCAGGAATTATGGGATCGGGTATTGGATCATTATCATGTGCTCGTGGCGACTATGACGTAACGACACAAGATCCAGAAAATATTAAAAACTACCGCTTAGATAAAATTCGCTTAGGTGACATTATTGCAATTCAAGACGCGGACAATTCTTTTGGCCGCACGACAAAAAAAGGCGCTGTATCTATCTGCGTCGTCGTACATTGTAACTCATTTGTGGCAGGACATGGGCCAGGCGTTACAACCGTCATTACCACACCAATTACTGGCCGTATTAAGCCATTTATTGATAGTCACGCCAATATTGCTGAGCTGCTAAAAATTGGCAAACATCGTAAAAAATGAACACCGCGTTACTCTATATTTTACAATTTGTAATTGGTGGTGTGTCTGTCGTTGGTATTAGTTTAATTGCAAAATATATTCATCCCAAATACACGGGAGTACTCTATGCGCTCCCTATTATTTTGATTACTTCAATGATTTTTATTTATGCGAACCAAGGAAAAGAGATGTCACAAAAAGTGCTGCACTCTACCTTGGTGTATGAGTTCACGTTGATATTTTTTATTGCCGCATTTTATTACTTACTACAAAGAACAGATTTTTGGCCGGCGCTGCTTATCTCTCTTGCAACGTGGATTGTTATTTCTGTTGTAATTCAGTTTTTCTTAAAAGCGTGAGAAATTTACCAGCTACCACCTGCTCCTCCACCGCCGGAGCTTCCCCCGCCAAAACCACCAAATCCTCCTCCTCCGAAACCACCGCGTCCTCCACCCCAGAATCCACCACCTGAGTGCCAGAAACTTGTAGGCAAGCCGCGCTCTTTACGTGTGGCATAGTTTTTTGAAACCAAAAAATCAAATAAAAGTCCCAATCCTCCTAAGCCTAAAACCGATGCAGCGATTAACCAACCCGAAAGCAAATAGACACCACCGACCCCGCCAATAACCCCACCAATAAGACCACCGAGCCACCATGTCTTACTACGTGCGAGGAAGCTCGTTATATAAATCGGCACAAAGAAAATTGCGTACAAAATCAAACTAAGCGGCACTGGATTGGTCGCTTTATCAGATTCAGCATCTGCGGTAAATTCGCCTTTAATTGCATTCATTATTTGCGTAACTCCGGCATCAAGACCTTCATAAATTTTCTGCTCTTTAAAAGCGGGGAAAATATACTGACGCTCAATCGTACCCGTAACACTGTCAGTTAAACTTCCCTCTAACCCACGTCCTACATTGATAAATAATTCTCCTCGCTCAGGAAAGGGAAACCCTTCTTTAGGACCGAGCAACAGCAAGACGCCATTATCTTTTCCTTTTTTACCTACTCCCCATTTAGTGAAAAGTGTCTGACTATAGGTAAAAGCATCCTGATCAACTAATTTAGGAAATATGGCGACGATTACTTCATTGCTCGTTTCTTTCTCATAGGCATCGAGACGCGCCTCAAGCTGCTGACGTTGCTGCGGACTCAATATCTGGGCAAAGTCATTAACAAAACCTACAGGTTCAGGAATGATAGCTCCTGTTGCGTTTATCGTTGCGGCATTTGCCGTGAGTGATAAGCACGAGAAAAGAAGTGTTCCGAGAAACAGCGTTCGGAAATAAGTGCTTCGCATAGTGTAGTCTTATTTAACGTCGAAGTTTACCGCAGGTGCCGTCTGCGCAGCAGCAGTTGCCTGGAATCGGTTATTCTCGTCAAAGTTAAACATTCCGGCAATCACAACTGAAGGGAATGTTTTAATCTTTTTATTATAAGAAGTTACAACATCGTTAAACTTAGTACGAGCTACAGAGATGCGATTCTCAGTACCTTCAAGCTGATCCATTAATTTATTAACAGCCTCTGAACTTCGCAACTGTGGGTAATTTTCAACTACAACAAGCAAGCGGGAGAGTGATGTCTCAACCTCGTTGATTGCCTGCTCGCGCTCTGCCGTACCCTCGCGTGAACCTGCGTAACGTGAACGAGCCATAGCAAGAGCCTGGAAAACAGATTTTTCTTGATCAAAAATTCCCTGAACGGTGTTAACCAAGTTAGGAATCAAATCGAAACGTCGCTGATACTGAACCTCAACATTCGCCTGTTCCTGTTTTACGTTTTCACTCAAAGAAATAAGTGAGTTGTATGTCGTGAAGCTCCAGAGCATAACGACTACGAGTACGCCAAGAACAACCAGGCCAATTACTTTACCGGTTGATAATGTGTTGTTTGTTGAATTCATAGCGTAATAGAGAAATCCCATGCCCTCGACTACTTATTAAAGGTAGCGAGAGAACGACCATCGGTTTTACCGTCCTTTTAAGGGGATGGTAGACCTATGTTTTGCTCTATAAAAAGAGATAATCCATCCGCAGGTTCTCCTACGGATACCTTGTTACGACTTAGCTCCAGTCAGTGGTATCGCCCTGATCCGCCGAAGCAGACTTTAGGCGCTCCCACCTTCCATAGCTTGACGGGCGGTGAGTACAAGACCCAGGAACATATTCACCGCGCCATGGCTGATACGCGGTTACTAGCGATTCCAACTTCATGAGGGCGAGTTGCAGCCCTCAATCCGAACTTGGGCCGACTTTTTGGGATTTGCTCCCCCTCTCGGGTTTGCATCCTGTTGTATCGGCCATTGTAGCACGTGTGTCGCCCCAGACATAAGGGCCATGCTGATTTGACGTCATCCTCACCTTCCTCCGACTTTGCGCCGGCAGTCTCCTGCGAAATATACAACACAGGACGAGGGTTGCGCTCGTTCATGGACTGAACCAAACACCTCAAGGCACGAGCTGACGACAACCATGCAGCACCTGTCTTCGGGTTCCTTGCGGCACCCCTCTGTTTCCAAAGGGTTCCCGAGATGTCAAGTCTGGGTAAGGTTCCACGCTTACCGTCGAATTAAACCACATGCTCCACCGCTTGTGTGGGTCCCCGTCTATTCCTTTGAGTTTTAATCTTGCGATCGTACTACCCAGGCGGAGGACTTAACGTGTTAACTTAGGCACAAGGGGGGTCGATTCCCCTTACACCGAGTCCTCATAGTTTACGGCGTGGACTACCAGGGTATCTAATCCTGTTTGCTCCCCACGCTTTCGAGTCTCAGCGTCAAGATATGCCCAGCAGGCTGCCTTCGCTTTTGGCGTTCCTCCGTGTATCTACGGATTTTACCCCTACACACAGAATTCCACCTGCCTCTGCATACTTCTAAGAATGATAGTTTCGGGAACAAATTCTGGGTTGAGCCCAGAGGTTTAACCCCCGACTTATCACTCCGCCTACACTCGCTTTACGCCCAATGATTCCGGATAACGCTCGCGCCCTCTGTCTTACCGCGGCTGCTGGCACAGAGTTTGCCGGCGCTTATTCCTGGGGTACCGTCGGAATTCTTCCCCCAGAAAAGAAGTTTACATGGCGAACCACTTCATCCTTCACGCGGTGTTGCTCCGTCAGACTTTCGTCCATTGCGGAAGATTCCTCACTGCTGCCTCCCGTAGGAGTGGGGACCGTGTCTCAGTTCCCCTGTGGCTGGTCGATCTCTCAATCCAGCTACCCGTCATAGCCTTGGTGGTCCGTTACACCGCCAACAAGCTGATAGGCCGCAGGCCCCTCCCGAAGCCCGTAAAGGTTTACTCTTTCGAGACCATGGGGTATTAGCTAATCTTTCGACTAGTTATCCCCCACTTCGGGGTAGGTTCCAACGTGTTACGCACCCGTTTGCCGCTAACATATCTTACAACGCCTAATGTATAAGCCGAAGCTTATAGACTAAGTGTTGCAAAATATATCCGCTCGACTTGCATGTGTTATGCACACCGCCAGCGTTAATCCTGAGCCAGGATCAAACTCTTCGTGATAATTGATTTTTTGAGAAAAAAACAAGAAAAAACGGGATTTCTCTATTACGTTCCAAATTCAACACCCAAATTTTGAAAGATCGTTCTGTAAGAGCACGAGCAATTCTACCAATATGAATATTAAAGTCAAATCGAAATCTACAGGTTAGCTTTATCATATTCATTCAATATGTCACCAGGTTTGCTTGGAGCAAAAAGGCCAAAAAAGGTAGAATAAGTAGTAGTTACCTGACACAAAGAACCAAAACCAATAACTAAATACTATCCCCTAACCACTACTCCTATGTTTTTCGACCCTAAAGCTACGGCACAAACAGAACATGCATCTATTTTAATTCCTACTGTTATAGAGAAGACAGCGCTGGGAGAACGTTCTTATGATATCTACTCTCGCCTTTTAAAAGACCGTATTATTTTTTTAGGTAGCGCGATTGATGATCATGTCGCAAATGCGGTTATTGCACAGTTGCTGTTCTTGGAAAATGAGAATGCAAAGAAAGATATCATTATGTATATCCAGAGTCCGGGTGGTCACGTGACCGCAGGTTTAGCAATTTACGACACGATGCAGTACATCAAGCCGAGCGTGGTAACAGTATGTATTGGTATGGCTGCCTCAATGGGAGCAATTCTGCTTACGGGTGGCGCAAAGGGCAAACGATTTGTTCTGCCGAATGCAGAAGTAATGATTCATCAGCCACTTGGCGGTGTAGAAGGCCAGGCAAGTGATATTCAAATTCATGCAGAGCACATTATCCGTACAAAAGAACGGTTGAATAAGATAATTGCAAAGCATACGGGCAAGCCTCTCAAGCAAGTCGAAAAAGATACAGATCGCGATAATTATTTGACTGCTGAGGAGGCGCTCAAGTATGGCTTGGTAGATAAAATTATCGACAAGCGGCCAGATATTGCGTAGCCTAAAAAGGTGAAGAAAATCGTCACATGCATTGGCATTATTATAAGCGTTATCCTACTGCTGTGTGTTTCGTTTTTCGTACAGGTGTACCGGTACAGCAGCACAAGTGACGTTACTGAGGCACAGGCGATTATAGTGCTTGGCGCAGCGCAATACGATGGTGAACCTTCGCCTATTTTAAAGGCGCGGCTTGACCATGCATATGATTTATTTATACAAAAAAAAGCTCCGCTCATTATCACCACAGGAGGCAATACAGCCGGTGATCGATATACCGAGGGTGGGGCAGGAAAAAGATATTTAGCGGCTCGCGGCATATTACCATCAGCTGTGATTGCGGAAGAACATAGTTTGAATACGTTACAAAATATAATGCGTGTTAAAGAAATCTCTGAACCGCTTGGCATAACAAAAATAATTATCGTGAGCGATGGCTTTCATTTATTCCGTGCAAGCATTATTGCGGGATCGTTTGGATTTGATAGCCAGACCTCAGCCACACCGAAAACTGCAATAACGAACAGTGAAACCATCTTCCGTTATATGTTACGTGAAACGGGATCGGTCATGCTCTTTTCACTTTTTGGTGTTTAGGGTCTGTGCACATATATTTCTTCAGAATGGTTGAGCAAGAATGTATCTGAATGCGAGGCGCGAGGAGCGCGGTGTAGCCAAAGCTACACAAGCGACGAGCAACAAAGCAGACGGGTATATTTTTGCTCAATCGTAAGAAGCATGCAGATTTTGTCCATTTCTGCGTCACTCCTCCTTGTTGTACTTACCAGTACAACTTCGTCGTCGTTCCTTGAACAAAACAAAATCTGCTATGCTCCATTCGAAGAAATATATGTGCACAGGCCCTAGTCGTTGAGAACCGTGATCGTTTTTCCCTTCTTCTTTCTGCGTGCAAACTTTTCTTCAGCGTGCTGAACAATGAGGTCAGCAATATCGAGGCCGGTTGCCTGTGTAATCCCCTCCAGTCCTGGATTTGAATTAACCTCGAGAATTTTGGGACCATCTGTTGTTCGAATGATATCAACTCCGGCGACTTCGAGTCCCAGTACACGGGCTGCACGCAGTGCAATTTCTTCTTCATAGGGTGTTAACGTCAAGACACCGGAACTACCCCCCTTATGTAGATTTGCACGGAACTCGCCTTTTTGTGCACTACGCTGCATCGCCGCTACTACACGTTTACCAATCACAAAAGCACGGATATCTTTTCCTTTCGCCTCTCGTACATATTCTTGCAGTAATATATGTGCATTTTTTGTACTGTTACTTGCAATCAACAAATCCAAAATCGAGCGGAGCGATCTGCGGGTCTCAATGAGCGATACGCCACTTCCAAATGAACCTGTTGCGAGCTTCATAATCATGGGGAAATGCCCAAGTTCATCTATCGCACGATCTAAATAGTGAATATTGCTCACTACAATAGTCTTGGGAACGGGAATCCCTAAATGAGTCAAAATTTGATGAGTACGAATTTTATTTTTTGCACGAGCAATAGAGAGTGCACTATTGAAAAGCACCACCCCCATAAGCTGAAGATGTTTTACCAAACAGAGCTCAAGATCAATATCGGAAACAATATCGGGACGTATGAACATCACGTCAGGAGCCTTACAACGCTTCTTCCTATAAAAAAGTTGAAGCTTATTATTATCGAATGAATAATAAAAATGATTGGCAAAATAAATACGCGCCTTATGTCCACGGGCTATTGCTGCTTTTTTTAACATCAAAGCACCAATAGTTCCCCGGGTTCTAAGAGGTTTAAAAACAAGTATACCAATCCGCAGTGAACGACCCATAAGTAATTGGCCTACATTCTAAGTAGTTCCTTTTAAAAGGCAAGGTATAATAGAAGTATGAGAAAATACAAATATCTGTCGGCATTAGTGGGATTAAGCCTTATTCTTAGCGGTTGTCTGGGTATTGGCGAAGGCGATACTACTACGGATGCAGGTGGGTTTCATTCCTTTGCTACCGATGAATTTCGGCTTGATATACCCAATAGCTGGGAAGAAGTGCGCCCCGTTCAGTTCACCAGTGATGTGCCTCCTAACACGCTCATGGCGTTTCGCAACAATATAAAGCACCCACGTTACACGGCAACGGTGACCGTGATTAAGAACCAACTACCCAAAGAGGTTTCGACGCTCGATTATTCAAAAGCACTGCTACAACGGCTCAAGCAAGACCTGACTGGCAGCAAGGAATTGGGTGCGGAGCAAGTTGCGATAAAAATCTCCAGTATTGATACGGAAACGTTATTAATGACCTTAGAAGGCAGTGATAAACCTGACGCAGAGTTAAAACGATATATTCATAAGGCGGGAGTTAAGAATGGCGTTGCGTATGTTGTGGTAGGGTCATACTTGCCTGAAGAAAGCCAAGAATTCGTAGGTCAAATCAACCGCATGGTGCAGAGCTTTGAAGTACGGTAAAATGCGCACACTCTCTTGAAGAGTAACACTAAGAATTTTATAAATTGCTATAGTACGAGGAAACAAGGAGTTTCCGCCGGAGCCGTACTTACCGGTACGGCGACTAGGAAATGACACAGTTGACGAAGTAATATACAATTTCTAAAATTCTGACCATGGCCGCGTCGTCAAGTGGTCTAAGACTGCAGTTTGCAAAACTGCCATTCGTCGGTTCGAATCCGACCGCGGCCTCCAATTTATAAGCTCAGCTGCGACTCGGACTGGCTGAGCCAGATCCTCGTCTTGCTTCGCGCTCGGACCGTGTCCTCGCATTATTGAAGAATTTATTTTATAAGCTTAAGCATAAGCTCAGCTACTATCAAACCGATTCAATCTTTTCTGTATGAATTTTTGATATTCGGCCTCAAGCAGGCACGCGCCTGTGTTTTTGCGGGATCATTTTTTATTTTACTGTTCGCATCTCATTACATAACGCTGGGATTGCCGCGCTATGATTTTATTTTCCTTGGTGCAATCGTAATTCAATTAATTCTTGTGCTCACAAAATTAGAAACCGTCGATGAGGCGAAAGTTATTTTACTATTTCATCTCGTAGGATTTTGTCTCGAAGTTTTTAAAACAAATCCCGCTATTGGATCCTGGAGTTATCCGGAGTTTGGTTATTTCAAAATTCTCAACGTGCCGTTATACAGCGGATTTATGTATGCAGCAGTGGGAAGTTATATTGCACAGGCGTGGAAAATCTTCCGATTGCAGTTGCGGAACATGCCGCCTTACTGGCAGGCAGTTGGGCTGTGCGCCCTGATTTATATCAATTTTTTCACGCATCATTTTATCTATGATGTGCGTTATATGTTAATGGCGGTCACTGTTTTAGTATTTCGACATACGGTGGTGGAGTACACGCCCTATAAAAAAATCCGAAGTATGTCGCTGGTTGCGTCATTTGTGCTCATCGCTTTTTTTATTTGGATTGCAGAAAATATGGCCACTCTTCTGGGCGCATGGAAATATCAAGATCAGCTCATTACATGGACCACTGTTTCGCTACACAAAATTGAATCGTGGTCGCTGCTGGTGATTATTAGTTTTATTATTGTCGCCTATCTGAAGCATGTAAAAGCATCAAATCGAGGTAAATAACGTGCTCGATTTCTTTTTACGTAGTGCCCATTCCTGATCTCCGTAGGAATAGTGCCACCACTCGGTGGGGCAGTTAACAAATCCCGCCTTAGTCATACAAAAATAGAGCAGGCTGCGGTTTTTACGAATTTCCGTCTCATGCGTAGGAATACTCCACGTCCAGACACGATGGTTTGCAACCTCATCAACTAACGTTCCCATGGGCACATCAATGCCTGTGGTCGTGTCATAAATCGTCAAATCAAGCGTTCCACCGGTAGAGTGAGGCGGCATGAGGTCGGGATCGGAGATGCACTCAAGCGCGCGATCATAGAGTGCCTCAGCATCCAATCCTTCTTTTTCAAAAAGCTCTATTTTTACATTTTTAAAATGCTGACGCTGGAGAACTAACGGACGATAGGCATCGGTAATACGAAATGAATAACGATCGGCAGATGCTCCATGAAGAAGTTTTTCGGCTTTTAACAAACGCTGTGCTGCACTGCGACGCAGCAACAACTCCCCTTTTGCACTACCATAAGGAGTTGAACCAGGAGCCAACATAATCCGCGAATTATGCTGTGACAAAAATTTTGAAAGTACGACAAATACATCCCCATTTTCAGAAATAGGTACATGAGAAAAAAGCGTGACCTCATAGAGGCAATACATGGGTCTGTAACGAGCAGGGATTTTTTCAAACGCAGCTGCGTCCCTAATAACGTAATTTTTACTTCCATCAAATTGATCAAAGTACGTGAGCGGTTTTCTCATAACTTTTTTTGATAGTGGTGCCCGGAGCCGGAGTCGAACCGGCACGAGTTTTAGGCTCACGAGATTTTAAGTCTCGCGTGTATACCAATTTCACCATCCGGGCACATCACGCATACTATACAAAAACATCCCTGGTTTTAATAGGGATGTTTGAATATTTCTAAATAAAAGAAAAATTCGCTTACTCTGCTCGCTTGAGCATAGGCAAACCTGTCTTCTTATTTTCAACTACCATGTATCCCTCTGGAACTGCATCAAGTGCCCCCTCCTCTTTCTCTTCACGAGCGAAGAAGAAGATCTTCTGTTTTCTACCACCACGGAGTGTTACTTCCTTGCTGTGGAGAATATATGCCTGTCCCTTTGAGTTAGTGTGCGAATATGCCATAACGATTAGTTAAGAATATTACAGGTTGATTCTACCATTTTAACCTGATGATCGTCAATCTGTTGCTAACCTGAAGGACACAGGGGACATAGACTAAATGACTAATCATATTATTGTTCAGGAGGTAATCTATTAGTTGTGAAAATTAACCGTATATGGTAAAAAGTGATACGCGTACGGCAGTGACTACGGGCGAGTAGCTCAGCTGGTAGAGCAGATCCCTCTTAAGGATAAGGTCGCGGGTTCGATCCCCGCCTCGCCCACCAAGAAAAATTTACAATAGGTATCTCCGGAAAATCTTCCGTAATCTTCAGTTTTGCATAACATCGACACAGACCCACAGCGAACCGAATTGTTTAGCTAATTTTTTGTTTTCAATCATGTGTTGAATACCTTGTTTTTTCATAAGAGAAATATTTTGAGCGGTGCATTGAGTGGGTAGGAGTTTACAAGCATAAAGGCCAATTCCATGCGCACGATGCACTCCCCTTTTGAAAAAAAAGAATGCTCGATTGAGAATATATTTATAGTTTGAGTGATTTTCGGGAAGAGATTTTTTACAATTCTCAAGCCAGGTAAGACTACGACTCGCGATCAAAAAAGAGTGACGGGGAAATTTCTGACAAACGTCATTCAGTAATTTGGGATTGAGGGATATTTTCATATCGAGAAAAAAAGTTGCCGATGTCTGGACACATGCGAGAATCTCTTCAAGTGTGTTCACTCGAATGATTTTTTGAATTATTGAAAAAGAAAACCAACGCAAGAAATATGCGAGGAAGAAAAAAGGAAACGAGGGAAATCCGTGATAACAAAATAAAATACCATCACGACTTTTTCTCACATCGACCTCAATTAAGTCAGGATTATAGGGAAGTGTTTGAAGGAGCGCCTCAACAGAATTTTCTCGTCCATGACCTTTTCCAGCTGCGTGAATCATTATCATCATTTTTCTGTATTATATGTACATGAAGTATATCACCTTCACCATCTCCATCGTCCTTTTATTAAGCGCTTGTACACCTCAGACTCAGCCGCCCGTTGAGCAACAACCGACAACTTCTCAGACACCTAAAATTGTATTGCTTCCAAAAGGCGAAATGCTCGTCACCACTCATTAGACTTTAGACTTACCGATTTTCGAAAATGAGAGTATCTTGCGTGCGCATGAAGAAAGTGTTGTTTTATACGGATACGCCTCTGATTGGAGGTACTGAAGAGCACATGATGCTCTTAGCTCGCTACTTGCCCAAAGATACATACAAAGTCACTCTCGCCTGCTCTGCTTTTAAAAATCTTAATCGTTGGTGCCAGCGTTTTATGAATGAGGGTTTAGAGGTACAAAGAATTCCCGTGGCGCATAAGCACGACCCACGTCATTTCTTTTATTTGAAAAAAATAATTCCCCAGTTTGATCTCGTACATTTACATTTGTGGAATCCGGGAAGTTGTCGCTATGCGTACGGTGCAGTGGGCTCTAAGCCGCTCGTGGTAACTGAGCACGATCCTTTTGTATTGAGTGGAGTGAAAGGCTGGCTCAAAAATATAAGTACAAAAAAAGTCGGTGCGATTATTGTCGCTTCTGAAGCATCAAAAAGTGAAGTGCTCAAACAACATCCAAAAGCGGAGGGAAAAATTAAACTTATCTATAACGGAATCGATACGAAAGAATGGATTAAAGAAAGTGAAGTTGAAGATCGTGATGCGTTACGTAATGAGTTATTTAATGCAGGTGAAAATGCCTGTGTAATTTTGTGTGCAGGTGAATTGCATGAACGCAAAGGACAAAAGTATTTGATTGAAGCATTCAAAAAATTGGCTCCGTCATTTCCACATATGAAATTGGCGTTTGCGGGAAGTGGTGGCCAAGAAATCGCGTATAAAAAAATGTCGTATGAGTATCGGGATCGCGTGCTATTTCTTGGACGAATAAAAAACCTGGCGCCCGTTATGAAAGCGGCTGATATTTTTGTACTGCCGAGCCGTCGTGAGGCCTTTGGATTGGTGTTGCTTGAGGCTGCGTGTAGCAAGCTGCCGATTATCGCAAGTAATGTGGGGGGAATTCGAGAAATTATTACCGATGGGGTGACGGGCTCGCTGGTGGAGCCGGAAAATGCAGAGGCACTCGCAAACACACTCGCAGGAACGATACAACACTACGATACAGCTCTACAAATGGCAGAACATGCATTTAATAAAGTCACAAGCGAATTTGATGCACGACTTATGGCCGAAAAAACAGCGGCCGTGTATGATTCTTTATTATGAAGACATCGACATTATTTACCTGCAGAAATTGTGCGTATCAAGCGAGCAAGTGGGTGGGGCTCTGCCCACAATGTGATGAGTGGAATACCTTTGAAGAAGAGGTTGTAAATAAAAAAACTAAGAAAGCGGCGGCGACACTGAAGTCTCATGCACGTGAGCCGGAGAGTTTTGATGCGGTGCTCAATAGTGTGGCGCTGGATATGCGCACGAAGACTCATATTAGCGAATTGGATACGGTATTGGGCGGCGGCGTCGTGGCGGGATCGGTCATGCTGTTAACGGGTGAACCGGGAATCGGAAAATCGACGCTGACTCTGCAGATAGCTCAAAGTATGTCGCGTGTGGGCAAACAGGTGTTGTATGTCTCTGGAGAGGAATCGCAGCAACAGATTGCGTTGCGCGGTAAGCGCCTAGGACTGGAGTTGAAAAACCTGCGGCTTTTGAGTGAGACAAATTTAGAAACGGTGATTGCCAGTGCTGAACAACATGGCTGTGATTTTTTGATTATCGATTCAATTCAAGTGATGGCATCGGAAGTTATCCCTGCGCAGCAGGGCTCGGTGTCACAAGTACGACTGTGCACAGAGGTGCTCATGGAATACGCCAAGCCACGACAGATGCCCGTGCTCATTATTGGACATGTTACAAAAGATGGAACTTTGGCAGGGCCACGCGTCTTGGAGCATTTAGTCGATACTGTTTTATATTTGGAAGGTGATCGTACACACGAGCATCGCATGCTCCGTGCCTCAAAAAATCGCTACGGCAGCGCACAAGAAGTCGGTATTTTTCAAATGACGGAAACGGGCTTGAATGAAGTGAGTGATGCAACACGCTATTTTATCTCTGAGCGACCGTCGCACGGTATCGGCTCAGCACTTACCGTCACAATGGAAGGAAATCGTCCCCTGCTTCTTGAAGTTCAAGCACTCGTGAGTCAGACGTCTTTTGGCTATCCTCGTCGGACAGCGAATGGCTTTGATGTAAATCGCCTGCATATGCTCATCGCAGTATTGCAAAAATACACCAAGGTAAATCTTTCCAATCACGATGTGTTTGTTAATGTGGTCTCCGGTTATAAACTCCATGATCCACAAGCTGATCTCGCGGTGTGTGCGGCGCTTATCTCATCGTTTCAAAAAAAATCACTCGCTGATGACGTGGTCTATGTGGGTGAGGTGGGACTTTCAGGAGAAATTCGTGGCAAAGGAAAAAATAGAAAACAGCTCGAATCACTTCTGAAAAAGACGGGGATACGTCTGTCCCCCATTGCAAAACATATCACTGAAGCAACTTTATGAAGTCTTAGACACAAGACATGCATTAACAAGCGTACTTGTTAATATTGATTCTTGTGCGATCGCTACATGATTGCCCAGTAATGCATCCATATACTGCTGTATCTCAGCGTCTTTTAATTGAAATTGAGAGCGCAGTTCATGCGCGAGTTCCATAATTCCTACGTAAGGACCCTGTGGATGACTTAGGGTTCTTAAACGCAAAACAGTAGCCGCTCTGCTCTGGTGAATATCACGAGGATTAATTACGCCGTGTGTAATTCCCAGTTCTCTACGGAAAACATCAAAACATTTTAATTGCATTGCCTCTGCTAGCGCTTTTGCATAAGAAGTAACCTGTTCGTCTTCTAATAGCCAATCGCTCACTTGATCATTGGAGAAGCCATGATCCTCACATTCGTAATAAATAGATTTCATATCAATGGCAACTGTGCCCCTTCCTGCTGCTATCGTTGCATAGCTTCGTGCTCTATATTCGGGCTTAAAAAAAGTTTTCATCGATGGCTGTTCTTTATCATCGGACATTTTTGGTTCAGGGTGATGTCTCGTTTTAGTTTGTCTGTAATAAACATCCACCAAGGCCCTAACGCGATCTTTTAATATATCTATAAGGGCAGGCCCTTCTAACATATGATTAACATCCTCAAAAGTCAGGAAACTTGTTCTGGCTGCAATCTGGCTGACCCGCTCTGCAAGCTCAGTGATCGGCGTTTCATCGGCCACATCTACGCAACCTGCATATAAATAACGCTGATATCGTGATTTCTCACCTTCAACCTCTTCTTGCCCTGATTGGACTATAGCGCTCTGAAGAAGTCTTTCATCTAACCCTTCAGCGACTCCCATTGAAATTATTTTTTCAAATGGCATTTTTAAAACAAATAAATTATGCACAAACGTCTTAGTTATTTCGGCAGGGTCACCTGAACCATATGAAATAATTCGGCGATAAAGTTTGTGTATAAAAAGAGATTCACCAGTTTTTTTGTCTAAAGAACGTCGGTAGACTGCAAAAGCAGTGTTCGATGCAGCCTGTAAAACTGCGTTAAATAAAACACTAAGTCCTTTATCACTTAATAGGTAGGCTTGAAAATCTCCGAATGGAACTTGCGGCGTTAGTCTTCTATTCGGACCGGAACGAACCGCAGCAAATGATGTAATAAAATCATATACGGTCTCACCCTCTTCTATATTAAACGCCGCCTTATTAAACATTTCAGGAATAATGTGGTCGTCAAATGGTTCATCCGGGCTTGGAGCTGCAGTCGTAAGTGAACGCTCAACATCTGCGAGTGCGCTTCTAACCGTTTCAGTAAATCGTGGCATAAAAGCCGCACGAACTTCGGCAGATGCCAATAGTTTTTGAATTTCAAGGAATCCAACACCACCTTCAAACGCCTGAGACGCACCGTCAGCCACAACATCAGCAACTGGTGTCTGATGAGGCAAATGTGCAAATGAATGCAAAATTGTATTTTCAAAAGATGTAAAGGGGCCATCGCGAAACATTTCGGTGCCTGTTCGCTGGCCTTCCGGTTCCCGTGCCGTATCTGATGAGGTTGCTCTAGCTTGTTTCACGTCTAAATTATAGCATAATTACTCCTTTATTCAATGCGGAAAAGCTGCTTTGTGTTCATTACGAGTTGGTCTTCTAATTGAGCAAGAGGCATGCCGCGCAACTGTGCAAGCTTTTCAGCAACCTCGGGCAAAAAGGATGGTTCGTTACGCTGACCGCGCTTACTCTGAGGCGCGAGGTAGGGACAGTCGGTCTCAATGACAATTTTATCTGCGGGTGCCATGCGCGCAACTTCCTGGAGCTCCTGTGCCGAGGGATAGGTGAGAATTCCGGTAAAAGCGATATAGTAACCTCGATCAAAAGCAATCTGTGCTTGAGCACGTGTACCGGTGAAGCAGTGCAGCAAGACGCGCTCATTTTTTTCTTGTTCTAGGATTTCAAAAACATCTTCAAACGCATCGCGGCAGTGAATGATCACGGGAAGATTAAATTTTCTCGCAAGTTGGAGTTGTGCGCGGAACGCATGTTGTTGAACTTCCTTTGGTTGGAAATTTTTAAAGTAATCTAACCCCATTTCACCTAACGCTACTATCTTGGGTTCTGACTGTACTGCTCGAGCGATACGCTCTCCAATTTCTTCATTCCAATCACTTGCCAAATGAGGATGAACTCCCATAGTAGAATAAAAGTCATCGTGCTTTTTTGCCAATGCCAAAGCCTTAAAATTGCCTTCAATATCAAAACCAACATTTATAAAACGAGTAATTCCTCCAGCGCGTGCACGTTCTATAACCGCGGCTTGATCGGTCTCGAATTCGGGAACATGAAGATGTGAATGACAGTCGATGAGCATAGTAATGTTGACTTTTTAAGTAGCGTTAGTATAATCGCAGTAATGTTCGCTTCAAAGTCATTTCAGTTCTGGGCATTTTATTACTTTCCTCTAAATACCTGAGGCGACATACGCACGTACGTAACTATATGTCCCTTAGGTAAAATACCCAAGGGACTTTTTTTTAATTCTTTTACTCCCGTTTTATGAAGAAACTTACCCCATCTACGAGCCTTGCACAGTTAGCGTCCAAAGCATCCTTACTTTGGCGTCCACGCCAGCTTTCAGCAGAGGAATCTTTTTATAGCATCTAAAACTACTTCACAAACCCCTCTATCTTTATTATCTTCAAACCATATGATTATCGTTATGCAGCGGCATGCGCCGCAGGAACATATTGACCGCGTACTTACTGAGATCACACGCTACGAAGGGCTCAAGCCCGTGCCACTGATTGGCACTGAGCGCACGGTGATCGCGGTGATCGGAGACGAACGAATGATTGATGAACGCCACATGGCGAGCTTGCCGGGCGTTTCAAATGTCATGCCCGTGTTGCGTCCATATAAACTGGCGAGCCGTGAGACAAAATTCGAAAAGACCGTTGTTAAAATTCGCGATGTTGAAATCGGCGGTCAGACGATTGCAGTGATGGCAGGACCTTGTTCTGTGGAAAATGAAGAGCAGATGGATATGGCTGCACGCGGCGCAAAAGCAGCTGGTTCGATGATTCTACGTGGAGGTGCATTCAAACCTCGCACCGCTCCATACGCATTTCAAGGACACGGTCGTCCCGCAGTGTTGATGCTTGAGAAAGCTGCAAAGGCTCACGGTATGGTAAGCGTCTCGGAAATCATGGATGTGCGCGATGTTGATTTCATGGCTCAGCATATTGATATGTTGCAGATTGGTGCACGCAACATGCAGAATTTTGACTTACTTAAAGAAGTGGGAAAGGCCAATAAACCCGTGCTTTTGAAACGTGGACTCTCGGCGACCATTAAAGAATTCTTGCTTGCTGCGGAGTACATCCTGGCACAGGGAAATCAGAATGTGGTTCTGTGTGAACGCGGCATTAGAACGTTCGAAGATGAGACGCGCAACACGCTCTGTATCGCGACGGTTCCGATTATCAATGAACTTTCTCACCTGCCGATTATCGTCGATCCAAGTCATGGCACGGGCAAGCCAAAGTTGATTCCCCCTATGTCTCGCGCAGCTATAGCGGCAGGCGCAGATGGTATTATGATTGAGGTTCATCCAAATCCTGCGGTAGCAATGTCTGATGCCGATCAAGCGCTGAATCTAGAACAGTTTGAGGCGCTGATGGATGACATTCGTCCTATCGTTGTTGCGATGAAAAAGAAAATGTAACACGCACCATGCCTAAATCTCCCACACCATCGACGATCATTGTTGAAACGGACATACTCTCAAAACTTGCGACGCGCTGCAAAATAAAGTCGTCGCATGTGGCGATTATTGCGGACAGCTCCGTGGCGAACTATGCTCAAGAAATTACTAAAGGACTAAAACAAGCGCACATTCCGTACACCGTCATTGAGTGCAAAGCGAGTGAGTCGATCAAACGTCTTGCCACTATCGAACAATGGGCCAAGCAGTTGGTGAAAGCGGGACTGCAAAGAGACGGTGTCGTCATTGGTATCGGTGGCGGCATCGTGGGTGACATGGCAGGATTTCTCGCCTCAATCTATATGCGCGGGCTTAGATACATTGCCATTCCCACGACTGTCTTAGCAATGGCCGACTCAAGTCTGGGTGGCAAAACTGGCGTTGATTTGGAAGATGGAAAAAACCTTTTGGGCAGTTTCTATACTGCATCTCATGTGGTGATGGATCCCCGTGTTTTGAGTGGTCTCTCTGACCGACAGTATCGTATGGGATTCGCTGAAATTATTAAACACGCGATTATTGCGGATAAGGTATTTTTTACGTTCTTAGAAAAAAATGCGAGTGTAATTTTGGCGCGACGCAGAGAAATACTAGTAAAAGTTTTGAAAAAAAGCGCACAGATTAAAATGAAAATAGTGGGAAAAGATCCACTTGAGTCACTTTCGAAAGTTACAAAAAAAGGAACTTCTCGTATGCTGGTGAATTATGGACACACCGTAGGACATGCAGTTGAGTTGCTCAGTGATTTTTCAATTCCGCACGGAGAAGCTGTTGCGATTGGCATGGTAGCGGAAAATCGTTTAGCAATAGGCAAGAAGCTGCTAAAAGAAAAAGATGCTCAACGGATAAAAGAACTTCTTAAACGATATAATCTTCCCACCGCCTTTCCATCTACCATAAGCAATCAACGTCTCAAATCCGCAATGATGAAAGATAAAAAACGTGTGGGCAATAAAGTTTATTTTGCGCTCGCTACGAGAATCGGCGCAGCAAAAATAGTTCCCTATGTCATTGCTTAATACCTTTACCGTACCGGGCTCAAAAAGCATGACAAATCGAGCGCTTCTCATTGCTGCTGCAACTCCAGGAAAAACAATTATTCATAACGGGCTCGAAAGCGACGACACGAAGGTAATGCAGAAAGCCCTAAAAGAATTAGGTGTAAAGATAATTAAAAAAAAGAACACACTCACGGTCGTATCGCCACAGCAGTACAATCAAACTAAAAACGCACTCTTTTGTGGAAACTCGGGAACTACGGTGAGATTTTTAACTGCACTTCTGGCGAGCCAAAAAAATGAATATGTCATTGATGGTGATGCGCGCATGAGAGAGCGTCCAATAGGTGATTTGGTAGATGCACTGCGTAATCTCGGCGCGACTATTACTTATCAAAAAAAAGAAGGATACGTGCCACTGCGTGTCCATGGGCCATTCACTAAAACGAATTCGAGTGTGCGCGGTGAAACGAGCAGTCAGTATCTCTCGGCGTTACTTATGTCTGCAGGTGCGAGCAAAAAAACAATCACCATTAAGGTGCGCGGTAAACTTGTTTCTAAGCCATATATCGACATGACTATTGAACTCATGAAGCAGTGTGGCGCGCAAGTAAAACGCACGGGTTATACCTCATTTGCCGTAACCACAAATGGCTACCATACTAACGATATATATATTGAGGGCGATGCTTCAGCGGCTACCTACTTCTGGGGACTCAGTGCACTGACAGGATACTCACTCGAGATTACCAATGTTTCAAACAATACGCTTCAGCCGGATAGTGCAGTAAAAATATGGGCGCAAAAAATATGTTCTTCTAAAGAAAAGAAACTGACAATTGATGCGCGTGATTTTCCCGATGGAGCAATGACACTTATTGTTTTGAGTGCGCTGATTCCAGGCGAATGGAAATTTATTGGTCTGCATAATTTGCGCGTAAAAGAATCCGATCGTCTTCATGCTCTTGCAACAGAGCTAACAAAAATCGGAGTGAAAATTAAAGAACACCCGGATGGCATTACCGTGATAGGCCAAAAAAGTGGCTTTAAAAAGGCAAAAATACAGACGTACAACGATCACCGTATTGCTATGTGTTTTGGCATGATTCAAACAATCCTTCCCCATATAACTATTATGAATCCGGAATGTGTTTCTAAAACGTACCCGCAGTTCTGGAAAGATTTAGGAAAAGTACGTTGTAAAATTGCAGAGCAAAATATTGTTCTTACGGGAATGCGTGGAAGCGGAAAATCTTTTCTAGGAAAACGACTCGCCAAAAAACTGAAACGGACTTTTATTGATACCGACGAAGAAATTTGCAAAAAAATTAAACAACCGATTGCGGACTTTGTGCGTGAAAAAGGGTGGCCTGCATTCCGAGCAATTGAACGAAGTGTGGTGAGAAAACTAAGTTACAAAAAAAATGCTGTGATCTCAACAGGCGGCGGCGTCATAATGGATGAACGCAATGTGAGCGAGTTAAAGAAAAATGGACGGATTATCTTCCTTCATTGCACAATCGATATTCTAAAAAAACGTCTACAAAAAGACACCGAGCGACCTTCACTTACTCAACATCAAAATGTAATCAACGAGTTGCCCGCTATTTTCAAGCAACGTCTCCCTTATTATGAACAGACAGCTGATGCGCGTTTACCGGTTTCAGACAAGCAAATGGGCAGAAAAATGCGTAGTTTAATAGCGATTACACAAAACTGGGGTATACTGTAACCCATGTACAAAAACCATTACGATGCGGTGGTTATAGGATCAGGAATAGCAGGACTCAATAGCGCCTTGCGCCTGGCAGATAGAGGAGCGCATGTGGCAATTATCACAAAGAAAAAACTGGCGACTACGGCAACTAACTATGCACAGGGAGGAATTGCGGCAGTTTTAGCAGAAAGCGACACGGTGGAAGCACACGTAGAAGATACGTTAATTGCAGGAAGTTATCACAATAAAAAAAGTGCAGTGCACTATATGGTTGCCCACAGTAAAGAAGCAGTAGAACGACTCGCTGAGTTAGGCGTGCCGTTTGCGACACATGATGGTGCATTATTACTGACGCGTGAAGGGGGGCATCGCGCGCGCAGAATTGCTTTTGTCTCAGACTATACGGGCAAGGCAATTGAAAGCGTACTGGTGCACCAGGTCAGAAACCATAAAAATATAAGCTTGTTTGAACACACCTTTGCCCACGAGTTACTCGTCGAAAAAAATGTATGTAAGGGAGTTATTATTTTTGCAGAAGGACGCTACCATGTCATGCAGGCCGAGGCGGTTATTTTAGCAACTGGCGGTGCTGGGCAGACCTATTCTCACACGACAAACCCAGTTATTTCTACAGGCGACGGGTATGCTATGGCACAGCGCGCAGGTGCACAGTTATATGACATGGAATTCGTACAGTTTCACCCGACTGCATTTTATTTTAAAGGCAAACCACGTTTTTTAATTTCAGAAGCTGTTCGTGGGGAGGGTGCATATCTCTGTGATGCAAAAGGAGAGCGTTTTATGCACCGCTATGATAAGCGACTAGAGCTCGCACCACGAGACATTGTGAGTCAGTCGATTTTCAATGAACTTAAAAAGGGACCTATGTATTTGGACATGCGCCATCACGGAGAAAAAGAATTGGCGACACGCTTTCCTCAGATTTCATCAAAACTTCTTCACTATGGATATCATTTCGGAAAAGATCTGATTCCCATTACACCCGCAGCGCACTATATGTGTGGCGGAGTAAAAGTTGATTTATATGGTCAGACAAAAGTAAAAAACCTTTTTGCTTATGGAGAAGTTGCCTACACCGGCGTACAAGGTGCTAATCGTCTGGCGAGTAACTCACTATTGGAAGCACTCGTATTTTCAAATCGCATTGTAGAAAAAATCACCACACGTTCGCACGCGACAAAAAAGAAACTTCTGGGTATCACCATTCCGCGCTTCACTCCCCTCTCAAAAAAACAGGTATCACAATGCACGCGTATCAGAACCCAGCTAAAGAAAACAATGTGGCAAGAGGTCGGTATTGTTCGTCGTCCACATGAATTAAAAAATGCACTACAGAAAATTGAAACACTGCAGAAAAGCGTCAGTACATTGCCACAATTCAATCCGACGGTGCGAGAATTACTTAATCTTCTCATGACAGCACAAACCATCACAAAAGCAGCCTTACAACGTAAAACGAGTCTTGGTTGTCACTTTATACTGGCAGACTAGCAAGTTCTTCAACAAAATTCTCCGCGACACCTTTCTCAAAAACCAATTCATTATCAAGTGCCTGCTGTAAATTATTTTTAAGGATATTCTTTTCTTCGTCCGTCATATCTTCAAGTAACTCGACCCACGCACGCTTTTCTGCCTGTGCCATAAACTGAGAGAGCGCAAGCATCAAAATAATATCTTGATTGAGTTGATTGTTGAGAAGCTCGTCCATAAAACAAATAATTAAGCAGAAAATTTAAATTCTTTGGTCGTGTTGCGGTTACCCTCCAGAACAACTTTCTTACATGCAGCATCGATGGCGCGCTGAGCCTTTGCCTCATGATCAGCATGACTTCCATGCTCGACATCATCGTTTGCAGCCTTTGCTCCGTGTCCTTTTTTACCCTCTGCAAGTTTTTTTCCAAGAAGGGGCACTGACCTTTTGACTCCTTTCATTGTAAGATCTCCCAAAGTCTCCTTTGTTCCCCACCATTTTGTCGCGATGTTATTTTTACCTGCTTTTTTCCACACGGCTTTCATTTCCTCATCTTTATGATCAGACGTCTTAGCGGCAATAATCTCACTTAAACGTGTGCCGGTAGCACCCTCGAATATTCCTTTTCCGAGCCAGACCGCACCAGCAGGCACGATTCCTCCGGCAAGAGCACCACCCACCAATGCAACATCAAGCAAACGATCAATCGCCGCCTTTTTCTTATCAGCAGGCATTTTTCCCAAGAGTCCTTTTTTCTTGCCGCTTCCTCCGAAACGCTTTTCTACCTCTTCAAGGAGCGTATCGCGCTGCCTATCCAAATCAGCCGCAAGCCCAGCGGGCTCGGGCGCATCGGTCGGCTTTACCTGACGATTTTTACTACGTTCAATCGCAAGTCCCGCGAATCCAATTGTATTGCGCATCGTATATCCACTGACAATGCGCTCAAACGCTGCTTTGCCTGCATGATCAGAAATATCTTCCTCGCCATCTTCCATACCAAGTGCCTCACGAGCGGCAGGATCTGCACGCAGGGTCAACATAACCTCTCGCTGAAATTCTTTATCTCCCTTTTCCAACGATGTCTTTAATTCATCAAATGTCTGTGGATCATCCAAGGTGACCTGGTCACGAATCTGCACGGGAACATCCTTAGCTCCTGCAAAAAATTTCTTCAACATTCCCATCGCAATCTTCTCACGTTCACCTTGATCAAACTTCGATAACTGTCGATCAAAGCTCTCCATAACCGCGCCAATTCCCTTCACACGGTCGGCTGATTTTCCTGATCTTAATACGGCTAATAACTTACTTCCCACTGCTTCCTGATTCTCTTTTACTAACTTCAAATCCGGCTCACGCTTTTTATCCAACTGTCTTTTAATTTTTGCGACATCGAGCACTCTGTTTGTCTTAGCATCACCTTTTGGCCACCAGTAAGTCTCTTCTGCAGGGGTACTAGGATTAATCACTACCTTATATTTAAAAGCGTACTTACGGTTAACATCGAGCTTTGGAATATCCACGCCCAAATTGCCCGTTCCCGGATCGAAGTCCATTTTGTGTCCTTTTTTCCAAGAGTCCGCTACCTGTGTTTTGTCTTTGGGATCAGTAACATCAAAGTCTCCACATATATACACCTCAGTTGATCCATCAATCGTTATTCCCAATTCTTTCTCCAATAAAGCTTTAGAAATATCTACCGGGGCATCCATTTGCTCACCCAGTTCATCGGCTGCATCATTATAACGTGGTCCTGGTCCTGCCATATATTTAATTTATGTTTCTCTGTATTATACCATAAATATGAAAATTTATAAATCCCCCCTGTTACTGCCTCTGTTGAGTCTGCTTCTATTGTTTCAAGCATGTGGAAGCCCAGTTATACCCGTTGCGACACCTATACAACCAGCTGGTTATTATATAGAAAATGATTATCTCTGGCTTAATGACCAAAAAATAAGCGAGGAAACCGTGGGCACTCTACTTGGTAGTCGAGCAATGGCAGAAGAGCACAGAGTATTTACCACGATCACAGAACAAAAAGAAACACGCATCTACTTTACTGAGCTCGCTGGATGTGAGGGATGTATATTGCTTTCAAAATATGCACTGATCGTAAATAATGAAACGGGAAAAATACTCGTTGCTGCATTTCAATATACGGGTGAGTCGTATCTCTTTCATAAAAAGGGCGTGATTGATTCCAATACACTACTCTCACCTGACGGAACCAAGGCAGCATTTGTACGTGAAGAAAATATTTTGACTCCCGAGACAATATGGATGTTTGATTTTACGAGTGATGAGGAGAAAAAAGTGGCGACCTTAGAAAAAAAGACGAGCGTACTTACGTGTGATACGGAGGGCATGGGACTGTGTACTATTGATAAGAAAAAAATGAACTGGAATAATGATGAGCTGACCATCTCACTCCCCCATAAAATCGCAACTGAAAGCGAAAAATATGACCGCAGCTACAGCTACGAATATCGGCTTAGAACAGAGGAAATCACGAGCAAAGAAAATGCCGTAGTACATCCCTTTGATTTTGATGAAGATGGACAGGATGAGTTTGTTGTTTACTTTGAAAAACCGCTCACTAAAAAAACTCCGATATTTGAATACACTGAAAATGGTGCTTATGAAATTTACAAATGGGAGGAAGGTATTAATCCAGGATGGAAAATAATTTTTCAAGACGAAGGCACGGTGGGAAAGAATTATGGAGTAACTAGTATTATGAAAGATCCTAGATTTTATCGGGAAATTGATTTGGACAAAGATGGAACAAAAGAAGTAGAGATAAGTACCTATCAAGATGGAAGCGGTGGCTATGTCGATTCGTACATTTTGAAATGGGAAAATGGCACATTAATTAAAGCTAAGATAAAGGACTCCAAAACTGAACCACAGCTACGGGAATTATTTCTCAAAGAGAACGAGGATTTTGGCCCAGGTGATATGAATTATATGAGTATCTGTCCCCTGAATGATTATTACAAAGAAAATTGTAGGTTTAAACAAGGCGCACCAGGAGCCTTAGGCCAACTTAATAAGTCCTTTACCTATGCCGAGGGCGTCTTTACAGTTACTAAATACGACAGAGAAGATTCACCTATAAACGTTAAATAGAGTATGCAATACAACCCACTCACCCCAGAAGAAGAGCGCGTAATTGTAGGCAAAGGAACTGAGATGCCGTTCAGTGGCGAGTATGTGAATACCTTTACGCCCGGAACGTTTGTCTGTCGACGTTGCAACAATCCCCTCTACTCAGCCAAAGCAAAATTTGATGCGGGATGTGGATGGCCCGCTTTTGATGACTCTTTTCCTGATTCAGTAAAACGAACGGTTGATGCAGACGGTCTGCGTACGGAAATTACCTGTGCTCAGTGTGGAGGACATTTAGGTCACGTTTTTGAGGGTGAGCAGTTTACACCAAAAAACACACGTCACTGTGTGAACTCACTCTCGATCAAATTTATTCCTGAGCATCCGCAAGCATCCTAGCTTGGTCTTCGACGATTAGCTTTTCCAACATCGGCTCTAATTTCCCCTCCATGATAGCGGGAATATTGCTGAAATTTTCGTGAATACGATGATCGGTAACACGATCCTGCGGGAAATTATACGTACGGATTTTTTCGCTACGATCGCCACTTCCGATCTGCGCGAGACGTGCGCTGCGACGCTCTTTATCCTGCATTTCTTTCTGGTGCATATACATACGTGATCTTAAAATTTCATAGGCTTTCTCACGGTTTTGTAGCTGCGAACGCTCATCCTGACAAGCCACCACAATTCCCGTCGGCATATGTGTAATACGAATTGCCGATTCAGTTTTATTCACATTCTGCCCGCCAGCACCACCAGAGCGATACGTATCAATTCGAAGATCTTCCTGTTTAATTTCGACATCAATGTCCTCCACCTCCGGCAACACCGCTACCGTCACGGTAGAAGTATGAACACGTCCTTTTGATTCAGTAGAAGGGATGCGCTGAACACGATGCACACCGCTTTCATACTTTAGTTTTCCAAAAGCACCTTTCCCACGCACGGCAAAAATAATTTCTTTAATTCCACCGGCAGAGGCCTCGCTCTGACTCATGAGCTCCAGCTTCCAACGATTGCTCTCAGAATAACGCATGTACATACGACTCAACTCTGCACCAAAAAGTGCGGCTTCTTCACCACCGGCACCCGCACGAATTTCCACGATACAATCTTTATCGTCATCGGGATCTTTTGGCAAAAGTGCCACACGCAGCTTTTCTTCCAACTCAACCACTTTTGGCTTACATTCCTGAACCTCTTCTTGAGCCATAGCACGCATTTCCGCATCACTACTCTCTGCAAGTTCTTGCGCCTCGTCTAACTGTTTTTTTAGATCGCGTAACTGACGGTACAAAAGCACTGCCTCTTCAATTTCATTTTTACGTTTTCCCAATGTGCGCGCCTCATTTCTATTACTCAAAACCGCCGGATCACTTTGCTTCACTAAAAGTTCCTCATACTCTTTATCTAATTTTTCTAACTTATCAAACATAGATTTTTACAACACGATCTAAACCCGCCAAATCAGAAGTCCATTCGATTCTAGCTGCTTTGTAGTATTTTTCAATCAGTTCGGTAATTACCTTACGCTGACCGGCACCGACTTCACACATGATTACACGCGGTTGATGGAATAATCCACTACATTCATCAAGAAACCGCTCATACAGCTCATAGCCATGATGACCTCCGTAAAGGGCTTGCACTGGCTCGTGATCGCGAACTTTCACCTCCAGCTCGGGCTCCTCTACCCTGCCTATATACGGCAAATTCGCCACAATAACATCAAATTTTCTTTTAGTGACTTCATCCAAAAGATCGCTTTTCAAAAATTCCACCCGCTGACCACTATTAAACTTTTCCGCATTTACATGCGCTACCACCAGTGCCGCCTCTGAAATATCCACTGCAGTACATTGAGCATTCGGTAGTTCCAAACTCAAAGTGATAGCGATACAGCCGGAGCCCGTCCCCACATCCAAAATACTCACCTCTTCTTCAGCCCCTATATGGGCAATCACCTCTTCTATAATGTGTTCCGTTTCTGGGCGGGGAATCAAAACATTTTTATTAACAAAAAAAGGCCGACCATAAAACCACTTTATTCCCGTGATGTGTTCGATCGGCACGCCACTGGCTATATCCTGAGCATGCGCCTCAAGTTTAAGGGCAATTTCCTCAGAAAGGGGCGACTCTGGGTATGCAATCAAAAACGCTGCATCGCACTTAAGCAGCCAAGCCAAGACAATTTTTGCCTCGATACGTGAAATTCCAAAAGATACCGCTTGATTCAATGCCTCTTGGATAATCATAGTCAGACGAGCTACGAAAAAAGAGCACCATCCAAATAGGAGGCTGCTCTTTTAAAAGTCTCTATAAATACTTCTTCTTTTCGCGATCTGAACGGAACTCTTCACGCTTCATAGCGCGAGCACGGATCATCGGCTTCTTCATTGGCTTAGTAAAGTACTTGCGTGACTTTGCCATGAGGATGATGCGGCTTCCCTGTACTTTCTTTTGAAAGCGAGAGATAAGCTTCTCGTTAGACTCCTTTGCGTTGTTTTTCTTGAGCGTAATCATAAGTGCCAGGCTACTTTACATAGGTAATAACTAAATATCAAGGTTTTTTACACGCTTTGCATGAGTTTGGATGAATTTCTTGCGTGGAGCCACCTCTGAACCCATCAGAGTATCAAAAATTGCATCTGCCTGTTCAGCATCATCAACCGTTACACGCAACATCTTACGTACCATTGGATCCATGGTTGTTTCCCATAACTGATCAGGATTCATCTCACCAAGACCTTTATAGCGAGAGATAGAAGGCGTTTTTTCAAATTCATTCTTTGCAATTTGATCTCGTTCTTCATCGCTATAGGCGTAGAACACTTTCTTTCCAAACGACAGTTTAAAGAGCGGCGGTTGTGCAATATAGATATGTCCCTGGTCGATGAGATCCTTAAAGTATCGGTAGAACAGGGTCAGAAGAAGCGTTCTAATATGAGCACCATCCACATCAGCATCCGTCATAATTACGATGCGATGATAACGCAAACGGCTAATATCAAAGGTCTCAGATACACCCGTACCCATCGCAATAATGAGTGATTTAATTTCATTGTTTCCAATAATTCTATCAAGACGAGCCTGCTCTACGTTAAGAATTTTACCGCGGAGAGGCAAAATTGCCTGGAACTCACGATTACGTCCTTGTTTTGCGCTACCTCCAGCAGAATCTCCCTCAACGATATACAGCTCTGAAGCGCTTGGATCACGGGAAGAACAGTCCGCCAACTTACCCGGCAAGGTCATACCTTCAAGTGCCCCCTTACGAATAACTGAGTCACGGGCTGCACGAGCAGCTAAACGAGCTCGGGCTGCAAGCGTACATTTAGCCACAATTGACTGACCATCCTTGGGGCTTTCCTCCAAAAACGTCAGGAAAAAGTCATTAAAAACAGTTTCAACTGCCGTTCTCATCTCAGGATTACCCAGTTTGCTCTTAGTCTGTCCCTCAAATTGCGGATTTTCAACTTTAACTGAAATGACACAGGTAAGACCCTCACGTACATCTTCAGCACTTAGATTCTCATCTTTTTCCTTCAAAGCACCAATCTTACGAGCATAGTTATTAATTGTACGCGTGAGTGCTGCCTTAAAACCCGTCAAATGCATGCCTCCTTCTGGAGTATGAATGTTGTTGGCAAAGGTAAAGATGTTCTCCTGAAAAGCCTCTGTATACTGGAGCGCAATTTCCACCATTCCTTCAGGCACCTGTTTTTCAACATAAATGGCCTTTGTAATTGCCTCCTTATTTTTATTCAAATGATACACATAAGACGCAATACCTCCCTCAAAGTAAAAACGATACTTTTCCTTGGTACGCTCATCAACAATTGAAATGGTAATACCGCGCGTAAGATATGCCTGCTGACGCAAACGATTGACGATCGTCTGCAAATTAAAGACCATTCCCTTTCCAAAAATCTGCTCATCAGGCTTAAAACTAATTTTAGTACCTGTCTTTTCTGATTTGCCCGTTGGCTTAACCTGAGCATCGGGCTCACCTCTCTTATATTGCTGAGAATATATCTTTCCACCGAGATAGACCTCTGCCTTCAATACTTCTGAAAGCGCATTTACCACCGAGGCACCCACACCGTGAAGACCTCCTGATACTTTATAACCACCACCTTCTCCAAATTTACCACCGGCATGAAGCACGGTAAGAACCGTCTCAAGTGCCGACTTTCCTGTTTTCTTAACAATATCTACGGGAATACCACGACCATCATCTTCAACAGACAAAAAACCATCCTCATGGATAGTCACTAAAATATTTTTACAATACCCGGCCATCGCCTCATCAATTGAGTTGTCGACAACCTCCCATACTAAATGATGAAAACCCGCTACATCGGTAGTACCGATATACATACCGGGACGCTTTCGAACTGCCTGTAGTCCTTCTAAAACCTGAATATTCTCAGCTGTATACGAACTATTTTTTGTGGCCATAGCAGGCAGGAGTATAGCACGAGACACAGAAAATAGTGAATAGTGTTTAACTACTGGCTCAGCTCCTTCAATTCTTCGTTGCGCTTCTGATCCAAGACCGCATGGTCATACATAGCACGCGCCTTTGCTCCCACCTCTGCAAGTGAAAATCCCTCACCAAGCTCAAGCTCACCAAGTACCGTTGTTACTTTAATGTGCTGTGCGATAGTCAGTTTATTAATAACATCAAAAGAAAGTTTTATCTGCTGCAACCCTTCACCAATTGTCGCCATTTTTATATGAATAACATCCGTTGTAAAATCGGTAAGATCGATATCTTCCGGCTTGACGGTAATGCCCACTTTTTGCAATTCAGTAGTGATTTTTTCCGTTGCAACTTTTTCAAGCAAACTTGGCCCCACGGGTGCGGCAAATGACTCTTCGGTAGTTCCCACCGGCAATTTGAGTTTCCCAATTTTTATAAGCAAAAACGTACGCGCACTATCAAGACGCAATGCATTAGAAATCGCAACGGCATTAAGTGTGATGTCACTCAATATTTGAGCATCAGTATTATATGAAAGTGAAATAGTGCGACCCTCAAAAAGCGCATCATTAATTTTTACTACTGGGGAATCTTCATCGTCGGGGAATGTTACATGTATTTTTTCGAGTCCAATGCTATCCAAATCTTCAACAACTTTCTTAGCTAAACGCTCACGAGTTACTGCAGGAATTGCCGCGCCTCCTAGAGAAGTCTGCAGCAGATCCTGTACACGTTGTGTCTCAGAAACTTTTAGCTGATACAACTTATAATATTCAGTGTAATCACCAACAATTTCACGCGCCTCAGAAGAGCGCATAAAACTAAGGAAAGGAAGTTGCTGTTTATATTGTGTATCAAAGTATTCAATAAACGCTGCCTGCGAAAGCGATGGTTTGAGAAGATCTATGCGATTTGCCAAGTGCAACATTGCGCCGCGTGCATCTTGGAAACTAATTTTACGTTTATCCAAATTTGCCTTCACTAATTTCAACAAATATAATTTATCTGAGATCAAAAATTGTCTCTCATCATTAGATGCCTCTGCAGTTTTAAGAGTATCGAGATATCCCATTTCAATAACATCCAAAATCTTCAAAAATTGTTCACGCAAGAGCGTCGAACTGCTCATTACAAAAGCACGCACATCTCGGGCAAGTAGTAATACTTTTTTACTATTCTCGGGACTGCGTAACACCGCGACATGTTTCTCAACCGAATCGCCAAATTCATTTAACAAACTAATAACACGCTGTTCGGTAAGCGCATCATTGCCATTATGTGAGCTCATTAAAACGCCAGCAAATTGATCTTTTAAGCGAGTAAATGCATCTCGATTACCAACCTCTGATAAAAATTCATAGATCGGATAAAATGTCTCGCTCGGATGAGAAAATGCATAGCGTTCGCGTAGAGAGAGTGCAAATTCTTTTCTATTACTTAACTCAGGAACAAGTAAACGAGCTTTCTCCAAAAGATCTTTTGACGCAACCTGGTTATTTACGAGCAATGCATAGGCAGCAGTTTCAATATGTTCAAAGAATACATCCTGTACGCGCTGTATTTTTCGGTCAGCAGAAAATGTACCTGCCTGTGCGACATCAAAGATAACATCAGAAATGGCGGTTGACGTGCTACCAGTATCCAGAGATACGCGTGGACCAACGGTGCGAAGATCAGACTCATGCGCGCGAATAAGTTGCGTATGAAATGTCTCATCTTTTGCATCATTTTTCTTTTCCCACGCATCTAAATCAGGAAGCTGTGTAAGGGGAAATTCTTTTGTTAATTTTGCATAGCGCAATTGCACCAGATCCTTTCCCGCTCGTACCAATTTTGCCTCAGTAATATCAGTAAATGTCCCGTCATGCACTACCAGGCCGATCGTCAAAAAATACACATAGGCAGATTGCTTCATTGCCTTAATACGGACGACTTCATCTATATAACTTACTACCACCACCGCTCCCGAAACATCAGTGCGAATTTGTGTTGGATAACTTGCCAAAGACTTAGTAAGTACCGTCACTGGATACACGCTATTTTCAGCATTGATCCAAACTTTTCCTTTCTGCACTACAATCGTTACCCCATCGATGTGAGGATGTGATCCCTGTGCAATAGTTACCTGCGAATTAGGAGAAACACGCACTACAATATTCCCTCCTATATATACTTCTTTTTCGTCCTTCTGCGTTGATACTTGGTAACTTCCCTCTTTCTGATCTACTGCAGCATCCCTCATACCACTTACTTCTATAGACAACGGCTGATCATAGATAAGTACACCTGCTTCAGAGCGCGTCTCCATATAATACCCACTCATAGTCATTCCCAAAGAAAAGAGAACCACGGCAATCATACGTGTTGCATGCAACTGATGTGTTTTTTTTGGTGTTTCAGGCATAGATCGAGCACTAAATGTAATCTGTTAATTATAGCCTTTTTAGGCTTACCAGTCAATCCGGGGCCACTTTAGTCAAGGAAAAAACCGTATATTCTAAAGCCCGGCAAGGGTATAGTAATTTCTATGAAAAATTCTCTCAAATTACTGGTAATTTCCCTTGTTACGGGAGCCTTATTAATTGGATCTATAAGCCCTGCAGTCGCAGCATTTCCCGATGTTGGTGAAAGGGATAAATACTTTACAGACATACAATACATAGAGAACTCCGGCATATTTGAGGGGCCTTTTTTTAAACCAAATCGACTGATTACGAGAGGAGAGTATGCCGAGTGGATCATGAGACATGCCGGTTTTGACCCAGCTCAATACACTCCTAAGACAAAAAAACGTTTTGCCGACCTTAGCGTCGATAATGAAATCGCCAAATACGTCTATCGCATGGTGGACTTAGGCATTCTGAAAGAGCCAGTAGGAGTAGCAGGAAAATTCAATTCTAATAAGAACATTACTACGTATGACGCGCTTCTATGGTTATTCCAAGTAGAAGGAATCACCGTTCCTAAAGTAATTAATGAAGCAAGTTATGGAGCAACGGATGTTTCCGTAGAAAGTTCACAAGCTCCCGTTATTAATAAAGCAATTCAGTTAGGAGTGATTGAAAAAGGGGCAGTACATCCAATGGCTCACGTTGCCCGCGGACGTGCCGCACATTTTATTCATATCGTACGCAATGCACCAAGTATCTTAACTATTTCCGTAATTCCCAATGATACGCCGAATATTGATATGACCTCAAAATATCCTGTTATGGCAGGAGTCTGGGATCGTATTTTCGAAACATATATCGGCCGCGATAAAGTTAATAAAGACAAACTCATTTACGGTGCTGTACAGGGAATGGTAAAAGAGCTCGACGATAAATATTCAACGTTCACGCCCCCTGGTGACGTAAAAACAGTAGATAGCTTAAGTGGACAAGTAGAGGGAATCGGTGCAGTTATCCAGGATCACGATGGAGATTTTGTTATTGTGACTCCCCTCGTCGGATCTCCTGCAGAAAAAGCCGGCATCCTTGCAGATGATATTATCGATGCGGTTGATGGCGTTTCAGTAAAAGGAATGACGCTCACTGAAGCTATTGCAAAGATTAAGGGTAAAAAAGGAACTCAGGTAAAACTTCGTGTTCTTCGAAATAAAATGGCAAAGGAGTTTTTGATCACGCGCGATGTTGTACGCGTAGTTTCAACTTCAGTTACGCGTACCGTAGATAATATCGCCGTTATCACCCTCAGTAATTTTGGTGCAAATACAGTAGTAGAATTCGCCACTATCGCAAAACAATTACAGCTCTCACCTCCACGCGGTATCATTATTGATCTACGCAATAATCCAGGCGGATACCTAAGTGTCGCACTACAGCTCGCGGGATATTATGTAAATAAGGGCGAGACCATTACCTTTGTGAAATATCCAGACCATGAAGATATTGAGACGTCACACTCCGACCCATCTTTGCGCTCGTTTAAAACCGTCGTGTTAATAAACAACGGAAGCGCATCTGCGTCAGAAATTTTTGCAGGAGCTCTTCAAGATTATCGCTTGGCAACAATCGTGGGCGAAAAGTCATACGGCAAAGGCACCGTTCAAGAGATAATTGATTTTGTTGATGGCTCATCACTCAAATTAACCGTTGCTGAATGGCTCACTCCCCTAAAACGACATATTAATAAAGACGGCATCACCCCAGAATTAACGGTAAAAATGACCGATGATGATCGGAAAAATAACCGCGATCCTCAGTTAGATGCAGCGGTAAATATTATCAACGGCCGCTAATTATTTACCTCCTTGCTTAAGGAGCTGCTCGGGATTCGTAGTAACAAGTTTGTCCTCAGAATACGACGCGATGATTTGAATCGCGACGTGTTTGAGGCCGGCAAAAAATAATCCTTGCCCCACCCCAGAGTTCAATAACATATACTTCTCCCCCTCCGTGAGATTAAATACTTTCGTAAGTGGCTCAATGGCGGAAGGCGCCTGCTTGAGCAGGAGTTGCAATGACGAGTTAGTAATAATCGGTTTACCGTATTGATTGTTTACAAAGTCCTCAACGTCTTGAGTAATAGTAGTCACACCAAGGAAATACTTACGAGCACGCTTTACCAATCCAAATAAGAATTGAGCAGAATCATCGTGCTTCATAAGTGACCACGCCTCATCAATAATAAGAAGGCGTTTCTTCATCTCAGCACGGACACGCGTCCAGATATAATTCAAAATAATATACATCGCAATGGGACGCAGTGAGTCCTCCAAATCACGAATCGAGAACACCATAAGTCCCGAGCTCATGTTCACATTAGTCGGCTTATTAAAGATGCCTCCATAGGTTCCTGTGGTAAATTTCTGCAGACGTTGAGCCAAGTTTTGGCCACCTTCCATAGAACCCAAAATCGACTCTAAATCTTCCATTGTCGGAGGGGTCATTGAGGCAGGATCGGGAACGCTCATCGTAATTCCACGCACCGCGTAAACATCATTAAGTGCTTTATCCAAAATCGATTCTTCCGTCGCGGTCATCTCCCCGATCATAAGTTTTAACAACCCCTGCAGCGTAATAATATTACTGCGCAGCAAGTCACCCGGCTGAACATCCTCATCCTTTAAAGGCGGCGGTAAATCAAAAGGGTTTATACGTCGATCTGAAGTTAACGAAACACGTAAATACGTTCCTCCCACAGTCTGTGAGAGCGCTTCATATTCATTTTCAGGATCAATAATAATAACGTCAGTGCCCATCATTAAGCTTCTCAAAACTTCCAATTTAACTGCATACGATTTACCCGCACCGGACTTAGCAAACACCACTGAATTCGCATTTTCCAAAGAAAAACGATCAAAGATAATCAAACTGTCATTATGACGATTTAATCCATAAAGAATACCGTCATTGCTCGTGAGTGAAGAAGAGGTGAAAGGGAATGTTGTCGAAAGCGGAGAGGTATTCATGTTGCGTATCGTGTAGATCTCATCCAAACACAATGGCAACGTTGAAGTGAATCCTTGTTCAGTTTGAAGTTCAGTTCCACGGGTTAAAATTAATTTTCCACCGAGCAAACTTTCAATTTGTTTTGTAAATTTCCGTAGGCCTTTTTCAGTCTTGGCATAGACCGTCATATACATTGCAAACTGGAAAAATTTTTCCTGACCACGCTGCAGCTGCGTACGCAATTCTTCTGCATCCTGCAATGCTGTTTCAATCGCTGGATCACGCACATTTCCCTTTTCCTGATCGATACGAATTGCCGACTGCATCTGTGCTACTTTTCTGCGCAATACACGCATAATCGCCGCAGAATCGATTGGATAAATAAACTGTGCCACATCCATAGTGACGTCAAAATTTACCAACGGACTCATCCAGTTTGTATCGAGATAACGAGGATAGGCAAACACGAGCATCGTCTTTGCATACATGCCCGAAATCTTTATCGACTCATAGCCAATCTCCATAGAAGACGGCGCGATTAAATCACGAATACTCGCCAGCCCTTCTTGAAATATTTTTTCAGCCTGCATGATCTCCTGTCGCTCTTGGGCAGTGAGCTTATCACCCGTATTTTCCGCCTGAGTCACCGTTTGTGTAATAGCCTGGCCAGCTTGTTCGCCGGCTTTTTGTGATTGTGCCTTAATCTTATTCTTTTCCACATGCGCCTCCCACTGATCTTTCAAAGAATCCAAAAATCCTTTCTTTTTGGCAGTTGCAGCAGCAGCTGTAGCAGTCGCTGAAGCAGGTGGAGGTGTCAGGGGAAGTCCCGTGGGAATTCCACTCGCGTTCACACTCACACTGGGAACTACTGCAGCAGGTGTCGTTGGTGTAGTTGTTTCAGCCATAATTAAATCAGATAAGTATAGCAGAAAATTGCCTTTTTAGGAAGCGTTATAAACTGTGCTTACGGTTGAACGAGCATATATTGAACACATTTATTATTCATGAGAAATAACCAATGGCTTACAGTAAAGTAAATTGCGAAATGAAGTAGTTGCGCTATTTTTAGAGTTTTTGTCAAACAACACCTCTGTTTTCTACTGGCGTTTCTGGCCAAAAAACTATAAAGTTTTCATGTTCATTTTTCCCCCAATTTTATGCCAAGAAAAACTAAGATTTCAGATAAACAGCCGGATTCTAAGGAACCAAACGAAAAGAATGAAAAGGCCTCGGCCGGAAAAGAGCCACCGACAGATGCTCCAAAGTCAGCTGGTCTTCCTGCAGCCTACATCCCTCGTGATCTAACAAAAGAAATGGAAGAGAGTTATTTGTCTTACGCCATGAGCGTTATCGTGGCACGTGCTCTTCCCGATGTCCGTGACGGTCTTAAGCCCGTTCATCGCCGTATTCTCTACGCAATGCATGAATTAGGCTTATCTGCAGGTGCGAAATTTAGAAAATCCGCAGCCGTAGTTGGTGACGTACTTGGTAAGTACCATCCACACGGTGACATTGCTGTATACGACTCAATGGTGCGTATGGCTCAAGACTTTGCAATGCGTTATCCCATGGTGCGAGGCCAAGGTAACTTCGGCTCGATCGATGGAGATGCTGCAGCTGCTATGCGTTATACCGAGGCCAAGATGGAATCTATTGCCGATGAAATGCTTCTCGATATTGATAAAGAGACGGTGAGCTGGCGCGAGAACTACGATGCAACACGTTTGGAACCAGAAGTGCTTCCTGCAAAAGTTCCGCAGCTTCTCTTGAACGGCGTAAACGGTATCGCGGTGGGTATGGCAACTTCAATTCCACCACACAATCTTAATGAAGTAGTAGATGGTGTTATGCATTTGGCAGATAATCCAGAATGCACCATTGAAGAGCTTATGGAATTTATAAAAGGTCCTGACTTTCCTACTTCCGGAATCATTTATGACATCAATGCGATCAAAGCAATGTATTTGAATGGACGCGGCGGTGTGGTGATTCGTGGAAAGGCAGATATTATCGAACGCAAGAGTGGACGCTTCGACATCGTGATTACCGAAATCCCCTACCAGGTAAATAAGTCAGTCATGATTACAAAGATGGCTGACCTCGTTCGCGACAAAAAAGTCGTGGGTATTAGTGATATCCGTGACCAATCGAGCTCAAAGGGAATTGAGGTAGTAATCGAACTTAAAAAAGACGCGTATCCTAAGAAGATTTTGAATCAGCTCTATCAGCTTACGGATTTACAGACGACGTTTAACATGAACATGATTGCTCTAGTTGAGGGCTTGCAGCCACGCTTATTGAACCTCAAGCAGGTATTGGAATATTTCCTAGAACATCGCAAAATTACCGTTACTCGCCGAACTCAGTATGAGCTCAAGATTGCAAAGGCACGTGCTCATATTTTGGAAGGATTGAAGATCGCGCTCGACCATATTGATGCAGTTATCAAAACAATCAAAGAATCGAAGACAAAGGAAGAAGCTCATGATGCTTTGATGAAGAAATTCAAACTTTCAGATCTTCAAGCGAGTGCGATTTTGGAAATGAGACTGCAGACGCTTGCTGGTTTGGAGCAGAAGAAAATTGCCGATGAATTAAAGGAAAAACTTGATTTGATCGATAAATTAGAAGGAATTTTGAACGATGCAAAGAAGATTTTGAAGATTATTAAGGAAGAGTTAACTGATGTTAAGGCTCGCTTTGGTGACGAACGTCGTACTAAGATCATCCGTCACGCTGTGGGTGAAATTTCCAGCAAAGATACCATTCCAAATGAACCGATGGTTGTAGTGCTTACGCGTGAAAATTATATTAAGCGTATGCCACCTTCCACCTTCCGCACACAACATCGTGGTGGAAAAGGAGTGATGGGCATGACGACCAAAGACGAGGATGAAATTAAGATTATCTGTCACACACGCAACCATGAAGATATTCTTTTCTTCACGAATAAAGGACGTGTTTTCCGCCAGCCTGTGTACGAAATTGTACAGGCATCACGTACGGCAAAAGGCCAGGCAGTGGTGAATTTACTTCAGCTTCAAGAAAATGAGTTTGTTAGCTCGATGTTAAATATTCCAGAGAAATTCACGGGCCAGTTCCTCTTTATGGCGACCCGCAACGGTACAGTAAAGAAAACACCCGTTGAAGATTTTTCAAATGTACGCAAGAGCGGTTTGATTGCCATTAAGTTACGAGACGGCGACTCGCTTGAATGGGTAAAGGAAACTAATAAAGGCGATCAAATTTTCATGGCGACATCGCTCGGCAAGAGCATCCGTTTCGACCAAGAAGAAGCACGTCCAATGGGTCGCGCAAGCATGGGTGTGCGCGGTATTCGTCTTCAGAATAAAGACTACTGTGTTGAAATGGATGTAGTCCGCGAACTTGGTGAATCAGAGGCATTAATTATTATGGAAAATGGACTTGGTAAATCAACCAAAATTAGCAACTACCGCCTCCAAGGACGTGGCGGCTCTGGAGTAAAAACAGCTAAGATTACGCCAAAAACAGGAAAAATCATCGGTGCAAAGGTACTCATGGAAAAACAAGATGCCGACTTGATTATGGTATCAAGAGGAGGTCAGGTAATACGTCTCAATATTAAAGATATTCCTTCACAAGGACGTGCAACACAAGGTGTCTACCTCATGCGCCTGGATAGCAGTGATCGCGTTGCCTCAGTGTCTGTTATCTTCAATTTTGAGGAGTCAGATATTGCTGCAGAAAAAGAAGTGGAGGCAAAGAAGGCAGGCCAAAAAGCCCTGTTATGAAGAAGTTAAACATACATCATATTATTGCGTTGAGCGTAGTTGCCTCACTTACTCTGGCAGCTCCGCTTGCGCATGCCAACGGAGATTTAGTTTTAGGAGCAAATGACGTACGGCTCTCCACCCAGAGTTTATTAGAAGGACGCACCGTTCGCATCTATGCAACCGTACACAATCAAGGCCAGGATGACATTCGCGGTGTCGTTCGTTTTTTTGATGGTGATAGACAAATTACCGGCGATCAGCCAGTCTCGGTAGTATCGGGTCGTGAGGATGCTGTATTTGTAGACTGGGCTCCTCTCCCGGGTGAACGCACGTTAAAAGTAGTCGTAGTGCCGCTCGATAAAGCCGATGATGGAAATAACGGAAATAATACCTATGTTCAAACGCTCCATGTTTTGGCAGATGCCGATCGAGACGGCGTGCCCAACGCAACTGACCCCGACGATGATAATGATACCTATGCAGATACAACGGACTCATTTCCTTTAGACAAAAAAGAGTGGTCAGATGCCGATGGCGATGCAATTGGTGATAATGCCGATATCGACGATGACAACGATGGCATTCCCGATGCGGAAGACGAGTTCCCTTTAGACGCGACCGAATCTCACGACAATGATAAAGACGCGATTGGTAATAATAGCGATACCGACGATGACAACGATGGCATGGCGGACGTACAGGAATTACAAAATGTAACTGACCCGCTTAAAGCAGACACTGATACCGATGGCCTCAATGATAAAGAAGAAAATGAAATAGGTACCAACCCACGGAACACGGATTCCGATGGAGACAAGGTAACTGATAAAAACGATCCCTATCCGCTTGATCCTACACGATCTACCTTACTAGAAGGGGCTCCAACCGGATCTCAAGAATCCACTACTCCACCTGCGCCTGAAACGGTAGAGGTAAACGTTGCGACCGACCCCACATCTACTTCACATTACATTTATCCGGGACAGACGGTTGAATTTACTACGCCCTCTACGGGTACAACAGAGACAAACACAACGATAAAAGAAGTCGAGTGGTCATTGGATGGAAACGTGGTGGAACGCATCGCTTTTGGAAATAATGGAGAAAACGGTACCGTTGAGAGTTTAGGCACAAAATCAGAGGGGGAAACCATTACAAAAGATGTACTGGAAAGTAGTGCTCGATTGGCCACGAAACCCGCTTCGATAAAACTACGTTTTGGAGGAACGGGAACCCATACACTACAGGTTAAAGTCACTAATGAAGACGGCTCAATCCAACAGGCTATAAGCAAACTCTATGTTGTTACGGGTAAAACCTCATGGATAATAGGTATTTTAGCCCTAACTATTGCACTACTTGCAATTTTTTACGTATTTACCTATAGTAGACCCCGCGCCAAGAAAAGAACTAAAAACGCACTTTTATGAAAACAGGAACTCACCCTAGCTATCACCAAGATGCCACTATTACCTGCTCATGCGGCAACGTAATGGTAACGGGATCTACACGAAAAGAATTACGCACTGAATTGTGCTCAAAATGCCACCCTTTCTATACGGGTAAGCAGAAATTACTTGATACTGCAGGACGTGTTGATAAGTTTAAGGCAGCGCGCGAAAAGGCAGTACAGTTGAAGGAAAAGACAGAAAAGCGCATTGCAGACAAGAAAAAGAAGCCAGAAGGATATAAGGAAAAAGAGATTCCTCAGGAAGTTATCGAGCGTGCAATGAAGTCAGGCGATACAACCACTAAGTGGGATGAGCCTCTTGCACAGAAAGCTGAGTAATTCTTAACGTCCCGACCGTCCTTATGGGCAATACCTTTGGAAAACTCTTTCGAGTAACGACCTTTGGTGAATCGCACGGAGGCGCGCTTGGCTGTATCATCGATGGATGCCCGGCATCTTTAGCGTTATCTGAAGAGGATATTCAGAAGGATTTAGATCGCCGCAGACCTGGACAGTCAGCGATCACTACACCTCGCAATGAACCAGATAAGGTACGTATTGTATCGGGTGTTTTTGAGGGAAAGACAACGGGAGCTCCTATTGGCATGATTGTTGAGAATACAAGCCAGCGGTCATCTGACTACGACTCTCTTAAAAATGTCTTCCGTCCGGGGCATGCAGACTATACATGGGAGATGAAGTTTGGATTTAGAGATTACCGTGGAGGTGGTCGCTCATCAGGCCGCGAGACCATTAGCCGTGTGATGGCGGGTGCTGTTGCTAAAAAATTGATTGCCCGTGAAGGTGTTTCTATCATTGCTTTTGCCAAACAAGTTGGACCGATTATCGCCCAAACAATCGAACCAGATTTTATTGAAAAAAATACGGTGCGCACTGCGGATCCACATAAAGCTCCTGAGATGGAGGCCTATATTGCAAAGGCAAAAGAAGAGGGTGACTCTGTGGGAGGGATTGTGGAGATCTGGATCAAGGGCACGCCCGTAGGCTTGGGTGAGCCTGTTTTTGATAAATTAAATGCAGATCTGGCAAAGGCACTTGTCTCAATTCCAACCGTAAAAGGTGTTGAGTTTGGAGCGGGCTTTGGCGTGGCCACAAAAAAAGGTTCTGAAAATAATGATCCCTTTACCGTCCGCGGCGGTAATATAAGCGTAGAAAAAAATGACGCTGGAGGCATAAGTGGTGGTATATCAAATGGAGAAGATATTGTTATTCGTGTTGCGGTGAAACCACCTTCCAGCATCAGCAAAAAACAACAGACCGTTTCTAAAGATAAGGAATCGGTAGAGTTGGAGGTAAAAGGACGTCACGATCCATGCATAATCCCCCGTTTTATACCTGTGGCTGAGAGCATGGTGGCTCTCGTGATTGCAGATCATTTCTTGAGATACCGCGCGATTAAGCCATAACCCATTTACGGGCTATTGCCAAATACGGCCAACGTGGTATAATAGAATGAACATATGTCAGAACATCCACCAGCAGCGGGACACGGACACGACGCACATGCGGCACCAGCACATGGTGCTACAGGATCAAGCATTGGCGGCAAGATTCTTCATGGCACTAAAAAAGTATTGGAAGCCCCTTTCCGTGGTATTGGCTGGGGATTAAATAAAGTCAAAGAAGGTGCTATGGGCAGCGTTGGTTTTTTGCGAAGAAAAACACATGCTGCAGCCATGGTTGCAGCGGGAATTGCATTCTTCCCATGGAATGTCACAAAAGAAGTTGGCAAAGAATTAGGTTTACCTATGGCAAATGGTCCTATCGAAACCATTACGAATATAGCTGGTGGCGCACTTGATCTTACTGGCAAGGGACTTGCATTGCCTTTTAAAGCAACAGGCACAGCGCTTAAAGATTCAGGACATACAGTTCAGACAGGTATTAATGAGCTCTTAGGAATTGGCGGAGGAAATGGTGGTGACCACGGCCACGGAGGTCACGATAGTCATGCGAGCCATGATGCAGGTCACGGCGATGCCCATGGTGGTCACGATGCGGGACATGATGCTGGTCATGGAGGACATGGTCATGCTTAATGGTATAATGCGAGCGTGTTATCTTTTCTCGTAGACCGATTTAAACGTGAGGCCGATACGATTCGTGATTGGCTCATACATAAGCAAAATGAGATCGGAGCAGACCCGCTCTACGCCTCAGTTGATATTCGTAATGCTGGTTATAAATTGGCCCCGGTAGATACCAATCTTTTCCCGGGGGGATTTAATAATCTCTGTCCCAGCTTTAGACGTGCGGCAACGGAGTTATTTAAGATGTATTTTCACAAGTTTTATCCCAAGGCCAAGAATATCTTGATCCTGGCTGAAGACCATACGCGCAATCTGTTTTATTTCGATAATCTCATTGTCCTCCGCGATGTAGTACGCAATGCAGGAGTTAATTGTGAAATTGCAAATTTTTCGACCGAGCTCGTACAGGAAATGACGGAATTCACGGCCGCTTCTGGTGGAAAACTAGAGATGTATAGACCTGAGTTAGTCGGCGATCAACTAAAGATTGCCGCCTTTGTGCCTGATATTATTATTGTAAATAATGATTTTTCTAGTGGCGTACCTGAGTTGATCAAAAAAATTATACAACCACTGCTTCCCACTCCATTTATTGGCTGGCACTCAAGGAAAAAGTCAGATCACTTTACTCATTACGAACAACTCGCAACCGATTTTTCTAAAGCAATTGATATCGATCCATGGCTCATCTCAAGTTATTTTGACATGATGGAACAGCCAGATTTTTCCGATGATACAAGCATGCAAACACTGGCTACAAAAGTAGATGTGGTTCTCAAGCGCGTAGGTGAAAAATATAAGCAGCACAATATAAATGAAACTCCGTATGTCTTTGTAAAAAATGATGCGGGTACCTATGGAATGGCGGTGATGACGGCAAGTTCAGGCGATGAATTTTTGAGTTTGAATAAAAAACAGCGCAATAAGATGAAGACAGGAAAGTCAGGACGAGCCGTAACGGATGTTATTATTCAGGAGGGCGTGCGAACGATTGATCGCTTTAAAGAACGTGTTGCTGAACCTGTTATCTACCTCATCAATCATCAGGTATGTGGAGGATTTTTTAGACTTCACGAGACCGTCGATGACCGGGGAAATTTAAATCAACCGGGAGTGCAGTTTACTAAACTCTGTTTTCACGAGCTGACGGGTTATTCTAATGAGTATAAGGGGCAATGCGACCTTGAGTGTCTTCAAATGATTTTAGTCCATATTGCACGCATCGCCTCACTGGCTGCGGGCTGCGAAATTAAACATGTCTAATTTTCTTTTCATAATCGATCCGATTGAGACGCTGCACGTAGAGACCGATACCACGCTCTGTATTATGCGCGGTGCACAAAAACGTGGGCACAACGTCTGGTACTGTCATATAAATGAATTGATGATCAACGAGGGAATGCCAATGGCACAGGCACGTATTTACGGTAAAAATGATCCTTCTAAAGCTATTCGCCTCGATGAGATGAACGTTATATTTATGCGCAAAGATCCTCCGGTAGATCAGGATTATATAACTGCCACTCACCTGCTTTCACTTGTTGATAAGACAAAAACACGAGTAATAAATGACCCCACTGCGCTGCGAGAATACAATGAAAAACTCATTATTTTCCGTTTCCCACAGTACATTGTACCCACAACCGTAAGTGCGAATGCCGATGAACTCAGAAATTTTATTAAGACACATAAAACTGCAGTTATTAAACCGATAAATGAGTTCGGTGGACGTGGAGTCTTTATTCTTAAGGAAGGCGACTCAAATATCACCCCGCTTATAGAAATGATGACGTTGCACGGGAAAAAATCGGTCATAATCCAAAAATATATCCCTGAAGTAAGTGAGGGAGATACGCGCGTGTTGGTGCTCAATGGCAAGATCTTAGGAGCACAGAAAAGGCTTGCAGTAAGCGGCGAACATCGATCAAACATCTCTTCAGGTGGAAACTCCTCACAAGGCGAGCTCACTAAGCTTGAACAAGAAATGTGTTCAGGAATTGCGGCTGAGCTTAAGAAAATGGGAATTACCTTTGCAGGAATTGATGTGATTGGGGGATATGTTACTGAAATTAATATTACGAGCCCCACGGGCTTGGTAAAAATGAACGAGCATGACCATGCTCACTACGAAGAAGATGTAATAACCTACTTGGAAGAACTATCTGCATGAAAAAATATCTCGCATTTATTAGGTTAGGATTAATGGACGCAGTTGCTTACCGCGCTGAATTTTTCATCAGTGCATTTGGCTGGGGGCTGCGTTTATTTATAGCCCTCTTCCTGTGGAAAGCTGTTGCTGATGCAAGTGGTGGAACCGTAGGTGGATATACGTTTCTACGTATCATGCAGTATTTCTTCATCATTCAAATTTTATCGGGATTTGTCTTTACTCGTGTAGGTTTTGAAATTGTAAATGACGTATATCGAGGGGATTTTGCAAACTACCTCCTGCGTCCCCTTAATTATCTTGGTTTCCGACTAACATACGAATTGAGCAAAAATGTCTTCAGGACATTCTGCGCGCTCTTGATTTTTGGAACGCTTCTTTTCTTTCTGTATGGTGGTATCTCATTGTCTCTGTGGAAGCTCGGATTCTTGCTTATTGCAGCCGTAGGCTCTTACCTTATCAACTCATTTATTGTCATGAGTATCGGCATGCTCTCGTTTTGGGTCGTGAGTGCAAACCGTATTATTTTTATATATTTCGGTATGCTGACGATTTTCTCTGGCATGATTATTCCTGTCGACCTCTTCCCTACTTCGATACAAAACATCATGCAGTATTTACCCTTCCCATATATTTTCTTTTTTCCCGCTCGTGTTCTACTCAGCGACGCACCTTCCATGCTTCTGTACAATTCACTCGGCATTCAGTGGATCTATGCGCTTGTACTTGGGCTTATGTGCTATAGCCTTCTACGCTCGGGAACACGGCGTTTTGAAGGTGTTGGACGATAATTATTTTTATGCACGCACTTAGTATATTTTTCAAACTCTGCGATCTGAATCTCAAAAAAATGCTCGTCTATCGAACAAGTTTTTGGATATCATTTGTACTAATGGCCATGTGGGTAGCTGCGTACTTTACCCTCATTGAAGTTATTTTTTATCACACGCCTACATTGGCGGGATGGAACAAGGGACAAGTCATGATTATTATGAGCTGTTATTATTATATTCAAAATATCAGCGATATTTTCTTTAAAGATGTGATTGAAGATTTTGGCGATATAGTGCGGCGTGGAGAGCTCGATCACTTGCTGACGAAACCAACTTCCTCGCGTCTACTGGCATTTTTCAGAGGCATGCGTTTTGATCATCTCGCAAGTTTAGTTGCAACAACGGCAATGCTTATCTATGGACTCAATCAAGTTGAAGAACCGATTACTTTTCTAAATGCGCTCGCGGGTGTAGGGCTCATGGGATTTTCTCTCATTTTATATTTCAGCATACTCTCGCTCATGAGCACCGTCGTATTTTGGGTTGAGAAAAATGATACGTTTAGTGTTTTAATTTTTAATGTTTCACAAGTCTCCCGCTATCCACGACAAATATTTACCGGGGTCGTCGGAACTGTTTTGACCTACGGCCTTCCCCTGGCGCTCCTTGCGTCTGTCCCTGCTGAGGCAATACTCGGGCGAAGCATAGGTTCAATTGTCATGTTACTTGTTGTGTTAACAGCGATCTTTTATATTTTAAGTGCAGTGATGTGGCGCGTAGGATTACGACGTTACACCTCAGCTAATTAATGCCTATGAATGCCATTGTCGTAGATAAATTAAAAAAGACATTTTCCAAACCATTGCGCGACCCGGGATTACTCGGATTCTTTAAAGGGTTGGTATCACGCAGAATGGTGCATATGGATGCGGTAAAGGAAGTTTCATTCACGATTAAAAAAGGGGAATTTGTTGGTTTTGTGGGACCTAACGGTGCGGGAAAAACGACGACACTTAAAATGCTCGGCGGTATTTTATATCCAACCACGGGCACTGCGACAGTCCTGGGTCACACACCGTGGAAACGAGAGAAAGCATTTCAAAAACAATTTTCTCTCGTAATGGGACAGAAAAATCAGCTCTGGTGGGATCTACCGGTGCGGGAAAGTTTTGAGTTTAATCGTGTCGTGTACGAAATTCCTACGAATATATTCAAAGAACAATCCAAACGCCTTATTGATTTGCTCGGTATAGAAAAGCTGCTCGATACGCAGGTGCGAAAACTATCTCTGGGTGAGCGCATGAAGTGTGAGCTTGCCGCAGCGCTTTTGCATAAACCATCTATTTTGTTTTTAGATGAGCCGACGATTGGACTGGATGTTATTTCTCAAAAAAATATTCGTGATTTTTTGCATACATACAATAAAGAAGAAGGAGCGACGATTATTCTGACTTCACATTACATGGAAGACATTCGACGTCTATGTGATCGCGTGATTATTATCGATCATGGACGATTGATTTACGACGGAGCATACCATGATCTGGTGGAGCAGTACGCTGACACCAAAACGATTGAAATCCTTTTTAAAGAGCCAGTTTCTGCAGAACGATTCATTGGGCTCGGGAAGATTGCAGATGTTCGGGATATATTTGTGCGCTTAATGGTTCCCCGCCATGATGTGACTAAAATTGTAAATAAGTTACTTACTGAGTTTCCCGTGGATGATATTTCAATTCATGAAGAATCGATGGAGGAAATTGTCAGTGATATTTTTACTCGCTCAGATTCCACTATTTAATGTTTGATTTTTCAATACAAGCGCGACAAGGTTCCGCACGCGTGGGAAGTTTTTCTACACCTCATGGTGCATTTACGACACCGTGTTTCATGCCCTGTGGGACAAAAGGCACGGTAAAAACGTTCACACCAGAAGAAGTGGTGGGTATAGGGGGCGAGGTGATGTTAAGCAATACCTACCATCTTATGTTGCGCCCCGGAGCAGATGCGGTAGCTCAAATGGGGGGACTGCATAAATGGTCGGGGTGGAATCGTCCCATTTTAACCGACTCGGGTGGCTATCAAGTTTTTTCTTTGAGTAAGCTAAATAAAATCGATGATGAAGGGGTTACGTTTTCTTCTTACCTGGATGGTAAGCGCATGCGCATGACCCCGGAAAGTTGCATGGAAATTCAGGAAAAATTAGGCGCCGATATTATTATGGCGTTTGATGAATGTGCGCCTCCGCAAGCTGACCATGCATATGCCAAAGCTGCCATGCAGCGCACGCACGCATGGCTCACCCGTTGCATAAAAGCAAAACAACGAACCGACCAAGCGCTCTTCCCTATTATCCAAGGCAGCACGTATTCAGATCTAAGAAAGGAATCGACGGCATTTGTGATCGAACAGGATCTTCCGGGAATTGCGATCGGCGGCGTGGCAGTGGGTGAAGGTAAAGCAAAAATGTGGGAAGCGGTCGATACCGTCGCTCCCCTGCTTCCTGAAAACAAACCTCACTACCTCATGGGCGTGGGCGAACCTTCTGATATTGTTCGCGGCGTCATGACGGGCATTGATATGTTTGACTGTGTTTTACCGACGCGCTTAGCGCGTCACGGGAGTTTCTGGGACGAGCGCGGCATTCGCCACAGCATACTTAAATCGGAACACACGCTCAGTACCAAACCATTGGTCGAAAATTGTCCTTGTTATTGCTGTACTCACTTCACGCGCAGTTATCTGAGACACCTTATGGTAGAAAAAGAAATTTTAGGTGCACGACTTTTATCAATTCATAATTTGTCATTACTCTTCCGCCTTATGAAAGAACTTCAGGGCGCGATTGCAGGCACATCATCTACTTCATTATCTCAACTCTATGAGCAGTACTGCGCACACCTTAGTTAATTTTTTCTACGAACTTGGGATGCTGAAAAAAATTAAACATTGCGGCGTGATGTTTGCTGGCGTGCTTAATCCCGATACACTTGGCGAACACAGCTGTCGTAGCGGGCAAATTGGCTTTATGCTGGCCTGTGAGACCAAAGATGCCTCACCCGAGCGAGTGAGTTTGCTCTGCCTTATGCACGATATTGGTGAAATTCGCGTAGGAGACGCCCATCGTATTGCCGAACGTTATGTAGAGGTAAAACCCGGCGAACGCACCGCGATGATGGAGCAAACCGAGCCACTTCCTCCTGCAATCCGCACGCACATCCGCTCATTATGGGATGAGTTTCACGATCAAAAAACGCTCAACGCCCGCCTTGCCCGTGATGCTGATCTACTCGAAACGATGATGCAGGCAAAAGAATACCTAGATTGCGGCTACAAAGCAGCTCAAAGATGGCTTGATAATGGCAAAAAACTTCTCCAAACGCCGATTGCAAAAAAAATGTTTACCGAAATGTGCAAGACGCCGTTTACAGATTGGTGGAACCACTTAAATCGGTAAATTACTCTACTATCTACGATCTGTTATACTAACCCCGTGATTGGTTATCTATCAGGAACGATCGTACATAAGCGCGAACGCCAGATAATTCTGGACGTTAATGGCGTTGGGTATTTAGTGAGCGCCGCCAGACAGTTTATCGAGACGCTTAAAAAAGGAGATCCGTGTTCGGTGTTTATTTACACGCAAGTTCGTGAAGACGAGTTATCTCTCTACGGTTTTAAACAAGAAAGTGAGTGGGATTTGTTTAAGTTATTACTCACCGTTTCGGGCGTGGGTCCAAAAGTTGCACTTGAAATCATGAATGCACAGATTGAAAAAGTTCGTAATGCTATTGCTCACAAAGATCCCGATTTCCTTAAGCGCATTCCCGGCATTGGCAAAAAAACTGCAGAACGCATAATTGTAGATCTTCAAAATAAAGTGACTCCTGCGGAGGTTCAGTATGTAGAATCAAAAGAACCTGAAAATGTACCTCAAGAAGATATTATAAATGCACTCGTTGCACTTGGATATACCCGCCAACACGTCATGAATGGCCTACGAAAATTGCCTTCGGAACTGACTGAAGAAGAAGCCATCATCAAATATTTCCTTCAAAACCATTAAGATTTACCTCCTCTAATGCGGCTCTCCTCTCTCCACGTTGATCCCGTTACCAGCACTCCAACGAAAAAAACGCTTGAGTTATTAAAGAAGAAAAAAACTGAAATTTTAAAATACGCGTTTGCACAGCTCCCCCATGGGTCTCACACTGAGTTAAAGAAACAATTATCTGCTTATAAAAATATACCGCATCTCTGCATTGTAGGACTGGGTGGTTCGAGCTTGGGAACTAAAATGCTCTTTCAAGCGCTTGATACTCAAGAAGTGACCTTCCTAGATAATGTAGATCCTTTTTTTGTTAGACAGCAATTAGCACAGCTAAAGAAAAGGTCTAAAGAAACGCTTTTTCTCTGTATTAGCAAATCTGGCGAGACTATCGAAGTCACGAGCCTTTTTCATATTTTATGGAAACAATTCGGCAGCTCATCTCAGTTTATGATCATCACTGATGAGCCAGGAAGCACCTTAGGCAAGTTGGCCGCACAATACGCGCTCCCGGTATTCACCTCACCTCACGATGTGCCCGGTCGTTTTTCTATTTTAAGTTCCGTGGGGATAATTCCCGCTCTCTTAAAAAAAATTAATGTTATTGAATTACTAGAAGGCGCACAAAATGCATCGTATGACATTGCCGCACGCATTGCCGCACACCAATATACTCACGCGATTTCTGGCCGACGCATTATTCCCGTTTTCACCTATGCACAGCGGCTCTCTTCATTTGTTGATTGGTACATTCAGCTACTTGCAGAAAGCATTGGTAAGACAACCGAAATCGGCTTTACTCCGCTAAAAGCGATGGGGGTAAAAGACCAACATGCACAACTACAACTATTCCTGGATGGACCTGACGATAAATTTACGATTTTCATTAAGCCAATTCCAGATGAACCATCTATTCCCGTACCGACAAAAAACTATAGTCTCAATGAACTTTTTCAATATGAATACGAAGGAGTAGTGAGTGCATTCAAAAAACGTAAGCGCCCCTGTGTTGAAATTGCTCTCACGACGATGAATGCAAAAGAACTCGGCGAGCTCATCCTGACAGTTGAGTTGAGTGTTGCATGTTTGGGAATTCTCTATGGTATCGATTTCCAAAACCAGCCAGCAGTGGAATTAAGCAAAAATGTTACAAAGAAAATGTTGCGTTAAAAATATTCGTGTTGTTAGTAAAAAACGACAGGCACATTTTACCTATATAGCAAGCCACAAAACCAACACTAAGCATATGCGCCCAGTAATTTGACTATGACACAACTACTGGTATGATTCCTTTATAGGTTGATTAAAAAATAAATCACACTCGTATGGCAACAACATTTGATAGCACCCAGGCAGTCTCCACAATTCTCGAGGTCAAAGACCTTGTGAATAATCTACTCATTTTGTTGTCACCAAAAGAAAAACACATTATCGAAAACCGCTACAGTCTCAATGAAAAAGCTCATGCGACTCTTGAACAAATTGGAAAGGAATTTGGAGTAACTCGTGAACGTATTCGTCAGATTGAGAAAAACGCACTTAAGAAGCTCGCTCGTAACGTAGTAAATACTAAACTCCATACTTTTAACCAGCTTGGCAACGCAATTATTCAGAAATACGAAGGCGTCGTCATGGAAGATAAACTTATGAGTGAAGTTTTGGCACTTGTGCAAGATCCAAAGATGGTAAGTACCTCGGCAATTCGTTTGTCGTTGGAACTTGACATGAATTTGGAGCGAGAACCAAACACGATTAACTATCACCCCTACTTTAAACTCAAGACGATTGAGCAGGGACTTATTACAGACATTTGCGCAGCAGCTCTTAAGTATCTGGCGCAGAAGGGTGAGGTAGAAAATTCAGAAGTTTTGGCAAAACATATTGAGGCAACACTGGAAAAGAAAGTGACGAAGCAGTTTATGCTTTCAAGCTTGGAAACTGATCGCCGTATTAAAATTGTTAAGAAAGGCATTGGTTTGGCTAATTGGAGAAATATCAATCCACGTACCCTTCGCGATAAGATTATGTACGTACTCAATGAGATTCAGAAGCCTCTTCACTATGTTGAGATCTCAAACCGCATTGCTGAGCTCCATTTTGACCGCAAGATGATCAACGTTCAGGCAGTTCACAATGAGCTGATCCGCGATGAGTCATTTGTATTGATTGGACGTGGTATCTACGCACAGCGTCACTGGGGTTACAACGATGGTACGGTTGCTGATGTGATTAGCGATATATTGAAGGAGAAGGGCCCGCTCGACCGTGAGAATATCATTGGCGAGGTGCTCAAACGCCGTCAGGTCAAACGCATCACGATCATTTTGAACCTAAAGAACAAGCCACTTTTCGAACGTGTTGGTAGAAATGCCTACGCTTTGAAGGCTGCGTAACCTCATAAGCACAGAATTCAAAAGAGCCTCAGGACTTCAATCCAGGGGCTCTTTTTAGTTTCAAAATAGTACTAAATGGTGGGTGATGAGGGATTCGAACCCCCGGCCTTCTCGGTGTAAACGAGACGCTCTAACCAACTGAGCTAATCACCCCCGCTTGGACTTTTTATCACAGCTAGTAGAAAATAACAATATATGGCACTTACCTACTCTCAAACTATACCTTTTGGCGCGCCGGCGCCGGATTTTGATCTGCCGGGTGTTGATGATAAAACCCATACCCTTGCGAGCTTTGCTTCTGCGAAAATCCTTGTCGTGATCTTTATGTGTAACCACTGTCCGTATGTGCAGGCCTGCTGGCAACGGCTGGTAGACCTACAAAATGAATTCGGCGCTCAAGGAGTGCAGTTAGTTGGTATTAACAGCAATGATTCAGCAACCTACCCTGAAGACTCACTTGAGAAAATGAAGGAGTATGCGCAAAAGTACGGCCAGAATTTCCCCTACTTACAAGACGCGACTCAGCTTACGGCAAAAGCTTACGGCGCAGTTTGCACTCCAGATATTTTTGTCTACGATCAACAGCGTCACCTACAGTATCACGGTCGAATTGATGATAATTGGAAAGACCAAGGTAAAGTCACCAAGCGAGAATTAGCAGAAGCGATCACCGCACTCCTAAAGGGTGACCTACCTCCGCGTGATCAAAATCCTTCTATGGGCTGCTCAATTAAGTGGAAACCAATTTAGGTAATTAACGAGCCATTTGTACTGCAATGTGAAGTGCGTCTGGTGTCGTCTCAATAATTCGACATGATTTTACGTTGTTCCCATTGGGAAGGTTATCTGAAAGCCGCCTAGGTACTACGAAGGTAAGCGTGTCAGTCAATACACCAGCACGCAAGTGATAACCGGTGCGGATTCTGTTGTAATCGCCAATATATCCCTGCATGACTTTAGCGGGAGGTGCAGTTATATTTCTGTGAGGTAAAAAAGTATTGGCAAGCAACCCCCTCCCCGACATATCTTCCATCACTTGCGGAGATCTAACGAAATCAACATCTTGAATGCCTATTCCTGGAATTTGTGCCGCATTTACACAACACGTTATAAGCTCACCAGGATTTACGGGAACACCGTGATTGAGTTGCTCTAATAATGCGGCAGTAAGTGTATCCGCTATTACTTCTATTCGATTTTCATCTCTCGTTGACGCCACAGTTAGACCATTTACCGGAGTGCGTCGGAGAGATTGTGGACCAGCGTACAGTTCTTGTGCAGGATCGTCGGGCATTATTTTCGCCTGATCATAGCTGCGCCTACCACTTTTTTCTAACATTTTCATAAGTCAAAATTTTGTCATTTTACAAAATAATGTCAAGTATTTAAAAATATAGTAATTTTGGTGCCCAAGAAGGGATTTGAACCCTTACGAGCTTGCGCTCACTACGACCTGAACGTAGCGTGTCTGCCGTTCCACCACCTGGGCTAATTTGCCTGGTCAGTATAGCGACTTTGCAGGTTCGTCTCAATTGGAGGCACCTCTTCTTTTTGTCCCTGCGCTTTCAGCAAAGTATCGGCAATGGCTGGCTCTATAACTGTCGCAATGATCAACTTCCTCACTGCATTTCGAATTCGGGTTGGTTTTCTATTAAACATATCAAGCAATGCACGCACCATTCTGCCAACAGTCTTATCAATAATACGTTCAATCGGATGGCCACTGAGATATTCTTTTCTCTCACGCAAAAAAACACGCATCCGTTCTTTTTGATCTTCAAAAATAGGTTGCTGCGGTGCTACCGGCTCATCATATTCAATAGGTGTGTCGTATTCGATCGGCATCACCTATTACTACCCCACGCATCCGACGCCGTTACATCCATGAATCGACCTCATCCATATCTTTGCCGTACTTCATTATATAGTGCTGATGTTTAGTGAGTTGTTTTTCACACCACGCTAGAAGCTTTTTAGAAGTTTGAACAAATTTGTTATTCATGCTTGCGGCCTGCTGTACGGCATCCATGATCAAATGATAACGACTCGTTTTATTTCGGACATGCATATCAAAAGGTGTCGTTGTAGTTCCCTCTTCCATATACCCATGAATTGAAACACGCGTTGCAGGATGGTGATTCCAAACGAGTTTCTTAATAACATCAGGATAGCCGTGAAAATTAAAGACGATTGGTTTATTCTCGGTAAAAATTGCATCAAACTCTTCTGGTTTAAGACCGAGTGGATGGCGCTCATCTCCGATTCCTAAACTCGTAAGTTCGGATACATTTACAAAACGAATAGCAATTTCAGGTGCCATATCTTTAAGTATATTCACCGCAGCCATCGCCTCAATAGTCATGTGATCACCAGCAGACGCAATGACAACATCGGGATTTTTCCATCCATTATGTGCCCATTTCCAAATTGCGACACCTGTCTTGAGCTGCTCTTTTGCCTCTTTCATGGTAAGCCACTGGGGCATATTTTGCTTACCAACAACCATTATATTCACCGCATTCGTACGCTTAAAACAGTCTTCAAGCGTCACCAAGAAGCTATTTGCATCAGGAGGGAGATACACACTGCAGAAACCACCGTGCTTCTCTAATATACCGCTGATAAAACCGGGATTCTGATGAGAGTATCCATTGTGCTCCTGTCTCCAGCCTAAACTAGTAAGAACATAGTTGAGTGCAGAAAGAGGTTTTCTCCACTTGAGCTTCATTGCTTGCTTGAGAAATTTGGCATACTGATCCACCATCGTACTCACAATTCCTGCAAAGGCTTCATACGTGGCAAACATACCATGACGACCCGTGAGTAAAAATCCCTGGAGCCAACCTTGAAGCGTGTGTTCACTGAGCATCTCCATCACACGACCATCGACTGACATGCGTTCATCAAATGACTGTAGCGGCCATAAAAAAGGACGAGACGTTGCCTCAAAAAGCGGTCCCATTTTATTTGAATCAGTTTCATCGGGACACATGAAGCGGAAATTTTTCTGCTTTTTATTTCTTATAAAAATATCGCGGATGTACTGAGCACCGATCTCTGTATTACTTGCCTCGGCTCTTCCGGGCATCGTTACTTTAACTGCATAGTCGTCGACTTTTGGTAAATTCAGCTCTTTACGAATCGTACCTCCGTAGGTGTGTTTATTTTTTCCCATGCGCATGTTTTTCTTGGGTACATAGGTGAGCACCTCTGGCTTAGGTCTGCCCTTTGTATCAACCAATTCCTGAATCTTATAACTCTCAAGCCACGACTTAAGTGCAGCAAACTCCTCTGGTTTTTCTAATACATGTCCAAGCGGAATACCGTGAGAGCGGAAATTTCCCTCAACTTTTTTACCATTCAATTCTTTTACTCCTGACCAGCCCTTTGCCGATCTCAAAACGATCATCGGCCAGCGCGGCATCATTACTTTTCCTTTTGTGCGAGCGTCTTTTTGAATACGACGAATCTCATGATACGCCCATTCCATTGCCTCGATCATCTGCTCATGTAAGTGATCTCCTTCCACAATGCGTGGCTGATACCCATATCCACTAAATAAATCCGTAAGTTCCTGATCACTCATTGCCCCAAAAATTGTTGGCCCAGAAATTTTATAACCATTCACGTGCAAAATCGGCAAAACGGCACCTGACTCTGCGGGATTCAAATATTTATTACTGTGCCAGCTAGCAGCCAAGGGACCTGACTCAGCCTCCCCATCGCCCACGACACACGTTGCGATCAAGTCGGGATTGTCCATCACTGCTCCATAGGCAGTTGAAAGACTGTAGCCAAGCTCTCCTCCCTCCAAAATACTTCCCGGACTCATGGGAGTTAAGTGGCTTGGGAACCCTCCCGGCCAGCTAAAACTTTTAACAAAGGCCTGAGTACCCTTTTCATCCTGTGGATATTGCGGATAGAGATCAGTAATCGTTCCCTCAGCAAATAATGTTGCCTGGACTCCCGGTGCGCCGTGGCCCGGCCCCACGATAAACATCATCTCACAACCATGCTTACTTATGAGATAGTTACAATGTGCATACATAAACGTCAGCCCCGGAACCGTTCCCCAGTGCCCGAGCACACGCTCTTTAATATCAGATTTCTGAAGAGGACGTTTCAAAAAAACATTATCTTTCAAGTACAGCTGCGCCGCACCGATATAGTCCGCATAACGCAAGAACTTATCGAACCAACTGAGAATATTTTTAGGAGTTGCCATAGAGAAGATCGTCAGTAATAAATGTGTAATTTTTAAGCACAGCCACTGCACCTGCTTTGTATAATTCAGCGGCGGAAGTGGTGGTCTCAAATGCTATACAACGAATAAGTCCCTGTGTTGCGGCCTGAACTCCATTTATCGAGTCCTCAAGCACGACACATTCTTCTGGAGCACACCCCATATGACGTGCTGCTTCCAAAAAAACATCCGGAAAGGGCTTACCGCGGGGAACATCCTTAACTGAAATAATCTCGGGGAAATACTGATCTAAATTAATTTTTGCGAGCAAATAATGAACCGCTTCCAAACTACCGTTACCTGTCGCGATAATTCGCTTAAGTCCTTTTTCTTCGGTCATTTTTACAAATTCATGAACTCCTTCTACAAAAGGAACCTCTGCTTCTTGAACAATTTTTGTATACAACTCCCGTTTCTGAGTTATACATTTTTCTATTTCTTCTGCCGAAACACTTACTCCATGTTCTGCAAATACACGGGGGAAAATAGCATTTGAGCCACTTCCGGCAAATCGCTTGAGCTGTTCTTCATAGGAAAAATCTATTCCGTACGCCTTAAATATCTGAGAAAACGCACGATGATGCAGCTGCTCAGTGAGCGTAATCGTGCCGTCCATGTCGAAAATAATTCCTTTGAGCATATTTGTTTTATTCTTATCTGTTAATTATAGCTTAAATTAGGCTTTTTTACAAAATTGTTTTACAATATATGTATAATGAAATATAAAAAGCGTGTCGTGATATTGGGAGCGGGCTTTGCCGGTATACAAACGGCAATCACCCTAGAAAAGCTGCTCGACAAAAAAACGGCTGAAATTGTTATTATAAATAAACGACTTGAGCATATTTATCGTCCTGATTTATATGAAATCGCGACTGCCTATAACAAGGATATTACTGACGAGTGCAAAATCGAGCTTAAGGAAAGTGTTGCAATTCCATTAAAAAAAATCGTTCACAGCCGCAATGTACGTTTGATCCAAGATACGGTGATTGCCATTCATGAAAAGAAAAAGAAAGTTGTACTGGAAAATGGAGGCGATCTACATTTTGATTATTTAGTTGTCACACTCGGCAGTGTTATTAATTACTTCAATATTTCGGGACTCGAAGAACGCGCACACACACTGAAGACAGTTACCGATGCGATTAAGATAAGCTGTGATTTAGATCATTTGTTCTATCAATTTTGGAGTACAAAAAAAGCAAAAGATATTTCGTTGATTATTGGTGGCGGTGGAGCAACGGGAGTTGAACTAGCGTGTGAACTGGTTGGCTATATGGATAAATTATGTGAAAAATATGCGTATCGACGTGAACGAGTAACTATAAAACTGATCGAGGGTTCACCTGCACTTGTGGGGGGAGATATTGATATGACGAAAGCCATTTTACAGCGTTTCAAGAAGCTAAATATTATTTGTTTACGAGAAACATTCATTACCAAATTAGACGAGAAAAAAGTGTATCTCAAAGATTCACAAGGTATTGAATCCACTTCACCTTGTGATTTTTTCATATGGACGGGTGGTGTTAAGCCTCATCCTCTCATACAAGAAAGTTTTTCAGGTCAATTGAGTCCGCGTGGCGGCGTGATGGTAAATGAATTTTTGCAAATGACAAACTATCCTGAAATTTTTGCAGGGGGAGATAATGCGCATATCGTAGATGAAAAAAGTGCGAAGCCCGTGCCTTGGCTCGCTCAGCTCGCAGTGGGACAAGGTCATCTTATTGGAGAAAATATTGCAGCGCTCATTACGGAAAAACCCATGAAGCACTACAAATTCCACATAAAGGGAATTGTCATTCCATTGGGGCATAAATATGCCCTCTTTAAACATAATAAAACGATTCTGATCGGCATGAGCATGTGGTTATTGCGTCGCTTAATTGATTTGAAGTACGCCATGAGCGTCTTACCTAAGTGGTATGCATTTCAAAAATGGTGGAAAGCGACTACACTGTTCAGCAGGAATGACTAATGAAGGTACAAAACCATTACTAGGAGCGCACGTTTCAGGGGCCGGTGGATTATATCGGACTATTGAAAATGCAACGCGATTGGGTGCCACGACCATTCAATTTTTTGGTGCATCACCGCGGCAGTGGTACGCTCCCCTCCCAAAAGCAGAGGATATTGAGATATACAAAAAAACACGCGCGACGAGCAACGTACAAAAAGTTTTTTTGCATGGAGCGTATTTAGCTAATCTTGCCAGCAGCAATCATGAGCTGCGTCAAAAATCGATTGAATCACTGAGTTCGCATTTAAAAATAGCACACATGGTAGATGCCCAAGGATTGATCTTTCATATGGGATCGGTGGGGGGAAATAATCGACAAGAAGGATTGCAGAAAACAATCGAGGGAATGAAAATTATTTTAGAAAATGTGCCGGGAACGGTAGAGCTCATAATGGAGAATTCTAGTGGAGGTGGGGGGAAACTGTGCAGCGATGTGGATGAACTCGCCTTTATTAAACAAGGAGTGAATTCAGACCGTATAAAAGTATGTCTCGATACGCAACATGCGTTTGCTTCAGGAGTTATTGAAGAATATACGCCTGAACGAATACAAAATTTACTCAGTAAGTGGGAGAAAGTGCTTGGCTTAAGCAATATATCGTTATTTCACGTGAATGATTCTAAGACAAAAACGAACACACAACATGATCGTCATGAGAATTTAGGAGAGGGATTTATTGGACTCGATGGCTTTAAACATTTAGCAAAAGAAGGAACAAAAAAGAGCCTTCATCACGTGTCCTGGATCTTGGAAGTTCCCGGCTTTAGTGACGAAGGCCCTGATGAGCGAAATATGGAAATACTTCGTGGATTATTTAGTTGATTTCGCGTTAGGAGTAATGCTGCGTACGATATCAGCGATGAATGCCTCACCGAGCTTTTTGGGCTCAGCAAATGTAACTTGTACTACTCCTGTTCCCGTATTGATTAAATAAATGAGCACCTCTTCTTTTGTGTCTTCACTTACGCCAGTATAAACATTTACGTTGACGAGTTCCTTTGCAAGTGCCGTCACCGGTTCAGTTGCAACAAAACCTTTATCATTATCATAGTTTTTTCTACCCTGTTCGTAGATCTGAGCTGGAGTCATAACGACTGCCTCATCAATTCCACATCCTGGCTTTGATGCAGGGCAACCAATCAATGTGTTATCTAAAATGGTAACAATTACCTTGCCATTTTTATCCTTTATCCATGATGCGCTGTAGGAATCTGTATCTCCACCCGTCTCAAAAGTATCCTGTGAAGGGTACTTAATGTTGAATGAATGATTGTAGTCAGTTGGAAACTGAGCAGGTACAAACTCAGTAATCGATCCTGGAGGAGGAGTTACATAATCCTGTGGAGGCGTACCACATGCACTGAGAACAAGAATCGAAACAACGGCGAGAGAAACTAACGAAAGCTTTTTCATATTAAAAACGGTTAAGGGATGTTAAAAATTGATCAACGACGGCTCTACCAATTGTATCAGGTTTATTCACGAAAATTCCAACAAATTCAGTACCAGTGTTTATATAATAATATTCCTCACCGGTGGCTGAGCGAGCACCAAATGCGTCTTTGAAATGAGCGAGCTGAGGAACAGTTTGCAGAATCGTTTCATCTTTGTTTACCGCAGCAAGTGTTTTTTCTTTCATTGAGGCAAAGAACTCATCGGCCGTAACGGTAGTGAGCTCATCATCTACACCACAATCATTATCTTTTTTGGAACACACCTTTAGGTAAGTGTTAAAAAACGAGATCTCTCCCTTTTCGGCGCCAGCCTTATTTTCTATTCTGCCACCAAAACCTTTACTGTTGTCTCCACAGCAATCAAACGTATAGTTTGAGGGATGCGAGATGCGAAGCGGAAATGCGACACTGTCAGTAGTATTCACACCAGTTTGCCAAGAAATAGCGTCAACAGGTGTAGTGGCTGACTCATCGGGAACAGTTGGTTGTGTCGTTGACGTACATGCGGTTAACAGCATGAGTGCAACAACGGGAAGGAAAATATGTTTCATACCTGAATTATACAGAAAAAATGCTTTGGTGATACAAAGTGAGATCTGCAAAACGAAGGGAGTTCGTAATTAGAACGACCGTAGCGTAAACAAAGGGAAGGGGGATGCCATCCGAAGGTGGCATTACAGGGGGAAACCGTAGGTTTACCCCAATTTGGTGGGCAGGAAGGGACTTGAACCCTTACGCCTTTCGGCACACGCACCTCAAGCGTGCGCGTATACCAATTCCGCCACCTGCCCACACCAATTGCCCGCAAAGTATAGGGTAAAGCTTTGCCGACTGCAACCTACTGACCTATTGAGTAATACCCGGTACAGGAAAGCCTGCGCAGAGCTGACGGACTTTCTCCTTAACATCCTTCAATACCTCTGGTTTATCGATATTGCGGATAACTGTGTCCATATATTCAGCAATCATGAGCATCTCCTTTTCTTTCATCCCACGAGTAGTAATTGCAGGAGTTCCAAAACGAATGCCACTTGGATCCATAGGGCCGCGTTTATCATAAGGAACTGTATTCTTATTTAATGTAATTCCTGCCTCATCCATCGCCAACTGTGCTTGCGTGCCCGCTACTCCCATCTCACTTAGATCTGCAACAGCCAAATGATTATCAGTGCCGCCTGTAGTCAACTTCCATCCACGTTTCATAAGTTCACCGGCAAGTGTCTTAGAGTTACTGATAATTTGTGCTGCATAGTCCTTAAACTCTGGCTGAAGTGCCTCACCAAAGGCAACTGCCTTTGCCATAATGGTGTGTTCGTGTGGACCGCCCTGCAAACCAGGAAAAACAGCCTTATCAATGGCTTTTGCATATGCTTGTTTTGCCATAATCATAGCGCCGCGTGGTCCGCGCAATGTCTTGTGCGTCGTTGTCATAACCACATCAAATCCATAGTCGAAAGGATTTTCCATCTGCTGACCGGCAATCAACCCGGCCGTATGAGAAATATCAGCAAAACACATTGCCCCGACTTCATCGGCAATTTTTCTAAATGCAGCCCAATCAATTTTACGAGGATAAGCACTGTATCCTGCCACAATCATCTTTGGCTTGGACTCAAGCGCAACTTTACGAATCTCATCGAAATCCAAAACCTGCGACTCAGGATTTACATGATACGAAACGAAATTATAAAACTTGCCCGAAAAACTAATGGGCAATCCATGGGTAATATGTCCGCCGTGATCGAGCTTCAACCCCATGACCGTATCCTTATATTGCAAAAGTGCCATGTAAATTTCTGCGTTTGCCGGACTACCAGAGTAAGGCTGCACATTTACATATTCCGCCTTGAACAACTTTTTTGCACGATCAATGGCAAGATTCTCTATCTGATCAACAAATTCCTGTCCGCCGTAATAGCGTTTTCCCGGATAACCCTCTGAATATTTATTTGTGAAAATTGAGCCGTTTGCCTCGAGAACTGCCTTGCTCACATAGTTCTCTGAAGGAATTAACTCAATCCCCTCTGCCTGACGTTTCTGCTCACGGAGAAGAATCTCATACGCTACTGAATCCTGCGTTTGTAAGGTGGACATATGATGGTGCGTTGTTCAGTTATAATATAGTGAACGGGCACATCATACGGCTCGATAGGTACTTTATCAATAATTTGAAATTCATAGGCCAAGCCAATTGTGGTGCAGTTGATGTTCTCCATTTTCTTTAAAAAACGATCAAAAAAACCACCACCATAGCCGATACGGTGACCACTCTCATCAAAGGCGATACCAGGAACAAGGGCGACCTCCAACAAATGATGATCATGCTGATTCCCCTGTTCGGCAGGTTCATGAATGCCAAATTCCCCTTTTTTCAACTCATCCAGTGAGTTTAGTTTATAGAGATGCAACTCTTCGCCGCGAACCGAGGGGAGGATAAATGTTTTCTTAAGCAGGTGAGCTTCAATTACTGCGCGCGTATCAACTTCATTGTCATGTGGCATATAGGAAAAAATGCTGTCTGCCTGAGCAAAAGGAGCAAAGGTGATGAGCCGTTGGAAGATTAAGCTGTCAAGTGTTTTTTTCTCGTTAATAGAAAGATTTTTGCGGCTATTTTTGAGTTGGCTTCGTATAATATCTTTGCCTATTTTATCCATAACCTCACTATACTATGACGAATGAAAAAATGCAGTTGCCCGTGAGACTTATTGCAACAATCGCCGCTATTTCTTTTTTAAGTGGTGGCATTGGGGGTGCGATTTTTACGCGGGTAGAAACTACAAAAGTTATCGAAGAACGAAACTTCGTAGAATCATCTGACAGTATTAACGCGATCGAAAAAGTGGTGCCTTCAGTTATTAGTATTGTAGCGACTAAAGATCTGCAGATTTTTCAGCAACAGCCGCTCAATCCCTTTATGAATGATCCGTTTTTTAGACAGTTCATGCTTCCCAATGTTCAGCCAAATGAGCAAAAGCCCGACCAACCACAGACAAAACGTCAAGAAGTGGCAGGTGGAACAGGATTTATCGTAGATGAGACCGGATTAGCACTGACAAATAAACATGTCGTTTCTGTCGATGGTGCAGACTACACGGCGTTGACCAAAGACGGCAAAAAATATGACGTTGAAATCATTAGTCGCGATCCGGTAAATGATGTGGCGGTAATTCAGTTACACGAACAAAATACAGATGAAGACACCAGTAATCGTAAAACAGGCGAAAAAAAAGAATTTGGCCCTAAGCCAAGTGGAATGACCCCCGCAGAACTGGGTGATTCCGGCTTATTAAAAGTGGGACAGCGCGTTTTAGCCATAGGTAATGCCCGCGGCGAATACAACAATAGCGTGACAGCGGGAATTATAAGTGCAATCGGCCGTGATATTCAGGCTTCTGATAATGGCGGCGGGCAGAGAGAGACGCTGACAGGCTTAATCCAAACCGATGCAGCGATCAATTTTGGCAATTCAGGTGGACCGCTTATCAATGAAGGCGGTGAGGTGATTGGAATTAATACTGCCGTGGATACAAGTGCGAATGGGGTGGGATTTGCTATTCCGATGACTCAAATTAAACCGGCACTAGAAAGCGTGGCAAAGTTTGGATATATCGTGCGACCGGTGTTGGGTGTAAATCATACTGTTATCACCAAAGAAAATGCGAAAGATTTGAATATAAAAGATGTTGATTATGGTGCATTAGTTGTAGGAGATCGGACGAAGAAAGAGTTTGGCGTAGTGCCGGGAAGCCCTGCGGAAAAAGCAGGCCTAAAGCTTGACGACATTATTCTGGAGCTCGACGGCGAGAAAATCACGAGCAACAATACATTGCAGTCGATGGTCCAAAAACATCAGCCCGGAGACACAATTAAGCTCAAGGTCTGGCGCGATGGGAAGACGTTCGAGGTTTCTGTGAAACTTGATGAACGGAAAGAGTAAGTCTTAGCAATATTTTATTTTTTGACCTAGGCGTGCGACTCGCTCGGCCTAACATGTACGGCCTCGTGAGGCTGCAGGATACATGATCCTGCAGCATGCACGCCGTCGAGCAAAGTCAAAAAATAAAAGCATCGCCAAGACACTACTAAATTACGCTTCTAAGTTTCCCTATTTCTTACGTATCACCACCAGTGTTATATCATCCATCTGTTCCGCCTTGCCCATGAAGAGCTTCACGTCAGCAACTAACGCATTTTTGATAGCTTCCACATTCGCAATTTCCGCCACATCTTGCAGCGCGCGCTTGAAGCGAGGAATACCATACATCTCACCCTTTTCTGAGACTGCTTCGGGAATACCATCACTATAGAGCACCACACAGTCGCCAGAGCTAAATGGAATCTCTACTTCATTAATTAACTTTCCAAGATCAGGCACCATTCCCAATGCAATTCCACCACCTTTTTCCGTAATTACCGTCTCGTCCTTGGCATAGTAATGCAGCATCTCGGGATGTCCCGCACTCACATATGATAATTTTTCATTCTCATACTTCAACATCAAGAGCGTCATAAACATATTTTGACTCGTCTTCATCTTGAGCACGCGGTTGGTATTCGTAAGAATCTCCTTCGTATCAGCGCGATCTACGTAACTATAAATGAGCGCATTTGCAATTGATACGACCAAACCCGAGGGCACACCATGCCCCGTCACATCACCGATATAGAAGAAATGTGCACCCGTATTATCTTTGCTTTCAACCTGGATAAAATCATAACAATCACCTCCAATTTCAGCGGCAGGCAATAAGAATGTAGCAATCTCCAAATCAGGAATATCGGGAAGTTTTTTAGGTAAAATTTGCTTTTGAATTTTCATCGCCAACTCGAGCTCCTTCCCCAATCTCTCACGCTCAATCATCGCCTTGGTAGAAATCTGCAGATCTCCCGCCATTTTATTAAACGTCTCAGACAAAACACCCACTTCATCTTGTGAAATTACCTCTACACGAGCACTAAAATCTCCTTTGCCCAAGACCAATGCGCCTGCGGTAAGTTTTTCAATCGGCTTTGTAATTCGTCTGCTAAAATACACCGCAAATCCCAGTCCTACCAACACACCAAAAACAAGCAAAAGCACGATTCGCTGCGTCATGTGAATAACACGAGATTGCAAGTTTTCATACGAGACGCCGTAGCGAACTGCATTGGTTCCGGCGAGCGGCATAACGATATCCACGATGCGATCAGTATCTGCAATCGGCTCTACACGTCCCTCATCACGATCAACATAGAGATACTCGCTATCACTGGTTTTTTTCAAATAAACAACACGGCCAGAACTCAATAGATAGCTCGGCAACTGTGCTTTAATACGTGCAGCTAACTGCTCATCGTCCAGAAACCGTGGTTCGCCTTCATACACACGTTCTTTTTCTTGTTCGGAATCATACAAAATTTCGCCACCGTAGGAATAAACATCGATCGCCGTGATGTCACTGTTTTTCTTAAATACATCCCGTATCTCACGATTAAAAACAAAAAAACTTTTCTCTGCGAGTAAGTTTTTATAGAGATCAATAATCTTTGTCGAAGTAAGCTCACTATAACTACGCGCATTCGTATAAATATCGCGCGCTAACTCATTGCGTTTCTCAAAAACGAGCAGCACCGCCGTCACCGTAAAAAGTACGAACAAAAGTACGATGATTCCGATGCTTAATTTTGTTTTAATTGAGAGGCGACCCATCACATCATTATACCTTAAAATACCCCTCTCTTACCAGCCCCATATAGAGTGGATTATCTCACTTCCTGGGCTAAAACATAACCATCCACTCGTGGCTGCCAACGAATGTTTTGAGATACGGCATATAACACATCTGGGGAAAAGAGCGGAACGCCTATAACATCATCTGAAGTAATGATCTTGAGCGCCTCACGCAACTTCTGCAAACGGAGGTTTGACTGCAACGTAGACGCGCTTTCTTCTATAAGCAGATCAACCAGTGAATTTGTGTAGCCTATGCCATTATATTGGCCAAATTGACCGCTGCGAGAGTGTGCAACTGCAGCCAAAAAGTCGCTGGCATCGCCTACATCTGATCGCCATCCAAAGAAAAACATATCTGCCGGCTGTTGAACAATTTTTGTGCTCAACTTTGCACTTGATATTGAGTTTACGCTTACCTGCAGACCTATATCGCTAAGCTGTTTAGTGATCGTTTTTCCTACTAATTCAAGTCCTTGAGGTATATCGAGCGTAATCGGCTTATAATTCGTTACCGGTACGCCCGCTTTATCCGCAAAACTTTTCGCCTTCTCTAGATCGGGTCGCTTAAATGAAAGTAAGGGATTAAAACCAAAAATACCGTTGGCAACGAACTGATCTGCAACCGTCGTAAACCCATGACCTAATCTTCCCATGATGGCGGGGTCGATCGCATAGAGAACTGCACTGCGTAGATTTTTATCAGAAAAAACTGATTTGAAATTGAAAAGCAAAAAATTTACTTCCAAACTGGGCAGCTCCTTAAGTCGATAGTCTGCATAATCAAAATCAAAACCAATATCAGCAGGTATGTATGCTAATAGGTCAACCGTTGCCTCTTTAAGTGCGGCGATTTTTTCATCGCGCGTGGTAAGCGTAACGAGCCGAACATTTTTATACGTAGGCAAGATGTCCCAATAATTTTCAAACCGCGTCAGTACGAGCTCTTTTTCCGTTGAATTGGAAATAATATAAGGGCCCGTTCCCGTTGCATTCTGCGCATTTGCCGCAGTTTTATAAATGAGAATCGAGGCAATTTTCTGTGGAAGGAGCGGATCAGTTTTTACCGTTGTAATATGTAATAATTCATCACTAATTTTTTCTATTTTTTCAATTGAAGAAGTCAGATCGCGCAGCTGTGATGTTGTGTTAAAACGAGCTTCTTGAAATGAAAGAAGTACATCATCAATCGTAAGTGTACTACCATCATGCATTACGACGCGCGGCCGCAAGCGAAATTCCCAGGTATGATCATTGAGGGCTCCATATGAAATTGCGAGCGCAGGTTCAATAGATAAATCCGGCGTTACACGAACTAATGGCTCATAGACTTGCAAAAGTCGTGCGCGAGAGGCGGTGTCATTTGCGAGAGGGTGAAGACGTACGAGCGACTCGCTATATCCAATCGTAAGTGTTCGATCGATACTTGTTGTTCCTCCCAAAATACGCTGCCAGAACTCGGAGAAATCGCGCTCAAAAAAGAGCGCGCTCGTGACTATCACAAGCAATAAAATATAGAGAGCAACACTGCCGATATTGAGCCATCGATTCACGATGTCAGTATACGCTATCCTCTTAACTCATTCATCATATCAATGCGTTTTTGTACCAATGCGTGTGTGCCTACATCACTGCGGAAAAACACGGGGCCTTTAACTGCAGTACACGATTTTTGCGCTAACTGCTCTGCTTTTTCCAGGGTCTCTGCAATACCGACAAACGCAATGCCACGCGAAGTGCTTAGATAAATCTCTCCTTCTTTTTCATCTACAGAGGCATAGTACATACGCGCTCCGTCGCCCACCTGTGACATATCTATCGAGATCTTCTCCCCTGCTTTGGGATTTTCAGGATATCCTTCCGGCACCACATACTTACAAACCGTCGCTTTTTTTTCAAACTCCAATGTTAGCTCGCTTAATCTGCCCTCAATAATCGCCTGACATACTTCAACAAAATCGTTTTTCAAAATGGGGAGCACATTCATGACTTCGGGATCACCAAAGCGCGCATTATATTCAATCAAACGCACCCCGTCTTTTACCGCCATAAAACCACCGTACATAATGCCCTTATATACTTCGCCCGTTTCCTTGGTGAGCGCGTGCATAACTTGAACGGTAATGTCATGCGCCGCGGCAACATCTTCTGGCTTCAAGAAAGGCAAAATATGATTCTCGCATGAGTACGTTCCCATGCCTCCCGTGTTGGGACCGGTGTCTCCTTCGTACGCGCGCTTATGATCTTGCACAGCGGGCATATCGACAACCGTCTTCCCATCCACAAAACTCATCAGACTAAATTCTTGCCCTACAAATTTTTCTTCAATAACTACACGTCCAAACTTCTCAATACATTTTTGCGCAAAAGAAATTCCGTCCTCGGCCGTTGCTAAATGCTCACCAGAAACCTGCACACCTTTTCCTCCCATTAATCCATCTGCCTTTACCACATAATTTCCGCCAAGCTCAGCAATAAAAGCTTTCATACCTTCCTCGGAGGTAAAGACGCGAAACTGTGGATTGCCGGGAATGTTGTATTTCTTAACTACATCGCGAGTAAATGACTTGGAAGATTCCAAGCGTGCGAGTGTCTTGAGAGGCGCCACCGAAGGAATACCAATTTCTTTCAGTGCATCTGCCATACCATCGGCAATCGGGTCATCGGGACCGATTACGGCAAAATCGGGTTTATATTTTTGTGCTATTTCCTTTAATTTAACCGCATCTGAAAGGCCTCCCAGCTCATACACGTTCGCTAATTTCATGAGGCCAGGGTTGCGCGCCTTTGCATACACGATCAACTCTGCACGACCATTCTTAGTTAATGCTTCAGCAATACAATGCTCCCGTGCACCATTTCCTACGAGAAGAATTTTTATCATTTTATAGTAATGCTAATTGATCTTCAGGATCTTCGTCCCGTGTGCTATCCGTCGCCTTTTCAATCGCCATTTTGCGGGCTCGTTCTACCTCAGTAAGCATCTCCTCGGTAACCTCAGGAGTGGGATACTTTCCATCTAAACATGCCATACAGAAATTCTTAATTTCAGGATTTCCCGTTTGCACTGCTTCTTTCAAATCCTCTAATTTTTGGTAGAACATGCCATCAACATTGAGGGCTTTTCCAATTTCATCGATCGATAAATTATTTGCGATAAATTCTTTACGCGAAGGCATATCCACACCGTACACGCACGGATCCTTTAACGGTGGACAACATGAGGCAAAGAATACTTTTTTAGCGCCGGCCCCACGAACCATCTCAACAATTTTACGTGACGTGTTTCCACGGACGATCGAGTCATCGACGAGCAATACATTTTTACCCTCAATCTCAAGCGGAATGGGATTCAATTTATATTTTATCGACTTCTGGCGCATCTGCTGGCCAGGCATAATAAAGGTTCTTCCAATATAGCGATTCTTAATCAACCCTTCACGGTAAGGCACTCCAATAGTTGAAGCAATTTCCACCGCGCTATTACGTGCAGTATCGGGAACCGGAATAACAACATCAATCTGCATTCCTTTCGCCATCTCTTTTTTAATTTGTTCACCTAGGAATTTCCCCATGCGAAGGCGTGACTTATAGACACTTACTTTATCCAAGACAGAATCCGGACGCGCAATATATACATGCTCAAAAATACATGGTGCCCATTTAATATCAGACATGCGCGCGCTATGAAGCTCATGTTCAGCAGTAATATAAATCGCCTCGCCAGGAGCAATATCGCGCACAACCTCAAACCCTAACGTATCAAGCGCGACAGACTCAGAGGCAACGACATACTCAGTCCCCTGCGACGTCTCACGTTTTCCTAAAACAAGTGGACGAATTCCATACGGATCACGGAAGGCAATAAGGCCGTGACCTGCCACGATAGCAATCACCGAATAACTTCCTTTCACGCGCCCATAGACACGCTTGAGTGCGCTGAACATCTCGTGTGGCTCAAGCTTTTCCTTTTTCTCTTTTCCAATTTCATCTGCAACCACATTAATAAGTGCCTCGGTATCAGAGCCCGTATTTAAATAGCGTGAATTTCCTTTTGTAATCTGATTTTTGAGTTCTACATAGTTAGTTAAATTTCCATTGTGAATGAGCGTAATTCCATACGGTGAGTTCACATAAAATGGCTGAGCCTCACCCGATGCATCGAACGATCCTGCAGTGGTGTAACGCACATGTCCCAAACCCATAGTTCCTTTAAGCGTCAGCATGTGCTTCGCATTAAAGACGTCGCGTACGAGACCGTTTCCTTTCTTTAAGAAAAAATGGCCGTCATAGGTAACAATTCCTGCCGAATCCTGACCACGATGTTGAAGCACAATGAGCCCATCATATATCTGCTGTACAACCGATGAGGTACCGACGATGCCAATGATGCCGCACATAGAGTAGAGGGTTAAGAAGCGACAGAAGAAAGTTTAGTTGCAGCTGCGACCACATTTTTCATTAAACAAGCCACAGTCATCGGCCCCACACCCCCTGGCACAGGAGATATCCACGCTGCTTTTTTTGAAATCTCATCAAAATCGACATCACCTACCATTTTTCCATCAACACGATTTGTGCCGACATCCACCACAATGGCACCGTCTTTTACCATGTCAGCCGTAATGGTATGTGGCTTACCTACTGCAGCCACGATGATATCCGCCTGTCGCGTAAAATGACCTACATCAGGAGTTTTTGAGTGACAGATAGTTACGGTCGCATCACGATTAAGTAACAAAATCGAGAGCGGTTTTCCCACAATATTACTGCGTCCTACGACAACTACATGTTTACCCGCCAGTGAAATCTTATAAAATTCGAGCATCGCTATAATTCCTTGCGGCGTGCAGGGCAAAAGATGCTCGTAGTCTTTTGAAATTAAAATTTTCCCAATATTATAGGCATGAAATCCGTCCACATCTTTTTGCGGATCAATAGCGCGTATTACCAGTGCGACTTCTATATGACGTGGCAAAGGAAGTTGAACTAATATTCCGTGTACCGTAACGTCTTTATTTAATTGATTAATAAGTGAAATCACCTGCTCAGTCGTCGTCTTCTCTGGCAATACATGTTCCTCTGACTCGATTCCCACCTGCTTGGCTGCTTTAATTTTTTGGCGAATATAGGAAATACTCCCGGCATTATCGCCTACCAAAATAATTATCAATTTAGGAACAACTCCGTTTGAGCGCAGCCCCACGACGTCTTTCTCGACCTGAGAAAGTACCGATTGGGAAACGAGCCGTCCATCTAATATCTGGGCTTCCACGGGTGGAGTATACCGTACGCGCTTGCCATCAGGCAAGCGCGCTTTATCTGAAAAATAGAGCCTTTATTATTTCCCCTGCATCTTATCTAGGATTTCTTCTTGTTCCTTATGGGCTGCACCAACACCCTCATCAACACGATGCCTCAGCTGCTCCATTAATCCAAGCAAGGCACCTACTTTTGGTAATTTTTCTGCACATCTTTTAGCATCCTCTTCGGTTGTACCAATTTTTTGTTCAATCACGGGTTCCAAGTCAACTTTCACTCCCGCATTGCGGAGGAGTGCTGGCAATCCACCCCGTAGAGGCTCATACGGATACATAATCTGCTTGAATCCAGTAGTCTCATTTATTCTGGCTGCATACTTAGTAAGACCCTCGACCAAATCAAGCGGTGAAGGATTATCTAAATCCTGTTCCATCATGACATTAATTCGCACGGGACTGTATCCACCGGGAAGGTTGGGCGGAAGCTGAGCTTCAATAGCCTCATTAATGGCAAACCATGCCCGATATACTTCTTGTGTCGTATCATAGACACCTTGTTCGCATGCTATATTAACCGCTCCCCATCCACGCGGAGTCGAGAGATCAATAGGTGGAAAAAGAGGTTTTACTGGAGATGCAAGTGCTGCCTCAAGACGATGCGCGTCTTCCTTATTATCCGCATCCTGCTGCTGAGCCCAAAAGTTATCATCATCATCTGCCTGGGCAGGATCCCGACGCGTTGTGGCTCTACTAATTTTTGCTGCAGTGTGATCCCTGAGTCGTCCCTGCAATCCTTCGATTGCCGGATGAGGCTGCGAACCATAGCTCATAGAGGAATACGGCGGTTTCCATGTTGGAATATCTGAAAATCGCTCCATGGCGGTCAACACCTTAGCCTGAACCGTAGATGAAGCTGCCTGAGTCGCCTGAGATTCGGGCGGTTGAACAGCGGTGCGGGAAGCACAGGCAGATAAAGCAACTGCTGCGATGGTACTTATAGTTGAGGGTGATTTTTTCATAACCATTACAACGAACTATCAATACAATCCTTACAATGAAATTATTTTATAGCCATTTTAATCACGTTGTATAAGCGTTCGTGTGTAACTTCTGGATCATCTGCGACCTCAACGGTCTTCCACTTATATAATCGTGCGAGCTTTTTAAGAGTAGCGCCAACTTTTGCAACGAGCTGGTCGTTTTGCTCATGAAGGTGTTTCGTCTCCTTGGCTGATGTATGTCGTTTTCCCTGCATCAGTATGGCAAGATCTTCTTGAACTAAAAATGTATTCATAAGCTGAAGTTCCTTTAACTTTGCACCCTTGGCATGACCCCAGGCAATCCCCGTTCCACAATAGTCTTCTGCAATAACCACCGTCCCCTTCTTCAAAAGTTTTTCGAGGGTCGGTTGAAATTGATAGCGATTCAAAACAAATAATAACTGAAGCTCGTATTCGCTGAGCTGCTGTTTTTTTGAGCTGCGCAAAATTTTATTAATTAAGGGACCCGTCGGTTTAATGTCGTAGACAGGATATTTAATATAGACCGCGTCGACACCATTCTTCTTTAAACGCTTAACCAAGCGCTGTGCATGAGTCGTCTTTCCAATATTGTTGATGCCGTAAAGGGTGATAAGCACGGGTAGAATAGGGTTAATCAGCCGGTTGCGCCAAAGCCGCCGCGCGTCTTCTGAGAAACTTCATCAACTTCATTCCATTGCACCTGATCCACGCGCACAAAAATCCCCTGCGCGATACGCTCACCGCGCTCCACCAACACATCGTGATCAGTCATATTATAAACCTGAATTTTAATTTCATCTTCGGTGCCGCAGTAGTCTTGGTCAATAATTCCCACTCCATGGGGCATAATTAAGCCTTTTTTTCGTGGGGCAGAAGATCGCAGCGTCACGAGCAACATATAGCCCGGCGGCGTCTGTATAATAACATTGGCGGGAATGAGCCCCACACTGCGAGGCGCAATTTCAGTTGAGGTACGTACTACAAAATCAAAGCCTACCGCACCGGCAGTCTCATACTTGGGGAGCGGCAACTTCTTATCAATCTGCTTAATAGTTACTTCCATGTCCCGCATACTAGCTCATATAACTCATCTTTTAAAGCGCCTTCAAATCGCCTTCCATGACCCGGAACAACGATATCACCCGAATTAAAAATCTTCTTCATGCTGGGAACAAACTCCGAAGGCACATGCGGATACGGCATTTTCTGACTGCGAATTATATCTTCCCGCACTGCATCACCACCAAAAACATACTTCACCCCCTGCTCTTCATAGATATATGAGGCGTGATCATTGGTGTGACCCGGCGTAAGAAACATCGTTATGCCAGAGGGATATTCCATCTTTTCCAGTTTGCCAAAAATACGCGCTCTTCCCGTTTTGTAATCCAAAAGTGATCGTCCTACCCATACCGTTGCATTGGGAAAAAATGCATCATTTGCACAGTGATCCATATGAAAATGAGTATTGAAGATGTGATGAATGTCTTCCGGCTTAACATGTTGCTCGGCAAGCCACGCCATAAGCTGCGGATAAAAATAACGCGCACCCGTATCGACTAACATATTCATTCCTGCGTGTTGAATGAGGGTGACACTACTGCACAGCGGGTCGATATCATAATAACCATCATGATAGTGATTCGTGTGCACGCCCTCAAATAAGAAGTTGATCATGCCACTATGATACAATCGACAGGTGGATAAAAAAATTGATTTTGCAATTGGCGGACAGGCGGTCATTGAGGGCGTTATGATGCGCTCGCCGCACTTCTACACCGTAGCGGTGCGTAAACAAAATGGGGAAATCATTACTATGGCTGAGCGCTTTGATGGATTTCTGAATGTGGGGAAAATCAAGAAAATTCCCCTCGTACGCGGAGTAGTAAATTTAGTAGATATGATGCGCATTGGAGTGAAGGCTTTAAATTTTTCTGCCGATCATTTTGCAGCGGACATGGAAGAGCCCGATGATAAAAGCAAAAAAACTGACCCCCAGCAAAAAGGCTGGTTAGAGGCAATTACAATGGCGCTTTCATTTGTACTATCGATCGCACTGGCGATCTTTATGTTTAAGTTTATTCCTCTGTATTCTACGGAATTTTTGCGTGCACGTGTCCCGGTTATCGCTGATAACTATCTTCTTTTTAATATTATCGAAGGTACCCTGCGCATCTTAGTATTTTTTGCATATATTGGCGTTCTCAGTTTTACCAAGACATTTAAACGCATTTTTCAATATCACGGCGCAGAACATATGTCGATTCATGCGTATGAACATAAAGATCCTCTCAACCCTCATCACATTGAGAAATACTCACCGCGCCATCCACGTTGTGGAACAAGTTTTATTATGGCGGTGCTTATCGTAAGTATCGTGGTGTATACGTTTATTCCACGCAATCCTATTTTCTGGATCAACATGCTGCAACGATTAAGCCTACTTCCTGTCATTGCAGGAATTGGTTATGAAATTCTAAAGTGGAGCGCGAAACATATTACTCATCCCCTCGTAAAGTTGGTGACAATTCCTGGGCTTGCAACTCAGTACATAACTACGAAACAACCTGACCACAAACAAATTGAGGTCGCCGTTGCGGCACTTGAATTGGCTATAGAAAAAGAAAAAAGCCTACAGAGTTAGATTCCTTAGATCATAACTGCTGCAGGCTTTTTATCATTATTTTTTGACCGTAACCGTTTTTACTACTTGAATGGTGTCGCGGGCTTGCGTAATTTTTCCTGTCTTGTCCTTAAACCGAACGTAAACGGTTTTTCGTCCTTTGCCTGGAGTCAATTTCCAGTTCACTGAGGGATTATAAGGCACGTATGAAGCGCCTCTAAAATCTGATCTATTGGATATTGCCATTTTACTTGCTGCAGGTGCATTAAGTTTGAGTTTAATATCAGAAACATCTGTTTGATATGCTCCTGCATTAATCGACATCTTATGCGATAGTTCAGCTTTATTTGTTAAGTTAACAAATATCAATTCTGGTTTGCCGGAAGCCAATAGTCCTTTATAGGTAACACGAACATCTTTTATTCCATCAAGATCAGTATCCACATCCGTGGTCTCACCTTTCTTTAGCGTGAGCGTAAGTGGCTTTGAACGAAGAATAAAGGTAATTGCACCATCATTGGAACTTTGGACTCGCAATGAATGATTAACCCCACCAACTGAGAAACGAACTGATATTCCCGCAGTAGGCGTAACGGGAACTGCCTGTTGAGGTATTGGTTCAATAGTTGGCGATCCACCATCAGTTGGAGCGGCTGTTGTGATTTGTTCATCAGCTGCTGGTCTTACCGCAGGTGTAGTCAATGAACCAAGTCCCGATGCCGATCCTCCCACCGCAGCTGCGGCGTCGTTATCACCAATTGCAACGCTAATATTTCCAATCGTCAAAACACTATAGAGAAGGTCCGCGCTCTGAATTGCATTGGTTATTACTCCCGTATGAGCACCTTCAACGGTAGTGTCATTTTGTGCCGTAACTGTAAATGTTTGTGCAGTATTCCAGTTACTATCAGTAAATATCACCGATTCTGGCGAAATAGTACATTGTGCATCACATGTTGGCGTGATCGTAACACCGCTCGTTGGTGCGCTAGTCAAAATTACGATGAAACTATCGTTATCACCGCCCTCTGTGACATTTGTTGATCCTTGGCTTTCCGTAAGGGTTATTCCAACTACATCGTTATCAGTATTTGTAACAGATACATTCGATGCATTCATCGTATTATAGGTATCATCTGTAGATGTCGCCGCTGCAGTCACGATACTATAAGCAACATCACCATCATCAGCACCATCATCCACACCCGTCACCGTCACCGTCTGTGCCGTTGCCCAGTTGGTTGTCGTAAAGGTAAGTGTGCTTGCTGAGACGGTTCCCTCCGTTGTATCCGATGACGTAATACCAACTACTACATTAGCGGTTGGTTGTGTACCAAGTACAACAGTGAATGTTGCCGTACCCGCGCCGGATTCAGTAGTGGTTAATCCAGAAGTCGGCGTTACCGTAATTCCTGCAGTGTCGTTATCTGTATTAGTAGCTGATACGTTCGATGCATCTAGCGTGTTATAGCTGCCATCGGAAGATGTTGCTGCTGCAGTGACGATTGAATAAGTAACATTATTATCATCAATATAATCATCAACTCCCGTTACGGTCACTGTCTGTGCAGAATCCCAGTTCGCAGTTGTAAAGGTAAGTGAACTTGCTGAAACAGTTCCCTCCGTCGTATCAGATGAGGAGATACCAATAGACACATCAGCTGTTGGCTCTGAGTTCAACACAAGAGTAAAGGTTGCAGTGCCGGCTGATAATTCAGTCGTTGCTAAACCGGAAGTCGGTGTCACCGTAATTCCAGCGGTATCGTTATCAGTATTTGTAACAGAGACATCCGCTGCATTGACGGTATTATAGTTTCCGTCGGAAGATGTTGCTGCTGCCGTCACAATCGTATAGGCGACATCGCCGTCATCTACATCGTCGTTCACTCCCGTCACCGTCACCGTCTGTGGCGTTGCCCAGTTCGTATTAGTAAAGACCAATGAAGCTGCTGAAATAGTTCCTTCATCCGTATTTGATGAAGTTACACCAACTGACACATCGGCTGTCGGCATGGTATTAAGCACCACAGTAAAGGTATCGGTTCCACCAGCCTCTGTCGTCGTCAAACCAGATGTTGGCGTGACCGTAATACCTACAGTATCATTATCAGTATTTGTAACAGAGACATTCGCTGCATTCACCGTATTATAATTTCCATCGGAAGACGTAGCTGCTGCGGTAATAATAGTATATGCAATATCACCATCATCAACATAGTCGTTTACGCCCGCTACCGTCACTGTCTGCGGCGTTGCCCAGTTCGTATTAGTAAATGTTAAACTGCTTGGTGAGACAGTTCCCTCGTCCGTATTGCTGCTTGATATACCAACTGAGACATCAGCCGTTGGTTGAGTATCTAAAACCACGGTAAACGTATCTGTTACTCCCCCCTCTGTGGTGTTTAACCCAGAAGTTGGGGTTACGGTGATGCCCGCAATATCATTATCCGTCACCGTCACTGTCACTGAAGCAATGCTGATTCCCTGATAATCAGTATCATCTGAGACTGCCGCATGGGTGATGGAGGGGGTTTCTTCGCTTTCCACAATCGAATCATCGTATGCGGTCACCGTTACGGTCTGCGGCGTATCCCAGTTACCTGTTGTAAAAAGCAATGAACTATCGCTTAATGTAAGATCAGCTCCAGCGGTAAGATTAATCGTCACTGAAGCAGTTGGTGCGCCATCAAGTACTACCGTATACGTATCGCCTGCGCCGCCTTCCGTAACTGCTGTTCCAGTTACCTCAGTAATAGTAACACCTGCGGTTGCACCGTCATTATCAGTGACATTTACGGTCAATGGATCAATTGAAGTATTTAAGAAGTTACCCCAGCCTTTATCATTAACAGAGAAACTAACGGTAGCGGTATCACCTACCTCAACATCAGTATCATCTACTGCTGCTACGGTAATCGTCTGCGGCGTATTCCAGTTGGCTGTGTTAAAGATTAACATGACAGGACTGGTAACTGGGTCGGTTGCAACGGTTGCATCTGCAGTAGAAGTGACCGTTACCTCAATATCGCTGAAACCAGTGGGCTCAACTGCCATGACGACAGTAAACGTATCAGTGGTTGCACCTTCTTCTAAAACATCCGTTGAACTTGAGCTCTGCGTAATCGTAAAGTGATCATTATCATACACATAGGTAGAAACACCTGGTGTATAAATACCTTGATATCTCGTGTCAGCACTCGTTGTAGTATTTGTTAGATTTACTGAAGTAACAGCATCGATAACAGCATCATTTACTGCGGTCACCGTCACCGTCTGTGGAGTATTCCAGTTGGCAGAAGTAAATGTCAGTGTTGCTGGTGAAAATGTAGCTTCATTTACTCCTTCAGCTTCATCATCAGTAATGGTCACCGTAACATCGTCAGTAGGAGCAGCAGTTAAAACTACTGTATAGGTTCCTGGCGTGCCACCTTCAATTTCAGTGATAGATGTTGGTGTCACCGTCATTCCCGCTGTGTCATTATCCGTAATGCTTGCAGTGATGCCTATATACTGTGACGCATACTGTGAGTCAGTTGTCGTAATACTATGAGTAATATTACAACTATCGTATGCATCTGCATCCGCGTCATCTACTGCAGTTACCGTAATTGTCTGCGGTGTTGCCCAGTTTGAAGTTGTTAACGTTATGGAACTTGGACTCACCGTACATTCCGCGCTAGGAGAAGGCGTAATGGTGACATCAGCAGTTGGCTGAGTATTTAATGCAATTCTATACCAACCCGTATTATTAGTAGGATCCTGCTCGGACGCAGTTACTTGATAACCATTATTCTGAGTTACCGTAGTACCTGCATAATCGTTATCTGTAATGTTTGCAGTCACACTTGAGACAGGCATACCTCCGTAATCAACATCTGTACTGGTTGAAGCATTGGTAATTGTGGCTGTGTGACTTCCTTCAGCAGTTGCATCGTCTACTGTTGTCACCGTGATAGTCTGGGGTGTTGCCCAGTTGGTACTGGTAAATGTAAGACTTGAGGGACTCACCGTAGCCTGAGTATCTCCAGTTGGTGTGATCGTTACATCAGCAGTAGGCTGAGTTAGAAGCACCACCGTATAATCATCCGTAGACGTTCCTTCCGTAACATCCGTAGAACTGCTACTTTCTGTCACCGTAATTCCCGGAGTATCATTATCAGTAATGGTGTAGGTAAAAACAGCATTACCTGTTGGCAGCGTTGCATTTGTCGGATTAGAAAGCGTTATGATCATCGTTTCTGAAGACTCACGATCGAGATCATTGATAACGGTAAATGAGACATCATCAGAACTTGAGCTAATAGGAATCGTCGCCGTACCGGCAGCCAAAGTATAGTCAGCGTCTGCAGTAGCGGTACCTGTGATTGCATAATCAACGGTAACTTGTGCATCAGCAACACCCGAAGTGCTCACCGTAAATGTTTTACTTGTTGAAGTTTCAGATCCCGATGTAGCTGAAGTTGCGAAACCTACTAAAAAAGCAGGAGCTGCACACGTATAATCATAAGTGGAATTTGAAACAGAATCTGTATAAAAATCTGCGTTAAAAATAATTTCACCATTTGCAACACTATCATCTGCAGCGGTACAGCTGCTCGAATAGAATTTTCTTGAAAAGTTGGCTGTGCCATCCTGCACGGAATCAAAGGTTGTAGAAATCGATAAGAGTCCATAATCAGACACGGTTACCGAATCAAATACATAACCACTTCCATATTTTGCATACTGATCCGAAGTAGGAACCGTAGCGGGCAAGTGTGTAGGGAAATTAGGCGATGTTATGGATGATGTGTTTTTGATGATCAAATCACCATATGTACCCGTGGAAGATCTTTGGAATATTGTACCTGCAGCACCATCGCGGTTAGGATTAAATGAGGTAAAATTACCACCATTTGCAGCAATAGTGAGCGCGCCATCGAGACTTGTATATCCCTTGAGTGCAATACGTCCACCACCACCAGCGCCATAGTTCGCACTATCAGCACCACGAGCACCTATAGTACCCGCACCAGTGATCGTGCCCGTAACAGTGATATTAATCGAACCACCGGCACCACTTGAGAAATTGGGAAATGCACCAGTACCATCAGCCAAAATACTACCGTTATTTACCACACTAGCTGCAGTAATAATGATGACACCTCCACCATCACCACCGTCTAGAAAACTTGAGGCACCACCACCACCACCCGGTAATACTGGATTACTAATCGAGTCGTATACAGGTGGCGTATAACCAATATAACCACCTTCACCTCCGTGTGATCCACCACTGAGTCCTTCACTTCCCGCTGTATTACCTACAGTGTAACCTGAGTAAGGATATACAAAATAACTACCACCTTGATAACCTTTACCGGACACATCAATCTTACCACTACTATTGATAGTAAGTGCTCCAGTGATTGCTAATTTTAATTGGTTGTAAGTATCAGCTGTTGTGCCACTAATATCATGACTAAGCGTAACATCTGTATCAATCGTCAAAGAAGCGAGCTCAACTGCAGAGGCAGCTTGATCAAGTGTCAGTGTAAATGTACATGTGCCACCACTTGAATTTAACGTAAGATCTGAACCAGCAGTGAATGTAGTACCTGCCGCATCAACGTATGTACCAGCAGTAATTGCACGCGTCTCACCGGAGTTACATGTGAGCGTTTGTGATGCTGCGTATGCTGCTCCCGGCCAGATTGAGAACGAAACAAGAAAAATCCCGACCAGAAATTTCTTTTTGTTGCTGTATTTTTTCATATTTATTTTGTTAATAATCAAGATATTGTACCATATGTCAAATATAAATAAAAGCAAAAGACCACCGCATTTCTGCAAGTGGTCTCATATTTAGTTCCTAATAGCTTTACGCTTATGCACCTAAGCCACTAAGTGCCTGGGTTACATCCAATGGAACACCGGGACCCATCGTAGTTGCCAAGGTAATAGAGTTAATGTAAATACCTTTTGCTCCTGATGGCTTAGCAGTAACAATCGCGCGGATAAATGCCTTCAGATTTTCCTCGAGATTCTTATCGTCGAAAGAAACTTTTCCAAAGATATTGTGTACATTTGCGAGCTTGTCTAAGCGAAACTCCACCTTACCTTTCTTAATTTCTTCTACCGTCTGAGCAACATTCGTAGTAACGGTACCTGCCTTTGGGTTTGGCATAAGACCTTTTTGACCCAATGTCTTAGCAACTTTACCCATATTTTTCATCATGTCTGGTGTAGCAATCGCAACATCAAATTCCAACCAACCTTTTGCAATTTTTTCGATCAACTCTTCTCCACCAGCCTCCACAGCACCTGCATCTTTAGCAGCTTTTACGTTTGCCTCCATGACGATAGCAATAACACGAACAGACTTACCTGTACCGTGTGGCATGACCACCGTTCCACGAATAAGCTGATCTGCCTGCTTAGGATCGAGTCCCATGCGCATGTGAACTTCGCATGATGAATCAAACTTCGTCGTAGAAGTTTTCTTCAAAAGGGCAATGCCTTCTGACATAGGATATACCTTTGTAGTATCGACGAGCGCTTTGACTGCGCGATACTTTTTACCGTGTTTCTTCATATATAACCTCCGGCTTTTGACCAGAGTGGTTAGATGGTGCAAACGTCACGTTGAATTATAATTTGATCGTGACTCCCATCGATCGTGCGGTTCCCGCAACAATTTTCATAGCAGACTCAATGTCATTTGCATTGAGGTCAGGCATCTTCGTCTCCGCAATCTTGCGAAGCTGATCCTGTGTAAGTTCACCAATCTTGTTCTTATTTGGTACACCTGAACCTTTTTCTGCACCGACAGCCTTGCGGATCAAGAATGATGCAGGAGGTGTCTTGGTGATAAAGGTAAAGGTACGGTCATCAAACACGCTAATTTCAACCGGAACGATGGTGTCACCCATTTTTCCCGTTCGGTCATTAAACTTTTTGCAGAAATCGGCAATTTGAATACCATGCTGACCAAGGGCAGGACCGATTGGAGGTGCTGGATTTGCCTTTCCTGCAGGGATCTGAAGTTTTACGATAGTGAGTAATTTTCGAGCCATAATGTCTTATTATTATTATTGAGGTGAGACCATCATTGAGCGGCGGCGAGAAGTAGAAGCAACTTCTGTACCTCCGGATGATAGAACTTCACATAAGCGAATCCGTACAATCGATTCTTAATCTTCACGGTAAGGAATGCCTCGTCTTTCTTCTTACTGTGATTAATGTAGAACGAGCGATCTCCGTAGGCGTTCGTCTGATTAAGTGATAAATCTATATAGGTTTTCGTTTTGTTTTGCAAGAGAGAATACAGGGAGAGAGCCTGAATTTCATCAGGTAACGTTATCTCGGTAATCGTGATTGCAGCTACTCCATTTTCATTGAGCTGATAGTTTCCAATAGATTGGACGGGAAATTGGCTTATATCTAATAATTGATAGAGCTTACCCAAGAAAAGCTTCTCCTGGAGAGTACCCGTAAATCCTGCCTGTTTTACCATTTCATTGGTAACAACTGGCTTAGAAGGTGCCTTTACCACCGGAGTGGTAGGAGGAGTTGGAAGTGTGGTTGTCGCGGGAGGAGTGGTAGTTTCCGTCGAATCAACTTGCGTTTTATCTGAAGTATTGTATTTTGGTACTTCTGGAGTGAAGGGGTCTGACGTTGTTCCATCATCTAATACAGGCGAATTTTGAGCACCCCCAAGCACACTCGTCTGCCCCGCTTCTGCAATGTACTTATGTATAAGCAAATCCGCAGTGATAGTGATCACCGAGATTGAGAGAATCATGGTAAAGACAGCAAATTTACTCATGCGATGTGAACTATTTTTTCTTAACCTGCGTGAAGTCCAACTCCACCGGCGTCTCACGACCGAAGATCGTGATCATCACCTTTACCTTACCCTTTTCGTCATCGACTGACTTGATGATTCCATCGTAATTAACGAATGGACCATCCAAGACAACCACATGATCGCCAACGGCAAAGTCCACCTTGAATTTGGCATCCTGCTGACCCATACGAGTCTTTACTACACCCCACTCTTCAGCTGAAACAGGAACGGGAATTGTTCCTGAACCCACGAATCCCGTTACATTTGGTGTGTTACGAACCACATACCAAGAATCATCAGTTACAATCATGTCTACTAATACGTATCCGGGAAATAACTTCTTTTTCTCTTCTTTAGGCTGTCCTTTCTTAATAACAATCTGAGTTTCTTTTGGCACAACAACGTCAAAAATATAATCCTGCATGTTGGTCGACTCTATACGTTGCAAGAGCGCCTCACGAACCGCGTCCTCATAACCAGAATAAGTGTGAACTACGTACCAATGCCGGCCAGTACCGGGAGCTTGCTTTGCCATATAAGTATTAAGTTATTGTTGAGGAGTTGGAATAGTAATCGGAGTTGCCGTTGCTGACGCATCAACTGCATCCACTATAGGAGCTGGGTTGTTTGTCGCAGCGTAATCAATAACTTGGCGCATGCCGAGATTGAATAGGTAATCAATACTTGCAAATACCACAGCAGCAACAAATACAAATGCCACTACTAATATACAAATGTTAATTGCGCGATTACGGGTAGGCCACGTTACTTTTGTAAGTTCGTGGAAGCTATCTCTGAAGTACTGCATTAATTTATTTGAGGCCATAAATTATTCTGCTATTAACGGCGCTCCTAAAAAGCGGCGCCTGACCAAGCACTAAAGTACCGCAAGGGCGAGTTTCCTGCAAGGGCAAATTGTGGTATAATGTTCGGAAACAAAAATGCACAAAAAATTCTTATCTATAGTAATGACCATTTCATTCTCACTGGCGCTCGTGGGTGTTTTTGCCACGGTGATGACGCCTACGGTCTATGCAGCAGAAATTTTTGATGTGCCAAAAGAACTATGCGGCCCACTTCCCTGCCCGGAAGGATCGACTTCCCTAGAAACAAGTAAAAATTTTGTAGAACAGTTAGCCGGGTCACTAAAAGTAGTGATCGGTGCAGTGGCAGTATTATTTATTATAATTGCGGGAGTAAAATTAGTGGCATCCGGTGGAAACGAAGAAGAGTTTACTAAGCAGAGCACCACAATAATTTGGGGTATTATCGGCTTGTTTGTGATCGGATTGGCAAGTGAAATTTCAGATATATTTAAAGTTTCAAACGGCAGCGACATATTAAGCAATGCGAATGAAGCACTTCAAAAAACACGTATTTTTAATAGAGTTGTTGAGGTGGTCATGACCTTTTTGAAATATATTATTGGTAGTATCTCCGTGGCATTTGTCATACGTAGCGGTCTACGCATGGTGACATTGGGAGGCAATGAAGATGAGGTAGGAAAAGACAAAAAGAGCATCATGTACGGCATTTTGGGTCTGGCGATTATTTTGATGGCCGATCCAATTATTAAGAAAGTATTTTTCAAGGTGGATACAAATGCGTTCCCAGGATTGCAGGCCGTACGACCGGGTATTGATGCTGGCCGCTTGATTCAAGAAATCGCAGGAGTGACGAATGTAATTGCCGCTATTACTGGGCCAATCGCTTTGCTCGCGCTCGTGGGTGCTTCACTCATGTATGCACTTGCGGGAGGCGACGAAGAAAAAACAGCCAAAGCAAAAAAAATCATTCAGTGGGCAATTATTGGTATCGTTATTATTTATGGATCGTTCGCCATTGTAAGTACCTTTGTAGCTCGTCAATTCAACGGATAATGAAAAAACTTTTCTTCACTCTCACACTTATTAGCGTACTCTGCGTTACGGCAGCACCGCTTGCCTATGCTCAAAACGCTCCTGCGCCCGCTGCTGCTGCAACCACTCCGGGAGATCGCACGATACATGATGCCTCTACTGATCTAAACGAAGCTCTGGGTAAATCAGGCCTCAATAGTTTTCAAAATAAACCTCACGAACTTTCTTCAGTAGATCCTGGCGCGGATACCATCACGAGTTTAATTTTTACCGCAATCGATATACTCAAATATGTACTGGGAACAATTGCGGTGATTATGGCTACGATTAGCGGTGTAAAGCTCATAACAGCGGGAAGCAAAGCAGACGAAGCGTTTGAAAAAGAACGCACCGCACTGAAATATATTATTTTCGGATTGATCCTCGTAATGATTGCTGATCAGCTCGTAACAAAAGTATTTTTTGGCGACTATGGTGAGTGTATTGCGAGCGCCTCAAATGCAAAAGAATGTTCAAAAGTGGGAAGCAGTTTGATCAAAGGAATTTATGATTTTATTTTGGCTATGATGGCGAGCGTCTCACTTTTTGTTTTGGTGCTCTCCGGATTCCGCATGGTGAGTGCTGCAGGAAATGATGATGTTATCGGCAAAGCAAAAAAACGTATCGGCTTTTCCATTGCAGGCTTGCTCGTATCTGCAGTTGCTGAGTTTGCTATCAAAGGAATTATATTTAGAGACGGCGGAAAAGAAGGAATTGATGTCGCAAGTGCCAATATGCTCGTGATCAATTTTACGAACTTTGTGGCGGCATTTATTGGATTTGGATCGTTCTTAATGTTGGTATACGGAGGTTATCTGTATGTCGCCTCTTTTGGTAATGAAGACCAGACCGGCAAAGCAAAAAAAATCATTCAGAGTGCATTGATTGGCGTGGTTATAGCCATAACGGCCTTCGCCATTGTGACGACGATTGCCACGTTCAACTCACGACCGTAAGATACACAAGGTATACTGGAGAATATTATAGTAATAAGTCAACGTAGACCGTAGGTGAGACAGCCCGGGGTGGCTTTACCTAACACGCAAATTCAGGTATAATGATCTGAATATGAAAAACAAAAAAACAGGAATTTTCCGTGGAATTTTTGTGGCCATGATCGTGAGCATGATCTGTGGCGTATTTTTTATAAGTGCACCTACGGCATATGCGTTTTCAAATCCGTACTCAAATATGGACGACGAGGGATGGCAGCGATTTGATAGCGACCATCGTGGATTTGTTGGCGGCGCGTTAAATGTTGCCGGTGACGCAGTGGGTGATACACTCGGTGCATTATTTGGAGATCTCAGTGGAGACAGTGGAGATGTCACGACATTTATTGGATTCAAAGGCGGACTTCAACCACCAAGCAAAGAAGGCTTAGACTCAACTCTTACACGAACTTCAAGCGCTCGTGACTTTGTGGTAAAAACAGTAAATTTCGCATTGAGTTTTCTAGGATTGATGGCAGTGGTCGTTGTAATTTATGGCGGCTTTCTATACGTCACTTCTGGAGGAAATGAAGACCAGGCAACGAAAGGAAAAAAGGCAATTCAGTATGCAGCGATTGGTATCATTATCATCATTGCGTCATTTGCTTTTGTGAATACGATTATTAATTTTGTGGGAACCGATGGGACGGATACCATCAAACCGGGCGAGAATACAACGGTTCATGGAAGCGCAACAAATAGTTACAACGTGGGATCAGTAGAGGTCTATCGCGCAGCTCTTTCGCTGCTAGATGCCTATAAACATTTAGTTGAGACAGAGCGCACGATTAATCGCATTAAACAATTGCCTGCTCCAACAACACCGAGCGAACACCGTTCATATATATCAAGTGTAAACTCAAGTATCACGCAGATTCGCACTTCAAGTGCGCCGCTAAGTCACACACGCATTGCAACTCAGAAAGTAATTGATGATTATTTTATTACCTTCCAAAGTTTCAGCGATGCGAAAATGTTAGAGTATATAGGTGCATCGGGAAACCTAACGGGAAAAAGAATTAAGACTGAGACCGAGACAAAAATTGATCCTTCAATTTTTGATGCAGCAAAGGAAGATTTTGAAGAAGAGATCAAGGGGTTAGTAGGACCAATTGGAGCGAACATATCTTCTCGACCAGATTCTGGTGAAACTGTAGAAGGGACACTTCTTATTGTGTGGAAAATTCTGGGCCCGATTGCAGACGCAAATGCAGAAAATGCGATCAAGAATGACGTATCAAATACAGCCGAAATTCAAAAAGCTCTCGCCGGAATTGATCCAACTGCAACGGTGGGTTCAATGATGAAAGAAACAATTGCAGAGGTAGATAAACTTCGCGGCATAAAAGACGCACCTCAGGAAAAAGCAAATATTGATACCTTTATTAAGACACTCAAAAAACTAGACCAATTATATTTGGTCATCCGCTCAATCAAGTTTGTGGATGTACAGCCAACAGCAACTATTACGCGTGGCAATGCACCACTTATTGTAGAGCTCAGTGGATTGAGTTCGCGTGATCCCGCAGGTACGACCATTGATGATAATGAATACGTATGGGATCCAGATGGTGATGGCATCGATCGTACTCCCGCACGAGGTGGTGAAGGTTTTGCCGCTGTTGACTGTGGTGACGACACCACGGGCGCAACAATTCACTGTATTTATAATCAACCGGGAACCTATTATGCACGTCTTACTATTAAGAGTAAGGACAGTGCACACGTAGCAACCGGACAGAACTCTGTAGCAATCGTGGTTCAGCCACCGATTGCGCGTATTATTTTGACTGCAAAGGCAGGTCCAAACGCCGAGGCAGAGTATCTCCGCAACTACGCAAAAGACAACCGTGGAAACTCATATATTCAGACAGATGTGACCGAGTATCATGTCACGACAAAAGAAGCACAACAGATCGGCGTGACTTTTGATGCGACTGACTCTCGTGGTGAGAGTGACTCACAGCTACAGGGATATTCCTGGAGTTTTGGTGACACTACGCCAATTATTACGGGTGCCGATAAAAAAACGGTGACTCATAAATATAAAGCAGATGGCAAATATACGCTCACATTAGAGGTCACTGACCGAAACAACCGCAAAGATAGAAAATTAGTGATTATTGATATCTCGGCAATTGCTGCACGTATCAGTGCCACAAAAACAATTACTGAGCCTGAAGAGTTGGTAGAGTTCGATGGCAGTATCTCACGCAGTGATAACGGCCAGATTACTTCTTATGAGTGGCAGATTATTAATGATGCTGAGGGCAAAGATGTATTAAATTTGAAAAATGAAATCGATGTAATTGGTGCAAATGATGCAAGTGTACTCCGCGCCAAATTCAAGAAACCCGGAAGTTATACCGTGCATCTGATGGTCAATGATGGTAACAGCACGGCAACTTCAGAGGTTCATGTGAGCGTAAAATCCCGCAAACCACGCGCAAATTTCATTTTGCGTTCATGCCCAGACAGCTGTGTAGATCCTGCACAACCTTCTCTGGTTGAGATGGATGCAACGGGAAGTTTCGACCCTGATAAGGAAGACGAGCTGACTTATAACTGGCAGATCTATAATCAAATTGGCGAAGAAGTAAAAGATTCTTCAGTCATGAGTATTGTGACTCCAAATGTAAAACTACCGAGCAAAGACACTAAAAAATTGCGTGTTAAATTTAATAAAGTAGGAAAATATAAAGTAGTGCTCACGGTAAATGATTCACACGGCGATACGATTCGCCAAGAAGATCGTATAGAAAAAGAAGTGACCATCGGCTCAATAATTGAGGCGACTTGGGATGCAAAGATGAAGCCTATCGCACGCATGGTAACAGGCAAAGCAGAGCTTACCGTAGCCTTTAAAACAACATATGCAGATGCCGTAGAAGTTGACTTTGGAGATGGTGAAACTGCAGAACTCGCAGCAGAAAATTGTGAGGGAATTTCAGAGGACAAAGAAAGCAGCTGTAAAAATGACAATGCGACTACGACCTCATATCAGTTCTCTCATATTTATACTCAACCACGCGAATATCTTCTTCAGGTAACTGCAAAGTCCGATAAAGATAATGGCGAAAATATTTTCTCTCGCCGTGTTTATGTAACTCCCGATGATAATCCATTTGCGATTATCAACGTCTCAATTGATGGGGTTCCGGTCATCTTGCCGGAGTCAGTAATCGAGGGCCAAACAGGCTCATTAGAAGTTATTCGAAAACAGTTATTGCGCTTTGATGCTGGTGATTCGATCAACAGCAACGGAACTACTTCAGGGCTTAAATATATCTGGAATTTTGGTGATGGAACTGAAAAAACAAAAAAGACGATCGATTACTCATTTACTGATCTTACTGCGGAAAATGAACCACGCTTGGTGCGACTCACCGTCTACGAAGACGCAAATCCAAACAAGCGCAGTGAAACAACATTCCCTATTACGGTCATAAGCAAAAAACCACAGGCCACTTCCCTCTCGATTGAAAAAAAGACCGCGGGAAATGTGACGCCAGTAGAAGTTCAACTTACTGCAGAGGGCGCCTACGATCCTGATGGAAAAATTACCGGATATCAATTCTGGTACTTCGATCCCGCAGATGCTGAACACAAACTGGGCGTTATCGATACAACGGTAAATACTGCCCTACTTCGCCTTGATACGATTGGAGAAGAAAATGAGGAACATGAATATACGTTCTGCGTGAGCTTAACAGATAATGATAATAGCACTACTCAGTGCAGTGAATTATTCAATGAAGAACAATTGCCAAAAGTTACGGTAAAAAATGGCCCAAACAAAGCACCTACTGCAAAGTTTGAGGCTTCAAGAACAGCTATTCGTGCAGGTGAATCAGTGACGCTCACCTCGAGCGGAAAAGATGAAGATGGTGCGATTGTAAATTATATATGGGATATGGAAGGTGATGGATTCCAAAACGACAATCCAACTACGGAAGCAAGTATTACCCATATCTATGCAAAAAAGAGTCCGCAGAGCGGCTACCGCGTAAAATTAAAAGTAATTGATGATAAGGGTGCCGAGGCAGTTTCACGAGAAGTGTCCATTAACGTCACCGCAAAATCAAATGATCCAGAGCCAAACTTCACGTATGAAGTTCTCCGCGATCCCCCACGCCGCGTGCAGTTCTATGACAGCAGCAAAGCTGATACTGAACACGGTGCAAAAATTATTTCATGGAAATGGGATTTTGATACAACTGAAGAATTGGGTTGTGACGTAGATCCAAAACCAAAACACTGTAACGGAGATAAGAATGATGATGTGGATTCAACTGATCCAAATCCTCGCTTCGACTTCCCTCTCAGCAAGCGCTATCAAGTAAAAATGATGGTGGAAGATTCTGATGGAAATGTTATGAATAAAACGCAATTCATCGATTTGATTCCAGGAAACACAAGCGCTTCTGCACCGGGTCTTACCCCAAATGCAGCGATCTTACGCGCAGAGCTCACCGCAAAACGTTCAGACGGATCAACTCAAGAATTTGAAACAATTCCAAATTGCCAGATTTCCGCAAACGATAACTGTAAGAAAAAAGTTATATATATTCCAGAAACTTCTTGTGGTGAAGATATCACTTATTTCTGGTCTGATTCACGCGGCGATATTATTAATTATTCATTTGACTCAAACGTATTTAACGACGCAGATGGCAATGGGCAGCGCGCAGATGATATTGAAAATACAAATCCGACATGTACGGTGGTAGGCACGGGAACACAGTCTCAAAACTGCTTTACCAAACACTACGAACGCGCGGATATTAAGCGACATCCACCAGGCACAGGCGATTATCGTTCACGCTTGCTGGTAACTGATCGCCAAAACAAACAAGATGAAGACTTAATTGATATTTACTTCAAAGTGCCAAAAGACGCTGCCACAGCAGCTGCACTTACCTCAAAATGTGAAGGTGGATTATTTGCCGCCTCAGTATTTAAAGACTTGGGCGTACGCAACACAATTATATTTAGTATCGCAGGTGGTATCGGCATTGTGCTGATGGTCATCGGCGTCGCGGGCTTTATGCGCCGCGGTAAACTGCGCATTTAGTTCAGACTGCATTTTGTAACTCATTATTTATGGACACACCAGCACAACCACAGCAACAGCCAGCACCCGCACCACAACCTACTCCGGTAGTGGCTCCCGTAGTCGCGGCTCCTGCCCCTGCTCCTGCCCCTGCCCCAACAACAACAACGACCGTACCGGCGGCTAAGCCAGGCGTGGCACCAGTAGCTCCTGCTAAGCCAGGAGTACCCACACAGAAATCTGGCAAAAAAATAATCTGGGGATGCATCACCGCTTTTGGTTGTTCCATCTTCCTGGTGATCGCCGTCGTATTTGGTTTCGTCGCTTTCGGCAATCCAGAAACGAGCCCGATCTTCGGATTCCTGGGTGTCCCTGCAGGACAAGTGGTGAACTTCTTAATTACGCTCATAAATTTCATCTTCCTCTTCTTTGTATTCGTTAATTTCGTCGTTGTTATCATTGGCGTCTTCAAACGCACTACAACAAAAAAAGAAGACAAGGAAGGAAAGAAAAAGGCGAATGTATTTATCTTCTTCGCTTCAACCGCATTGGTATTCTTCATTGTATTGTGGACCTTTGCCTACTTCTTCTTATCACAAAAACGTACCGCACCGATCCTCACCTCCCCTATTATTACTGAGCCGGTAAAGACAACCGGACTCACCGCACCAGTTACCGTAAAATTCGATGCATCAAAAGCTCCCGTTAACCGCAGAAATTTTGATGTATTAAGTTTTAATTGGGATTTTGGTGACGATACAAAAGCAAAAGGCGAAAAACAAACACATACCTATACGAGCCTAGGTGATTACACTGCAATTTTAACGATTGAGTTAAAAGACAAGACAACCGCAAAGGAATCTGAGCTCACGTTTAGTCGTGATGTGACGATTAGTAATGTATTGGCGACAGTTGTAATAAAAGCTGATCCAAGCTCCGGCGAGGCGCCACTCAATGTAAAATTCGACGGCTCAAGCTCAAGCTCAGACAATGGCGAGATCACTTCATATGCATGGGATCTCGATGCTGATGGTGAGTTTGATGATGGTGCAGAAGCACAGGTAGAAAAGACCTTTGATGCAGTTGGCTCTTATGTTGTAAAACTTCAAGTTACCGACTCTACCGGTGCACCCGCTGTAGGAGAGACGACGATTGAAGTCGGCGCAAAAAACACTCCCGTTGCCGATATTAAAGTAGAAGGCGTTACGGGAACCAATCTTGTGGTAGGTCAGTCCTATATCTTCAACGGTGCGGGATCAACTACGCCCACTGGAAGTATTGAAAAATTCGCATGGACGTTTAGTGATGGCGGTGCAGCAGCAACTCGCTCTGCAACTCACGTATTCAAAGCACCAGGTACTTTTGAGGCAACCTTACGCGTCACCAACGACAAAAAAGAAACCGCGACGACAACCCAGCGTTTCACCGTAGCAACCGCGTCTGAAGCGCCAATTGCCTCTATCAAAACGACTCCCGTAGCAAAAGATAATGTCATTACTGGCGCCGCACCATTTGATGTGGTTTTTGATGCCTCGGGCTCAATCGATCGCAATGACAATATTATCGACTACGATTGGGATTTCAATGAAGACGGCAAATCTGATGAAAAAAATGCCATCGCAAAACACACCTTTAGCGAGGCAGGAACATTCACGGTAAGCGTGATTGTCACAGATGCCACGAACTTTACCGACAAAGAAACGATTGTGGTAAAAGTTGATCAACAAGGTTTAAAAGTCGATGTTTCAGCGGATCCGGTAGCGGGAACAGCTCCCCTCACCGTAAAATTCGATGCCTCTGGCTCAAGCTATCCAGAAGGTCGCATCGTCAGCTACGAATGGGACTTTGGTGATGGTGGCAGACCACAGATTAATGCTGCAAAAGTTTCTCATCGTTATAATCAAATCGGAACATTCACCGTAAAAGTTACGGCGATTACACAGGATGGAAAACGCGCCTCGGCAAATGTGCCCATCAGCGTACGTCCAATTTCACTTTCTGCATGTTTTGAGGTGAGCGCAGATAAGGGCAAAGCTCCCTTCACCGTCAGCTTCGACCCTACCTGTTCCACCGGAACTGTGGTAAAATATAAGTGGAATTTTGCCAACTTAAAAACAAGTTTAGAGCGAAAACCAACCTTTATTTTTAAGGACGCCGGAGAGTATCCGGTAACTCTAGAAGTAAATGATAGCGAAAATAATGTCGACGTTTTCTCTAAAACTATAACCGTTGAACCATAAATAATTTATGACTAAAAAATCTACAAGAATCGCGACGATCGTACTGGCAGTATTAGGAATTACGGGAATTCTCGTAAGTGTCATCGTGCCCGCTCTCGCTGGTGGTTACTAAAAAGTGAGCTGAAAAATAAAACAAAAAATAAAATGAAACATACACATATCACTCATTGGGTGTTGGGAACGCTAGGCGCGATTATGATTATTAGTGCCACCGCTTCTTTTGCACAAGACAGTGGCGGTTTATCCGCTTCGGTCTTAGATAGCGTTGTTAGTGAGCCACAAATCACACCGCTGGCTCCCCTTCCCACTGCCGTGATATCAAATGATATTCAAAGTTCCGCAACGCCAGAATCTCCGATCGTCACAACAAAAAAAACTATTATTTCCGGCCCGGTGCAAATCCAGACTACGCCTCTCGAGTGTTCATTCGGAACTACTCCCGTAGTAGAAAATGGAAGATTGGTGGGATGTGAAGTGAGAAAAGAAATTGTCATTTCTTCTAAGCAGCTTGAGACAACATTCGCTACACCGACTAAAACAAACAAAATAAAAATTCCCGAACAAACTGCGACGTCGACGGCAAGTCGCGCGTCATGTGAATCAAAAGGACTCTTTACATACACCGGAGAGGATGTGCCCGGAATGCTTTATGGCACATGTATCCCCTGCGAGATGAACAACTTTATTACTCAATCTCGCACGTGTAAGAAATAGGTAAAAAAAACGTAAACAAAAATATATATGGGAAATAAAAATATGAAATTGTGGATAATCATCGCCCTTGCCTCTCTCGCCGTTGTAGGAGGAAGTCTCTGGATGTTTACCTCGAAAAGTATAAACCAGCTAAGAGGAAGTGCAGGTGATGCCGGAGTGGTCAATGTACGATTAAGTGCAACAAATCCACAAATTGCGGCTGCAGAAATTAACCCGGGCGAGTTTGTTCCCGTGGCTTCAATCGATGTAGCTCCAGAGCAATCCATTACCTATAAATCGTTTACCATTAAAATGCAACCGGGAATCGCAAATGAAATTTCTCCCGGTGACTTAGAAGTCATGGTATATCGCCGTACGGAAGCTTTTAATACGGACGATGCCATGACAACGAGTCCCCAATATTTTAATGCTGCAACTAAAACAGCAACATTTACGGAAGATCCTGCAGCAAATCTTAATGAATTGACCGGAGTAAATTTCTTTAATGTTCCCGCTGGAGCACAAAACCGAATAAGCAAAATTATTATCAAAGTCCGTGCACGCAATTCAGCGGCAACTCGAGGCAAACACTTTAGTATCGGATTACAAGGCGTTACCTATACTCAGGCAAACCGTCAGAATGCAGGTACAGCTCTTCCCATTTATGGCAATGAATTTAGCATTTCACAGGCAAATGTAAGTAATGCAATAGCACTCTCTCGAAGTACGCCGGGGGATCTTTTAAACCCCCCAACACTGCTACCCGGTAGCCCATTAACACCGATAGCTATTTATGACTTAACCGCAAATGGAGAATTTCGTCCTTCTCATATGAAAGTAAGTTTGAGAGATGACATTCGTGCAGTTGGCGGCGCTAATGTGGGACAGATAATGAATCCTTTAATCAGACCAGAAGATATAGAAGTCCAGCTCTTTAAGAAAAAAGATAATATTGAAGTAGCCATCACGCAGCTGAAAAGTATGACCGGTAATGGGGCTTCATTTGAACAAGCTGAATTTATTTCAGCAGCTGACGCGAATCGTTTTCAACGAGGTGCATACGAATTAATTATTAAGGCACGGGTTAAAGCCGATGCCGTTGGTGATAGATATTTCGCCGTTGGATTCCAGTCGCCAGCAGATTTCCTACTTGATCCTCCTGCACAGGTTATCAGTGGAAATTTTGCTCGAGCTGGAGTTTTTTCCACACAACGCATGATGGGTGCTGACTTCAAAATCGGCAATGCAGCTGCTGCTGCACAAACACAGATACAGGTGAGTCCCAATACTCCTCCAGCTGCACCATTCCCTTGGGGTAGAAATGGAGGGCAGATGGCCCCCGTCACGGCACTTTTAGTAAGCGCCACAAAAGATATTACGGTAGATACGATGTTTCTCTCACTCAAACCAAGTGGAGCAAGAAAGGGAGACCTTGAAGGAACAAAGTTAACTGTACAAATTTTCAAGAAAAATGCAGCCGGAGTAGAAGCTGCCATGTCTGCACCAACAGTCATGGAGGCCAGAGGAAAAACACGTATCCCCCTTATTAGAGGAGGACGTTTACCTCTTGCTGAAGGCCCACACCAAATTATCGTAAAAGCAAATACGGTAGAAGAAAATAGCCTTTTAGGAAGAAAATTCACACTGGGAGTACTGAATGCTGAAGACATCGTATTACACGGTGAACCAACTCCTACGGGAACATTCGCCTTATGGGGTAATGAACAAACAATCGATTCACAAGCACGACGTGCAGAGGTGGAAGCAGTTCAAGCAGCTGCACGGGAACAGGCTGCGCGAGATGCCGCTGAAGATCAAGCCGCAGCAGATGCTCTTCAGGCTGACCCAAATAACTCTACCTGTCCTGCACATAGCCATGACGGTTACCCCCAGTTGTCTAAAGGAATGAACAACGAAAAAGTATCTCATCTAAAAAAAGAATTGAACGTGCTCATGCACACCAATCTTGTAATTAACACCAACTTTGATCAAGCAACCGCAGATCAGGTTATTGCCTATAAACGCTCAAAAGGACTACCAGGAACCGCAACGGTAGATGCAGAAACATGGGCAAGTATTCAAAGTTTTATCAATCCAGCATGTGGAGTTGCAAGCACTCTTTCACTTGTACTGGATGCTAAAAGCCCATCACAAAATTCGTTCAATTATGATTCACAATCATTCGAGGTTGCACGCTTTACCTTTACGCCAAACGTAAACGCAACAATAACTAATGTAACTCTCAAAATGAAGCCGGGACTAGATAATCCCCTACCTTTTGCAAATATCGTACCAGAATTGATGGTTGATCTTCACGAAGGACATCTTCCCCTAGGAGAGGGCGTCGCCGCAAGCGGAGGTGCTTCAACGCCGCTCAATGCATCGGGTGAAAAAGCAATACAGGCATCTCAATTTATTTATACACCTGGCCGACAATATGATCTCATTTTGCGGGCAAAATTATTAAATACGACACTCGACGCAGTGAGGGGCAAAAAAATTGCACTTGGTATATCCCGTATAACTTTTGCTGATCTTTCACAGCACGTCCAGGAAGTATTGCCGATCTATGGAAATACTATTGAGCTACCACAACTTGAAATTCTTCAACCAACCACGGTTGAAAGCACTGCACTTCCGAATAATCCACTCAACGGAGAATTCTTTGAACTGGGTAAAATCATGATGAGTGCAACCGATAATCTTACTATTCGTACTACAAAATTGCACTTTAATGCGGTGGCAAACAGCCTGGATAAGAACGATATCGAAGTGAAACTAACGCGCAAACAATTAAATACGCCACTGGCCGACTTGAGTACTGCTATACAATTTAATGCAAATAATATCGCTGAGTTTAGATCTGGCAATGGTGGTGAATTAACCGGCGATCGTGGTTATGATTCAACACAAACGGAATATATTGGTATCTCTGTGCGTGTACGCAACCCCGATAGTGTCCGTGGAAAAATGCTTTCAATTGGTCTCACGGAAAAAGAAGATATGTTCTTGTATCCAGCAGGTGCAGAGATTAGTGGCAATTTCCCTCTCTTCACTTCTCCCGTAGCAATTCAAGAACGTCAGCGTTCAGCTCACGGCATCGCCGCAGCAGCAGACATGCCGGCAGGACAGAATATGAATCCGGGTGGAAGTTTTGTTACCGTTGGTAGCTTTACCCTTACTCCACGGCGCGTGGTACGTGCGAACGGAATTACCGTAAGCATTCAACCAACAGCCGCTTTTACGACAAGCGATGTTGAAGCTCAATTATTTGTAATAAATGAAAATGGTGCAGAAACCGCATTTACTGAAATTCGCGCCTTTGATGCAGCCTCAAACAATATTGTTTTTGGTGAGCAAAATGGCATGAGTCAAAGTGTGTTATTTGACCCACCAGAAGTTGCTCATAAGATTATTATAAAAGTACGCGTAAAAGATGGCAGCAGTGCAGATGCAGCAAGTTTCCGCGTAGGAATTACGGGAGCACACGACATGAGCTTCACTACTTTAGAAGAAACGGAAGCAGGTCTTACCGGCACGCCGGTATTGAGTAACGCGGTGACAATTACTGTTCCTCATCCTGCCGCAGAAGATCCAGTTGATGATGTTGTCCTAAACGAGGATCCTGTACCTGCAGAAACATGCGAGAGTCATGGTCAATTCACCTACGATGGCCCCGAACGACCAGGTGTACGCATTGTTGGCATGTGCATCCCCTGTCCTACTGAAACATACATCGCATTTGGCGGCGCATGTGAGGCACCTCAAGCAGAAGTTATTGATGATGTAGCTCCTGCAGCGGATGATAGTGGTAACGGCGATCTCCGAGAAGCAGCACCAGATTTGGGACAGACTCAACGTATCGTGAGAGCACCTGAACGTGGCCGTACTGGACCGGGCTTGATTCCTTACATAGTAACGGTTGGGGCGGCAAATCTCGCTTTCTTCTTAAATAAGGGGCGCAGAAAGAAGAAGCATAAGTAAAAAGAAGGTTAACAAATAAACATTAAATAGACGCCGACCTCAGGGAACGCGTCTATTTTTATAACCCATGACGGTATTTGACATATTCACTTAATATATGATATTATTAGTTGATAATCTTAAACCAAAACATATGGAAAATATCTTGCAAGTTAGCGGTGCGGAGCCAAATGCTCCTAAAGCAAAACGAAATAAATTTGTAATTATCGCATCTCTCCTGGGAGTACTGGTGATTGGGAGCATGGTTATATTTAGTGGCGGAAAACTTTATAAAGGTGACGAGCGCGTAATATTAGGTTGTGATCCAGCTGAAGGCGATGTTTGTCCCGATCCAGCTGCTGAAGCTGCTCCACCAGTTAATGATCAAGCCGCTGACGCTGGTGCTGCTGATGTTCCTGTCGCTGATGATCAAGCCGCTGACGCTGGTGCTGTTGATGTTCCTGTCGCTGATGATCAAGCCGCTGACGCTGGTGCTGCTGATGTTCCTGTCGCTGATGATCAAGCCGCTGATGCCGGTGCTGGCGATGTTCCTGTCGCTGATGATCAAGCCGCTGATGCCGGTGCTGGCGATGTTCCTGTCGCTGATGATCAAGCCGCTGACGCTGGTGCCGGTGACCAAGCCGCTGCTGCTGATGTAGATTGCGCCGCTAATCCAGATGGAGAAGGCTGCGCTGAGGCCGCAAATGCTGCTGCTCGTGAAGCAGCAGAGCGCGCTATTGTCGAGGCTGCCGCTCTCGCTGAAGCTGAACGTTGTGCCTCTGACCCAGCAGCTGAAGGCTGTGTCGTTGTTGGAGATCAGGCTCTCGATCCTATTGAAGAAGCAGCTGCCGCTGCCCGCGCTGAAGCTGAACGTTGCGCCGCTAATCCAAATGACGATGGTTGTGTGTCTCCAGAAGAAATGGCTCGACGCGCCGTTGCCCTACAAGCAGCAGAAGAAGCTGCACGTATAGAAGCAGATCGCGCTGCTCGCCAAGCTGAACTTGATAGACAAGCAGCTCTCGATGCTGCAAATGCCGCCGCCGCACGCGGTGATGGTGGTGCAGTCGCTGTTGCAGATCCAGTCGTAGATCCAGCCGCTGCCCCCGTAGTGGCTCCCGTCGTAGAGGAACAGCGTGGCGCCGCAGCAGATGAATCCGCTCGCAACAATAGTGACTTTGCCGCATTACGAGACAATGGTTTTGATTCAGTAGGCAGTGAATTTGATTTAAATTCTCAAGAGCCACCAACTGTAGGAACCAGTGATACAAGTACTGACGTTCAAGACACCGCTGCCGCAAATGCTGCAGCCGCTGCAGAACGTTTAGCAGCGCAACAGGCACTCGCGCTCAACGCAAGTAGAGCACGTGCATTGCACGGTGCATCAATCCGTGGAGAAACAGGCCCTGAAATGCTCCTCTATCCAATGGGAATTGGTATAGCAAACTTGGCTTACTTCCTCCGCCGCAAGAAAAAGGCACAGAAATAGTAACGAGAAATTTAGAGCCCTGGGAATAATATCCCGGGGCTTTTTATATGTAGCCAACCGCTATATAATACGAGCGTGAATCGCCACTCAGTCGATATACTTATTGTAGGAGGAGGAGCCGCTGGTTTACGCGCTGCCCTAGCTGCAGCCGAGAACTATCCTCAATTACGAATCGGCTTAATATCAAAAGTGTATCCTGTCCGCAGTCACACCGTCTCAGCAGAAGGTGGTATTGCAGGTGTCATGCGCGAGTACGACAGCCATGAGCAGCACTGCTTCGATACGATTCGCGGAAGCGATTATTTAGCAGACCAAGATGCGGTGGATTTTTTTGTAACTGAATCTCCCAAAGAAATTATTCAAATGGAGCACTGGGGATGTCCGTGGAGCCGTGAAGAAGGCGGAAAAATTGCCGTACGCGCCTTCGGTGGCATGAGTGTGAAACGCACCGTCTATGCCGCAGATAAAACGGGGTTCTACATGCTTCACAGCCTTTTTGAGCGCACTCTAAAATATGAAAATATCATTCGATTCGACGAGTGGTTTGTGACAAAACTTATTACGGAACATCAGACGGCGCGCAGTGTGGTGGCCATACATTTACCTACCGGTGAGATTTCTGAATTCGCGGCAAACGCAATTATTTTGGCAACGGGCGGTGCAGGAAAAGTGTACGCATTTACAACCAATGCAGGAATTAAAACGGGCGATGGAATGGCACTTGCATACAACGCAGGAGTGGGATTAAAAGACATGGAATTTGTACAGTTTCATCCCACAGGACTACCAAGAACAGGCATTTTAATTACCGAGGGTGCGCGTGGTGAAGGCGGATATTTATTGAACAATAAGGGCGAGCGTTTCATGAAAGATTATTTGCCCACTAAAATGGAGTTAGGTCCGCGCGATATCATATCGCGCTCCATCATCAGCGAGATCAAAGCAGGCCGCGGATGGAAAGGTCCCTATGGAAGTTACGTACACTTAGACATTCGCCACTTGGGTGAAAAAATCATCAACGAGCGTCTTCCTCTCGTGCGCGAGTGTGCTATGGATTTTGCCGGCATTGATCCTATTAAAGAACCCATTCCCGTTATGCCCGTAGCCCATTATTTTATGGGTGGCGTGGATACGGATAAAGACGCAAAGACGAATATTGCAGGATTATTTGCCGCAGGTGAAACAGCCTGTGTAAGTATGAATGGTGCCAACCGTCTAGGCTCAAACTCACTCGCTGAGTGTTTAGTTTTTGGAAGAGTTGCCGGAGAACAAGCAGCTGAATTTTCGATAAAGCAAAAAAAGAATACCTCGACTGAAGCCTCGGCTGAAGCCAGAAATGAAGAGCAGCGCATCCTGAAACTGCTCGAGAAAAAAGGCACTGAATCGCTCGCAAGTGTCCGCGAGGATTTGCAATCATGCATGCAGGATTATGTAAGTATCGAACGCGATGAAAAAACACTTCAGGCCGGAATCACAAAATTCAACGATATAAAAAAACGCGCAGAACATATCGGCATTCACGATTCAAGCAGAACATTTAATACCGACCTCACCGGATACTTAGAATTACAAAATATGATGATCGCCGCTGAGGCAGTTATTCTGAGCGCAGCTGCACGAAAAGAATCCCGCGGTTCGCATTTCCGCACCGATCACCTAGAGCGCGACGACGCGAATTATCTACACCACTCACTCGCCGTAAAATCTGCAGAAGGAGCCATGCAGATCACGAAAAAACCCGTAACCATTACTAAATGGAAACCACAAGCACGAGCGTATTAATCAAGCGCTATCTACCGGAGAAAAATACCCAACCGTATTATCAGACGTTTGAGTTGGGATTTGAGTCAGATATGACGGTACTCGACGCGCTCAATCGCATAAAAGATAAACAAGACACCTCCCTCACCTATCGTTGGTCATGCCGTATGGGAATTTGCGGGAGCTGCGCTGCAGTGGTAAATGGCAAACCGGTGCTCACCTGCCAGACCTACATGAAAGATGTTAAGCAGCCCATGAAAATTGAGCCCTTGAGAAACTTCCCCGTGATGAAAGACTTAGTGGTGGATATTTCTGATGTCTTTGAAAAAATGCGCTCCACCATGCCGTACATAGAACGCATGCAGAAAAAAGCATTGAGCCAAGGCGAGTATTTACAAGAGCCGGAAGATCGCGAAAAATTAGACCAAACAAGCCAGTGCATCAAGTGCATGATTTGCTACTCGGCGTGTCCCGTCTACGGAGAGACAAAAGATTTCGTCGGACCCGCCGCCGCTGCGCTCGCGTATCGCTATCAATCAGACTCACGCGAAGAAAAACCGGCAAAAAAACAACGCATGGATAACGTGATCGGAGAAAAAGGCGTGTGGAAATGTAGCTTTGTAGGCGAATGTTCATCTGCCTGTCCTAAACGTGTTGATCCTGCCCTTGCACTCCAGCGCCTTAAACTCATGGGCGCGCTCAGACTCGGCCAAAAAGTCGTAAGCAAATAAACTATGTACGAACAAAAACAATCCGCACTCTGGTGGACCCGCAATCCAAAAACCATCATATATTTCCTCCGTGAATTCACCGGAGTCGTCATCGCTGCCTACGCAATTTATTTTGTCATCTTCGCACTCAAGTTCACCCTCAATGACGAAATTTTCTTATTTTTACGCTCATCGCACTTTTACATCGCGAGCATCGTCACGCTCATCGCCAGCCTCATTCACACCGTCACCTGGCTCTGGGTCACGGCACAAGTCACCCCGTTTCAATTGCCAAAAAAAATCCAGATCCTCCTCTTCATTGGCCTCATGCTCACGTTCCTTTGCGTGAGCGCTCTCATTATTTATTTCTATGGCATCTTCTCAGGCAACCCCATCAACTAACAAACCCGCCTACCTAAAAGGCGTACTCTGGTTCCTTTTCAGTGGCACTGCCATGCTCTGTGCCTTTGTGCTCCCGGGATTTATTGCCGCACTTCTCTATACGAAAGAAATGCCAACCGCTGAGCTCATCCATCCGCTCATCACTTCAATTTATTTTTCAGTGATCATTCTGGCTGCGGCCTACCACGGACTGTATCGCGTAAAAACCATCGTTTTTGATCTTGGATTCCACAAAATTCAAAAGGCAGTCGACGTCCTCTGTATTCTGTTATTTTTCTTTTGTCTTGCGGCTACGGCTTACGTGTTTTTTATTCGTTGAAACCTTAGAAGACACCGCGCGTTTCTTAATTTTTACCGGCGGTTGCTGTTCGGCATTCATTTTTTCCAATACCTCGCTAAAATCTTCTTTCACCGTATGAGCTACCTCGCCAATGGCTTTTTTGCCTTTTTGAATCATCTCATTTACCCCCGGTGAATCATAAAAATCCTTCGCCATTGAACCAATATCGTGCATGATTTGCTTCACATCATCCTGCAATGGAGCCACTCCCAACTTTCCATCATCGCGATCTTTCTTAATTTTTTTCCGCAAATCAATACCCTTTCGCGGCGCAAATAAAATCCCCATAAGTCCGCCAAATAAAAGTCCAAATAACCAACCAATTTTACTGCGAGCTCCCATTACTCACCATCCTACACTACCTTCCAGGCTTTCAACATCTTAATCAACGTAGGCATAGGCAATCCGACCACATTTGTAAAATCCCCTTCTATTTCGTCAAGAAAACCTTTTGCTCGTCCTTGAATTGCATACGCTCCCGCCTTCCCTTTCCACTGACCCGACCCAAGATATTTTTCAATTTCTGCAGCTGAAACTTTTCTAAATTTCAATCCGGTACGAACCACAACGCTCTTTTTCTTACCCTTATATATAAGCGTCAGCCCCGTGAGCACCTCATGGGTACTTCCCGAAAGGCGTTTGAGCATCTTCCGCGCATCATCCATATCTACCGGCTTTGTTAAAATCCGCTTTCCAATAACCCCAATCGTATCCACCCCAATGACGAGCGCATCTGGAAAACGTAGTGCAGCTATCTGCGCCTTGCCTTCCGCGTTATACCTCACCAACTCAGAAGGCTCCCCTTTTTGCCGTTCCTCAAAGTCAGTTACCGCAATTTTACAGGGTATATGCCACTTTTTCATGAGTCTTTTGCGCCATTTTGAGCCCGAAGCCAGGATTATTGATGTATGAGGTTCTAAGTTCTCGATCATAGAAGGAAAATTAATTTAATGTTTACTCTTGACTCCTGACTGGTGGCTAGATTATAGTACGCCAGCCTATGCCAATCATTAAAGCTTCCATCAAGGATCTCCGCAAGTCAAACAAGCGACGTCTCGTAAACCGTGTTTACCGAGATACGTTGAAAGACACCATGAAAGACATGATGAAGCTCGTTAAGGCTAAGAAAATGGATGAATTTATCAAGAAGATGCCTGAAGCAATGAGTGTTATCGATAAGTCAGTAAAGCATAATCTGCTCCACAAAAACAACGCAGCTCGTAAGAAGTCAGCACTCGCTTCTCTTGCGAAAAAAACAGCTTAACGTATATTAAAACTAGTTCACTGTAACGAATACATTCTTTGAATGTATATTTACTCGTGAATTCTCAATATGACTCGTAATAACAACGACGCACTACAAGAGTTCACAAAGTATTATGAGGAGTTTAAGAAATCGATCTATAACTACCTCTTATACCGCGTATCGTTTGATCAGGATGTAGCTGAAGACCTCACCGCAGAAGTCTTCATAAAAGCCTACGAACACCTAGATTCATATGATCGCAAACGCTCATTCAAAACATGGATCTTTACGATAGCGCACAATCACCTCATTAATTACGTGACGTCTAAAAAAGACGTATTATCACTCGATGAATCTATTGAAATTCCGTCGAGCGACAGCGGCATGAAATTTGGTGAAGAAGTAGACATGCAAATGCAGCTCGATATTGTTCATGACCTTATTGAACAACTTCCCGAGGCACAGCGTGAGCTTCTGACTATGCGTTTTGTAAACGATCTATCCAATAGTGAAATTGCATCCGTTATGAAAAAAGAGGAGGGAGCTATACGCACCGGACTCTCGCGGTCAATTGCATCACTTCGGAACCTCTACAATCAGCACCTATCGGCAACTAACGCCACCCATAATCCTTTCCCCTCCAATGTCTGAATATCAGGACCAACAGCTCGAATCACTCTTGAGCAAATTGCCGCAATATCAAACTCGTACAAACCTCGATACTAAGGTCTTTGCAGGGATACACCGCCTTGCCGTGCTTCGTAATGAGCAAGCAGCCGCGCAACAGGCTCCCAAGCGCGAAAGTGGTTTTTCAATATTCAGAAAATACGTATTCGCTACAGGAACTACCTTCTTAGTATTATTAGGAGGTACGACTGCGTGGAGCTATCAAGATACGGTTACCTACGGAGATCCTCTTTATGGACTAAAACGAAGCGCTGAAAAAATTGAACTTTCGTTTGCAAATAAGCCTATCGATCAAGTACAGACCCATATTCGCTTTGCAAATCGCCGTATGGCGGAGCTTGAGAATCTTCTTGATGGAACTAACAAACCCGGCGTTACCGCATTCTGGATACAAACGGCCTACGCATATACAAGTAATACACACGTAACAGCGGGTGCTCAGGCAAACATCTCTCGCACGGTCACAGATATGCAGTCATCTATTGGACAAGCAACTAATATTATCGAAACCAACGATCTCCCCGTAACAGAGGCAGAGCAGGCACTCATTACTATAGAACATGCTACGGATGATCACGTGACACGTCTTGGACGTTTCACTGAGACTGCACCTATTGAGGTCGCTCCCCTATTGACCAACTTTTCTGATGAGCAAGAGCATCAGCTTTCGGCTATAGTAGAGGCTATCGACGAGACAAAAGAAGCACGCCGTCAGGAGATTAGTCGTGTAAAGGTTAACTTAACCTCCCCTCGCTTAGCACGTGCACAACAGCTCGCTGAGGCAGAAACGACCATTACCGAGGTACGTGATTTTGTTGGCGCCTTAAATCTCGATTTGATTCCACAAGAAGAGCGCGTCGCGATCTCAAATGATATTGATAGCGCAGAAAGCGCATTGAAAAATGGAAAAGTCGGCATTGGATTGGGACTCTCACGCGTGGCAAAAAAGCGCATCTTGAACAAACCTGAACTTATGAAAGCAATCGGTGTTAAGGCTGACGCAATTCGTTTCCAGGCATTACCTAAACAAGTAGCTACTCCTCCTACCTACTACTACCGCGCACCGACAACGCAACAACAACAGCAGCAGCAGCCACAGCAAAATACCTATACACAGCCGAACTCAGCCCCCGCACCAAGAATTATCGCACCTACTGTTCAACAACAGACAACTACAGTTGCGCCAACTGTTCCTTCTATCATTGTGCCGAACTTTAGATTTATCATCCCGGAGACGAAAAACTTGCTAGTCAAATAGCTGTGTTATAATTACGGCCGTGGAAACCTATTTGAATCTTGTCCGTGATATTTTGCGCGATGGTGAGGAGCGAAAAGACCGCACCGGCGTGGGAACTATCTCGTTATTTGGCATGCAAGCTAAATATGATTTGCGCGAGGGATTTCCCTTGGTAACGACGAAGAAAACCTTGTTTGATGCAGTGGTGAGGGAGTTACTGTGGTTTCTCAAGGGATCGACGAATATTAATGATGGATTAAAGGAATACACGCCCATTTGGAATGCCTGGGCAAACGAAGACGGCTCACTGGGGCCGGTATATGGATACCAGTGGCGTCAGTGGGAGAAATTTGAGTGGGATGGAGCTGCGTGGCAGCGCGGACATGTCGATCAGATTCAGCAGGCGATCGATCAGATTAAACACAATCCTGAGTCGCGCCGTATTATTGTGAGTGCGTGGAACGTGGCGGATATTGACCGTATGAAGCTGCCGCCCTGTCATTTGTTATTTCAATTTTATGTGGTGAAGGGCCGTTTGGATTGTCAGCTCTATCAGCGCAGTGCAGACATGGCGTTGGGCGTGCCGTTTAATATTGCGAGCTACGCAGTGCTGATGCACATGATGGCTCAGGAGTGCAATTTAGTACCCGGTGTCTTCACTCATACGCTGGGTGATGCGCATATATATACAAATCACATCGATGGGCTCAAGGAACAGCTCACGCGCAAACCATATCCCCTTCCCACGCTCACCGTGGCGAAAAAACCTTTCTGGGACCTGCAGTTTGAAGACATAAAACTCGAAAATTATCAGCACCATCCGTTTATCAAATTTAAGGTTGCGGTGTAGTATGTTTATGAGATGGTGACATTTTCAATTATTGCGGCGGTTGATGAGGAGCGCGGGATTGGGAAAAGTAACTTCCTGCCCTGGCGTCTGCCGGCTGATTTAAAGTATTTTTCAGAGAAGACGGCGAGCAGTCCAAACAATTGGGTGATTATGGGGCGCAATACGTGGGAGTCGCTGCCCGCTAAGCATCGACCGTTACCGGGACGCAGAAATCTCGTGATTACGCGACAGGAAAAATATTTGGTGCACGACGTAGTGATGACCGCTGGCAGCTTAGATGAGGCACTGAAAATTATCGAACGTCAGGATCACGATGAGGTATTTGTTATTGGTGGTGCGCAGATTTTTGCTGGGGCAATAAAGCATCCGGCGCTCAAAACTATGTATCTCACCGAAATTGAGGGAACATTTGACTGTGATACCTTTTTCCCCGAGTTTGATAAAAGTACATTCATGCGCACTGAAGATCCCCGCGGAGCAATGCAGGAGAATAGAATAACATTCAGGTTCGTCGTGTATAACAAGCAGTAACTTCTATAGCCTACTTCTCACTCATCTTGCGGATCACTGCATCCGTTTTTTTCTGCGCTTTTTCTTTGAAGTCGCCCATGTACTTGGCCGCCTCAGAAAAAAGTTTTTTAAATGCTGTCGTATCTTTCTTTGCGACCGCTTTACTCAACTCTTCGATGGCTTCCTGATAAGCTTTAACCGCTTTGAGCGTATGGGGATTTTGAATTTCTATATCGGCATATAACTGTGGCGACTGGCTCAAAATACGTCCGATCATCGCAAAGCGCAGATCATAAATCGGACTCGCGAATTTCAACGTCTCCTGCAGATCTACTCCCAGCTCACGCAGCGCAATACCGCTGGCAATCGCAGAAAAGTGCGTAATGCCTTGAATAATCGCCATGATGCTGTCGTGTTTTTCCGCCGTTGTTTTTTGCATAACTGCGCCCTGCTTCTGAAATACAGTGGTGATCCACCGCGTCCACTGCCCAGAACCCTCCGGACACATCGCAATTACTTGATTCTTCATATTAGAAACAACGCTGGGGCCAAAGAGCGGATGCATACCGAGAAGTTCTGTTTTTATCGTCGCTACCTCGCGCATCGCCTGCATGACAGGAACTTTTAAAGAAGTGATGTCAGTGATAAGCGAGCCATGTTTAATATGTCCCTTGAGCCGACGAATCAAATCCGGCGTCAGAGAAATCGGCGTGGCAAAAAATATAATATCGGCACGCTCTGCAGCCTGCTCTAGTGTCAGGGACGTTCCCAGATCCACGGTCAAAATATCGGCTTTGGCATTTTTTAAAATACGGCCGAACTCGCGACCCATCACACCTTTACCTCCGATTATGGCAATAACTGGTCCTTTCATAACATCAAACGCGCGCGGCAATAAACGTAGTAAGATTTTTTTTCTGATCCTGAATTCCCTCTTCCAATAAAGCTAATTTATAGAGTTTGGCACAGCGCTGCGGTGCAATAACAGCCGTGTGAATTTCTTTAGATGACATACCTAAAAACTGTGCAGCCGTCGCCGTATCGCTCGCCTCTACTATTTCCGCATTGGGGAAGTGCTCTTTTATATATCCCTTACATTGAGCAAGTGCTTGTTGATGCGACATAATTTTAGTTATTTCACTGCGCTTCACGCCGGGGCGCACCATGAGACACTGACGAATATCGATATCAAATAAATCCTCGATAAAAAAATGATGCTCGCTGGCAGCATAAATACTCTCTGTCACTACCCCACCAATTGAGTTGTGAATTGGGAAAATGCCTACGTCAGCTTCTTCTCTATCTAAAGCCAATAACACACCCTCTGCAGAAACGGGATACAGCAATTCCGATGCAGTAATTCCCTCACGCTTAAGGTAAAACAACGCGGCTTCTTCTGTAAAACTTCCCCGCGAACCCATGATGGCGATGCGTGTAACCCCCGTATTTTTTCGTTGATCGATCATTTCTCCTGCCGCCGTGCGTCGTTGCACTTGCCGTGCCACCTTCACAATCGTAGAAAAAATCGTCTCAATATCACGAGAATTAGCTTTCAATTCCCGCGCCATTTGCTGGCGTTCCTTACGCTTCTTCATCTCAATATGCGGATCTTCCGCCGGCAGCTCGTTCACGCGCTTGTACTCGCCGATTTCATGAGCAATCTCCATTCTCTGAGCCAACAACTTCATGAGACTTCGATCAATAGCAGAAACTTTTTTTCGGAGATGATCCATACCGCCTTCAGATCTTTTCATAGGAATAATATAGCATTAAAAAACCGCCACCACCTATTGAAAGGTGAGAGCGGAATTTTGTACTAAATAAATAGTAACTAAACTATATTATCTTAGTTATTTACTGAACGAGTTACTTCTCTCCAGCTGCTTCCATCGCTAACCAATGTTAGTGTATCTCCAGCTGCTGCTACAAAAGATGTTGCTATACCAACAAGATTTATTGCATTTGCTGCAGTAGCTGTATCATCATCAGCTACGGTTACCGCATCATTAAAGAGCAAAATGAGCATCTGACCAGCAACACCATTAGTTATAGTATTTACATCTGCACTTGTTGCCTCAAGATTAATAACGTTCAATCCAGCTGCGCTAAATGCATCAGCTTTAATTGCCGTTGAGTAATCTTGAACGATACCACCATTCGCAGTAATCAAACCTGTCGTACTAATAATAATACCACCATTTAGATCTGCAGCTGCGATTGTTGCATCCGTGATCATTGTTGAGGAAACTGTGCCTGTATCACCCGTAGTAATAAGTGTTCCTGTTACTGCAGGCAAAGTAACTGAGAAGTCTGCTCCTGGATCGGCCACCAACAAGGCCACCACATTTCCATCGAGGGTAGCTCCATCAAATATGAATGGTGTACCAGTCTGTATAGCTCCATTAACATTAATGAGGTCCGTTGCTGCATTTCCTAAGTCCACATTTCCATTGAGGGCGGCAGCTCCTGTTGTCGTAATAGCAATATCAGCAGCAAGATCACCTCCTGCAATTGTTGCATCAGTTATCATTGTTGAAGTAACACCAGTTGTTGATCCCGTAGTGATTACTGTTCCTGTTTCATCTCCAAAAGTAATTGTGTTGTCTGCTGTTGGATCTGTGAGAGTAATTGTTGTCTCAAATCCGTTTGCTGTAGCTCCCTCAAATACGATTCCATTTGATGCACCCCAGAAAGCACTTGCTATATCAGCAACACCTGCTGTTGATAACAAAACTGCACCTGATCCATTTGGAATGGTAATTGTATTGTCTGCTGTTGCTTCAGTAACTGCGACTGTTGTCTCAAATGCATCTGCTGTCAAAGCCTCGAATACCAATGGTGAAGCACCTGCAATCGTACCACTTACGGTAACGATTCAGCTGCTGCATCACCCAATGTAACGTTAGCGTTCAAAGCAGTAGTACCTGCAGTGACTGTTAGGCCACCTGCGGTTACCGTCAAACCACCTGCTGTGATCGTTGCGCCACCTGCGGTGACCGTCAAACCACCTGCGGTGATCGTGACACCGCCTGTCGTTGCGGTGAGACCAGCTGATGCAGTTACTGCACCAGTCAAAGTACTAGCACCAGTAACAGCTAACGTACCATCTGTTGAAAGATTGGTACCAATTGTACTTGCGGCAAACACGGGCGAGATGTTTGCGACTGCAAGAAGGCTCGAGATACTAAGGAGTATCGCCCCTTTGCGGAGAGTTTGAAGACTCATAAGAAAACAAATTAAAGAATACTTCAATAAAGATACTCACTTCTTTACCTGTTGTGAAAGAAATGATCTTGATGAAAGCCAGCTTAGTTTCTTAATTTTTAGCGCGAAGTTTTTTTGCTTTTTCAATTGCCTCTGTCGTACATTCGGTAACATATTCCGCGCCGCCAATTTTTTCTATGATACCGAACTTTTCGAATTTTGCTTTAATAGTAGGCTTTAACGTGGCAAGAAATATACTTCCGTGATTTTTTCGTGCACGATTAATAATGATTTCTAAAATATTAATTGCACTCGCATCCACATGATTTACATGTTTCATACGCAAAATAAGTATGTCACCTCGGCGATGACGAATTGCATTTTCCAACTCCGCCGCGACGCCAAAAAATAATGGCCCTGCCAATTCATAGACGATAATATTTTGATCTTCAGAAAGTGCCGCATGCATTTTTTCCGATCCCTCTGTGCCAATTTCTCCGTCATGAACAGACACTTCTTCCACAGTAAGTCTGCTTGCGCGCTGTACAAAGAGCAGTGAAGCAAGCACCACACCAGATCCCACCGCGACGGTAAGATCTACAAACACCGTCAGCAAAAAAGTTGCTACTAATATAAGTACGTCTTGTTTGGGTGCTTTCAATAAATGTATGAAGTGCGGGATTTCAGACATGTTGTATGCCACGATCATGAGCAGCATGGCGAGCGATGCCATGGGAATATATTTTGCATAGGGTGCTGCAACGAGCAAAATAATGAGTAACGTGAGCGCATGAATAATAGAAGAGACTCTTGTGCGAGCACCATTTTTTATATTCGTCGCGGTACGAGCAATCGCACCGGTAGCAGGAATCGCACCAAAAAAAGGAAGCACGATATTTCCAATTCCCTGTGAAACTAACTCGCGATTGGAATCATGTTTTGTTCCCGTCATACCATCCGCCACCACCGCGGAAAGCAGTGACTCAATAGCGCCGAGCATGGCCACAGTCAGGGCAGAAGGCAAAAGTAGTCTCATTGTCTCAAGATCCAAATGCGGAAAGTGAAATTGAGGAAGCCCTGAAGGTATCTCCCCCACCAGCGCAGGCGCAGGCAGAACATCCTTAAAAAATGCCGTAATGACAAAACTGGAAATAATTCCTATCACAAGTGCAATCGGTGCAGGCGGCAAACGCTTTGTACCAAATTTCCCCCAGAGGAAAAAAGCCAGCAGCGTCATAAGGCCAATAATAATTGAACTACTATTCACGTTTTCAGTAAGGCTTTTTGCAATTAACTGAACCGTCTCAACAAAATCATGCGGACGATGTTCAAATTGCAAACCCAAAAAATCCTTAATTTGTCCGGAAAAAATAATGAGCGCAATACCCGAGGTAAATCCCACAGTTACCGGATACGGCATGAATTTAATTACTGAGCCAAATTTAAACAGACCAAGCACGAGCAAAATAATTCCCGCCATAAACCCCGCCACCAGCAGTCCATCGACCCCAAATTTATTCACAATACCAAGCAAAATGACGATAAATGCACCCGTGGGACCAGAAATCTGAAACCGTGAGCCAGAAAGTGCCCCCATCACCAAGCCCGCTATAATAGAAGTGTAAATTCCCTGCTCCGGACGCACACCGCTCGCCACCGCAAACGCAATCGCCAACGGCAATGAGATGAGACCTACAATAAGCCCCGCGATCAGATCTGCCTTAAAGTCCTTGGCAAAGTATGTCGATACCTTATTTTTCATATATTTGGTTTAAAAATTGCGAACGCATACTACGCCCAACTTTTTTAGCAATCAACGGTTATTCTGGAAATCTGAGGCCGTACCCTTGCTTTTTGGCCAGTAATAGCCTAGACTCCAGTTCATTCTTTAAAAAAACTATATGGCGTATCCAGGTGGAGGAAAAAAATTCGGGGGATTTCAGAAGAAAAGCGGATTCGGATTTGGCGGCAGAGACAGAGACGCTGATCGTTCAGTTATGCATAAAACTACTTGCAGCGAGTGTGGCATGATGTGCGAGGTGCCTTTTAAGCCAAACGGCAAAAAGCCTGTTTTGTGCAATGCATGCTTTAAACAAAGCGACCGCGGTGATGCAGTCATGCACCGTGCAACATGTAGCAGCTGTGGTAATCAGTGCGAAGTTCCTTTTAGACCATCAGGCCAGAAGCCTATTTTCTGTCAGAATTGTTTTGGTAAAAATCCAAGCAGAAATACGGGTGGTCCATTGGGTGGTGGTGGCATGAGCTCAAGCCCAAGCAGCTCAATGAGCAAGGAACAATTTGAGATTCTCAATGCAAAATTGGATCGCATTATGAAAGCACTCATCAAGCCTTCTGACGCAGCACCGATGGAAAAGGCAGAGGACGAAAAGCCTGCTTTCAAGCTTAAGCCAAAGGGCAAGCGACCAATCAAGCGCTAAGAAACAGCAAGATCCGTGCGAATTTCTAAAATTCGATCAACGCGGAATGCACGAATTTCCTCGCGCAAGCAACACCAGGCCTCAAGACCCAAAAATTCTTTGCCGTTATAATCCATTTGGCCCACCGCCTGTGGCTTAATGCGCCGTCGAGATTTCACATCTTTTGCTTTGAGGTACAGAATCTCAATCTCATTCTCCATATCGATGGCGTGTTGAATGAGTTTGATCTTTTTTTCGAGCGGCATCGCTTCTTCTGAAAGCGCGTATTGATAATCGGTAAGAAAACGCTGCACGCGCCAATCGAGCCGTATATCAGAGGCTTTGATCGGTTTATGAAGGGTAATCCCCTCAAACGTCCTACAGCGGCTCAGTGCCACATAGGTTTGACCGGAGGCAAAGCTTCCACGATCAAGATCAATCACCACGCGATCAAATGTCTTTCCCTGACTTTTGTGAATCGTAATTGCCCACGCAAGGCGCAGCGGCACTTGAGAAAATGAACCAATTTCCTCCTGCCCCAGTGAAAGCTTTTTCTTGTCATAAAAATAGCGATACAAATCCCACGTATGCTCCTCTACTTCCACCACCTGGCCATCGTGCGTACGAACAAGAAGTATATCCGTATCAATATCTACCACCGTACCCAGCGTGCCGTTTACCCAACGCCCCGCAGTATCGTTATTCACAAACATCACCTGCGCACCTTTTTTCAGCTCAAGCGCCATCTCAGTCGGAAGTTGCTTCGTATCAAACCCACCATCGACACTTCCCGTATACGTATGAAGCGGTGAGGTTATCTCGCTTAGTCGCTGCATATTGATCTCAAGCGCTCGCGCATTGGTGCTCGTCAGACAAATCGCATCGCGGTTTTCCGTGCGTGTAAAGCGCTCATTAATTTCCTTAATATGTGTGTCTTCCACCGTATTAGTACGGATCGCATTGAGGAGATTGATAAAGTTTGGATCTTTTTGGCGGTAAATTTTTTCAAGTTCAATAAACACGAGCGGACAATGTTTATCTGCAAACACATGCGCATCAAAAAACCACGGACTTTTATAGAGCTGTGCAAAATGTTCGCGTTCATGCGTGCTCACTACCGGCGGCAGTTGGTAAAGATCACCGATAAAAATCATCTGCACACCACCAAAGGCTCTCTCGTTTTTTCGCGCCACACGCAAAAACGTATCCACACAGTCCAAAAGATCGGCACGCACCATGGAAATTTCATCAATGACAATCGTCTTCAGCTTAGTATACATTTCACTTTTGCCCTGCGTCTTAGCCTTTTTCTTAGCCTCCTCAATCGTAATATTGGGTTTAAATTTAAAAAACGAGTGAATGGTTTCTCCGTTCACATTGAGCGCGGCAACACCGGTAGGCGCAAGCACCGCAATTTCTTTTTCCGTGTGCTCGATAAAATACGAAAGCAGTGTCGTTTTTCCCGTGCCGGCCTTACCTGTAATAAAGACATTTTGGCTTCCCTCATTCATCGCCGCCATGGCACGATTAAATTGCTCGTTCAGCTCCATCATGACGTCATGATAGCACCAAACTCAGCGCCACTAGAATATTTAGAGTTTTCTGCGCAGCTCCTTTATTTCACCGCGATGTTTCTTACCCTCCAAAACTTTTTGCTGAGCGCGTTTTGAGCGTTTGCGTTTTTGCTTAATAAGTTTGAATATTTTTTGAGCGTGCTCAGAGTGCCGTCCCTTTATCTGATCTTCAATTTTTGTAATGAGCAACTTATACGCCGACAATCGATTTTTGCTCTGCTCACGATGTTTCTGACAACGAACTTCCGTATTGCTCGGCACATGTCGCAGCATCACGGTCGATGATGTTTTATTCATTTTTTGCCCGCCCGATCCACTACCACGCACAAACTGCTCCTCTATATCCTGCGGAAAAATCTTGAGCTCTTGAGCTTTCTGCAAAAACTGCGGCGGAAGGGTTACGGGGAAGTTCATATCCTTATCATAACAAAAAATCAGCATCACCACCTGGACTTGTCCGGCTAGGCGCGGTATGACTGCAACAATGGGATTCGCACAATTTTTTATTTTAGCGGTCATCTCTGTCTCGAATTACATTGCTCTGCACGTACCGGTTCCGGCACAGATGAGTGGGATTTATTTGACCGCGAGCTCTATAGGAAGCAGCCGTGGTGACGAGCTTGTGGATCAATTGGTAAAAGTAGGTGGCAATACGGTGGTAATCGATGTACAAGCAGGAGGAAAATTTGCCTATCCTTCTAAGGTTACGGCTTCAGTTGCATTGGGTAGTGGCGGAAATGTGATTCCGGACTTGCGCGCGGCGGTAGCAAAGCTCCACAAAAAAGACATCTATGTGATTGGGCGTTTTATTTTATTTAAAAATGAATTTTTGACGGGTGCAAAAAAAGAATGGGCGCTCAAGGACAAAAATACGGGAAAAACATTTAACAATCGTGACGGTGCGATATGGCTTGATCCAGGCCATCCCGAACTATTGAGCTACTACGCCGATATATGCCGCGAGCTGGCGGATGCTGGTTTTGATGAGATTCAATTTGATTATGTGCGCTTTCCTGAGGCGGGAAAAAATTACTACATTGGATACAACTATACGGGTCACGAGACCATCACGCGCGAGCAGACGATTACCAATGCGGTGAAGTACTTGGGCGAGGTCTTGCACAAAAAAGGCGTAGCGGTGGGAATAGATGTGTTTGGCATTATCGTGTGGGACAAGATCAGCGGGCCGATTATAGGTCAGGATATTGCGGCGCTTGCGCCCTATGTGGATGCCATTTATCCGATGTCGTATCCCTCGCACTTTGGGCCCGGCTGGGGCGGTCATGAAAACCCTGCGGACGAGCCGTATTTTTTCAATTACGAGACCACTAAAAAATTCATTGAACAAACCGCCGGCAGTGGTGCAGAAATTCGCCCGTGGTTACAGGGCTTCGTCTACCGCGTGACGAATTTCGATTCCACCTACGTCTCGGAGGAGATTAAGGCACTCAAAGATTTGGGCATCACTCAATATATCGTCTGGAATGCGGCGAATAATTATCCCTATACGTTTAAGGCCTTTGCACGGGAGAAGTAAGCGATACTATCTAAAGAACAAAAAATAGAGAACGATCGCAAAAATAAAACCTCCGCCCAGCAACCAAGAAACAATACCTGCTTTGAAAAAATCTCCTATTCCTGCCATAAAAAAGTAGGTTAAGTATAAAAGTAATTCCGGTGTCTTCGCTATACAATACAGTCTATGGCACGGAAGCATTACATTTTATATACTGGTGACATGAATATGTTCAAGGCAGTCAAGGCAACCTCCATCAAAGAATATTTTGAGATGCTTCCAGAGGATCGTCGCGTGTCGTTCGAGTTTTTGCACAAGTTTATTAAAAAAACGGCGCCCAAACTGAAGCCCAACTTCCTCTACAATATGCCAGGGTATGGGAGTTTTAAATGTAAGAACTACAAAAAAGAAATCATCGAATGGCCTACGGTCGGCATTGCGAATCAGAAAAATTACATAAGTCTCTACCTCTGCGCGATTGATAAGGGGCAGTACATTGCTGAAAAATATAAAGATGAGCTCGGAAAAGTAAGCGTAGGTAAAAGCTGCATACGCTTTAAAAAGCTGGAGGATCTCAATCTTGAGACACTAAAAAAAGTCCTGAAGATTGCTGAGAAATCTCCAGGACTTGTAGGCGCTACGTCTTAAGGTCTATTTCTTAGGCTTGCAGATAACAGCGTCCAAACTCCACTTTCCTGCTCCGTATGCAGCAAAGAACAAGAAGATGAAACAGTACAGCACGGCAGGCTGACCGCCATTTTGAATAGGCCAAAATGCAGTTGAAAAATGTCCGATAAAGTAAGCAAAAGCCATTTGTCCAGAAAGGATAAAGGCAACGGGGCGGGTCATAAGTCCAAGGAAGAAAAGTGAACCACCGATCAACTCAATCCATCCTGCAGCTTGAATGAGCGGGGTCATTGCCTCAGCAGGCATACCACCGAACCATCCCAATATTTTCATTCCTCCTGCTTGCAAAAACATCAAACCAACAACCAAACGCAACAGCGTGAGGCTAACAGCAACCGCTTTTTCTTTTGTGAAAAAAGATTTCATAGAAAAATTTAGTGAAATAATGCGCGTATTGTATCACATGAAAGTACTAAAGTCGTTCCAACACTCCACGATGCTTAATAATATTTTTGTAGTCCCATTGAATACTCTTAGCTTTTTCGAGCCAGCGTTTGAGATCCTTACTATCAATCTGATCTACGTTCGTATAGCGGGCCTCGGCAGCTTTAAAGCTACCTTCCGGCAGTAGCTCCTTTTCATCAAAGGACTGACCGCTCCAGAAGAGTAACCTCACATTATTTTTTAGCTTGCTGTATCCCACCACAGGATTCCCATCCAGAAACCACACCGGGTGACCGTGCCAGACTTTGCCTTCTGCCTGCGGCAACGCAGCATCAATTTCCTGAGCAAGTCGGTCGCACATCGCTCTATCATCGACTGCCTGTGAGCTGTTATATGATTGGATATCTTTATGCATAGATTTTTTTTAACCTTTAATTAAAGAAATAACCGTTACCAGTGCGAAGCCTATTATTATTGAGCCGGAAATTCTATTAACTACAGTGATAACATTTGATTTTAATTTCTTGCCGAATACTCCGAAGACAATGCTTAATAGAAAATAAAGCAGGCCAGAGCCGGTAAAAACACCGAGCGTCAGCATCGATGCGGAAGCGTAATTTCCTGATCCTTGAGCTACTCCCAGACCTGCAAATACTCCGGAAAATAGCAGAATAGTCATTGGATTGAATATCGTTAAAAAGAACATTGATACATAATCCCCAACTAATCCTCTGCTCTCAATTTTTCCCTTGTTAATGTCTTTTGGTTTTTCGATGAACATCTTCACTCCCAAATATACGAGAAAAATGATTCCAATTATTTGCAGCCACATGTGCTGTTTAATAAGAAAAGAAGAGATAAATGTTAAGCCAAAAGCAGCGACGGCGCCATAACATCCATCGGCAGTTGCAACTCCCATTCCACTAGCAAGTCCGGATACATAGTCATTTGCGAGGCTACGCCGGATGCATAATATTCCAATGGGACCAATGGACGCTGCAATGGTAAATCCGATGATAAGCCCTTTGATAAAAAAATGTACATCCATGTTCAAGCACTAAAAATATTTTATCCACATTTTCTTAAAGTAAGGCAGCGTGAGCGTAGAGAGCATAAAACCAATCGTAGGCACGAGCGCGCTTAGAAACGCAGCCTCTAAACCAATCGCGATAAAATAAAACAACACCGCCAGGTAGGTAAAAACCGCCAACAATATGCGGCGCGTCCAACTCCCCTCCCATTTTTTATCAAGCTCGACACTGCGATTGCGCTCTTCAATCTTTGTAATGCGCTGCTCCAAGTTCGAGAGGTCTGAGGGGTGAGTCATAAATATATGTTAGTCAAAAGTTCCGCGGCCGCCTATTTCTTTTTCTTCAGAAATTCCGGCTTCAACATAATAGTCGATCCCCCAATACGGCACTCCACCTCTTCTTCATCTTCGCTTACCAAAATATTTTTAATCGTATCTCCTCTTTTGAGTACCATCGACGATCCCCCAACCTTGAGATCTTTTATCACCTGAACACTGTCACCTGTTTGTAATACAACACCATTGCTGTCTTTAATTTCCATAATGTGAAAATACCACCGCCCAGATAATAACTCCAAGCACAAATAAAAATGCCCAATGAACATGAGCAGAAAGCCATTTATTTATTCGCATAAAACTCTACCAACACAAACAACACCCAGAATAAGAGTAAAAACAGAGCTTCTTTTTTTGAAAGACTGCGTCCCGTGTTCATGAAAAATAATAATAAAAAAGAAGCGGTAACCATGAACAATCCCGTTATATGTATTATCGTTATGGGAAATGCAAACGGAGAAACTAGGGCAAGTATTCCCACTACAACAGTCGCATCAGCCAAAACTGTTCCAAGCAAATCTCCGATGGCCAATGAATCATCTTTCTTTTTAACGCATTGAATTGAAAAAAGCAGCTCTGGCATGGTCGTACCAAGTCCAACAACGAGCATTCCAATTAATATTTGATTTATTCCCAAATAATGCGCAATAGATGCTGCTGATGTAACTGTAAAATGCGCACCTACAAGCAATATTCCCATGCTTAATAATAGCTTCCATAGATGTTTATATCTTCCAATCCCATTATGAAAAGGCAATGAAGTATCAACTCCACCTTGTAATGTAATGAAATAAAAGACAATTCCCATGACAATCAATGCAGCACCATCCCATCGTGAAAAATAGCCATCAAATCCTAATAACAGCGGGATAAATAACAAAAATGGAAAAATTAAGTTATTTTTTAAAATTTTGCTTTCAACTTTTAATCCTCGTCCAGCGACAAATACCAGTATCGCAAATAATAACGTTAAATCGGCAATGTTCGAGCCAAAAAGTGTTGCGAGTCCAAATGATGGATTACCATCATATGCGGCATTGAGTGAGATGAGCGTTTCAGGAAGTATTGAAATAATAGCGACAACAATAAAACCGACAATATATTTTGACAGCCGATAGCTTTCCGCCAACAAAGCTGCGTGTTTTGTTGCCATGGTCGCCCCCTTTATAACCATCAGCATGGCCACGATAAAGATAAATACGTCATTAACCATAATGTATGATAATCAGGATATAATAACATAATTATGCTAACCTGACAATTGCCATGGCTGCATGCTTGACTAAGTCGTAAAATGATATTAAAATCATCTCTTTATGCAACAGAATGACGTAGAGACTTTAGGAAATTTCTCACTGGGGGCAGAAGCAATAGCTGCCGACTACTTTGAGGGCGAGAGCGCCTATGCCCGTCATTTAGAGTTAGCCCAAAACGCTGAAGCAGGTCTCACCCCAGCAGACTATGCCAAATCTATAGGTATTAGTCGCAGCTCTCATCGACAAGAATATAACAATAGACATGCGGCCATGCAGCGGTTTTTAGATGGGCGATATCCTCCCGCGATTCAGTCATTAGTTGCTTTGCAAACATTGGGGATTTTACAAGGTGCTGAACCTCAATCTTTTGATATTCATAATAATCATTTCGAATTACTCTCCATGCTCAGTGCTTTTGGATTTTTGACGGGAAACTTAACTCCCACAGGATCTCCGGCTCTTTCCAATAGAACAACCAAAGATTTAGTATTACTAACTCGTGATGCAGCAGATCCAGAGGCGATCGATAAGATCGATACTTTTATAGAAGGATTAAAGGGAAAAGGCATATGCACTCCTTATGAAGGAACAAGAAGGGGCGGCCGCGTTGTTGCTCCCGTCGCGCGTCTCATTGCATTAATGAACAAAATCGTGGGCAGCAAAGCTGAGACAGACCAGGTATTCCCCGAAATTTTTGAACGAGCACATAATTCGTTACGAATTGGAGATCAGCAAGAAGAAGTGGAAACCGCTCGTCGTATGTTGCGCGATTTTAGTTTGGCTTTTTTTGCAATTAGAACCACGCATCGCCCTGAGCATGGATATAGTGGATGGATTCCTGCCCATGAAGATGAAGAAATATCACGCCAACGACGCGATGTATTCCAAGAAACATTACACGCAAGCGGATTTGGCGATCTCCCCTGTCGTTTAAGCCCTGAGGTCAATCCATACACAAATAAAAGGGGCAAAGAAAAAAACTCTTATCTCACACGAGTATGTTTCCCGGGCATTACAAAAGAAACAATTGCCAATATTCGCACAGAGTTTGGTGATCGTCTTGGGGCGGTCTTATGATACCCTGACGCTATGATACTCGTCCGGATGCTCCTGTTGCTCGCCATCGTTACAAATATTTCAGCATACCTCATATATCTCTATGGGATGTTTAAGGGACGCATCAAGCCACATGCGCTCACGTTTTTGGCCTGGTCGCTGATCACATCAATCAACTTTCTCGTACAATATTTTTCACACGTTGGCGAGAGCTCCTTTTTATTAGGAACCAATGCTCTTTTTTGTTTCATCATTTTTGTATATTGCGTCATTAAGGGTGAGACCAAATACGACACGATCGACTGGGTATGCTTATTGCTCGCCATCGTTACCATCGTGCTCTATGTGATGTCAAAAACACCACTGTATTCAGTTCTGCTCTCATGTCTCATCGATATTTTTGCCTTTGTTCCCAGTTTCAGAAAATCTTTCAAAAAACCGCATGAAGACTCTGCGCTGACGTTTTTCATTTCTGGACTTGAGTACGTCTTTTCATTTCCCGCCTACGGTGTTTTCTCTTTCCTTGTCCTTGCGTACCCCATAACAATACTTACGCTCGATTTTGTTTATGCGGGGATGATTGCGGTGAGGCGGAGACAGATAGGCACTGTCTAAATTTCTTCTTCTTCACCGCTACCTAATTCAAGAGCACTAATACTAGGTAAAGCCGCAGCACCCATGATTCCTTCCAAATCACCGTGGAATCCTGCTGTATTTTTCATCACTCTGTCGATTTCCTTCTCTCGCTTGTTCCATATCTTTTCCATTGCACGTTTTTCTGCATCCAGACCTTTCTTTAAACTTCCAAAAGCCAATACAATTGTCTCGATGCGGTTCTTAAATTCTGCTCCACCTAAATAGTTATACAAAAGCTCCATTTTGGCATCTTTTCCAACTAATGATTGTTTAACTTTGCTCATCTCAGAAAGCTGATACCTCAATGCCGCCACCAAAGGCAAAGCGTACTTATAGGCTGTGATCCATACGCCGTCTCTAAAACCGAAAGTCTCAACATCTTCTGGCAAAACTTGAGTGGCAATAATAACTACATCAGCTTTTACATGAGCCTGATCATCTTTTAACTTCCTTACCCACTCTTCCTTCCAATTCTTAGTATTTTTTGATTCCCAAAGAATGACACCCTGTTTTTGCCCCATAGATGAGAATACTGTCTGAAGGAGATCTGCACCTTTTGTGCCCGTAGCAATATCCTCCACCGTGTCGGACATAAATGCACTCTGCAAAGCCAATTTAAGATCAGTTTCCTGGGCATCCCCCTGAATCTGCATTGAACCTTGTTCAGCCTTACGCTGTGCTTCTTCTAGGGCTTTTTGCATTTGCTCAATTGTCTTATCTTTTTCAAGTAATTTTTTCTTTGAGGCCTCATCAGCTTCGAGCTTAGCTTGCTCTGCAATTTTCCTTGTAGCTTCATCCATTTTTTGAGCAAATTCCAATTCGCGTTTTTTATCTTTTGTCTCAAGTTCACGCGCCTTATCCATAGAAGCAATTGCCTGTTTTCTCATTTCTTCAAGTTCTTTCTCTTTTTCTTCATCCGCTTTCACCAAATTCTGCATTTCTAATTCAAGTTTCTTGCCTGCTTCCTCCTTTGCAATAGCCATAATTTTAGTCTTTTCAGCATCCAGTTTTTTGCTCACCTGTTCATCAATATTTTTTTGACTTTCCGCTACAGCTTTCTCTTTGATGGCTAGTTGTTTCTCTTTTTCAAGAACTCCCTTTTCAATTTCACCTTTCAACTGTTCTCTAATTTTTCCAGTAAGAGCATCGTTGAGCTGAATCTGTTCACCGCACTTCGGACATGTAATTGTTTGGTCTGCCATAAAAAATTTGATTTAATGATTAATAATTTATCTTAATTTTGCATTCCATATCTCTTTTTCCTCTGTTCAAAAGCTATTTTCCCACCCTCTAAAATCCCTATAACTTCCGCTTGTATTTCAGGATTTTCCAAAGAACCAGAAAAATATTTCTTATCTTCACCATCCATTCTAGAAACTATAACTTCCTCAGCATCAGAACCGACAACAACATTTGCACTATGACTGGCGATAATAACTTGTTTTTCTTTTTTAAGTTCTCTCAATAACCCTACCAAGCTCTCCGTAATAAACTTATTATCTAAATGATTTTCTGGTTGATCTAATATTATAATATCTTTTTGTAAACCTTCAGATGCTAACTTTAATTTCAACAAAAGTGTTGCTTGTTGACCACCTGACATACCTCCTAGCTCTCGTCCATATAATTCAATTTTTGGATGAACAAGGATATGGCTCATACAATTCTGGAAAATCAATGATAGAAAATCATAATAACCATTTTGTTTAAAGTGTTTCTTCTCTTCATCCAATATTCCCCAAAAATTATTAGATTGATTGAGAAATGCTTCATAGTCATTATCACTTAAAGCAGGGAACAACGTATCGACACAGTCTGCTTTTCCACTGTAGAACTCTTCCTTTAAAAGATTCTTAAATTTTTTCACATCGAAATATACAGATCCGGAAACCATTACCCCCTCAAATATCTTGTTAAATAGGTCTGTCTGATCTGTCCTAAATTCCCGAAATTTATCATCAATATCTGCGATTGCAACTTTGATATTTTCTTTATAACTAATGGAAAGTTCTATTAATTTGTTCTTAATATCCTTTTTGCCTTCTTTAATTTCCACAAGTCTTGATTTTGATTTTTCCAATTGTATTAATGATCTATCAATTTTCTCGATTGATTCAGTGAGGTTCTTATAATCTTGAATACCTAATATTTTTAATTTGAGGATTTCAGTGCTTGCTAACTTTCTTAATTCTTCTAGTTGCTTTTCTATAATAGTTTTATTTTGAGAAACTTGACCTTCAAAAACCTCAACATTATATTGAGTCAGATGCTGAATATTCTTCTTTAAATCATCATCTTCTTGAATAAATAAATTAAAATACTCCTCAATATTCTTATTGAGTTGTGAGGCCAAAGTTCTAATTTCCGAAATCTTTTCTGATTCTAATATCTTTTTGAGGCGAATTCCATTTATGCTAATTTGGGAAATTTTCTCCAAGGCATCCTGAGTTTCTTTCGTTGAATATTTCTTTTTTTGTACTTCCAAAACACTTTTTCTGCAGGTGTAATATTTTTCAAAATCTTCCCATTTGATATTACTTCCTTCTGCCTCCTTTTTATAAGAATCCGATATTTCTTGCTCTTCAATATCCAAACTTCTTAAATTATTAATAAGGTTTTCCGCTTCGCTTATTTGGTCATTGTAGTAGTACAAATTTTCAGTAATCCCCAAAGTACTTAGAAATTCTTCCCTCACATTTTCTTTTTCGGTTGAGAAATCTTCTATATTGCCCTGTGAAAGATAATAAATTGGTAAAGAATGATTATCACAACTAGATAACTTTGATTCGTATTCCTCTTTTTGACCATCTCTATTCAAAAATATACATTTTAGATCAGCATCTCCATTTTCATTAGCCCAATCAATAAAATTATCTTTCTGACCATTAAATAACACCAAGAGATTCAAAAGTGCCGATTTGCCAGCCCCTCGTCCTCCAATCACGCTTGATAAACCTGAGTTAAAGACAATTTCTTGATCAACAATTAAATCGTTCCTTGAGTTAGAAATTTGTAAAGTTTTTAATTTATAATGTTTCTTTTCTTCTTCAGGATTTGATTCCTGAATCTTCACTCGCTCCAACGGTTCATAAATAATCTGCTTCAATCCTTCAAAAGTTGGATCAGCCTTGATCCACGTAAAACATTTTCCAATCCTATCCTTTATTGGATTGTCATCCTTATCTTTTGAATCAGAAAAACTATGTGCATCAGAACAATCGAGCAAGAGATCTTTTACTTCTTGCTCGGTCAGTTTTCTTTTTGCTTTTTGAAAAGACTCAACCGATGCGGATGAGGTAAAGATGATGCTGCAGGAGTTTATCAAGTTCTTCTTCGATGCAATACTTGCATCGCTCCACTTCATTTCGTCCCATTCAGTTTTTCCTATCGCTAGAAGGTATTTGCCATCAAAACAGTCGTTTTTTAGGGATTCCTCTATCTGCTCAAGTCTCAAATTCAGATTATTAAAACCCTCTATTTCAGCTGTTCCACATTTCGATTTCTCAGCGGCAGGAACCGAATCAATAATCTTTTGCCCAAAGACAATTAAGGATTCTTTGGTTAATGTCCTATGAAATTTTTTACCGTCCTTTTCCAACTGATACGCTGCATCAAGAGTCGCTAGGAATTGACTCTTAATAATGTCGGGTTTGAGAGTACTTTCATCAGCAAAAATCACGTGAATATTCGGTCTCTTGTAATCAGCAAAATCAACCCCCGAAAATTCTGCTAATCTAAACTCTAAAACTGGGAGGATCAGATCTATATTTGTTAACCGTCCAGATTTCTTGTACTGCAAAACCTTTTCGTAACCATCAAGAAACAGATAATCATTAATTCCAATAACTTTAAACTCTTGAGGAAGTTTTTCTAGATCAGTAATAAATTGCTCCCATACCTCATCTGTGGCACCACCGTAATTCTGGCGCAACGAAGCAGGAGTATGAACGTGCAAGTCCCACTTCCTCCATTCTGATCCTCGGTTGTTTTTGTCTACATGACTCATAAAACTTTTTAATTATGCCTTAAACGCTTCCGCCAAAAATGCCTGCAGTAGTAGTTCAGCATTTTGCTCGGTTTGATTCATTTTTGCCTCAATTTGATCACACTTTCGCGTCAATGATTCAACCTTCGCAACAATAGCTTTTTGTTCGAAAAATGGAGGCAGTGGAATATAAAGATTTTTTAAATTCTCAACCCCAAGCTCAGTTTGTTTTGTAGTTTTTGCCCCTTTGGAGTCTTCAATCTGTTTTTGGCCAAATTTCCCATTTATTAAAAACATAATATATTGAGACTCAACAATATCTAATCCCCTAAAACACAAAACATGAGAATCATAAATCAAGCCGATAGCACTATCTTCAACTAAAGCACTTCTCCCAATAGTGCCTTCACCAGTAGAATTAACTAGGATATCTCCATCTTTTGTTAAAGTCTCGCTATCCAAGTTATTAAACCATCTCTCTTCAACTTTTTTGCAAAAAGACGTATCAATATAACCCCATCTAATACATTTCTGATTTAATCCTCCAACTGATGATGCTGCATTATATTTTGGTGACTTACCTCTAGTAATCAACCCCAATTCTCCTAATCGAGTCCACGCCCACCCTGTAGGTAATTTAAATAAAGTTTCACCTTCAGTTATTGAAGGGAGTGGCTTTCCCTTTTTATTTTTTTTCTCTTTGGTCAATTTTTCTTCTTTTGTTCGCTTCAGAATCTCACTTGCTGGCGTAACATCTGTATTTTCTCTGCGCCAATTTTCAGTCAGTTTACCTGAGATAGCATCATGTAGGATTTGCTGACGAAGATTGTTAATGCTGATTTCTTGAGTAGAAAACAATGCTTTATTTCTGTCGAAATACTCAAAACTTCTGTCTATTTTCTTAATTTTTATTTTTAGATTTTCATCATCTATTTCGTTACTCTCAATAAAGCTAACAATTTTATCTTGGACTTCTAGTGGACAGTTTGGGATGATTATTTTTTTGAGCTTTTCAGCATTCACATTAGGCTGAGCAGAGCCACCCTTAAGCTCAGAGATTTGTGGCCAATATGCATAACTATTTAGAAACGCATAGATATAACGTGGATTAACATTCTTTTTACATCGAAGTCTTATCAAGTATCCCGCATAGATAGCACCACTAGGCGCTGATTGAATCAAGAAGCTCTTGCCAGTTGTTCCGCCAGTTCTTGCAATCAAAATGTCATCTATATTTAACATGTAGGTTTTATCATCGGAACAATTGCAAAATGGAACATTCTGCCAGTCCACTTCACCTTCTTTAATATCGCTTATTCTTAAAAATTTGTTCCCCCCCTTCTTTAAAGCTGAAGCATTATAGCCATATTGTGTACTTTCAATGAGGTCTGATAACTCACGGTTATCGTTGTAACGATCTTCGATATATTTAAAAATGACAGTATTTAAAATTTGTCTTTTTTTCTCTTCACGACTTTTGATAAAAGTTAAAGGAAAATATTTAAATTTTATCGAATCAAGCATCTTTACATTCTTGGCAGTACTCATAATTCAAATTTAATAGATTCTAAAATTTGCTTGCTCTCGGCAAAAGAAGCTTCAAGCATATCAATGAGTTCCTTGCTTGAATGCTCAATTGTTTCCTCTTTTTTGTTGGGATTCTTGATATCCAAATCCCAACCACGACCTTCAATATCTTTGATTGCCACTCTCCAAACTTGATCGCTTTCCTTACGATCATTCCACCATTTTTTAATCGGCTCAAACTCTTTTACATTGATCGGTTTCGTCTTAGAATAAGCCTTTACGCCTGCTGGTAACCTATGTTCGTAATACCAAATCTCTTTAGTAGGCTCTCCTTTCTGGAAAAAGAGCAGATTTGTAGCCACCGTTGCATAAGGTGCAAAAACTGAGTTTGGAAGCCTGATAATAGTATGAAGGTTACATTCCGTAAGCCACTGCTCCCTGATTTTAGCTTTCACTCCTTCACCCGTAAGTGAACCATCGGGCAGCACAATGCCTGCACGGCCACTTGGTTTGAGTAATTTCATAAAAAGCACCAAAAATAAATCCGCCGTTTCTTTTGTTTGAAAAGTCTTTGGAAAGTTTGCCAAAATTCCATCTTTTACCGATCCTCCAAAAGGAGGATTTGCGACAATCACGTCGACACGTTCTGATGGCGCGATGTCTTTAATTGGACGTGCAAGCGAATCATCATGCTTAATATTGGTCGGCGTATTGATGCCATGCAAAATCATATTCGTTACACAAAGCATGTGGGGAAGGGATTTTAGCTCTACTCCCTGCACCGTCTTTTTTATAAATGCCTCATCTTCGGCAGTATGTACTTCACTTTTGCGTAAATGTTCAATCACGGAGGTCAAAAATCCACCCGTACCGCAAGCAGGATCAAAAACCTGTTCGCCGAGTTTGGGGTTGACCATCTCAACAACAAAGCTGGTCAGCGCTCTGGGGGTGTAAAATTCGCCCGCATTGCCCGCACTTTGCAGACTTTGGAGCAATTCCTCGTATATGTGCCCAAACTGATCTTTGTCCGCTTTGCGGTTGAAATTCAGCTCATTAAGTTTGTTGATGACCTTACGCATCTGCGTACCGCTCTTCATGTAATTGTAACTGTCCTCAAAAACGGCCTTTACGATGAAACCCGCCTCATTATCCTTTGCAGTGTATGGAAATTTTTTAAAAATCAGAAAAAGCTTGTTATTGATGAAATCCAGCAATGTATCACCAGTCATGCCCTCTTCATTTGCTGCCCAATTTCTCCAACGTAGCTCCTCAGGAATTGGAGACTTGTATTTTGGATTTAAAACCTCTCTTTCCGCTTCTTTTTCGTCGAAGATTTTCAAAAACAACATCCAACAAAGTTGCGAAAGCCTTTGCGCGTCGCCATCCACGCCATGATCTTCGCGCATGATGTTTTGAATGGATTTGATAATTCCTGATAAGTTACCCATGGTCTAAAAGTTAAAATGCATAAATTTCTTTCTCGAGGCTTTCAATCGCCTGCAAATATTGATCGCGGCCACCAAATTCGTGAATAATTTCTACAGGTGAACCATACTGCGAAAAAGGTTGAACGTTCAAAATGTCGATATCTTCAAGATGCTGTAGTCCTTCATCCGCATATTTATCGAGCAAAGCCTCCAAAACTTCGCGAGCTTTTGCGCTATATTTATCAAAGTAGTTTTTCTTGCGAACATGATTGGCTCTCTCCTTGCGAGTCATTAATTTCTTTTTACCAAACGCCACATGCAAAATAAGGTCAAACGGGTCTAAATCCTGCCCGATATCCCTTTGAAGTTCCGAAAGCATCACTCCTTGCTGACTCAACTCTTCCAAAATGAAGTACTTTTTCTTATTTTTATCCCATTTATTGATGAATTCATCCAGCGAAGAATATTCCTGCAAAATTTTCCTCTTCGTATAATCTTTCAAAGACTCTGTTATCAGTTTTCCGTCAGCGCCCAAATACTGAGTTTGTTTGTAAGCAAGGCTGACTGGAACACCATCGATATAGATTTTCCCCTTTCCTCCTGCTCCAATTGCTCCTCCACATGCGATTATTATTGGCTTTTCTGTAAAAATCTCATTCTCTTCTTCATGGTCAGTATCTTGATCAACTTGAGCTGAATCATCCACAAACTCTTCACCCTCTTTAATTTCCTTTACCTGCACTGGATCACCGTCAAAATCTGGATCGGCAAAAAGCTCTGTTACTTTGCGGAAATCAAGGATAGTAAAATGAGTTTTGCCAAAGTCTTCTTTGATGCGTGAACCACGCCCAATAATCTGTTTAAACTCAGTCATTGAGTTGATGTTTGAATCCAACACAATCACCTTGCAGGTCTGCGCATCTACGCCCGTTGTCATCAATTTGCTTGTCGTGACAATAGTAGGATAAAGACTTTCAGGATCGATGAAGTTGTCCAATTCGGCTTTCCCTTCTTCGTTATCGCCTGTAATGCGCATGACATATTTGCGATTTGCTTTTACAAGATCAGCGTTTTCATTCACCAAAGCCTGCCTCATTCTTTCGGCATGATCAATGTCCACACAAAAGACAATTGTCTTTGCAAACGGATCAGTTGCCGTTAGGAATCTTGTGATTTCTTTTGCAACGGTCTTTGTCCTCTCCGTTAAAACAATATTTCTATCAAAGTTCTTAGTGGTGTAAATTTTATCCTCAATTTCACGGCCTTCGCGATCTCTATCTGAGATGCTTGGTCTATAGCCACCAACATCCTTATCAAGCATGATTTGCACTACCTTGTAAGGAGCAAGAAAACCGTCATCAATGCCTTGTTTAAGGGAATACGTATAAATAGGTTCGCCAAAGTATTCCATGTTTGAAACATCTTTTGTTTCCTTTGGTGTCGCGGTTAAACCAATATGCGTCGCCGATGAAAAATATGTCAAAACTCTGCGCCAAGCAGAATTTTCCGATGCACTGCCGCGATGACATTCATCAACAATTATGAGGTCAAAAAAATCAGGAGAGAACTGCTTGAAAACATCATCAACCTCGTCATTACTAGTCAAAGATTGATAGAGCCCTAAATAAATCTGGTAAGCCTTATCAACCTTTTTGCTCTTTCCTCCAAGCGCTAAATTCTGTTTGTCCTGATATTCAATCGAGCCATGTTTTCCTGACAACTTCGCCATATTATCACCAAAATGCTTGAAATCATTCGTCATCGTCTGATCCACCAAAATATTTCTATCCGCCAAAAACAAAATGCGCTTGGCTGATCCAGCTTTCCATAATCTCCAAATTATCTGGCCTGCGACGAGAGTTTTTCCAGTACCCGTTGCCATAACAAGCAAAATCCTTTTCCTCTGTTCTGCAAAAGCCTTTACCGCTCTATTGATTGCGATTTCTTGGTAGTAACGAGGAGTTTTCCCTGAACCGTCCGAATAATAGGGAACTGCCATAACTTCCTGAGTTTGCTCATCAATCTTTAAATTTTCGGTATAACGCTCGTAAAGTTCTGCAGGCGATGGTAATTCATGCATTTGTAATTCCTTTTCTTTTCCAGTCAAAAAATCGTGCTCTAAAAAACCGTCACCGTTTGAGCTGTAAGCAAAAGGAATGTCCAGTGTAGCTGCATATTCCATGGCCTGCTGCATTCCGTCACCTACTGTATGGTTGTTGTCTTTAGCCTCAACAACGGCAATCGGGAAATTATTCCTGAAATAAAGCACATAGTCGGCCTTTTTGGCTTTACCACGCTTCGTAAGTTTACCTCTTACTTCAATTCTTCCATGAGTAAAATAAACCTCTTCACGCAACTGAAGCATTTCATCCCAGCCCGCATTCTTAATGGCAGGAGTTATGAATTTTGTACGGATATCTTGCTCCGTTAAATCTTTTTTTAAATCAGTCATGTTACTTCAGTAGTTAAATCGCATAGAACAATCTCTAAAAATTAACTAATACACTGCGAAATTAAGCAATTAGCAATTTTGGTGGGCCCGCCTGGACTTGAACCAGGGACCAATCGGTTATGAGCCGACTGCTCTAACCACTGAGCTACGGGCCCGTACTGTAAAAGAACATGCTATACTCCGACCATAATCCAGAGGGATTTTACCATATATTCTTTAATCAGTTTTTATATGTTTTTTCAACGTCAATCTGCCTTTCATAAAATGATCGTGGGAACGCTTACGGGTGCGGTTTTGGGGCTTGCTTCTGGCTTGCTTTTTGCCCTTGCCATCCACTATATCGTCATTCAGTTTGGCGGAGAAGAGTTCAACCCCGCTACAGACGCAGCTTTCACCGCTTTCTTAGGCATGGGATTTGGCACAATCATCGGCTCGATCCTGGGCGCAGTGTATAGCAATAAATAGCCATGAAGATCTATACGAAAACGGGAGATCTGGGAGAAACCGGCTTGCTGGGTGGCGACCGGATCTCAAAAACCGACTGTCGCATGCACGCGATTGGTACGCTTGATGAGCTCAATGCGGCGATCGGGGTGATTGTAAGTGCGCGTCCGCAGAAAGAGGTACAAGCAACGCTCGAGCGGATTCAGCGAACACTGTTCTCTATCGGTGCGCAGTTAGCGGATGTTCGAAAAGACAAACCCGAACCCAAGCCACTCACGACAGAAATTCACGAGATGGAGCAGTATATAGACGAGCTCACTGCAGTGCTTCCACCTCTCACCAACTTCATCCTGCCCGGAGGCACAGCCACTTCAGCACACACCCACCTGGCGCGCGCCATCTGCCGCAGAACCGAACGCGTGGTCATTGCCTTTGGCACACAACATTCCCTATCCGCAGACGTTATTATCTATCTCAATCGCCTCTCTGACCTGCTCTTCACCATCGCACGCTACGAAAATTTCAAAGCCGGGGAAAAAGAAACTATGTGGCATGCGTAATAGCATTGCTGCGCTGTACACCGCGGAGTAAAGTATAAAAAATGGCGAAACAATTAATACTAAAATTACGTCCCGCATCTTCACCGCTCGTTATTCTTTTTGAGGTAAATTTTTTGCGCCATCTATCTTCTGCCACGATCTCTGCAGTGACGGCACTTTTTTTCCGACAATTTGTAGACTCTGATGCGGCGGTGGGAGCGATTTTTTTTGTGGGATATTTAGTGGCGACGTTTGCGAATTACATGAATGGCTATGTCATTGAAATCTTAAAACGTCGTAAGTCGCTTGTACTGGCGCTCGCGCTTTTTACCGTCAGTTTTGCGTTTTTTAGTATTACCAGTCACTACGTGGTTTTGCTCTTTTTATTCGGCTGTTATCAATTTGGCCTCTCGCTATTTATCACGGATATAAGCCTTTATATTAAACATTATTCAAATTTTGGCACCATCGCTACCAACTCAGGAAAGCTGGGAACTTTTGGCAATATCGGCTGGCTGATCGGGCCGTTTTTTGGAAGTTTAGTCGCCGCAAAATTCGGTTTTGCAGCAGTCTTTATGATCTCATCAATGTTCTCTTCTTTAGCTCTCCTCATATTTTTCTTCCACCGCCTAGATGACGAACATGTGGTGGTGCACCATGAAAGCTCCGTGGCAAAAACCCTCATGAGTTTTTTCAAAGTTCCTAATCTGCGCCGCACCTACTTGAACAAAATTGGATTGGGCTTTATGTATTCTCTCTGGGATTTGCTTCCGTTGCTCATGACCAGTATTGGCGCCAGCGTTCCGGTTATCGGCATGACGCGCAGCATGATGGGTCTGCCACAATCACTATTTGAATATCCATTGGGAACTATGGCGGACAAAGAAACGGGCGAGCGCCGCTTAGCGATTATTGGATATATCGTCATGGGACTATTTACCGCGATGCTGGGTCTTACCGGAGATCTACGCCTTTTTATTACTTTTTTCTTCATCGCCTCCGTGGGCACGACATTTGTAGAAATGACGAGCGACTCATACCTCTACCGCCAAATTAAAGAAAAAGACGTGGGAACCGTTGCCATCTACCGCACCGCAGACACACTTCCCTACCTTGTTGGTCAGGGTCTGGGAATGATCATGCTCTGCTTTATTTCGATTCAAGCCTGGTTTGTTATCGGCGGCATAATTACGACACTTTTTGCATTTAATGCCTATCGTATGAGAGAATTCAAATCAAAGATCACATGGGAACAGTAAAATTACAGCCGCAAAGCCTCGAGGGCATCAAGAAAATAATCGGTATTGTGAGTGGAAAAGGAGGAGTGGGGAAAACTTTTCTGGCGACCAATCTGGCGCTGATTTTTGCTAAAAATAACTTCACGGTGGGGCTTATGGATGCGGATATTGCCTTTCCTGATGTGTTTCAGTTTCTGGGCATCACGAGCAAGATCAACCCCACGATGGATAACAAAATGCAGCCGGTAGAAAAGTACGGCATTCGCAGCGTGAGCATGGCAGGACTTTCTGAGCAGCCCGACGAGCCCCTTATGTGGCGCGGCCCTATTAATGTAAAGATTATGCAGCAGTTTCTTAAGGAAACGACCTGGGGCCCGCTCGATATCTTATTTATCGACTTCCCCTCAAATATCAGTGACCACGCACTCACCCTCTTACAGCATTACGCCATTGATGGCTTGATTGCAGTGACCACACCGCAGAAAGCCGCTCTCCAAGACACGCGCCGCCTGCTAAAGAGCGCGGAAATTTTTTCAGTTCCGATTCTCGGCATTGTAGAAAACATGCGCGGAGAGATTTTTGGTGAGGCAGGTTCAAATCGACTCGCCGAAGAGTTCCACACGAGCATGATCGGCAGTATTCCCCTACGCAGAAACATCGCCGTCTCCTGTGACGAAGGCAAACCCGCATTATTTTCCAGTGAAGAACTACAATTTGTCTTCACCAAGATGGCCCGATTTATCGCAGACAAACTAGGCGTTTAAATTCGCTAGCGCATTCTCGGCCGCCGCTTGCTCGGCTTTTTGCTTGCTTGAGCCATTTCCACGACCCAAAATTTCCTCGCCAACAGAAACCACCACCTCAAAAACTTTGTTGTGATCCGGGCCGCTTTCCCCTGCTACCTCATACGCAGGTGTCATACTGCGCTTGTCCTGCATCATTTCCTGCAGCTTAGACTTTGCATCAATATGTAAGCCCAACTCCACAATCGTATCGACGTGCATCAAAATATGTCGATGAATGAAATCCTTCACCTTTTCAAATCCTTGATCCAAATACACCGCGCCAATAATCGCCTCCATAAAATTCGCCAACAAATATCCCTTCTCACGACCACCGGATTTTTCCTCGCCGTGACTCAATAATAAAAATACACCGATATCTAATCCCGCAGCTACTTCTGCGAGCTGATTTCCCTTTACCAATGCCGAACGCAACGCTGTCAGCTCACCTTCTCCGGAAGTCGGATATTTTTTAAACAAAAACTCAGTCGTCACCAACTCAAGCACTGCATCACCCAAAAACTCCAAACGCTCGTTTGAGCTAATCGTCTCTTCCTCATGCTCGTTCAAATACGACTTATGCACACAGGCATTTAACAAAAGTGTCAGATCATTGAATGGCACTCCCACGATCGTCTCTAGGCTTCCGAGGCGCTCGCGCAATAGTTGTGTCGTTAAATATTCCATTGAGTACTCCGTTAATAAATTTAGGGGAATTTTCGTTTCCAAAGGCTTTCGCCAGCTCAATCGCCTCATCCATAGCCACCACCTCCGGTACATCTCCAGAGTATAGAAGCTCATAGGTACCAATTTCAAGTATCACGCGATCAATCGGTGCAATTTTATCGATGGGCCACTGGGGCGCGTGCTTCACAATATGCTCACGCAAATTAGGTATTTCCTTAATAACGCCATTCAAAAGCGACTTTGCAAAGGTATAGTCGTTTAATTTTTCATCAAAATCACTCGCAATATAATTGAAAGCCCGCTCGGGATCTCCGTTATGAAGCTCGTGAGAAAACACCGTCTGTAAGACGATGACTCTGCTTAAATGGCGGGACGTTGCCATAAGAAAAAACTTAAGCTTTTACTTTTACTACCTTCTTAGCTTTAGTAGCACCACCTGTCGTTGGCTTATCGCCTCTTGTTGAGCGACCACGGTACATACCACAAGCCTTGCAAGCAAAGTTGTTCATCATTGCCTCACCACAAGATGGGCAGGTGCGAATAACGATTTTATTCGTCATCTTGATACGCTTCTTACGTACGAACGCAGCATAACGCTGGGCTGTACGTGCCTGACTCATCTTTTTTTTGGGGACGGGATGTTTTGCCATATTTAGGAATTTGAAGTAGTACTAATGCCTTCGCAGCCCACGTAGCATACCGGAAAAGCTGGTAAATGCAAGAGCAGCTCTTCTCTTAATAAAGGCTCAATATCGATCTCATTGCGTCCCTTGTCTACATAAAATACATCCTCCTGCTCACCGATAGCCTCTTTAGGAAGGTCCAAAATAAACTGCCGGCCCGCCTCTTTTACCTCTAAATCGAGCTCAAAGAGCTTCCCACAGCGGCTACACTGAACATTCACCTTTGTCTTTATATGCTCAAGTCCTACGTGCACCTCGTGGGCCATATTCATAATCGAGACCTCGGCGGTCACGGGGGCAGCCAGATCCATGCCCATTTCAGGCTCAAAAATCATTGGCTCCTCTATCTCATATTCCTCACGTGCTCCGTGGGGCTTAGATAAGAGGTTCGCTAGCTGGAAGGTAATCATGTTGAGATCCTACAACGACTTGCAGGATTTCACAAATACCTCAAAGGCATTCAAGCTATTGGCCAAATCTTCTGAACGGTCGGCAAATGAGTCGACGGTAAAGTCAGAACCATACTTTGCACCAAAGGCACTCAATTTTTTCTGAGCATTATTCATCTCAGTGAGCGCATTCTGGAAATCAAAGGTACATGCGGCCTGTGCTACTGCGCTTGAGTATTTACCATCAAAGTCAGCAAGTGCTGCTACTACTTCATTAGCGGAGAGTGTCTTTGTGCCAACATTCTGAACAAGTTGTTCACCATCTTGAACACATGCTTCCAGTCCATAGGTGCGACAGTCTTCAACAATTTCATGTGCAAGTGCTACTACTGATTTCTTTGCAGCTACCGGGTCTGCCTGGATCTGCGCAGTTGTACCACTTGAGCTCAATACAGAAACCTCGCTGGCAACGCCATCCTGACCAACCATAGGCGCAACAGCAAAAATAAGTACGGCAGCCATGAAACCCGTGAGGGGTCCACGCCACTTCTTAAAATGTTCCTGATAAATTCGGTAGGTACTTGCACCGCGTGCATGTCCTGCTCTTCCCTTGTTGTATGGTCCACGTCGTTCCATAAAGTTTTTGTATTAATTTTTAATCATATCATTGTACCACAAAAAAGGGGGCTGCGCTATATGTGCAGCCCCCTTTTTATTCTTATCCTATGGAGTTATTTCGACTAGAAACCTCCGAAACCACCTCCCATTCCACCTCCGAAGTTACCGCCTCCGAAGTCACCACCTCCCATTCCACCTCCAAATCCTCCGCCGAATGAATCCTGCTCTTCTTCTGCAGCAGCAGCACCATCAGCAATTGATTGCTTAAGTGCAGTCAATGCATCGGCAAATTTATTGAAAGCATCGTAGAGAGCAGTGATAGCTGTCTTGGCATCTTTTTCATCAAGAGCATCTTGCATTGCCTCCTGTGCCTCATCGACGATATCCTGACACTCAACCTCAGGCTCTGCGATCTCAAATGGCAAACCTGGCATATTTAAGTATCTGCAGTACATAGGAAGCTTGTTTGAAGCTGTCATAATAGCTCTGATTGCACTGTTTGCATTCTTAGCTTTCTTGAGCTTTGCAGCCAATGCATCCTGATCCTTAGTAATCTTCTTCAAACCACCGTCGACATTCTTGGTCATTTTTGCAACCTGCTTCTCAAATGACTTTGTGCCAGTAGGCATATCAAATGATGGCATCATGAACTTTGGTGCAGCAAATGGTGCACCGCGAGTAGTTGTGCTTGTTTGAGATTCTGGCATCATACGGCGACTCTCTTGTTCGCCCTGTTTTTGCTCCATCATTTTCTTGTCCTCTTCAGGACTTGGACGGCGCTGATTTGTAGAACGTGTGGAATCAAATTGAGTATCTTTTGGTTCCGTAAACTGTCTTGTAGAGTCAGTCTGTGGACGATTAGCGTCGGTTCCTGATGGACGTGTTCTGCCAGATGCTGAGTCTGCAGCATCACATTCCTGAGGAGTTACCATTGGAGGTTGCTGACCAGGCTGTGCCATACTCATACAAGGCATCAATCCACCCGATGAAGGGAACGTCTGTTGTCCGCCTTGCTGACCACCTTGCTGTCCACCCTGTTGTCCACCTGGTGGAGGTGGCATCTGTTCACCGCCTGGAGGTGGCATCTGTCCGCCCGGAGGAGGTGGCATCATCTCACCGCCTGCTGGTGGTGGTGGTGGTGGAGGTGCGTCCTGTGCCAAAGCGGGCACTACCGTTACGAGCACCAAAACGAGTGATGCACCCAGCAAGAAGTGTCTCATCTCTGAGACTGCATCTGCTACTAACTTTTTGTTTTTACGCATAAGCGTATAAAATTAAAAAATAATTGATTTAACAAACTACCGTAATTACATATACTGACTGCCGTGGCTCATATATTTGTTTTTCATTTACGTGTAAATTATAGAATAATATTGCGCATATGTCAATAACATTATCTAGAGTAGCTATCTCTCGAAGCGCTCTCACCTCTAATATTCGCCTAATTAGAGGAGTAATTGGCAAAAAAGTCCTCATGGCTCCGGCGGTAAAGTCTAATGCGTATGGTCACGGATTAGTTGAGACCGCTACTGCTTTTCTCGATGGTGGAGCGGATTGGCTTTGCGTAAATGCGCTATTTGAAGCCCAAATATTGAGAAAACAACTGCCAAAAAAATATGCAAAAGTCCCGATTTTAATTTTGGGATACACTCCCCTTTCTGATTTAAAAGAAGCGGTGAAGCTCGGCTGTAGATTGACCGTATATAATAGGGAGACCATTGCAGCACTGAAGAAAATAAAGGGGGCGATCATTCATATAAAAGTAGAGACGGGCAATCATCGTCAGGGAATTCATACGGATGAATTAGTAGCATTTGTTAAGGAATGTAAGAAAAACAATATAATAGTAGAGGGAATTTCAACGCATTTTGCCAATATCGAGGATATTGCGGTAAGCAGTGCATTCGATGGAAACTCATATCCGCGTCAACAGCTCAAACGTTTTCTAGAAGCAATCGAGCTGCTTAAAAAAAATAATATCGAAATTCCCCTCGCACACTGCGCCAACTCTGCTGCGACATTATTATTCCCTGAAACGCATTTCCAACTAGTTCGCCCTGGTGTAGCTGCATACGGAATGTGGCCAAGCCCTGAAGTAGAAAGTGTATTCAGAAAAAATCATCCGGGGAAAAATCTTCGTCGTGCATTGAGCTGGAAAACCCATGTAGTGCAGATAAAAGAAATCCCCGCAGGAGCATTTGTGGGATATGGCTGCACTTTTCAGGCAAAGCGTCCGACACGTTTGGCAATTCTACCGGTAGGCTACTATGACGGCTATGATCGTGGATTGAGTAATAAAGCTCAAGTGCTCATTCACAAAAAACGCGCGCCGGTGGTGGGACGCGTCTGCATGAATATTATGATGGTTGATGTGACTGATATTCCTCGCGTGAAGCTAGAAGATCCGGTGACACTCATCGGTGATGGCATCACGGCACAGGAACTTGCACTGTGGGCGGATACTATTAATTACGAAATCACCACGCGCATTAACGAGACTATTCCACGAATAGTTGCTCGCTAGGTCTTCACAACCAGCCTATCGGCGAATACTCATTGAGCCGTGCATAATTGCGCGCAGGAATTTTTCTAATAAAACGAAACGTATCAGAAATAAAATGTCTGGTGTCAGAGTTGGCACTACTAGAAACAGGAGCCTTCACGATCTGCGGTATGGTCATGGACAACGCTCCTCGAATTCCCTCCGTAATTATGTCTTTATTTAAAAATAGCATCATTTCATTATATCATAATTTTAAGGTATTCTGTTAGTCGCTCATGTTGAACTTTCTACGGAGGAAAAAAAATGAAACACAGAAGCGCGGCGGAGGATTCTTGGCGCTCGATATCGGGACTGATGTCGTAAAGGCGCTCGTCTGTGAAGCAGCTGGTGACATAGCCCATATTCGCGGCGTGGGAAAGGTTCCCCAGAAGCCCGGCGATATGAATAGTGGTGCTGTTTTGGATATTGCAGGAGTAATTGAAAATTGCTCTCAAGCGCTTGAACAGGCATGCAATGAAGCGGACATGTATCCGAGCGATGTAGTTTTGGGAATCGCGGGTGAATTAGTAAAAGGCATTACCTATCGAACGGTCTATACGAGAAAAGAACCACAGACAAAAATTGATCTTCATGAACTCAAGCAAATTATTCACAAAGTGCAGTGGAAATCTTTTGAAGAAACGCGCACTCAGCTGGCAAGTGAGACGGGGTGTAGTGAAATTGATATTAAACTCGTCAATGCGGCGCTCGTCGATGTTCGCATCGATGGGTTCTCAGTAAAAAATCCCATAGGATTTCAAGGAAAAGAAATCGAGATCGCGCTCTTTAACGCCTTTGCGCCACTCGTGCATTTCGGTGCGTTGCAAACTATTGCCGCCGAATTGAATTTGAATATTATGACGATTACTGCCGAACCGTATGCACTGGCACAGGTGCTGGATCCCTCACCGGATAATCCGCTCTCTGCATTGTTTATCGATATTGGCGGAGGAACTACTGATATTGCACTCGTGCGTAACGGCTGCGTAGAGGCTACTAAAATGTTTACGCTCGGCGGACGTACATTTACTAAACGGCTCGCCTCGGTACTGAATATTTCGCTTTCTGAAGCGGAGTCGATTAAGCAGGCATATGGAAAAGGTGGACTAGAAAAACAATCTGAGCGCGTCGTAAAAGAGGCAATGGAAACGGATGCAGATGTGTGGCTCTCGGGAATAATCATTACGCTTGGTGAGTTTGGCCAGGAAGTTTTGCCTCACCATATTTATATGTGTGGCGGTGGTTCCCACTTACCAGAAATTCGTCAGCTCATGACCACGACCGAGTGGTATAAAGATATGCCTTTTAAGAAGACTCCTATTGTGGAGATTCTTACGCCCAAAATGGTAACTAATATTAAGGATCACACACGTCGACTGAATGATCCACAAGATATTACTCCGCTGGGTCTGGCGCGGCTGGGCGTGGAGTATATCGATGAAGAACATCTCATGACCACCTTGCTGCGCAAAGTGATTCGTCTTATGCAAATGTAATTATAAAGCCCATGGATGAAGGCAAGAAACAAGATGGACTGCGGCCGCGATTTGCCATTGAGAAGCGCAAAATCCGCGATACTGATGTATACGAAAAAATTCGTGCGTTTGGTCACGAGAAAGTTTTGTATGTCGATATTGATGATGAGATTACTCATGTATTTGATGCGATTAAAAAAACGCCCGCTAAGAAAATTGCGATCGTAGTTCCACGTAAAGCCGTGTTGTTTCAGAGTCTTCTTAATATGAAGATTTTATTAAAAAAAACAGGTGAAGTTGAGAAGGAAATCATCATGATAACGAGTGACCCAACAGGGCTTAAATATGCCGAAAAATTGGGTATTCTCGCCGCCGAACAACTCCAGAAAAAAGCCGTAGTACGCGATACGTTTGCCAATGACAAAATTCCGCTAAAAAGTGAGCGTCCCACAAAACGTGTAAACGAAAAAATTTCAATATCAGAAGTGATTAAAATAAATCGTCCTCACGGTATTCAAACAATTTTAGAATCGGTGCGCGATAAGATGAAGAAGAAAAAACAGGAGATGAAAGGCACCAAGCTCGTCTTTAGTGCACCTAATAAACAAGCACTTTTTACGTTGATTTTAGTCAGCGTGATGCTGTTTTTGGCTATTGCGTATATTGCGCTGCCGGGTGCAACCGTTTATCTGACTCCCCGCCCCACCGTATTGGAACAAACATTTAATGTGAACTTTCTTGATCCTGCAAAAAATGGTGATTTAGAAAATGCTCGTAATCAGAGCATCGTTGTTGCCAGCTATCCGATTGAGGCACCGCCTTTCACTAAAAAAGTGGTGCATTTTGCTACGGGGAAAATTTCAAAAGGAAATCGCAGTCGCGGCGTAATTACGGTAACTAACACCAGTCCGAACCCTTGGGATTTGGCTGAAAAGACACGTTTTCAGACGGAAGACGGCATTGTATTCCGCACGCCAACAGCGGTACGTATTCCACCCGCACGCGGTGCACAGCCAGGAACCCTGGATATTGCGGTGATCGCCGATGAACTTGATGCAAATCTTCAAGTCATTGGAAGCCGTGGAAATATTCCCCCAACAACTTTTTTCCTACCCGGTTTGAAAAATGAAGAAAATCGAAAAAAATTGACTGCAACAAGCAAGGCCGCTATGACCGGTGGTGAAACAAGCGTGGTAAAAGTCATCAGCCAGGAAGATGTCGATGCAGCCCAGTCTGAGATCGTGCAAAAAATTAATAAAGAGGCAGCAGCCGATCTTAAATCCTATCTTGAGCAGCAAAATTTAGTCAAAAAAACCTCGCTCTCACTCCTCAATGACAGTCATGTAATTACTATTGGTAAGCCCACCGTTACTGTTCCACCGGGGCTTGTGGGTACATCAATCGATCAATTTGAGCTTTCTGCTTCATATACCATGAGCGGTTTGGCATTTAATTATCAAGAGCTCGTTGACCAAGTAAAAGAGCGTCTGTTGAGCCGTGTTGATCCGGACAAGAAAATCCTCACCATCGATGAAAAAGATCTTTCATACCGCTATTTGGATGGAGATGAGGCAAATGGTCGCCGTCGTATCACCGTCACCATGCGCGCACTGCAAGTCTATGATCTTGATCCCGAGACTGAGAATGGAAAGCGCTTCCTGAAAAAAGTAACGGATCACATTGCGGGACTGCGTATCGAAGCTGCACAGGAATACCTTCAACAACAAACTGAGGAAATTCAGGATGTCCAAGTAAAGACCTGGCCCATCTGGGCTCCTACCATTCCATCTATTGGAGACAATATTAAGTATGTTATTCAAGAGGCGCGTGTATTGAACTAGCGAAAATTGCAAAAAAAAGGTATACTAATACGAATTAATAAATATCAAATTTATGAAAACATTACGTCGCGTTCTCACTCTGTGTGCACTTACTTCTGTGGCGGTCGCCATTCCTTTGGGAGCTACGGCACAAGCACAGCAAGTCACCGTTCCTGCAAGTCCCTACTCTAATATAGCGGGACAAGTTTTACGTGATGTCACGGGTGGCGCGGTAGTCATTCAACCAGGTGGAAATATTTCGCTGGGTTCAACTACGCCAAATGGAGCACCGGGAGCAGCAACACAGCCGGTTCCTCGCTTCTCTGCAATTAACGCACCGATTTGGATCAATCAAAATGGTCCTGCACAGGTTGGTGACGATCTAATGGTGCAAGGATTGGGTGATTTTAGAATGGGAATAACAAATACAACTCCTGGCGTACCCGGTGCAGTCAATCCTCTAAGGATTTATGATGAAGTTGAAATTATAGGAAATAATAATGAGTCAGGAAACCTACGTGTAACTGGTGGACTAAGTGTTAGCGGACAGAGCAATGGAAATGCAGGAGCAGTTCCAAACCGCATTACTGGCGATCTGACATTAAGAGGTGCTGTTAACTTAAGCTTAGGAAGTGATCTTCTTCTTTCTTCTGGTAGTTTACTAAGTGGCCCAGGAACAATGGTAATTGGAGCTGCTGACGGTTCATCACGTCATCAAATCACCGGCAGCTTAAATTTACTTGGATCAATGCAGACATCGGGAACACTTGAAGTTACTCAAGACTGGGTTCGTGTAGAGGGTAGCGCCCTTAACCGTCAAGTAGCTGGAGTTGGGGTCACAAACGGTACAATTTCCGGAAATAATGCAAACCTCGAATTACTGGGTGGCGATACAGGTGGTGCAAACGTAATTATTGGAACTGAGGGAACTAACAATGATAGCAATCGTGTAAGAATTTTTGCACAAACTGCATTACTCGACGCAAAAAATTCACTTGATATTATCAGTGCTAGCACACATATTACGAGCAACGTAGTAATTCAAGAGAGTAATAACGCAACTAATGTACGCATTGATAATGGCATGGTCACAACAACAAGTGATGTCAACGTGGGACGCAATTTAACTGTTGGAACTACAAACGGTGGGTTCGTTACCATCGGACGAGCAGCTGATAATGGTGTAAAACGCTTGAACGAGATCAATATGTACGCAGGAAATATTTATATGTTGTCTGAAAAAGGTCTTCATGTTGAAGGTGGCAATTCAAGTATAGACGGAACACTTGATGTTGATGACATAACTGTACAAAGTATGACCGCAAATAGCATTAGTGCAGGAAGTATTGGTACATTTTACTCTGTTACGAGCGGTGCGTCTGCGGTACTACCTGCAGGTGCTTCAACTGCTTGGAGTGCACCGGTAACACGCGACTGTACTGCTGGTGATAAATTGCTGTCTTGTTCAGTCGTATTTGATGATGATACTCCACCTGCAAATGGCCTATGGTATATAAGACCCGTAGATGGCCAGCAGAGATGCAGTTTGATGACTAAGCGCATCATTGCTCAAGCGGGCACATTTAATGCACGTCCAAGAGCGCAATGCTTCAGCCCAGATATTCCACAGCAGCAATAATAAACTTATTCTTCTTTAGCAGTAAGTTTGCTGGTGCACTGTGACTTAAGGAATACTGTAGTAAGTTTATCGCACTGCTTCACATCACCGCTTGCAAGGACCTTAAAATAAAGATCCCCTTCATCAACTGAGGGGGATTTTTCTTCGGCAGTTACTTCTGGTGAAGTTCCCTCTTTCACTGTAGTTGTTTGTACTGAGTCGTTTGATTGAGTTGTATCAGTTGTTACTGTCGCAGTAGGTGTGGTGCCACACGCGCTCAAAAGTGCAATAAGCATCAATGCTGAGAAAACCGTCATTGTCTTTTTCATATGGATATTAATTAAGAAAAGTAATTAAAGGCCCAATTGTTTGCGAATTTCGTCTGCCTGAGCCTCGTCTGTAGAGGCTTGGCTTACCTGCTGCTGACGCATTTCAATATCGATCCAGTCTTCATAGTGCTGCTTTGCGAGTTTCTCAAGCTGAGGTACATGCTCCTCCCCTAGTTCGGCGAACTTCACGCGCTCTTCCTCGAAAATTCTAACCAACTCATCAACCTGAACCTGCTTTAACTTCGGAATGGATTCAACAATGCGGATTTTTTCGTCTTTAGTAAGGGAAATAGAGCCGGCCAAGAGATGCAAAAAATACTGCTGATCAAACTGTAATGAATGAGGAGCAACTTTTATATTTAAAACTGGCCCGAGAAGCGTACCCAACTGAAAATTTGCTGGTTTGCTTGGCTTGGGAGGTGGAGCACCTGCAGGAGGCGCACCGCCTGCATCACCAAAAGGATCATCGCCTCCTCCCTGCCCTGCCTGACCCATGAGAGGATCATAGCCCATCTGAGCGTAGGGATCTTGTGCTGAGGCTTGCGGATATTGCGGAGATTGATCGCCTGCGTACTGAGTTGGATCTGGCTGCGCAAATTGTTGTTGCTGGCCTGCTGGCTGAGCTCCCGCATACTGCGCTGGATCGTATTGTTGTTGTGAATACGGTTGCTGATAACCCGCATTAGGATCATTAAATGGCTGTCCTGAGTTTTGTGGTGGTGGAGGTGGCGGTGGAATGAATTGATCGTCCATAAGTGTAGCGATTATAACATATTGTTGATCGCCTCATAAAATGGAGAAACTTTATATATAGTTTCTGCGACCGCATGCCTCTTTTTTACTATGAGTTGGTAAGTCGCCGCGTAGGCGGTAGACTTTTTAAGGCGAAAATGGCTTATATAAAGCCAAATAACGGGCAAAAAGTCTGCCCGGGCAGACCACCATTAATAGCAGATTTTTGAAAAAAGACCATAAATATTTCAAATAAGTGTGCACGTGCACTAGCTCGTCTGTCCTGTTAAGGACAAACTATATATATTTAAGCAGCCTCTAATGACCGAATTACATTTTCTGAAGTAGTAACCCAGCCAAAAATCCCACGTTTATTTTGCTTCCCCTGTCCACGGATAGTATCTAATTCATTTTCATGCCAAGCAGGATTATAGGCAGCAGTTCCGTCTGCAAGGACTACTGATCTATAACCATGATCATTTGAAGCACGCACGCTCGTTCCCACACAAACATTCGTGGTCACACCCGTCCATAGTAGATTTCTTTTTAATGCTTGCTGCAAATAAGCATTAAATTCTGGCCTGTGGAATGCGTTTTTTGAAGCCTTATCAAAGATTTTCTCTTCCGGCGCTGGGCTGAGTTCATCAATAATTCCATGTCCTAATTCACCACGAATCAAAAATCTCCACCCTCCGTTCCCAACATCTCCAATGCGCTCACCTTCAGCAAAATCTTCTTTCCAAGAAATTGGCACATCACTTAAATCTGAACTATATCCTTCACGTAACCAAATGACTTCTATTGCAGCTTTTCGTGCAGCATCAACAACTCTCTGAATATTAGGAATAATATGTCGAAGGGCTTCGGGATTTTGTCCCCATGCTTCTGCGACTCCTCCTCTCTCCATAAAATCACGCTGCATATCCGTTACAATAACGGCGCTATGTGCGGCATCAATTTCAATTGGATTCGGTTGAGCTTCAAGATTGTATAGCCTTCTCACACTAATAGAATATGCCGAAACTTTATTTTGTCAATATGGTCATATGGTGGGCAATACAAGATTCGAACTTGTGACCTCACGAATGTGAATCGTGCGCTCTAACCAACTGAGCTAATTGCCCTTACTTTATGAGCTCAACTTCGTTCAGAACTGGCTGAGCCAGATTCTTCGCTCGTTTCGCGCTCGCGCCGTGCGCTCGCTAAGAAGCCCTGCAAGTATATATCTTACAGGGCTTCTATATCAACTTAGCTATTTATTTAATTATTTATTATATTTCGCAGGGAACTGTCTCACTACCGCTCCTGTAATGACATCGGCAAACGCACCCATTTGCAAATCTGCATCTGACTGTGCGAGGTATGATTTTGCATATTCTTTTACCACATAACTATCAATTGCTGTCTTCAAGTGAGTGATGTGTTGGCTTACAAGATCTTTAACGGTTTGACGAGGTAAGTTAGGATTTGCACTTGAGAGGAAGTCAGCTATCGCATCAACATATCCGCCTAGGTTCTTTACCGCCTTTTCCATAGCAGCTTTATCACCTTTTTTACTAGCAAGCGTGTAGTCTACAAAAAAACCAATGTGGCTTCTCCATATCTCCAGGAAACGTTTCTCTGAATCGGGACCATAGATTGTGCCAATAACTTTCGCCATTTCAATTGAGTTGCGATCGAGTGAATGCGCGGCAGCATCGGACTGAACGGCACCATCAAAACTCGCACGTAATGCTTCTGAAGCAAGGTTAACATGCTGTCTATAAAGGGTATTTAAAACAACGCGGAGTTGTGCGGCTTGAGTATCAATTCTTGGGATGGCCAGGGTATCATCATCTTTATCAGCATCACTTGCCTGACCGTTTGGTGGGTTATTTTTTCCCGCGTTGTCATCTCCGGCGAGTGTGCACGCGCTCAATGTTATTGCAAGCAACGCAGCAAGAGCTACAAACTGCAATGACCGAGAAAATACATTATTTTTCATAGACATAGAAGTGGTAAGTAATAAAATATCTGTATGAGCAGTATATGATAGTTGCAGATAGGCTCAAGCAAATATTATATACAAAACTTTACCGTCATGATGAACGATTCCTGATACTGAACAACCTGTGGTGGGCAGTAGAGGATTCGAACCTCTGACCTTCTCGACGTCAACGAGACGCTCTAGCCAACTGAGCTAACTGCCCTTACTTTATAGGCTTCGGCCTCACTCGGACTGGCAAAGCCAGATCCTCGTTCAGCCTACGCAGCGTCCCTGTGGGACGCTCAAGATTGAAGAATTACTTCTATAAGCCTGCGTATTATAGTGAGCGCCGTAGCCTTAGGCAACCCCGGCGGTTTTTCCCGTTCATAAATTTTTCATAATTATTTCACAGAAATTTAATGTTGGTCTGTTATAAGTATCGACGATACAAGACCGAAGCGGTGCAAATTGTTATCCGACAATGGCAGGTTCGGATAGGAGCACTGACTCCGCCGCTTCGGTTTAAAAAACTCATTTATGCAGTTATTTGTTGACCGATTGGTGAACTTTTTATTTCCTCAACGCTGCGTATCATGTAAGCGAGAAGGCACCTTTTTCTGTTTAAAATGTTTCGGCTCATTACAACAAGCAATCGCAAAAAAAGATACGATCGGCGACCTGCAGGTACATTCCCTCTTTCAAGAATATCGTGATCCCTGCGCACTACAGCTCACACAGTTACTCAAATATAATTTTTGTTCCGCCGTGGAAGAGGTCATAGAAACAATGTTGCAAAAACGCACCATTACTATTAAGCGGCCAGCGATACTAGTGCCTATTCCTCTGCATCCACGGAGACTTGCGTGGCGCGGATTTAATCAAAGTCGGATTATTGCCACTATGATCGCAAAGCAATATGAGATTGAGCTACAGGATTTACTTGTGCGTACTCACTATGTGCGGCCGCAGGTGGGTCTCTCAAAAACAGCACGGGCGGAAAACATGTTACGCGCATTTGACCCCCGAGACCGCCTGCAACTCGATCCAACGTATACGTATTATCTTATTGATGATGTCATAACAACGGGGGCTACTATGAACTCAGCGGCGCAGACTCTACGAAGTGTCGGGGCTCTTCATTTAGAGGGAATCGCTATTGTGAAAGCCGCATAGATCGGCTAGGGTGGGCTGGTGAAAGAAAGCCTGTCCACGAAAGGTCTACGCGTTGCATTAGTGCATGATTATCTCCTGCGACTGGGCGGCGCCGAGCGTGTTTTAAACGTATTGGCAGAGATGTTTCCCGAGGCGCCCATTTATACGCTCCTTTATGATGCAGAAAAAACGGGCAGTATTTTTCCTGAAAAACGTATTGTTACCTCAGGACTTCAGCGCCTCCCTAATTTTATAAAAAAACGCTATCGCTATCTACTTCCCCTCTTGCCACGGTATATAGAAGATTTTGATTTTTCAGAATTCGATCTCGTTATCTCATCGAGCACGGCATTTGCACACGGCATTATCACCAGTCCGCACACCAAACATATTTGTTATATGCACTCCCCCGTCCGCTATCTCTGGGATTGGACGCATGAATATAAACACGAGCAACATCTAAAAGGTCTCAAAAAAATGGCGGTTGAAAAAATAATGCACGGATTACGCATATGGGATTTTACCGCATCGGACAGAGCAGATATGCTTATCGCGAATTCTCATCATGTACAAAAACGAATCAAAAAATACTATCGCCAAGAATCACGCGTTGTCTATCCTCCCGTTGATATCGAGCGCTTTTCTCCGTCCACCACGCATGAAGATTTTTATTTAATTGTCTCAACGCTTTCGCCTTATAAAAAAGTTGATCTTGCGGTGGATTTTTTCAATACGACAGAAAAAAAACTCGTTGTTATTGGTGAGGGGGCTCATCGCGCAAGCCTTATGAATAAGGCAAATTCAAATATTACATTTCTGGGTTGGCAGCCCGATGACGTCGTCCGCGATTATATGATGCGCTGCAAAGCGTTGATATTCCCTGGTGAAGAAGATTTTGGCATAACGCCGGTAGAAGCTATGGCATGTGGAAAACCAGTGCTCGCGTACCAAGAAGGTGGAGTGAGTGAGTCGGTGATAGCGGGAGTGACGGGAGAATTTTTTAAGGAACAAACGGTTGAATCCATGAAAGAAGGATTAGAAAAACTGCTTCAGACAACCTACAATCCGCTGAAAATGCATGAACATGCCCAAAAATTCAGCACTGCCAACTTCCGCACAGCCATAGAAGAGCTCGTTGCAGAGACGTATTCCCAAAATAAGTAAAAAATGGTATACTTATCTGAAGTATGCCAAACGCAAATGCACCATTATTGAGGGAAGTTGAAGGGCTCATTTTGTCCTCGCAGATCTTGTCTTTTGAGGATAAGAAAAAAATGCTCGTGAGATTGGATAATACAACCGAAGCACAGTTGCTGGATTTAAAAGTATTTTTTGAAAAAGAGGCAACCGAGGTTCAGCGCATTAGAGCACTTGAAACACACGCATGGCAGGAGCTAAAAAATCATTTAGCAAGTATTGTTGTTAACGCATAATTATGACAGAAGTAGCAAAACAACCAGATGTACCAGCGCCAAACGGCGTGGAGACAAATAATCAAATAAAGCCACCAGAGCAATCCGATGCGCTTCCTCCAGCTGCAGCCGAAGCACTCAATACGGCTGATATTGTTGCGCATACTCCTCCTGAAAAAACTCCTCAACTTCAGGCTGCACTCAAAGATTTTAATGACACTATGCACAAAGCAGGAGATCAAATGCTCGCACTCGTCAAAAATGGTGTTCAAGAGTTAGGAGCTAAAGGATTCCCCGTTGAAGGAATAGCGGTATCACAAAATAAAGAAATCCCTACCACGGGCCCCAAAGAGGCATCCAAAGCACTTGCCCAGGAAGCCGCAGCACTCGTGGCGCAAAACACGGTTACGGAAGGAACAAAGGCTTCAGCTAAAGCACATAGTGGATTTGAGAAAAACGCAGCAGCCTAACAGGAGCGGTCAAGAGGTTACTGCTGACTCCTTAGTTATTTCGTGCTATCGTAGCCCCACAATGTCACTGTACGGGAAATATCGTCCGCAGAATTTTGCCAACCTAGTGGGACAGGATCATATCCGCGAGACGTTGCTCAACGAAATTGCCCAGGGCACGCTCACGCACGCCTATTTGCTTGCGGGACCACGAGGTACGGGTAAAACATCCAGTGCACGTTTGGTGGCAAAGGCGCTCAATTGTACAAATAGAAATGAGAATGGCGAGCCGTGTGATGCATGTGAATTGTGTACGTTAATTCGTGATGGTGGATGTATCGATGTGTTGGAAATAGATGCGGCAAGCAACCGTGGTATTGATGAAATTCGTGATTTAAAGGAAAAAATCGATTACGCGCCTTCTCAGGCGAAGTCAAAAATCTACATTATCGATGAGGTGCATATGCTGACAAAAGAAGCATTCAATGCGCTTCTAAAAACACTTGAGGAGCCACCATCGAGTGTTTATTTTATTTTATGTACGACAGAGGTTCATAAAATTCCTGAAACTATTATTTCACGCTGCCAGCGCTTTGATTTTAAGCGTGTTGATCCACGAATGATTCAGACTCGACTAAATTATATTGCACAAAATGAGGGTATTGAAGCTGAAGAGAAAGCCATTGATTTGATCTCACACCATGTGGAAGGCGGAATGCGCGATGCTATTGGGCTTTTTGAACAGTTAACGATCAATAAAAAATTGATGGCGCAATATGTAAGTGAACATTTGGGGATTACGGGAAATGAAACGGTAGAAAAATTAATTACTCTTTTGGAAGAAAAAAATGCGACAGGAGCTATTGAAATTATTAATAATGTATATGCGGCTGGGCACGATTTGCCTTCGTTCTTACGTGAAGTGCTTGAGATACTACGTCAAAAAATGATTCAGGCAGTACATAAGAATGACGCGAATATTGGGAAATGGCTGGCAATGATTGAAGATTTTGAGAAATCAAAAGACATGATGCGTACGGCTACCATTCCTCAGTTACCACTTGAGATCGCAGCAATTCGCATTTGCGGAATGGGACAACAGACCACTGTGGTGCCCGTACAAGTACAACCGAGAGCTCCGATCGCCATAAGTACACCACTAATTAAACCACGACCCGCTGCTGCGCCCCTATCTCCTGCTCTTGCTGCTCCGCGTCCCGCTCCGGTGATGCAACAAACTCCCACTGAACAAAAAGCAGCGACTATTGCAGAAACTGAGACAGCGAGCGCAATTCAAAGTGAGATCGCAAATGAAGTGTATCGTCAGCCTGGAGCATTGCGTCAGCATTGGAAACGAGTGATTGAACATGTAGCTACGCCTTCGCTACGCAGATCTCTTGAGCAATGTCAGGTAGTCGAGCGCGGAGAGGAAGATATTGAGTTGATCTTTCAGACGAAGTTTCACATGGACAGAGTAAATACGCTTGAGTTTAAGGGATCAATTTCAAAATCTATCGAACATATTTTCCAGCGTCGCGTAAAAATTACGTGTCTGCTCATGCAACTTCCGGGCGAGACGAAAACCCGTGAAAAGGCAGAGAAACCTCTTGAGGCCAAAAAAGAGACACCAAAACCTGCGGTTAATGATGCGGATTTGGAGGCAAAAGCATTTGAACTTTTCGCTTCAGAATAAAGAATCTTGAGCTTTCGTTATTTCTTTTTCGTTCTGTTTTTTCCAGCCGACTAAGTTGAGAAACTCATCTTCACTGAGTATCGCAACCCCTAACTCTTTTGCCCGTTCAAATTTACTTCCGGGAGCTTCTCCGCAAACGAGATAATCCGTTTTTTGTGATACATCAGACTGCGAGATACCACCGCCGCGTTTAACTAAATCTTTTGCCTGCTCACGTCCCAATGTCTGAAGTGAACCGGTAATGACTACATGTTTCCCCGTGAGCGGCGTTATTCCTAATACTCCAGCCGTTTCTTGTACTATGTGCACACCTACGTGCGTTAATTTTTCGATAAGTGTTTGAGATTGATGATGGTGGAAAAAATCAAAAATCGATTGAGCCATAATGTCTCCGACTCCTTCAATTGCATTGATATCTTCAAGTGGCATAGCGTGCATGCGTGCAAAAATTTCATGGGGAGAAAGTGCCTCGCTGCGCTCGGCACCAGCATAAAAAAACCGAGAAAGATCCTGCGCCGTCCCCTCACCCACATGACGGATACTCAGTGCAACAAAAAAGCGACTCAAGATAATCTGCTTTGATTTTTCAATCGATTTCAAAATATTGTCAGCACGTTTGTCTTTAAAAAGCGGCAAACTCAAAAGATCTTCTTTTCGTAGGGTAAAAAAATCAGCAGGACTGCTTACCAATTTTTGATCAAGCAATTGCAGTACAACTTTTTCTCCCAGACCATCAATATCAAATGCATGCTTGCCCACAAAGTGCACCAACATCTCGCGATGCTTAGCAAAACATGCAGGATTTACACATCGAGTAATTGCTTCTCCATCGGGTCTTTCAACGGGTTCATCGCATGATGGACAGGTTTTTGGCAACTCAAATACGCGCTCACTTCCCGTGCGCAAATCAGCCATAACAGAAACAACTTCAGGAATCACATCTCCTGCTTTTTGGATAATTACCATATCACCGATACGCACATCTTTTTTCCGGATCTCATCTTGATTATGAAGCGTGGCGCGTGCAACTGTTGAGCCCGCGACAAACACCGGCTGCAAGAGCGCCACCGGGGTAAGTGCACCCGTGCGCCCGACTTGAACAATGATATCAAGCACACGCGTAGAAACTACTTCCGCAGGAAACTTATAGGCAACGGCCCAACGCGGTGTCTTAGCGGTATATCCCATACGCTGCTGCTGCTCTTTTTCATTTACCTTCACCACAATACCGTCGATTTCATAGGGCAACTCCTCACGTTTTTCATGCCATTTTTTACATTCTTTTACCACCTCTTCAATCGACTTCCATACATGATATTTTCTATTTACCGGCAGTCCCAACTTACTCATCATTTTTAAAATGTCATCTTGTGTTTGAGGCGCAGGACTTACCGTATGTTTTCCCACTTCGTAAAAAAAAGCCGATAAATGTCTGTGTGCCGCCACCTCTGGATCCAGCTGACGTACTGTTCCCGCTGCCACATTACGAGGATTTGCAAAAAGCTCTTCGCCCTTTTCTTTCTGCTGCTCATTCATGCGATTAAAATCAGCCTTTGCGATATACACCTCACCAGAAACTTCCAGATCAACTTCCTCTTCAAGCACGAGCGGAATACTTTCGATCGTCTTCACTGTATGTGTCACCTCTTCACCCTCCACGCCATTACCACGCGTCAACGCCCGTACGAGTCTTCCTTTTTCATAATGAAGCGTAATATTCAATCCATCAATTTTCAATTCCGTCACAAATCCAAACGACTCGCCATTCGTATATTTTAAAATTCGCTGATTCCATGCCAAGAGCTCTTCTTCAGAAAAAACATCTTCCAAACTTTTTTTAGGTGTGAGGTGTTTCACCGATGCAAATTTTCCCGAGAGTACACTTCCCACGCGCTGAGTTGGTGAATCCGACGAAATAAACTCCGGATATTCAGCCTCCAACGCCTTGAGCTCTTTTTTCAGGGCGTCCCTTACAGATTCAGGCACATCGGTCTTATCTTCGACAAAATACGCATAATTGAGCTTATTCAGCTTATTTTTGAGTAATTCTATCTGTTTTTGTGCCTCGGACGCTTTCATGGTATAATTATATGATTAAATGGAACCAAAACAAACACCAACTACAGGTTTATCGGATATCGATCCGGAGACGCAAAAAATGCTTAACACTCCGGTTGTGAATCCACAGGGGATTTCTCAGGAAGATGAGGCGTTTTTGAATATGGTAGTCGCTAAGGTAGAAGCCAAGGAAATTAACTTACTTATGCCCAGCTCGCTCATCAACATGCCCATCTATGAAAAACTGAATGAGCTACAACAGGGAAAAGTAGATCTAGATGCGTTTAATCTCTGCTCTACGCTGCGTACGATCTACGACTTATGGACGTACTACAAACAGCCCACATTTCAGATTGAAAATTTGGTTCACTCAGTGCGTTTAACAAAAGAAAGCTTGGAAGAAATTTCAGGCGACGTATACGTCATCTAACATGCAATTATTTTCTCACTATTTCCGAGCAACTCTCTCAACTCAACGCTGGTGCTACCGCGGTGCTGAGACGACCACTGCCCAACCGGTGGTAGCCGCAGAGAAACCAAAAGAACCTTATGAAAAAGTCCCCGCAGAGCCGGTCGGACCAAAATTAAAGGGCATTATTCGTGATGTACAGGCCAAAAAGGCACATGAAATATCAAAAACAACAGGAGTAAAAGTGGAAGCTGAAAAGTTGGAAACAGATCCCAATACCCTCTGTGACACAACCCGAAAACTCGCCGATACCTTTAGCAAATTAGGTGAAGCGGTTGAAAAAATATTTGAAAAATTACTTAACCTGCTCGCTCCCTACGGAGCGACCGCAGACGATGTACGCGCAACACTGGACACCCCACGCGAAGAGAGACCCCTCACTACTGAAGAAGCTGAAGAAGTGGAAGCAACTTCAAAGATGCGAAAAGCCCCTTGGCAACCCCATAAACTCGATCGACAGTTATCTCAACAGGAACGATACACTGCACTGCGTGCGTACAAAAAAATAAACACAAAAGACCTCCCCGGACAGCTCCGTATTGCAGTTGGACAGAGTGTTCCCAGCAGCATTATCAACGAACTGTCTGCCGCTCAAGAACGCGGTGAAGTTACCGATGAGTTCATTCGTCAAAAGGCACAGGAATGTGGCATGAATAAAAATCCAAAGCTCTACAAAAAATTTGTGGATGGTGTGCGAGAAGGTATCGCCAGCTGGAAAGACCAGCCGGTTATCGAAAAAGCACTTCCTGAAGCATCAGCAAAATATGGTGTTCCGGTAGAAACACTTGTGGCGATTATCTCAAAAGAATCACGCTGGAATGCGCTTATCGTCAATGAATCATCAGGTGCCGCTGGGTATGCTCAGGTTATTAAAACTACGCGTGAAAGCTATCAAAAACACCAGGATCCGAATTTTGATCCGCACAATGCGCGTGATGCAATTATGTTTACTGCTTGGAATATTCGGGAATCAATGGCGTATGTAAACAAACGTGTAAACGATAAGTGGAAAATAAATGACGCAAGTGATGTTGAAAAAATTTATATTACCCACAACATGGGAGCACTTGGTTATGTCCTCTACGCAAACTGGATGGATAATAAGTCGCCAGAAAATTTCAAAAAGATGAGATACTGGCAGCGCGAAGAAATCAAACCCGGATATTATGGCTGCGATAAACGTGCAGATTACGCAAAACAAGTAGCGGAAGTTGCACTCCATTTTGCTGACTTATCGAACAACAGTTAATTTATGAAATTATTTTATTGCATCACCACCGCTGTACCACCAGAAAATCGCTTTGTCTGGATGGCGCCGAATGCGCCTGCAGCTGCGCCAACAGCACCCGTTGCACCAACCGCAGCTCCGGTCGGACCCGAAACTCCCGTTCCCGCTGATAAACCAGAGGCAGCAAAACAAGCAGTAGAAGCGGCCCTAAAAGCAGCAGAACAAGGTGATAATGCTAAGGCAGAAGCATTAAAAAAGACCGCCGAAACTGCATTGTCCGCACCACCTGCTAATCCTACGGCTCCTGCTACCACTACTCCAGAAGGAACAGGCACCACCCCCCTCGAACAAGGAGCAAATGCTACGCTTGCCGCAGCAGGCGCAAGTAACGCAGATGAGTTCTTCAAGAAAGTGGGAAAACTATTTGAAGATCTCATGAATGCAATGGTGAAACTAGTTGAGAAATTTACCGATAAAATTGGCATTAGTAAGAGTAAAGATGCCGCAGATAAAAGCAAAAACGCCCCTGGCTTTACCTCGTCACCTTTTGGAGCTGAACTCAAGGTATTCCCTCCAGAAAAAGTTATCACAAACAATGTACTGAGTATGAAGGTCGTGGCAGATACCTCGATTCTCGCCATGGAAAAAGGCACTATAGAGAACATCAAAGCTAATGAATTTGATCTAAAGGTAAGTGATGGACCATTAGAAGGAAAAGTCATTCATTATTCAAATGTAGACACTAAGGGACTTGTAGCTGGCTCAGTAGCTCCTGGAGGAACTGTAGGAAATATGAAAGCTAATGAGACATTGCAGATTAGTATTATGGATAATGGAAAAGCAATCGATCCCGCGCCTTATATAACTGGATTTGAAAATAAAGATAAAACCCCTCCACCACCCGCTAAAGCTGAGCCTGAAAAAAAGGCATAAACAAATCTTTTAAACAGCACTTTTATGGCTGATCCACAGACACCACCAGAAGCACCTAAACCCGTCGTACCGGAAAAACCAGCGGCTCCAGAGGGTGCGCGTGCTGATATTACGGGGCAAACCCAGGCACAGCTAGACCAATTTGCCACTGCCTTTTATAAAGGATTAGTTGAAAAGATTGATTTAGAAGATAAGGATCAATCTTCACCACCGGTTGCTGAACTGGTGATGGCATTTAAGAATACAATCAGTAGCATTCCGCATGATGCACCAGATATTCAGCGTCGTTTATGGATGGATGCAGTGAAGACAAAATTAATTGAGATTGCCGATGCGAAAGATCCGGGTTGGGGTAAGAAAGTAGATCTTCCTAGAGCACAAGCAGCCGTAGCCGAATTCAAAACCCAACCTATTGCAAACTTTGAACAATGGTTTGAGTCCGCAAATAAAACAGGGTTTGATGCGTGGAAAGCTGAACGCGAGCAGCGCGCTGCAGTGGGCAAGGCGGCTACCACACAAAAACAAGGTATTGAGGGAACACTCTCAGGGCTGGAGCCAAACGCAACGACACTTAAAACGAAACTTGATGGATTAAAGTCACAGTTAGATGCAGCAAATGGTGACCAAACAAAAGTGGATGCGGCACAACGCGAAATCGATGGACTCAAAGATGCCATTGCCTATGTAAATGGCATTAATATTGCAAAATTTGAGACTGATATGAATGCAAATGAAGGCGGTGAGAAAGCAGCCACGGTTGATGCCATTGCCGAGCTCAAAAAAGCAGTCGGAGAATATGATGGCAGTGAAGCCAAAAAAGCACCCGTTGAGGCGGCAAAAACAAAAGCTGAGGAAGCATTGAAAGAGCTGGGTGCGACACAAACCGCCGAAGATCAGGCTGAAGATGCGATACTAAATGAAGATCCTTCTCTAAGCGGACAGGCTGAATCATTTCTCAAGACATCATTCGACGGAAAATTTGCTGCTTACGCTCCTAAAATAGTAGCGATTATGACCAGTATTGGAATGGCACTGTATAAAATTCCGTGGATTGGTAAATCACTCGCTTCATTCTTTGTATCCACCGATATGCTCGCAAAAAGTGGTGTAGAAGAGGCAAAACTCATGCTCAATGTTGAACAGCGTTTTAAAGATGCGGGCATTCCTAAAAAGTTTGCGAGTAACTTTGCAGATAAAAAAGCCAGTGACGTACTTGCACTGCTCGGCAAGCCAGATGAATTAAATAAAATTAAGGGTTTTAGTAATGTTCCTGCTGATCGAATCGATAAATTTAAGACGAAATTATCGCTCAGAATGACCAAGGTAGCCAACGGAAAAGATCAGACGGTATTGGCTCTCCTCTCACCAAAAGATATTGGCGTGGACTTTAAATATAAGGGCACAAGTGTAATCACGGCTCCCCCTGAGACTCCCGAGACACCTGCCACCCCTACTGCACCAGAAGCACCTGCTGAAGATGGACAAAAGGCTGCAAAATAAGGTATAATAACTCGATACATATGGCTGACACAACAAACAATCAGACCCCTACCGGTACTTCAGCTCAAGGCGGATTTGATCTCAATCAAATAACCCAAGCTGCAACAGCCGCAACAACACAGACGACAACTGCGACTACAACAAGCGATGACGCAAATCAGTCACTCTTTGAAAAATATAATATTCCTGACACAGTTAAGGAGAAATTTGGTGAATTAGTGCCGTTGATTTTGCAGACAGAGTCAATGAACGACGATGAACGCCGCTACTGGTTTCAGATTTTGCCGATTATGACGGATGATCAGGTACAAAAGTTGCGTGAAATTTTGAACAATGAGAAGCAGCAGCTGGCGACACTCGATAAACAATATAATCAGAATGTTGAGCAGATTAATCAGAAACATGTTGAGGAATGGAAAGAGTTTGAGCACAAAGAAGAGCGGGAAAAAATCCGCGTGGAAGAGGCCACCACAAAGGAGCAAGAAGCTGCAGCGCAGGAGAATTTGCTCAGTCAGTTGAATAATTTATAGAACGTTTTCAACTTTGCTCGACTAAGTGCGCGGTCACCACAAGGCGTTTTAAGTTTGTCCCAATAGGTGTACAGGTGATCAGCGTGAGCTGCTCGTGATTGGTAGCACTCAAGACATCGACATCTTTTGGAAGTACGACTTCTTTTTTATCGACCTCGTAAATAAACTTCTTCTGATTGAAATAGACCACCACACGGTCTTTTACCTGAACGTCATGCAGCAACGCAAACACATCTTTAAAGCGACCAGGATCCCATGCATAGTATGATGAGTGACCGGTAATTACCACATTCCCACGATCACCCGGCAATGAGGTTCCTGGATAATGCACCACACCGCTGCGTAGAGCACCTTGAATATCTTTTTCCAATTCTTCCCAGCGTCGTGCAATAAGGTTTTCATTTTTCACTCCAACTACCGGAACATTTTGATTAATTCGTGGAATCACAACGCGCATGTCGGTAGGATAGACTTCAATTTCAAGAGGCGGAATGGTGTACTCATCGGCAATACCATTTGCTGATGCAGTTACCGTCGGTGTAAGACGCTCAGGAACATTTTCTGTATCTGCCACCAAGTGCTCAAGCGGACTTTTCACTCCACGCCAAACGTCCCAATAATGCTCGGCGTTAAGTGCCAATGCCTGCCAGTTGAGAATCACATAAATTACTAAGAAAACCGCTCCAGATACAAAGATAAACTCAACTTTTTCCCATATTTTACCTATGAGCGAACGGGACTTTACGGCTTGTGCTTGAGGTGCTGGCAGAACAGGTGCGGGAAGTTCTACATTAAGTGATTTCTTACGATGAACCTGCTGTGCCTGAATTTTTGCAGGCTTAGCAACTGAGGGTAAGGCATCAATATGAAGTGTGAATATTTCTTTTTTCTCAGCCATAAGAGGAGGGCTACACTGCTTAAATCGCAATGCGACTTAACGTAATTATACCACCTCCCAGCAGCTTTGTTCCCACATAAAATACCGCAGCCTGACCGGGAGAAACTCCACGCGCAGGATGCCTACATATAAGAACTGCTTTGTCCTGATTAACAGTAAGCGTAGCCGGAATACGTTCGCCACGATGACGTATGCGCACCTCTACTTCCATGGGAGTAGACGGAGGTTCACCAATAAAACGCACTTCTTCACACTCGATGCGCGACTCTAAAATATCTTTTTCTCGACCTACAATAAGTGCATTTTTCTCAGGATCTAAACGAACAACATACCAGGGCTCGCCTTCCGGCTCGCCCTTAATTCCTCCGATTCCCAAGCCACTTCTCTGCCCTACGGTATAGAGAGGCAACCCTTTATGCTCTCCAATGGTACGTCCATCCACGGTGATAATCGAACCATGAGTAAAATGTTTTGCCTCAAGATACCTTTTCAAAAAATGTTTTGGCGAAGCCTCAGAAAAGAAACAAAGCCCCTGACTTTCCGGTTTTTCCGTCACGCGAATTAATCCGTATTTTTTTGCTATTTCATACACTTCGGATTTTTTGTATTTCCCCATCGGAAAAAGTACGTGATCTAAGACCGCCTGTTTCGTGCGAAACAAAAAATACGTCTGATCTTTTTCCATATCCACCGGCGTATGCAATGTTTTCACCCCCTCTTCCTCAAGTACCTGTGCATAGTGGCCAGAAGCCAGAAAATCAGCTCCAAGCTCGCGCGCTTTATCCCATAAATATCCAAATTTAATATGATTGTTGCACTCAACACACGGATTAGGCGTGCGCCCCTGCGCATGGGTTTCTAAAAAATAATCCACCACATGATCCTTAAACTGCTGCTCAACATTTAACACATAAAAAGGCATACCTAACTTCCCCGCCACCCAACGTGCATCCTCCAATCCACCTAATGTGCAACATTTATTTTGCGGCAAATGTTTAGTAAGCTCGTCGACTTTTGGATCTGTCCAGAAGTGCAGATGCACGCCGATACACTCATAGCCCTGCTCCTTTAAAAGGGCTGCCGCAACAGACGAATCTACTCCACCCGACATAGCGACCACTACCTTTTTCATAACAACTACACATTAAATCTAAAATGCACCACGTCACCATCTTTCATCACATAATCGCGACCTTCAATGCGCAGTTTTCCTTTTTCTTTTGCACCTGCCTCACCACCACAGGCTACAAAATCTTCATAACCCACCACCTCTGCAGCAATAAATCCTTTTTCAAAATCAGTGTGAATAACTCCCGCTGCCTGAGGCGCGGTATCTCCACGCATGATCGTCCATGCACGCACTTCTTGCACTCCCGCAGTGAAATATGTCATGTATCCCAATGTCCGATATGCCGCATGAATAAGCGCATAAAGACCTGGCTCCTTCAAACCTAAATCTTCCAGAAATACATTTGCATCTTCCTCACCCATTTGTGAAAGCTCCTCCTCAATTTTTGCGGAAATCGGAATAATTTCAGTACCGTCCGCGAGTCCCAACTCTTTCTTCAACGCTTCCTTATCAATTATTTTTAAATCTGCCTCATCTACGTTTGCGATATATAAAATAGGCTTATTGGTCAATAAATGCAGATCTACAATTGCCTCACGCTGCGCCTCATCCTGAGCAAAAACAAATGCCAATTTCCCCTCCTCTAAATGTCTCTTTAATTTTTCGATAATTTCCGCATACGCCACTGCCTTTGGATTGCCTGTCTTAGCTGTGCTTTGTGCAGTTCCCAACCGCTTCGTTACGGTGTCCAGATCAGCCAAAATGAGCTCAGACTGAACAATTTCAATATCACGCTTCGCATCCACATTCTCATGAACATGAATTACATTCGGATCACGGAAGACGCGCACCACCTGTGCAATTGCATTACACTCTCTGATATTTGCCAAAAATTTATTACCCAATCCCTCACCCGTGCTTGCACCTTTCACCAATCCCGCAATATCGACAAACTCCACCATCGCTGGCAACACACGCTGTGGCTTCACGATCTCAATGAGCTTTTTTAAACGTTCATCAGGCACTTCTACCACACCGACATTCGGATCAATCGTACAAAACGGATAGTTAGCCGCCTGTGCCTTTTGCGTCCGCGTCAGCGCATTAAATAAGGTTGATTTTCCCACATTGGGAAGTCCTACGATACCAATCTGTAAAGCCATAGTGCGCGTAGTATACCACTGTTTTATCCCTGCACATCTCTCATTTCTTCTACCGTGGGTTGTCCGCTCGCAGTTGCTGACTTCTTATCAAGCGCTGCATAGGTCCACTCCCCTCCAAGTACCGCACATCCTAAACGAGCAAAAAAACTCTTTTGCCCCATGCCCACCACCACCACATTATATTTTTTCTCGCGTAGTCTTTTTACTAATTCATACAAGACCACCGTATCCGACCAGGCAGTGCAGTACGCAGCAATTTTAATAATATCTGCGCCTTTTTTACCTGACTGTTGCGCAATTTTTAATAGTACGTCCAATGAGGGCGTTCGTTTCCAATCATGATGAGAAATTACCAACTCAGCACCTCTTTTTTCGCAAACTTTTTTTATTTTTTTAATAAGGGCATCCGCCGTATGCAACCCTACGTCCACATACCGCGCTCCTGCCATTACCGCAGCTATAAGTTTTTCTACACGCTGAAGTTCACTTCCCTTAAAATCTCCTTTTTCCCGTTTTCCTTTGCACACCACAAGCACGGGTCTTTTAGCTTTTGCAATAAGTACAGCGACTTCTTTATCGCTGAGAGTATCTATCCACAACTCAACAATATCGGCTTTTTTTTGCGCATGATCAAGTAGCTTGAGCGCATGGATAAACGACTTTGGCCGCAGCGGAATACAGATCCTCATGGTGTTGTAGGCTGAAATGTTATCGTCACACTCACCATAAAATTCGTGCGTGAAGAAAGAGTGACACCAGCGGGCAATTGAAGCGCTACTTTTCTTACCACACTCTTAAAATCACCGTCAGTACGTATGGTACTTAGATCAATCGCAGCCGTATCAACCGTTTCGAGTGCCTTCAAAATTTCTTCATCACCCTCAACACTCATCAGAACCGGATCAACGCTTACACTTTTTACCGTAGCATTTACGAGCGAACCTTTCAGCACCGGATGAACACCGACTTCTTTAGTACTTATAGTTTTTTCTATACGCACGGTAGCCGATATTTTTGTATTATCAAGGGAAACTCCCTCTACTTTCGCCCCACTTTCATCGTAGAAGTTCACTGGCGCATCCAAAAGACTAAACGTATTTTCTACATCCGCAGCTACGGCAACCATTACCTCCCCGCGTGTAATGCGCCGTAAAATAGAATCACCGCCGCTCACCGTAATGGATTGGGGCTCTATATCAACGCCTTTTATCATATACCCACGCGCAGGTGCACCCGTTGTTTTTGCCGTAAGGGTTATAAATTTCTGTTTTATGGGCTCTAGAGTGATGGTTACCTCTGCAGGTTCAATACGCACAACACTGACATGTGAATTACGAGCTGTCACTGATATAGGCAGCGTGTGTTCTCCCACTCCCACATTACTTAAATCAATATAGGCCTCAAAATCTGTCTCCGTCAGTGATCGTTCAAGCAGCGGATCATCTGTTCTAATGCCAAGCGAGATAGAAGGAAGCGGTGTGGTGAGTGCAACTTCTTCACCTTTATTGAAAGCTGTTACCGGGATTTGGGCAGGTAAACGTACATATACATTTTCAAGACTCACCACAAAAAGCCAAAATATAATAGCGAGGACAACCGAAACAATTTTTATGGGAAGGTTATGAAACATAGATTAACGTGAGGTGCGATTATGTGCTTTCCGTTGCGATTTATGGACGCGACGAGGAGCCATGATAGAAAGCAACAACTGCTGCATGCGTTCAGGAGAAATTGATTCTTCTATATTCCCATTGTTTACATAGGATACAACTCCACGCTCTTCTGAGACGACAAAAATTTGCGCATCGGTGCTCTCAGATAATCCAAGTGCTGCCTTATGTCGCGTACCAAAACGATGACCATATTCTTTAAATGAGTGAGGCAATACACATCCCGCAGCCACAATCTCGTTTTCTTCAATAATAATAGCCCCATCATGAAGCGGACTGGACTTGGAAAAAAGCGATAATAATAATTCACGAGAAACATGCGCATGCAGGGCGACTCCCGTATCCAAGTATTCTTTAAGACTTACCTCGCCTTTAAACACAATAAGCGCACCAATTTTCTTCTGACCCATCTCAAAACACGTCTCAATTAATTCACTAATAGTAATATCGATTTCCTTTGCTTCCTGTGCAAGAAAAAATTTTGTCTTACCCAGTTTTTCCAGTCCACGGCGAATCTCCTGTTGAAAAATAATTGGAATTGCGACAAGGATAACCGTCAACAGACGATCCAAAAGCCAACCGAGCGCTACCAAGTTAAACCAACGGCTGATGGCAAAGACAATCACGATAACAACAAATCCTAGAACAATATTCGTGGCTCGCGTACCGCGAATAATCATAATGAGCCAGTAGAAAAGTACCGCCACTAAAAGCACATCCAATATAATCTGAAACAAACTGTATTGAGTCAGATCAAGATTCTGCCAAATCGTAGTGGCAAAATGAGCTATGCCGTTGATAATTCCCGCCAGAAAGGCGCCTATTGCTTGCACGTCATCTATTTAACAGGTTTTATTGTGCTTCTACCAGCGAAATTTCGATTGCATTAGATGACAAAAATTGATATAATGTGTTGATCGTTTGAACCCCGTAAATGCTTGACTAAAACGTAATTATATTGCAAAATACAGCCTTCTATTTATTATGCACAGTTTTAATCAGGCACCAGAACAGGAAGTAGTTAATCTAAACGTGAGGCCATTCCAAGCGATTCTTCATGATGGCCCACGAAACCATGTCATTGTATTACGGCTTGATGATGCTGTTCGTGAGGTTATCGAAGGTATGGGAATTACTATACCTAACGAAGACAAGAGCGTTATCTACAAAGGGAGCACGCGCGGCGGAGCTGCTGCCGAGATGAAACGTTTGAGAAGACTTAATAAGATTGGCATCGGACCAAAACTATATGGGGAGCAAACTAAAACCACTCGTATAGATACACCAAATGGACGGCGCACAATCACAAGCGGTAACGGAATGTTTCTGGAACACATACCGTATCACTCACTCCTATACGAGGGATTTGAAAGAAGGCGGTGTGTAAGTGACGCCAAAGCAGCCATGGTTGGTGCGCTGATATGCGATGAAGCTGATCGCATGCATAGTGAAGCAAATCTCATTCACGGGGACATCAAGCCAGATAATGTACTGGTGAGCCCCGATCTTGATGCCGTACGCATCATTGATTTTGACTCGACTGCTCCAACTGGTAATGATGGAAATTCAGTTTATACCTTCGAATATAAGGCTCCTGAACGCGCCGGTGGCAAACCGATGAGGCCTGAAGCTGACGAGTATGCGGCAGGTGTAGTGATACATACCTTGCTCACACGAAGATACATGCATTCTCAAAGTTCAAATTTACCTTTTGCAAGATTTGACCGACACGAAACTGTTTTTCCGGATCAATCCACACGTCGGTTACCACGTACAACCAGCGCGGATTTAACTGATGTAATTTTTAAGTGTTTAAAAAAAGGACCCGAACATCGTTATCCCAGATGCAGTGATGCGGCAAAAGAGTTTGCTGAAGTGGCAGTTATTCTTGATCCCGCTGCGGTTCTACATCCGGTTATCGCAAAGCTGCGCAGAGCTGTATAATGCGGCACATGCACGTAGAAATTTTTACTGATGGGAGTTCATTGGGCAATCCTGGCCCGGGTGGATTTGGGGCGATTATAAAGTGGGATGACCAGAAACATATTGTAAAAGGTGGTGAGGCGCTGACGACTAATAATCGCATGGAGATGTCTGCGGTTATTGCGGCACTTTTCTGGTTGCACAAAAATATGCCTGAGGTTAAGACGTGTACGGTATACAGCGACTCAAGTTTGGTAATTCAAAGTTTACTACAAGGCTGGAAACGCAAAAAAAATCTCGATCTCTGGGAAAAGATGGATTCCGTTATCGAGCTATTTGAAAAAATTACGTGGAAGTGGGTAAAGGGTCACGCCGGTCACAAGGAAAATACCGAGGCAGACAAAGTAGCTGTAGGAGAGGCTAAAAAATGGCAGCGAAAAATTAACAGCTAGAAGGCGAAAATCTCTTTGATCTTCCCATCGAGGGCGTCTTTTGACTGAAAGCCCACTGTGCGACCGATTTCTACCCCATCTTTCAAGAAAACGAGCGTAGGAATTCCTGAGACGCCGAACTTCATAGGTGTCTCTCCGTTCTCATCTACATTGAGCTTGCCCATAGTAACTTTGCCTTCATAGTTTTTTGCGAGCTCTTCAAAAGCGGGAGCCATCATTTTGCACGGACCGCACCAGTCTGCGTACATATCCACGATAGCGAGTCCTTTTCCTGTCTGTGCTGCGAAATTTTGATCGGTAAATTGTGTAGCCATAGTGGAGCAATACTAGTACAGGAAAAAAAGTGGTGCAACAAAAAAGCCGGAAAATTTATTGCGGATTTATTAGGGCCTGTTCATATATTGTTTAAAAGAAGCAAAGTAGCTACCATTGCCGGGAAATGAAACGCGTTATTATCTTTCATGGAACGGGCGGGAGTCCCCAAGAGAATTGGTTTCCATGGCTTAAAAATATACTCCAAGAGCGGGGCATAGAGGTGGTTATTCCTCAGTTCCCCACTCCACAACACCAAACCCCAGAAAATTGGCATGCGGTTATGGAACCCTATCTACCCCTTATTACTCCTGAAACAGTGCTTATTGGACATAGTCTTGGGGGAGCATTTCTGCTGCGCGTGATGGAAAAGCTGCATGTTCAAGTTGAGATGGCTATCTAAGTAGCGCCTACGGCAGGAGTCTTGCCAATCAAGTATTACGAAGGCGACAAGCCATTTGTGGGTCATCCTTTTGACTGGGATCGCATTGAGCTTACGGCTCAAGAATTCGTCGTTTTTCACTCAAAAGACGACCCCTTTGTAGCTGTAGGGAACGGCGAATTAGTGGCTCAAAAACTGCGGGGAAGGCTTATAATTAAAGAAAATGCGGGGCATTTTAATGCGGAGGCGGGATATACCGAATTTCCTGAGATTTTGGAGTACTTGCCATTGAATTAACAGATTAAAAATGGTATTATGTAGTGATGTCTCTGAAACAAATACCAAACGAAGGGGAAAGAAAAGATAACCGCGCCGAACAAAAAAGCGCGAAGCATTTTAATCCGGGAAATCAGATCAAGCAGGTACCTAACGGGGCATTTTCATTGAAGTCGATTTGTCTCGAGCTCGTGCATTATATAAATCGTGGGAGCAAATATAGTTACGAACAAGTGGATGAGTTGATTCATCGGTTACAACGCGGAGTGATAGGATTGCAGAAAACAAAGCACGAGATGTTGCTTCAAAAAAAAGATAAGAAGTTACAAAAAGACAGCAAGAAACGAAGAAATTAGGTTCTTTAGCGCAACATGTATAATGGGGGCGTGTTAACTTTGACTATAGATACGGCGCATGAACTGACCTCTGTGGGGTTAGTTGATAATAAAAAGGTTATCGGACAGCGCGTGTGGCCTGCCACCAACAGAGAAACCGAGCGACTCATGAAGGAAGTGATGGCACTTTTGAAGAGCAAAAAGAAAAGTCTAAAAGCGCTGAAACGAATCATTGTCTGTGAAGGACCAGGTTCTTTTTCTGCAGTGCGTTGTGGTATTACTACCGCAGTAACATTGGGATATGTGCTTAAGATTCCCCTCTTTGGCGTGAGCACGGAAGCCGTATGGATGGAGCGTGCTGTATTGTGCGATATGCCCACTCACGTACTCATTAATGCCGGTGGAGTATATGTCGTTGAGCTGAATGGATTGGAACATACTGAACCTGCACCACTTGAAACAATCATCGAAACATACAAAAAAGAATGGGGCAGCGTGTGGATGGGGAATATAAGCGCTTCTCAGCGGAAACTCTTTGATACGACCGCACCCCGCACATGGGAATGGATTGATCAAACTGAGCTACCGAGCTTTAGTGAAATCTGCGCCAACCTCCCTGCAAAATTGCTGCGGAAAGCCAAAAATGGTATTATCCTCCCTCGGTACTGGAGGCCGCCTAATATTACGCCGAAGAAATCCTGAATTCATGAATCAAAACTTGAAATTACTACTGCGGATGAGCTTAGGTCTTATACTTCTTATGATTGGAATCATTGGACTGCTCATTCCAATCTTGCAGGCAGTGATTTTTGTACTTATCGCAATCCCCTTTCTCAGTCCTGGGTTATTTAAGCGCGGTCATCGCCGTTAATTATGCTGTATATCGTACCTACACCAATTGGAAATCTAGAAGATATGACCTACCGCGGGGTACGCATATTAAAAGAAGTAGAGTTAATTTTGGCGGAAGACACGCGCCACTCACGCGTACTGCTCGACCGGTACGAAATCAAAAACCAGGTACGCAGCTTCCATAGTTACTCTACCGAACATGAGATAGAAAACTACATACAACTTTTGCGAGAAGGAAAAAATATCGCACTTATTTCTGACGCGGGAACGCCCGGCATTTCAGACCCCGGATATAGGCTTATTCAAGCGGTTCTGAACGCAGGGCTGGAACTTACTTCTCTGCCCGGAGCAAGCGCGGTCACTACGGCAATTGTGGCTTCGGGACTACCGTCACATCACTTTTTATATTTAGGATTTTTACCTATTAAAAAGGGACGCAAAACACTACTTACGTCACTCGCAACATCCGAGTATTCGATTGTTATTTATGAAGCACCGCATCGAATGGAAAAAACGCTCGCTGAATTTGAGACGTATTTTGGCGGAGAGCGCCGCATTGCCGTCTGCCGAGAATTAACAAAACAGTTTGAAGAAGTGTTTCGTGGTACTATTGCCGAGGCAAAAGCTCACTTTACTCAAAAAAAGCCGAAAGGCGAATTTACTTTAGTAATTGCTCCATTATGAATAAGATTAGCAAAGGTATCGCAATTGGATTAGCCGTGATTGCATTGAGTGCATGCGGAAAAATTGCTGTTGATACAGCGCCCGTTACACCAGAGACACCCACCGTAACGACTCCCCCAACATCAGCTACAACCACTGCACAGGTAACTGTTGCAGAACAAAAAACACTGGATTTCTCAGCTTATAAACAATGGATGATTCCACGGACATTATTCTCATCAGGAATGGTTCCATCAGTTTATATTTCCAATACTGCAACAAAACCCGATTGTGCAGGTATGCAGAATGGAGATACCGCTGGTGGTGATCTTTTGAGCTCACTTATTGCCGATGAAGAGCTACGAAAAGCTTTGAATCTCAACGTATATACTCCTACCTACGTCCGCAACCTTGAGAATAAAATTGTGCGTCAGATTCAGATGACCGAGAAGAATGATTTTTATGCATTTTCTGTATGTCATTTGGGACCAAATGTAGATGTGGCTTCTGGTTATTTGGTGCCACAGGGAACACCAACGCTCTATAGCGACGGAAAATTTGCCGGTGAGGTATCTTTTGATTTTACTAAGCGCGATACGCTAGCAGTCGTCTATAACGATACCGTTACCCTGTATGAAGATATTCAATTGCTTAATAACACTGCCACTGGCGCAGAAGTAGATCCATGCAGCGGCTCACTCAGCGGCGAAACGGTGACATGGTCATGCTTCCGTGGATTGCACCTCAATGAGCAGGAATACGTAGATGGATCTAAAATGGCCAAATGGGAAATCTCAGTTAAGGGCGGCATACTTAAAAAGACTGAATACGTTGAGAAGACTGAGTAGTGTACAATAATCCCATGAATCGCCGTGGCTTCACGCTCCTGGAAATACTCATATCCCTGACGATAATTATTATTCTGACTGCTGCTGCGTTGAGTGGCTCACGAAGCCTAACAAGCCAGCTGCAGCTTAATAATGCCATGGATAAGGTGACTTTTATGGTTCAGCGAGCGCGAGCGCTGGCAATTAGTAATAAAAATACAGACAACGCCAATGAGGCAAAAATAAGTGCGTATGGTGTCGTATTTTCATTTGGTGAACAGCCTCAAAATACCGTTCGTGTTTTTGCCGAAAAAGAATCGAGTGCCAATCGTATTATTGATCAAGATGAGCTTGCAGTGGAAACATTTACTTTTAATCCAAGTAGCGCGGCAGTAACTGCGCTGAGTGACGCACAATTACCGTGTAATAATTTTGCGGTGATTATGTTTGAGGTAGGTACCGCAAAAACATCGCTATACTGTAATGATCGCGTGAACTCCGCCAATATGTTGTATGTAAAAGCGCGCGCGGGAACCTCAGAAAAACAGTTCTTCATTCATCGCGCGGCAGGCATCATTCAATACTAAGAAACCTCATTTATACCGCTACAATATTCAGCAGTTTGTTGGGTACGTAGATAACCTTAACGATTTTTTTGCCATCAATATGTGGCTTGGTGGCCTCATTCTGATGAGCAAGCTCCATCGCCTCTTTTTCCGTGATCCCCATAGATGCAGTTACACGACCACGAACTTTTCCGTTCACCTGAATCACGAGCTCAAAGCTCTCTGCCACCAACATGCTCTTATCATATGTTGGCCATGTGGAAGTAAAAATGCTCTCTTTTTGTCCTAATAATTCCCAAGCTTCTTCAGCTAAGTGTGGTGCCAGTGGCGCAATAATCTGAGCAAACTTCATTTTGGAATCGTGCGTGAGTCCCGTATGCAAAACTAAATTCACCAGCTCCATAAAACACGAGAGTGCGGTATTGAAGTGGAAAGTCTCAATATCCTCACTCACTTTTTTAATCGCATTATGAATAGCGCGTAGAGACTCCTTGTTATCTTCCTTCAGATCTTCGCTACTCATAATATCCCAGACGCGCTGCGCAAAGCGCGCGATACCTGTAATACCTCGATCATTCCAATCACCACCATCGGTGAACGGCCCCATGAACATGAGATATATGCGAAAAACATCACTGCCGTACTTTGCAACAAACTCGTCCGGTGAGACCACATTGCCCTTTGATTTACTCATCTTTGCACCATCTTTCGTAATCAACCCCTGGTGCACCAACTTCTTAAAAGGTTCGGACTTACGATCATTGACCAACACTTTATGAATAAAGCGCGCATACAATAAATGCATACAGGCGTGCTCAGGACCACCAATATACAGATCGACGGGCAACCACTTCTTAATCAACTCAGGATCAAAGGCAGCATCGTCTTTTTTGGGCGAGAGATAGCGCAAGAAGTACCAGCTGGAATCTACAAATGTATCCATCGTATCCGGCTCACGCGTTGCGGGGCCACCACATGTAGGACACTGCGTGTTCATAAAATAATCTACACTCGCCAGCGGTGCCTTACCCTTGGGCAAATAATCCACGCCCTGCTCCGGCAAGACAACGGGGAGATCTTTTTCAGGCACGGGCACTTCTCCGCACTTCACACAATTGATGATCGGAATCGGCGCACCCCAGTAGCGCTGACGTGACAAGAGCCAGTCGCGCAGACGATAGCTCACAATCCGCTTACCCCAGCCCTTTTCTTCCAGGTAATCCATGATTTTCTGCGTTGCCACATGAATATCCAATCCATTCAAAAAATCACTGTTGATCATCGTTCCCTCTTCTTCTTGAACTTGATCTGCTTTGGTAATTTCTGAAGCATCGCCATCTTTCCCCACCACAACACGGATAATATCCAGATTCATCGCCTGTGCGAAATCAAAATCGCGTAGATCATGTGCAGGCACTGCAACCACATTTCCTGTACCAAAATTCCCCAGGACAAAATCACCAACATAAATGGGCATCTCACGACCATTTAAATTATTAATAGCATAGAGACCCGTAAAAGCACCCGTCTTTTTTTTGCCCTCAGCCATGCGCTCCAGCTCTGTCTTACGCAATGATTTCTCCACATATTCCTCAACATCTTTTTTATTTGGAAATTTTTCCATGTGTGTCTTCACAAAAACGCCATCAGGCGCAACGACCAAAAACGTTGCACCAAAATTTGTATCAGGTCGCGTAGTAAAAACGGTAATTTTTTCATCCAGACCCTTTACTTGATAATCAATATTGATACCCGTCTTCTTTCCAATCCAGTTCGTCTGCATGATTTTAGTTTTCTCAGGCCAATCTAAGCCTTCATGCTTCAATAAATCTTCACAATAATCAGTAATTTTGAAAAACCACTGTGTTAAATTTTTCTGCATCACCTCACTGCCACAACGATCACACATCCCCTCTTTTACCTGCTCGTTGGCAAGCACAGTTTGATCCTTTGGACACCAGTTCACGGGAGCTTCTTTCTTGTAAGCTAAGCCTTTTTTATACAACTCCAAAAAACACCACTGCGTCCATTTATAATAATCGGGACGTGAGGTAATTACGGCTTTATCCCAGTCATACATCGTGCCAATCACCGTCAGCTGCTTGGTCATGTACTCAATATTTTTCTCTGTGCTGATGCGTGGCGCAGTTCCCGTCTTGATCGCGTAATTTTCCGCAGGCAGACCAAAGCTATCGTAGCCCATCGGTTCGAGTACATTGAAGCCATTCATTCTCTTATAGCGCGCAAATGAGTCCGCAGGTCCGTAGTTATACCAGTGTCCCACGTGTAACTTGTCTCCCGACGGATACGGAAACATCACCAAGTTATACCACTTGGGCTTTTTGCTGGTGAGATCGGTCGTATGTACGCCACTCTCTTCCCATTTTTTCTGCCATTTTTGTTCGGTGGCAACCGCGTCATATTTTTGAGCCATAACAGGTTGATTCTACAATAAAACTAAAATAAGTGATAATTGCTAATATACGTTATTTATGTTAAAATAGTACTATATAAAACAAAACGCATATGGATATATCCGGCATGCTCCCTATTATCAAGCAGATTCCCCTCTTTGAGGCGCTTAATGAGGCTCAACACGAGGAGATTATTAAGAATATTACGATGAACTATTATCCGGTAGGTCATGTTTTTTTTCAGGAAGGACAGACAATCGATGAAAATGCATGCATGTATATTTTAAAAAATGGAATGGTGCGGATTAGTCGCAAGCAACCGATCGGCGATGATAAAGAAGTTGCAGTACTTTCTAACGGTGGATTTTTTGGTGAGATGGCCTTTGTGTTTGAGGAGCCACGCAACGCAACGGCAACTGCCCTCGGTGAGTGTGAAGTTTTTGAATTGAAGAAACAGGTTTTCATGAAACTCATGGAAAATGCGCCCGAAACGGCAGCAAAAATTTCACAAGAGTTCATAGATCGTGTAAAACAGAACAACCAAGCTAGTTAGTTTTTTATGAATCCACTCTTCGTAGCACATTTACTCGGTGATTATTTACTCCAGCCCGGATGGCTGGTGCGACTCAAGGAAAATCGTGTCGCGGGCATCAGTATTCACGCAGGTGTGCATTTTGTTGCAATGGCACTCTTGGTCTGGTCAAATGATATTCGTGTTTGGGCGGGATTAATTGTCATCGCTTCTACTCACGCTCTGGTTGATATGACAAAAGTCCATCTCCAGAAAAATGCTAAAAGTTTTGGCATCGGATTTTTAATGGATCAGATAATGCACGTCAGTATTATGGCAGGTGTAAGCATGCTCATACCTCTAAAGCTCGGTTTTTGGGCGACACACGATGGCGTAGTGCTCGCCAGTCTTTTGATTTTTGTAAGTTATGGATTGGCACTCTATAATCTTACGCATATAACAAAATTCCCCACCGAAACGATGGGGAAAAAAGTTGTGCGCATGTTAGAAGTTACCGTCGCATTCGCATTTTTTATACTTCCTGCAGCACTAATTGCTTCAAGCTACTGCGCTGTTTGATATTGCGATGCTTACGCGTGAATACCGAAGTATCTTTTTTGATTTGCATCTCAAGACGATCTTTTGCCAAATCAACCGCCTTTGTCAGTGAATGACTTGTCTCATTAGAATTAATTGTGGTGCCCGCTGCCTTTAAAACTACTTCCACATTAAACGCATTGTGCTTCTTAAAATACTCACCCTTCACTTGAAGCATGATGTCATCCTGAGAAAAGTGCGTGAGCAGCTTCTGCAGCTTGGGAATTTTCTTCTCGAAGTACTCCATAAGACGCTCTTGGTCTTGTTGCAGCATGTGCTTAAAGAAGAACTTTGTCTCCATAGAAAAGGGAGTTAAGAACTAAAAATACCTTTAAAAGGTATCTTTAATGCTATGCCTCTTCCGTATCAAAATCAAACCAATAATTCCTGCGGCACACAGTATTAAACTCACCACTTGTGCAGTACGTAAAGGTCCAATGTAAAGACTGTCAGTTCGTAATCCTTCTATAAAAAAACGACCAATCGAATAGGCGATCATATAAACAAAAAGAAGGGTACCGGGATGTTTTTTCCCATAGCTGCTGCGGAATAAAATCATGAGCAAAACAAAGACCAAAAGATTCCAAAGTGATTCGTATAAAAACGTAGGATGAAAATATTCAATGTCTTTAAATTGTGATGGACGCGCATCAACAGGAATGAAAACCTTCCAAGGGAGATTTGTAGGACTTCCAAACGCCTCACTGTTGAAAAAATTTCCCCACCGTCCAATCGCTTGTGCCAAAATAAGTCCCGGCGCTAAAACATCCGCGCCATTGAGCAAGGAAATGTTATGTTTTTTGCAGTACCAGAAAAAAGTGAGCGCTCCGGCAATCAATCCACCGTGAATTGCCAGTCCCCCATTCCAGATTTTTACGATATCAAGCGGATGCTCAAGGAAAAACGAGAGGTTAAAAAGCACATAGTAAAGACGCGCACCGATAACACCTATAAGCACGAGCCATAAGGCCATATTTTCAATATGGAGTGGATCGATTCCGCGCTTTCTTGCTAAATGCCGCGACAAAAAATAAGCACATACGATACCCGTTACGATCATAATTCCGTACCAGCGAATCATGAGCGGACCGAGTTCTAACGCAATGGCACCAGGAGATTGGAACATGCTGATAGTATAACGAATTTAATTACTTATTGGGACTTGATTATTAAGGTACAAAGACCTATACTCCTACTACTTCACTAGTAGTTCAATTTATGTTCTCTATATCTACAAAAGGCGACTACGGACTCTTGATGCTTACCGCAATTGCTAATGCACAAGCAGCGGGGAAAGCTCAGGTTTCACTGAGTGAGATTGCTGAAGAAAAAAAGTTATCACTCAAGTATATTTCTCAATTGGCCACGACATTAAAAGAGGCTGGGTTATTGAATAGCAAAGAAGGCAAAGGCGGTGGCTATAGCCTGACCAGGAAACCAAGTGAAATCACTCTCATACAAGTTCTTGAGGCACTTGAAGGACCTGTGGAACCCGTAAAATGCAGCTCTGAAAAAAAAGATGCCTGTCACTGTGAAGCTGGCTGCGGTATGAAACAAACCTGGCAAGGCGCGACCGAGCTCCTCAAAAATTATTTAAGCAGCAAGACGCTCGCCGACACACTCAACTAATCACTAACTACTAACCTCTCTTACTTGTGTTTCAGATCAACAACCTACACATAAACGTTGAAGAAAAAGCCATCGTCAATGGCGTTACGCTCACCATTAAACCGGGGGAGATTCATGCAATAATGGGGCCGAATGGCTCAGGTAAATCGACTTTGGCGAATACGATTATGGGACATCCCAAGTACAAAATTACTGCGGGAACAATAACCATGGGAAGTGATGACTTAACGACGCTCAAAGCAGATAAGCGCGCACAAAAAGGAATTTTCTTGGCGTTTCAGTATCCTAAAGAAATTCCGGGGGTCAGCGTATCGTCATTTTTGCAGTCTGCGGTGAATGCGGTACGTAAGGCGCGCGGACTGGAAGCATTACATCCCATGGCGTTTAGAAAATTATTGCGTGAAAAATTAAAGGAATTTTCATTGGCAGCAAACTTTATGAATCGCTCAGTTAATGAAGGCTTTTCTGGTGGTGAAAAAAAGAAAGTGGAGATTATTCAAATGGCTTTACTTGAGCCGAAAATTGCCATTCTAGATGAAACGGATTCGGGCTTGGATGTCGATGCATTGCGCACGGTAAGTGAGGGCATCAATAAGCTCGCCTCACCCAAACGCGGGATGCTCGTTATTACTCATTATCAACGCATCTTACATTATGTGCAGCCGCACTTTGTGCACATTATGATCAATGGAAAAATTGTCATGTCCGGCGGACCAGAACTCAGTGAAAAAGTGGAGAAAGAAGGTTATGACTGGATTAGAGAACACCAATTAGTGACGAGTGATTATCAATCAATTCTATGACCGTTACCTTAGACTACGTAAACAATTTAAATCGCAACACGCTCGATGATGCCGACTCAACGGCGTATATGTCAGGCGTGCAAAAAGGCTTGAGCAAGGCATTGGTTGAGCGTATGTCAAAAGAAAAAGAAGAACCCGATTGGATGCGTGAACACCGGCTCAAATCCCTTGAGGTGTTTCTTTCCAAACCGCTGCCTACATGGGGACCCGATTTATCCGGGCTTAAATTTGATGAGATTATTTATTATGCAAAGCCTGGTGAAGTTCAGAATGCCACCAAGTGGGAAGATGTACCGGATGAAATTAAGCGAACGTTTGAAAAATTGGGAATTCCCGAGGCAGAGCGCAAATACCTGGCAGGCGCCGGGGCGCAGTACGAAAGCAATAACGTCTATCACAAACTCAAAGAAGAATATGCTTCGCAAGGCGTGATTTTTGAGGATATGGACAGCGCACTCAAGTTATATCCGGATTTAGTGAAGCAGTATTTTATGCGCTGTGTCACCATGCACGATCACAAATTTGCGGCACTTCACGGCGCAGTCTGGAGCGGCGGTACTTTTATTTATATTCCAAAAGGAGTTCATGTTGATAAACCGCTGCAAGCGTATTTCCGCATGAACGCCAGCTCCATGGGACAGTTTGAACACACGCTTATTATTGTAGAAGAAGGCGCGGGTGGAAATTATATTGAAGGTTGTTCTGCAGCAAAATATGAGACACCGTCGATTCATGCGGGGCTTGTTGAAGTCTATGTAAAAGAGAACGCACGCTTCCGCTACTCAAGCGTTGAAAACTGGAGCCGCAATACCTATAACCTTAATACGAAGCGCGCCATTGTGGACTCACACGGCGTGATGGAATGGGTGGGTGGAAATATGGGAAGTGGCGCAACAATGTTGTACCCCTGCAGTATTTTGAAAGGAGATTATTCGCATGCAGATCATCTTGGAATCGCATTTGCAAACAAAGGACAGATTCAAGACACGGGCGCAAAAGTTATCCATGTGGGAAAACATACGACCTCAAAAGTGGTGATGAAAAGTATTAGTAAGGGAGGCGGAACGTCGGTGTATCGCGGATTATTACATATTCTAAAAGGTGCAATCGGCGCAAAGGCACAAGTAAAATGCGATGCATTGATCTTGGATGACTACTCTATTTCTGACACGATTCCGGATATGAAGATCGCGGAAAACGATGTTTCGATTGGACATGAGGCGACTGTGGGGAAAATTAGTGAGGAGCAGTTATTTTATTTGATGAGTCGCGGTATCAGTGAAGATGAAGCGATGGCGATGATTGTAAATGGCTTTATTGAGCCGATTGTAAAGGCAATGCCACTGGAATACGCAGTTGAAATGAATCGTTTAATTGAGCTTGAGATGGAGACATTGGGCGCTGTTGGTTGATATTATTTTTCGCACTGATTTTCATTTATGTGGAAAACACTTTCAGAAAATGATCTTATAAAAACGCTGGCGGTCACCGCAGGGAAAAACCAGCGCATGCAGTCGTATAACAGAATACGAGGTGCTTTTGACGAATTTAGTGGACGCAAAATGCATATGATTATTGCGCCGGGGACAACATTTGAGCTGAAAATGCATGAATTTGATCCGGGCAGTAATATGATTGAAATTACGGTAGCAAAAGGCGCGAAGCTGAAACTTACCTCGATTATGAGCGAGCAGACGCCGCAACATGGATTATATTTTCTGAAAATTATGTTAGAAGAAGACGCGACGTATGAGTCGCTCAGTGTTTTTCTGGGTAATAACTCCCCTAGTTTTATTCACGAGACGCATTTGGTGGGAGAGCGCAGCAGCACAACACAAAAAACTATTTTCTTTGGCAGCGGAAAACAACAAATGGATATTTTTTCTTCAACATTCCTTGATGCAAAACATACGAAAGCCTCTATAACTGCAAAAGGTGTTTTGAATGATGAGGCGCAGGTGCGCTTTGATGGCGCAATTGAGATGAGTCCAAAGGCAGGAGATAGCGATGCGCATTTGCACGAACACACGATCCTGCTCAGTCCTCAGGCAAAAATTCACGCAATACCCGCTCTAAAAATTATGACCAACGATGTGCGCGCCTCACACGCTGCATCGGTTACGCGTATCGATGATGAGCATATGTTTTATTTAAATAGCAGAGGCATCGATGAATCATCGGCCACAAAATTAATTATAGAAGGATTTTTGAGTACGCTCAGTGTGGGAAATAATGACGAAGATATTATTAATGCATTGCTTCAGAAGAAAATTGCTCATGTTTAAAAACGACTTTCCGATATTTACACAACAGCCTCAGCTCACCTACCTTGATAGTGCGGCTACAAGTCTAAAACCGCAAATCGTGATCGATGCTATGAATGAGTATTACTCCAGCTATAGCGGGAATATTCATCGTGGATTATATGACATAAGTGAGCGTGCGACAGCGGCTTATGAAGGTGCTCGTGAAATCGTACGTGGATTTATTAATGCAAAAAGCAGCAAAGAAATTATTTTTACCAGCGGCACGACAATGGCGATAAATATGATCGCGCAGGGCTGGGGGCAACAGTTTCTGCAAGAAGGAGACGAAATTATTCTTTCAATTCTAGAGCATCATTCGAATATTGTGCCGTGGCAACTTATCGCGCAGGAGAAAAAATTGAAGTTAAAGTTTATTGATTGTACCGACGACGGTGAACTTAAAAACGAGCAGCTCACGAAATTAATTACGCGCAAAACGAAACTCATTGCGGTAACGCACGTCTCAAATGTGTTAGGAATGATTACCCCGTTGCGTGCGATCATTCAAAAGGCTCACGCGAGCGGCGTGAAAGTATTAGTGGACGCGGCACAAAGCGTGCCCCACATGGCTCTTGATGTGCAGTATCTTGACGTCGATTTCCTGGCTTTCTCAGGCCACAAAATGTGCGGCCCAACGGGCATCGGCGTGCTCTATGCAAAAGAAGATATATTGAATCAAATGCGCCCGTTTTTTGGAGGCGGTGACATGATTAGAGAAGTGCATATGCAGAAATCTACGTGGAATGATCTACCGTGGAAATTTGAGGCCGGGACACCACCGATTGCGGAGGCAATTGGACTGGGAGCAGCGATTTTGTACCTGCAAAAAATTGGATTAAGTAAGATTCGCAGTCACGAGCAACAGCTCACCACCTATGCGATAAAAGCGCTCCAAGAGTTAGGCGGAATTACCATTTTTGGCTCTCTTGATATAAGTAAACGTAGCGGCGTGATCTCGTTTAATGTCGATGGTGTTCATGGTCACGATGTCGCCACAATTCTCAATGAAGATCATATTGCGATTCGTGCGGGACATCACTGTGGCATGCCGCTCATGGAGCGGCTCGGCGTTCCCGCAACTGCGCGTATGAGTTTTTATATGTACAACGAAGAAGAAGATATACAAAACGCGATTGCAAGTTTGAAGCGCGTTAAAGAAATTTTTAAAGTATAAGTGCTATGGATTTATATCGTGAGCTCATCATTCAACTCTATAAAAACCCCGCCAATAAGCGGGTTATGGAGGATGCAACCGTCACTCATAGTGGGGCGAATATCACCTGTGGTGATCACGTTCGCATGTATGTAAAACTCAGCGCCGACAAGAAAACCGTTGCAGATCTTTCGTTTGAAGGCCAAGGTTGCGCGATTTCTATGGCATCCGCATCTATCCTCACCGAAGAAGCAAAGGACAAAACAATTCCCGATGTGGCTGCTTTAAAATTAGCGGACATCGAAGAATGGCTTGGGACAGAGCTAGGGCCGTCTCGTGCCAAATGCGGAATACTCGCCCTTGAGACACTTCAGGCCGCATTGAATTTCTCCAACAAAGATTCAGTTCGCTTATAAAAATCTTTGCGCAGCTCCATTTTATCCATGAGCGCTTCTTTTTTCTCGTCCTCACGCATCGCCTCGTAACATAACAACAAATCACAGGTCGCGTCGTCGTAGTACGTATGATAAATATTGATGAGTTGCTCCAATATATGTGCAGCGCCGCTATAATCCCCTTCTATGTAGCGCGTGCGGGCTTTTCGCAGTAAGGCTCCTTTAGTAACGCTATCCATGTGTTCATCCGTCTGTTCATACTCAATACGAGCGAGCTCATAGCGGCCTTGATTAAAAAACACATCGCCTAAATTCGCATGACCCAAACTATACTCGGGTGAATTTTCTAAAATTGCCATTCCTCTGCGCTCAGCTTCTGCATAATTACCACTGCGTGAGGCGCATTTCATCAAAACTGTTTGAGCAAAAGCATTATAAGGATTACGTTCAAGTGCAAACTCAGCATGCGTCCTGGCCTGCTCAAAATGTTCTCCTGCATTTTCACTCAACGCACGGATCGCAAAAACCTGATCGTGCTGCGGAGCCATTTGCTGGGCTTGTTGTGCAAGCGCATTTGCCTCGCCACTATGTCCCCCAATCACTAAAATTTCCGCAACCAATAATAACAACGTAGGATCCTTGGTTACTTTGTGCCCAATCTCACGCGCTGCCGCGAGAGCGCCCTTAATATCTCCCTGCAAAAACATCACATAGATAAATAAAATCTGGAATTCAGGATCTTCGCGCATAAAAGTATCTGCTTTTTGTGCCGCGTTGAGATGCTTCTGTGCTTCTTGCGTGCGGCGCATGCGCGCCGCCATCAGACACAAGCCCAAATGCCGTCCCACACAACCAACCGATGCATTTTCAAAATATCCCTGCGCCTTGCGAAACTGAAATTGCGCCAAAGAAATTTTCCCCAGTAGTACATGTGCTGCATCAGCATCGAATTTTGCCTTCACCACACGCTCCGCATATTCAACCGCCGCGCTATAATCCCCTAACTGAAAACGCGTATCTGCCATTTCCATTAAGAGGCGCGAAAGGGTTTCACCGCTCATCGTCGTCCCATATTTTTTATAGTAGGTTTCAAAAATCCGCACCGCGGTCTCAAGCTCACCGCGCGTCAGCGCGCTATAGCCCTCACGTAGCTGCTCATCCTCAACAGAAGGAGCTGTCGGAATCGCAACCGCCTTTTTTTCAAGCTGATTCTGGCTTTGTTCTTTATTCATCGCGCATATAGTAACAACAAAAGAGACATGCTGAAAGCCACCGTTTTCCTTTTACAAGGTTGAAACAGCGGCTGTGGTACTAAACTTGGTGCCAAGGGGCAGGATCGAACTGCCGACACCACGCTCTTCCGAGCAATTTTTCTCAAATTACTTTGAGGATCGGACTATATCATCTCCAATTATAATCGGAGTCGGGCGCTTATGTAGGATTATTGTTGGGACTCACCTACTAGTCTCTACACCTTCAGGAGAACTTGTACCCCCTCCTGCTTGGCTCGGGATTGCCCTATTTTGCAATAGGATTTCCCCGAATTCACCCGATTTTCATTCCCGCCTTTCAGCGAGACGGCCCAAAGATTTAGGCGCGTGCTCTACCACTGAGCTACCTTGGCATTTTCAGAACGGACTTAGTTTATAAAACAAGTCTATATATAGCAAATCAATATTCTAGATATATCGAACCGTAGCATGGTATATTTATGCAATAATCCATCGGTTCTATGATTAAAAATCGTAAATCAGAGGCAATTCGGCTAAGAACTCTCGGTAAATCTTACAATGAAATTCAAAAGATCGTGCCATGCTCAAAAAGTACTCTCTCCCTTTGGCTGAGGAATATTCCAAATGCAGAAAACATTAAAACAACTAATCAAAGTAACGCTAAAAAAATTTGGGCGCAAAATATCACTAAATATAATAAAAAAAGAGCTGCTCAAGCCCGGCTCAATTCCTCAAATCTAGAAAAGGGCGCAAAAGGCGAAATCCATAACATCTCTCCTCGTGAATTAAAAATAATTGGTACATCATTATATTGGGCAGAAGGCTATAAACGAACAAAATGGAATGCAGTATTTTCCAATTCGGATCCAGATATGATCAAACTAATGATGCGTTTTTTTAGAGAGATTTGCTCAGTACCAGAAGAGCGTTTTAGACTACAAGTACAAACTCATCCAAACGTTGATACTGAAAGGGCTAACAAGTTTTGGTCAGAGATTTGTGGCATTGAACCTAATAAATTCAGAAAACCACTTATACAGGTAAGCAGTGCCAGCAAAAGAAAAAGACCACCAATGAGATTACCCTATGGTACTTTGCGGATTGGAATTGCCCATGCACCTTCATTTTGTAAGATAAAAGGCTGGATCCAGGGATTAATAGCTCAAACTTAAGTAATTTGCATTTCGGAGCAATTTATTGTGAAGTGGTATTGAGTTTTGATTAAGATCTGGTAGAGTTGTGGAGCTTTGGTTTTCGTTGGGACATAAGCGGGTATCGTATAGTGGCTATTACGTTGCCTTGCCAAGGCAGAGATACGGGTTCGATTCCCGTTACCCGCTCCAAACAGTAAATTGTATTACCACTTAAAGTCCCTCTCATCAGGCTTATCAGGCGTAGTATTTCTGGTGAAGCGATCTTCGAGTACATGAAGAGTGTAAGGATTTCCCTCCAAGCCGCATACCACATCGTAGATTACTTTATAGATGAGCTGCATTTTTTCTCGTTGATCAACTAACTCACCTGCGGCAATAACGGTCTCATCTCCCTTTTCGTATCGGCTATATACTTCGAACAAAGAACTGTAGACTGAGACAATGGCTTTCATGGCCTTGTGCTTTTGATCTGAAGAAAAACGTGGATCAGCGAGGCACTTTTCTAATCTATTTGTAAGCCAAAAACAGGAAGCCTGAAAAGCCCTGGATGTATCAACAAAATCATCAAGTACATTTTCTTCAATATTGGCATCTAAATTTTCAAACTGAATAATACTTTTAATATTCCACACTTGAGGATGAAAAGAATCTGCGGGAATATTCAGAAAGTAACGGCGCAGCTGTGTATTAAGTTCTGGTGAAACAAAAAGGCCGTAGGAATTCTGTGGGTCTTCAGTGAGAATTCTCTCCATCGCCTTATCCCAATCTGACTTGAAGTCACTAAGCCAATCGAAAAAATTCAAAAAAACATGATAAGCACTATCCGGATCAGTTTCTGCAAGATGTTGGACTTCACCCACCAATTGGGACATTTCTTGCTTCCAAATAAGTTGAAATTTCTTATATTCTTCAGCGTAAGCTGTATTAAATTTATAACTTCTATATTTTCCGTGAATATTATATCGCCAGATCTCATCTCGTAATTGCTCATGTGCTTTAAGCAGTTTTTGGTTCCATTCATCAATAAAAGCAGTAACTCTTGCACGATATTTTTCGTTTACTTCATCGACATTAATGTGAGCCTCGGGCTCAAAAGGATACGTTGTAAATTCATCGCGATCTAAATGATCCGTCGACTTATCAAAATCAACATCACAAATTTTATTAGCCACAGCGAACAAACTTCCTTTAAAGTAGTCGAAAAACAAGGTGACTGGGAAATTACTTTTTTTATCCTCCTCATCGAAGCTTACCGTCCCCCACTGCTCCACCGCCTTGCCCTTGAGCGCGTGTGCCTGATCACCATTCCCAAGCTTAGTTTCCAGCTCCGCTAAAGCCAAAATTGCCAATTCATACGCCTTTGTATCGCGCTGCAGGAGTGCAATCTTTGAGGCATAAAAATAAGTATCTTTTGCATTGCGCCAATCGGCGCGGGAGGCAGCTATCTGGGCATAGAGCAATAAACTGGGAAGATGTGTAGTTTGGGCTTCTAATGCTTTATTTAGTTCAGCGAGCGCTTTTCGATAATTTCCGACCTTGTATTGAGTGAGAGCAAAACGATATTTTTCATCCGCCTCAAGCGCATTGCGATTTTCCGCGACGGTGGTGATCGCACCCACCAGCTCGCCGTGCCTGCGTTCTTGTTGAGTATTAAAATCTTGCAATACAAATGCAATTGCAGTCAGTGCCTGATGTTGCTCGTGACGCAAAACATCGATTCCCTGAGCCAGGGAATCAAAACCATCGAGCATGGTATCCCGAAGTGCAGCCGCACACTGTGCAACGGTGATAACAATCGCGCGATGCCCTGCGACCATATCATCGTGTATAACTTCCAAATTATCATTCACATCGTCAAACCCATCCAGCATGTCGCCGTGAATGTTCTCCAGATTCTCATTTGTCATCTCAAAACCATCTGCAACTTCACATGCAAGATCGGTAATGCCATCGGCAATATCCCCCATTTGATACGACAATCCCCTAATGCCGTCATTCATCTGCTCAACCGCGCATTGCACCGCATCCAATTTACAATATACAAGACCTGCAGCCATGATCGTAGCTGCCATATTCCCATATGAGGCTTCAGTAAGCTCACAGAGACGCACCTCTATTTCCGGTAAAACATCCGTCCCTCTTCGCACTAATGTTAACTGTTGAAGCGACTGCAAACCCGTCTGCGCTGAACTTTCCGTGAAATTTGCGATACTTCCCAAATGTCTGTTTGCAATAACAGTTTGGCCAGCTTGCGCCATAGCCGCATCACCGATTCTTTGGAGCTCCCCAACCATCTCAGAATCATCAAGTGAGATTTCTAATTCATAGGGACCATCTTGATGTGAATTTGAGTACGAACGCTGATCAATTCGCTCTTCAAATAAGTTTCGGGAAGCTTTAGTATCACGATACATTTCTTGCAGATAATGTTGCTGAAGTTGACGTTCGCCATAGCTGGGGAGGCCATCTTTTAGTACGGTGATGAGTTCTTTTTCTGACATAGATATAGACGTTTAGAAAGTAACCGCAGGGGCTCGGCCTCCGGCCGAGCCCCTGCACGCACTCACCCTTTTCAACCCAGACCAAGCCCTCCAATGCCTGGGAAATTATTGCCTTGCTGTTTTCTTACTTCAGTTCTGATTTTATCTAACCAATCGTCAGTTGAGCCGCCTTCTATAGCTCCAAGTAGTGAGCGATCCTGAATTACCAACTCTAATAATTCAAATGTCTCTGGCTGATCAGGATCAACTTCATTACTAAAACGTGGCCCGCGGATAAGCAATTTCCTCGGATCTGATGGATGCAGGCTTATTGTCCGTTCATCACCATCTTTAGTAAAAAGCTTGATAGCAAAGCCGGCTTGTTCCCATCTATTCTCGGAATTCTTTTGCTCATTTTTCCTCTTAATTTCCAGGATGTTTTTTAGTATCTCCCCCGTCACCGGCGTACCCGGAAATCTACGAATTTGTGGCTCACCCTGCTCCTTAATTTCAGACATATATAAATAGATAACAAAATAAAAGTAAAAATTACTGCTACGCGACAAGGGCATCCTGTTAAGGATTATTATGGCCCTCGCCGCACCGGCATGTGCACAAACATATGTTTCCATCGCTGTGCCGTTCCGGGACAAATCCCGACCGCTTGAGCAGTTTTTCTAATGCTTATATTTTGTGCAAATAATTCACGTGCAGATTCAAGTTGCGAAATATTCTTCCTAAATCCATAGGAAAATTCATAGCGCGAAGCCACCCACGTCTTACCGCATTTATTACATTTAAAGCGCGCATAACTCCTACCATGAGAAATAACATTGCCGGCCAATTTCTGCTTATAAAAAATACACCGTTCGTTGGGGCAAGCTTGGTCTCTGATTGATGAAGTGGGATTCATAGTGATAAAAATTACATACAAAAAAATCCTGCGAGGAGAGCCCTCGCAGGATTGAATGAGCATTTATATGATTATGCTAACTCTTCCGCGAGTGCTTCTCGGGCATGTGATGCATCATCATATGTGTCTGTTGTGCGCGGAAAAAGTTCATATCGACCCGATCGTATTCCTAGATTTGACTTTGGTCAATAAGATTGTATCGATACATTGTGGGGATTCCACCACCCTACTCCCTCCCCTCCTTCAGCAAATCCCGAATCTCAGTCAGTAGCTCCGTATCTTTGCTCATCTCGACTTTGGCGGCTTTTTCTTCTTTCTTCTTTTCTCGATCTTTAATGCGATTCATCACCTTCACCACCATGAACATTGAAAATGCGATGATGAGAAAGTTAAACGAAATCTGCAGGAAATTTCCATAGTTGATCGATACCGAATCGGACAACTGCAACTTATAATCAGTAAATTTAATTCTTCCCAAAATAAATCCAATCGCCGGCATAATTATGTCATCCACCAGCGAGGTGACGATTTTCCCGAATCCAGCACCAATAATCACACCAATCGCAAGATCAACGACATTCCCCTTCACCGCAAATTTCTTAAACTCATCGAGCATCTTCATACTGCCAGTTTATCACAACACACCGATACGATTCACCGCTCTCATCCAGTGCCGCTTGAGAAAGGTTTGCAATCAGGTTAGCATGGGCACAAACATGCTCAGGAAAATTTTCGTTTCAGTGTATTTCTCTTTATTATTTGTAGCGTTTATCTACAATCCGTGGGGCGGAATTAATACGTATGAGCTTCCTAAACAGAGCTGGCTTTTTCTCGTTACAGGGCTACTACTAGGCTTAGCTGCCATTATTGTCTTTGAAAAAAATAAATATTCCCTATTTATTAACAAATATATTTCAATTATTTTTGGACTTTGGTGCACGTCGTTTATTTTCTCCACACTATTCTCAATTGCCCCAATTGAAAGTTTCTGGGGAAGCTACGAACGACTTCAGGGCTTAATAACCCACGCTGTATATGGCATCTTTTTCATCACATCACTACAACTTTTACAAAACAAAAATCTACAAGAGCGCTTTTTATTAATTACGACAGTGATTGGAGGAATTATTTCCATAGTAGCCATCGTACAGTGGTTTTTTGCTCAGCCCTGGAGTGGTATTGGCACATTATTTTATGGCGAGCGCAGCTACGCCATGGTCGGAAGTCCTAACTTCCTTGGACAATTTTTATTATTCCCCATTTTTTCGAGTTTATTCTTTGTTCAAAAACTGTGGCATAAGAAAAATATATATTTCATCCTTGCAGTGGCAAATTCTCTTGTGACCATTTTTGCCCTTGTACTCACAAGAAATCGTGCATCACTCATAGCCTTGGGAATAGCGGGGATGTTTTGGACACTGTATCTCTTGAGAAAAAACTGGCAGCGAGCAGTGCTAATTATTGGTGCTATTCTTGGAGCAATCATCATCCTACTCAGCACCCAATTTGATCTACGATCAGTAGGTACGCGACAAGTTCTCTGGGAAAGTGCACTTCCCCTTATTGCCGATCATCCTGTGCTCGGAAGCGGCCCCGAAACCTATTATCAAACTGCACAAAAAACGCTCTCTGCAGATATTTATATATATGAGCCGATGAGTGATATTCCTGATCGTACACACAATGCACTCCTCGATACACTTCTAACACGCGGCATTCTAGGACTAGCGCTCTGGGTAGTGGTACTCATCTATCTCGTTTTTCTCTATTTCACCAAGCGACTCAGCAACCCACTATCACAATCAACTTTTTTTGGGCTAGTTGCCTATATTATATCAATTCAATTTGGGTTTTCACTTGCCACACATATCATTTTTTTCCTAGGATTTTTAAGTATTTTGCTCATAAACACCCTCACGTTTTCCGTAATGCAGTATAGTTTTTCACGCAGCACTACCGTCCTGTTAGGCATTAGTTTTATTGTATGTGCCATTCTTGCGATTACGCATAGCAACCGTCTCATTCAGACTGATCGCATCTTTAGCAACGGCATACGCGACTATATAGAGAATCCTACTGCTGCATTGCAAACATTTAATACATCACTAACTATAAGCCCACACTATAGCTACCTCTATAGAAGTTTAGCGGTGCTATATGAAAAAACGCTGCCTAGCGATTATGTTGAAGAATTAGGCAAGATTAGCAACAAGAGTTTTCAATACTACCTTGCACGTGGAGAGTTTGATATGGCAGTGGAAAAGGCACCGAACTCTGCAATTGTCTGGAGCGAACGCGGGGATGCTGCTTTTGAAAAAGGTAATTGTGGTGAATCGATTTTTGCTTATGAGAAACTCTTCTCAATGGCTCCCGCAAATTGGAAATCGATTAAAAAAAACCAGGGCTTTTTTACGGCCCTGGATAATTTAAATATGTGTTTAGCGCGTAGTGATATTAACGCGTAACAATATTAGGGAATTGATCTCTACAAGCATGCAAATCAGCATATGAGTCCGAATGTTGGCTTGTAAAAACATCTAGTAAAATCCATTTCTGAATCTGTGCACAGCGCTGTGCAGTAACTACGGGGAGCGGAACTGGCTGGTTCCACAACCGAGCATTTTTACATTTGGCAATATAGTAAACCATCTCAGGATGCTGTGCGGTAAGCACTCCCTGGTTATCCCATGCCTGCACTTGTGCACATATTTGCTGAGGAGTTTGGACAGGTGCTACAGGGCGAACAACATTCCAGAGCCCTGCATTTTGACATTTCACAATATACTTCACCATATCAGGATGCTGAGAAGTAAGAACACCTTGATCAAACCATGCACGTACATCTCGGCACGTTCGCATAGCATCTTCTCGACTTCCGGGAAGTACATTATTCGCTGCTCCCTGGAACATTCCTCCCTTAAAAGACAAAAGCGCTACACCCACAGTAATAAAGACTGCGACAACAACGGAAATATAGATATCCCTCTTCTTCATATTTGTTTTTGTTAGCTGATATTAAATATATTATACCATATTTAATAAATAATGCAACTAATGCTGGCGGGGCTTTTTATTTAACCACGATGCTCTGAAAAATCGTATGCACGACAGATAAAATGATGGCAAAAAGCATAGCGATCAAAAAACCGTCGACGTGAAAGCCGGAGACGATTTTGGAGGCGAGGACTATGAGCAGTCCGTTGATCACAAAAGTAAAAAGACCGAGAGTCAAAATATTTATGGGAAGCGTGAGCAACACCAAGAGCGGCTTAATCAATAAATTCAAAATACCGATAACAAGTGCCGTAATGAGCGCCGCGGAAAAACCAGCTATCTGCACGCCCGGCAGTAAATACGCAGAAGCGAGAATGGCTAAAGCGAGCAAAAACCAATTAATTAAGATAATCATATTAGTTATTACCACACTACACCTCTTCCGTTACTTTGTATTGTAACTGCGCACCGTCTCAACACTTTTTTGTAATAATTCTTGCTCATGCGCATCCAACGGTACGTCGATGGTCTTTACAATACCACCTCGGCCAATCACACAGGGCATGCTGACACACACGTCCGAGTGACCATAGTATCCTTTAATCAATGTTGAAAGCATAAACACCTCATTGCGATCCTGAAAAATAGCGCGTGAAATTTCTCGTATGGTGGTGGCGATAGAGTAAGCAGTGAAGCCAATATCGTGAATAATGCGATATGCCGCTGTCTTAGTTTTTTCGTAACATTCGTCCGCAATAGTTTGATTAAATCCTTCCATATCTTTTAAAGGTTTTCCTAAGACATTCGCGCTGCTCCAAACCGGGAAAGAAGAGTCACCGTGCTCACCCATAATATAGGCATCGATACTGCGGGGATTGATCATCAATTTTTCTGAGATATGGAACTGAAGACGTGCACTATCGAGTGCCGTTCCCGTACCAAATACTTGCCGTGGAGCGTAACCAGAAATCTTCAATGCGCTATACGTCATGACATCCACCGGATTGCTGACGATCATCAAAAGTGCCTGTGGAGCAGCTTTTACAATTCGTGGAATAAGCTCTTCAAATAAAGCTTTATTAGCTTTTGCTAAATCCAATCGCGTTTGGCCTGGCTGTTGTTTTTTACCCGCTGTAATAATAATCAACTGAGATCCTTCACATGCTGAAACATCATCTGAAGAATTAATACGAACAAAAGACGTAAATGACAATGAGTGCTCCAAATCCATCGCAATCCCCTCTGCATGATCTTTATTCGCATCAATAAGCGTCAGATCGCTCACGAAATCCTCCAATAACAATGCATACGCTGCGGTAGCACCTACATTTCCGCATCCAACAATTGATATTTTAAACGAACATGATGTATTCACGAACACATTGTATCACAGCGACTCGA